>JAXMBD010000041.1:0-67737 GCA_046350035.1 Isosphaeraceae bacterium | reverse complement strand
GTCGCCGCCGCCGTCGTCCCCCCCGTAGGGCCGGCTATAAAGCCACACATCGAGGCCGGGCGTCTCGAATGCTTCCTCGACCGACCGGTACCCGCCGCGAATTTCCATGCATCGCATCGCGAATCGTTCCGGGACATGGTGGCCGTCGATCATGGTGGGGAGATCCTCGGGGGATGTTCGCCGTGGATGGGGGGACTCGGCCGGTCCCATCGTTATTCGAGCGGCCCGGTTCCTGTTGTCGGTGCCGGGACTTGTCCGTACGATGAAATCGTATGGGCACGACGGTCCCGAAGGCGAGCCACGTCCGGCCGAGGCCCTCCATGCTCCTGGCGATCTGGGATGCGCTGCTCTGGCCGTTCCGAGCGATCGGCCGCGCGGTCGAGGCCGCGGGGCGGGTGACCGTGGGGATCGTCGGCTTCGTGCTGATGGTGATGGGCGTGGCGATGCTGGCGGGCGCGTACTACCTGGTGGGCCTGGCCGTGATCCTGTTCGGGCTGGTCCTGATGCTGCGATCCTTCTGAACCGGGCGGGCTCGGGAAATGGCCGTTCTGACCCAGTGCCCCGGCTGCCAACGCCGCTGGCCGATCGACGAGCCCCAGGTCGGCCAGCCGGTCCGCTGCCCCGGCTGCGACGCCGAGTCCACGGGCACGAACATCGGCCGCCCGCCCGGCGTCCGGAGGCATCGGGTCTGGATCGCATTCGCCCTGGGGACCCTGGCGCTGGCCGTCTTCGGCATCTTCGGCCCGTTCGCGTGGTGGATCGGGGCCTCCGACCTGAGGCGTATGCAACGCGGCGAGATGGATCCGGCCGGCATGGACATGGCGCGGAAGGCCGTCCTGCTGGGCAAGATCGGCACGGCGAAGTTCGCCGTCGAGATCCTGCTCATCGGCGGCGTGGTTGCCGCGATCGTGGCCTTCGCGATCTACGCCGAGGACATGGGCTGGTCGGTCCCCTTCGCGAATTGAATTGAAGGCCGCCATGATCGACCTCGATCAGAATGCGACCACGCCGATCGACCCGGCCGTGATCGAGGCCATGAGGCCCCACTGGCTCGCCGGCGGCAACCCCGAGAGCCGGCACGGCCTGGGCCGTGCCGCCCGGAGGGCCTGGAATGATTGCGTCGAATCCGTGGCCCGGATCCTGGGGGCAGACCCTTCGGAAGTCGTCTTCACCTCGGGGGGGACCGAGGCCAACAACCTCGCCCTGCTCGGCCTGGCCCGGCCACGCGACGGCGCGGGGCACCTCGTCGCCAGCCCGATCGAGCACCCGGCCGTCTCGGGCCCGATCCGCCATCTCGAAGCCGCCGGATTCGAGGTCGATCGGCCTGGGGTCGGGGGAGACGGTCTCGCGGACGCCGAGGTGCTGGCCGGGGCCATTCGTCCCGAAACCCGGCTCGCTACCTTGATCCTGGCCCACAACGAGACCGGCGCGATCCAGCCGGTCGGCCGGCTCGCCGAGCTGGCCGCGTCGAAGGGGGTGCCCGTCCATACCGACGCCATCCAGGCGGTCGGCCGGATCCCGGTCAATTTCCACGGCCTGGGGGTCGCCACGCTGGCGGCCTCGGCCCACAAGTTCCACGGGCCGGGCGGCGTCGGGCTTCTGCTGGTCCGGCGGGGGACGCGGCTGGAACCGTCGCTGTTCGGTGGAGGCCAGCAAGGCGGGATCCGCCCGGGGACGCCGCCGGTTGCGCTGGCGGTCGGCCTGGCGAAGGCCCTGGAACTCTGGAAAGAGGCCGCCAGGGATCGCGAGGCGCGTTGGAGGCAACTCCGTGATCGCCTGGAGGCCGGCCTGAGGGCCGCAATCGGGCCCGACCGGGTCGCTCGGCACGGCCCGATCGAGGACCAACTTCGCCTGCCGCAGACCCTGCACCTGGGCTTCCCCGGCATCGACGGCGATGTCTTGCTGATGCAACTCGACCTGTCGGGGATCGCCTGCTCGATCGGCTCGGCCTGCGCCCTTCGACGAGGCCTTCGCCCAGCCTGGTCGCGATGGGAGTGCCGACCGGGTGCAGCGTTCATCGATCCGATTCAGCCTCGGCGACCACCACCGAGGCCGAGGTCGACGAGGCGATCGCCGGATCGCCCGGTTCCTGGGCCGGACCGGGGCCGCCGACAGCGCCCCGCGAGGCGATCAGTCTGGCGAAAGCCGCGACCTTGCCCGCATCCGAGCAGCGCGATGACCACCCCCTCGCCCGAATCCAACCCCGGCGACCTCGCCGCCGCGGCCGAGCTCGCCGAGAGCTGCCGTCGGCTCCGCGCCGAGATCGCCAAGGTGATCGTCGGCCAGCAGGAGGTGGTCGAGCAGTTGCTGGTCGGCCTGTTCGCCCGCGGCCACGTCCTGCTGATCGGCGTGCCCGGCCTGGCCAAGACCCTGCTGGTGAGGACCGTGGCGAGGATCCTGGGGCTGTCGTTCCACCGGATCAGTTCACGCCCGACATGATGCCGTCGGACATCACCGGCACCGACATCCTCCAGGACGACCCCGAGACCGGCCGCCGTCGCTTCGAGTTCCTCCGCGGGCCGATCTTCGGCCACATCATCCTGGCCGACGAGATTAACCGCACGCCCCCAAGACGCAGGCGGCCCTCCTCGAAGCGATGCAGGAACGGCACGTCACGGCCGCCGGCCGGACCTACAGCTCCCGGATCCGTTCTTCGTCCTGGCCACGCAGAACCCGATCGAGCAGGAAGGGACCTACCCGCTGCCCGGGGCCCAGCTCGACCTTCCATGCTCAACGTGAAGGTCCCCTACCCCTCGCCCGCCGAGGAGCTGGAGATCCTCCAAGGCCACCACCGGCGACCGGTCCCCCGAGGTGGCGATGACGCTGACGGCCGGGCAAATCCTCGCCCTCCAAAACCTGGTCCGCAGGGTTCCGGTCGCCGAACATGTGTTCGTTTATGCCCGTGACCTGGTCCGGGCCACCCGCCCCAGCCAGGCCGAGGCCCGGGTTCGTCAAGAAATGCGTGCAATGGGGGGCAGGGCCCCCGGGCCGAGCCAGTCGTTGATCCTGGGGGCGAAGGGCGAGCCCTGCTCGAAGGCCGGGTCCGCGACCATCGCCGACGTCCGCGCCGTGGCGCCGCCGGTACTCCGCCACCGGGTGCTGGCGGCATTCCACGCCGAGGCCGAAGGGGGATCGACCCCGACCGCGTGATCGCGCACCTGCTGGAATCGACGCCCGCCCCGACCTGAAGGCCCATTTCAGGGCGAAGCGAGCCCGTCCCCCGCCGTCCCGTTCGGGTCGAGCCGCCGCCTGAGTTGCTCGATCTCTCGGAGCAATCGTTGATTTTCGGCCTCGGCCTGCTCGGCTCGCTGCCGTTCCTGCTCGGCCCTTTGCCGCTCCTGGCCGGTGAGCAGACGCTCCCGGTCGGCAACCTGCCGCTCGTGCTCGGCCCGCTGCCGCTCGTGCTCGGCCCGCTGCCGCTCGTGTTCGGCTCGCTGCCGCTCCTCATCGATGCGTTCGGCGCGGGTCGGCAGACGATGGCCGGTCGCGGCGTCGTAGAGTCGGAGCATCTGCCCCTCGCGGCCCAGGTCCAGGCCCAACCCGTCGCAGCGGATGCGGCCGTGGATCTGCCGGATCGGCTCGTAGTCGTCGCCGGCCAGGCGGTAGCCCTGCAACGACGGCCTGAGGTAGTCCTGGGTCGGGTCGAACAGGAAGTACTCGGGGACCTTCAGGACGTCGCGGTACAGGGCCAGCTTCGTGGCCTGGTCCTTGTCCTTGGTCGTCTTCGAGGTCAGCTCGATGATGACGTCGGGTGGCTTGCCCTCCTGCCAGAGGATGTAGTTCAGCCGCATCGGCTCCTTGGGGACGCCGAGGGTGACGAAGATGTCGGGGGCGACGTGCTTGCGCTTGTCCCCTTCCTCGTAGAAGAGGAGCATGTCCCCCGCGGCATAGGCCATCGGGTCGGCTTCGAGGCGGTCGCGGAGCGTCTGGATCAGGTCCATCAGGAGGGTCAGGTGGACGTCCGTCTCGGCCATCGGCTCGCCGTCGCCCGTGGGGTAATTGGGGTCGCCTCGGTATTCCTGGACGGTCTTGGGGGCGACGGTGGACATGCGGGCCTCCTCCCCGGTTCGCCTGGTGATACCGCGCCGATTGTACCGCGTGGGGCGAATCCGGGCGAACTCGGCCCTGGACAGGCTACCCCGACTGCCCGATCATCGAGGTCTCACACCGAGTCGTCGTGCGGACATGATGGGGCGAGGGCGGGAGATGGCCAAGCTCGCGAGATCGACGTTCCCCCCCGGCCATGGGCCGGACGACTTCCAGTGCTTCGGGCCGCCCGCCACCCATGATGGCGAGTTCGAGGGCTGCATGATCGCCGACCTCGGCTTCTTCAGCCAGGACGACAAGGACTCGAACAAGTATTACCACGGCGCCGTCGTCCAGTCGCGCAAGGACAAGGCGTGGTACGCCTACTTCGAGTTCGGCCGGACCGGCGTGGGCTCCCCGCAGTTCCAGTTCGAGGGGGCCGACACGAAGGAGGCGGCGCAGGCCATCTTCGCCCGCCAGATGCACGAGAAGAACGACAAGCGGGGCGTCTGGACCGAGGTCGCCGGTCTCAAGACCCTCGCCCCCAAGCCGGGCAAGGACTGCTACCTCGTCCGATCGCTGGCCAAGCGCGTCACCGGCCTCCCCGACGCCCGGACGATTACCGTGAATGAAGGGGCCAAGCCCCAACCCGCCGCCGAGACCGCGAAGCCCGAGGCCCCGGAGAAGGCGAAGGGGAAGGCCAAGCCGAAGGTCCAGGTCGATCCCCAGACATCCGCCCTGCTCCGCGACCTCCGGCTCGCGACGATCGAGTACACCCGGACCAGCATGGCCGACGCCAGCCTGCCGACCCAACGGTCGATCGATGACGCCCGGACCCTGCTTACCGAGGCACTCAAGCGCGTGAAGGCGGTCGGCGGCGAGGCCAAGGACCAGGCGAACGACGCCGAACTGCGGACGATCACCGGGGAGGTTTATAAACGCATCCCCCGCCACAAGCCGCGCAATGCCGCGCCGGAGCTGTGGATCCTGTCGGCATCGAACATCCTCCAGTGGCAGCAGGACCTCGACGCTTTCGAGTCGGCCCTTTATGCCGAAGAGTCGCAGGGCCCGCGCGCCGAGCCCGACCCGTACCAGGGCATGAATATCCGCATGGAATGGCTGGCGCCCGAATCGGCGACCGGCAAGTTCCTCCGCAACTGGTGGCCCAACGCGACCCAGAACAAGCACGGTAACATCAAGGGGATGGAGATCGTCAACGCCTGGCTGGTGGAGCAGAAGGACCAGTCGGGGCCGTTCAAGAAGCGGTTGGGCGAGGTCAAGGTGAAGGCGGTCGCCGAACGGCCGCTCCACCAGCCCGACGAACGCCCCGACCTGTCGCCGGCCGATCGCAAGGCGTACCAGAAGGCCCACGTCTTCCTCGGCTTCCACGGCACGCGCTCGGTGAACGTCCCGGGGATCCTGCGGGAACGGCTCCGGCTGCCCAAGCAGCTCGTCGGCGTGGTGATCAATGGGGCGATGTTCGGCGGCGGGATCTACTGGGCCGACGACTGGAAGAAGTCGGCGCAGTACACCTCTCTGGGCTCCGGGTTCTACTCGTCGGGAGCGGGCGGCGTGAAGGGAAGGCATGCGTTCATGTTCGCGGCCGACGTGATCGCCGGCAGCCCGCACCTGGCCAAGGAAGCCCACGGCTTCACCGCCCCGCCCGACGGCCACCACTGCGTCTTCGGCAAGCAGGGCGTGACCAGGTCGTGGGGCGGCCACCTGCTCGCCAACGAATGGATCATCTACGAGAGCCCCCAGCACCAGATGCGCTACCTCATCGAGTTCAAGGCGTCCTGACCCGTCCCATCCGCAGGGGGCCCGGCCATGTCCTCACGGCAGATCAGCTCCGAGATCGCGTCGGTCGTGCAAGAATTCTTCGACGACCTGAAGCAGTTCACCCTGTACGACGTGACCCAGGAGGTCCGGCGCCGGGTCGGCCGGAACGTGACGGTCAACCACCGCGACGTCCACGACGAGATCGAAGGAGTCGTCCTGGCCAAGATGCAGGACAATCCCGCCTGGGCCCGCGACCTGATCCATCCCCCCGGGGCGTCGCGCGGGGTCCAGGCGTACGTCTATCATCACGTCCGGCGCGACCCGGACGACTACGCCAAAGGGGACGCCTGAGGTCATCCCTCACGCCGAGGGCGCCCACACGACGTCGCCATCGCGGTTGATGTAGCCCCGCCGATCCTTGCGATCGGCCACCTGGGCCAGGCCGTGCTCGTACGGGAAGATCAGGTGGAATCGCGGCTCGAGCACGAATCGGCCTTCCGTATCGATTACGCCCCAGCAGTCGTGGGGCGGGTCGGTGAACTTCCGGCGCGTCGAGACGGGCGCCCGCCCGTCCGCGAAGGTGTCGGCCATTTCAAACCGCGGCTCGATGAGCCATTCGCCGCGCCGCCCGATGTATCCATGCCGGGGGACTTCCTCGCGATCGTAGTCGGGCCATTCCAGCGTGGCCGAAGCGAGTCCCTCGGAGAAGTCGCCGACCTCCTTAAAGATCCGGCTCGAACACGAACTCGCCGCGTTCGTCGATGAAGCCCACCCTTCCCTCCTGCCCGAGGCTCAACGAGACCGCTGCCGAGCCTTCGCTGAACCGGCGGCCATCAACGAAGCGGGTCGGGATGACCAGCTCGCCGGCGCGGTCGATGTATCCCCTCTTGTTGCGGGCGACCACCATCGCTCGGCCGCCCGAGAAGACATCACCTCGCATCCCCGCCGGCAGTTCGAACAGGGTCTCGCCATTGGGGGCGATATATCCCCGCCACTTTCCCTGCTCGACGAAGGCCAGGCCGTCGCCGAATTCGTAGGCGAAATCGAAGCGTGGCGGGACAACCTCGCGGAAATCGCGATCGATGTAGCCGAACTTCTTGCCGAGGCGGACGACGGCCCGGCCCTGGCGGAACTCGCGGATCTCGTCGTAAGGCCCCTGATCGCGTACGACCCGGCCGGCCGTATCCATCAGGCCACCCCGTCGGCCGTCGCTGAAGCCGAGGAGGCCCCCGGAGAGGTTCCAGAGGCCCTCGTAGCGAGGCTCGATGACGACCTCGCCGCGGGAGTCGATAGCCCCCCACTTGCCCTTGCGGACGACCGGGAAAAGGTGGCGTTCGGCATCCATCAAGCGACCTCGGCGACCAGGCCGCGTTGCCGGGATAATCGGCGGGTGAGCACCACCTCCATGCAAAGGCCGGCGAGCGCCCCCAGGACCAGCCATCGCCATAGCTCGCGCCGGGAGGCGCCGGCCTCGCCGCCCCAGAAGTTCGACGGATCGGCGTCGGCCTGCTCGCGGATCGTGAACGGCCATCCCTCGGCGAGCTTCGCGGCCTCGGCCGGTTCGAGCGGCGAGGGATCGGCCTCGCGGACGTCGGCGGTCACGGCGACGTGGATCGCCCCCGAGGGCGGATCGAACCGGTAAATCCCCGGTTCGGCGGTATCGGCGAAGCGGGCCTCGGCCCGGCCGTCGCCCCGGGCGATTTCGGCGGCGGCCTCGGAGCCGTCGGGTCGCGTCACGGGGATTTCCTTCAACCCCTCGGGCGGCATCGACGGCAGGGCGACGGCGATCGGTTCGCCCGCCCCGACGACCCGCCGGGAGCCGGCGTCGCCGAGGCGGCCGATCAGTTCGTTGACCAGCGGCACGAAATCCGGGTTCACCGGCAAGGTGCCGCCGCCGGCGTCGAGCGGGCCGGCGACGATCGCCACCCGCCCCTTGCCGTAGGGCCGCTCGACGATCCAGGGGTCGCCCGAATCGAGCCTCCCGGGTACGGAGGCCGACGAGCCCGGCTCCAGCTTGAGGAAGGCGAACAACCGGGCATCGGCCAGGGGCGGGGCGTCCCCGTCGGCGAACGGGGCGAGCAGGCCCCCGGCGAACGTGGGCGGCGACGGCCGGGCGACGTCCTGGCGGCGTCGGAGATCGCCTTGCCAGGGGCCCAGGGCGGCCGGCATCCATCCCTGGCCCGGCCTCGTCGCGGTGCCGTTGTACGATTCGATGTCGCAGCGGGCCCCCGGGACGAACAGCACGCCGCCGCCCCGGGAGGCGAACGCGCCCACGGCCGAGGACTGCTGCGCGTCGAGCCTGGCGACGTTGGCCAGCACCAGGACACGGACATCGCGCAGCTGGCCGGGAGCGAACGCCTCGGCGCGCACGGTCGTCACCTCGGCCTGGGCCGCCTCCGCGTCGGCCGGCGGCAGGGCGGCCCGGAGGAAGTCGGTCGCCCGCCGAGCGGTTGCCGCCCCGGCTCCCCTTCGACCAGGAGCACGCCGTGGGCGGCGCGCTCGATGGGCCGGCTCGCCTCGTCGTCGGCCGGTTGCGGGTCGGCATCGTCGGGCGCCGGCCGGAATGTCAGGACGTGGGAGCCGGGCTCCGCCGGGGACTGGTGGAATCGCGAGACGGCCTTGCCGCCGGCCGACAGGGGGCCGATCACCTCGGTCGAGACGACCCGGCCGTCCACCAGCCATTCCGCGGCCCGGGCGGCCGAACCGGGCCCGTCGTTCACGACCTCGGCGCGGGCCGAGACCGCCAATCCGGGGGCCACGCGATCGCGGCTGGGCTCCGGCGAGGACGCCCGGAAATCGGCCGAATCGATCGCGGCGGGGCCGGGCGGGAAGAGGACGGCCCCGAGGCCCGGCTTCGAGGCCGACCGGGCCCAAATCTCCCGCAGCAAGCCCCAGCGGGCCGCCTCGCCGGGCCGCCAGGCGAACCGCTGGCCGTCGGTCAGGATCACGACGTCGCGGGCGGGATTGGGGTTCTCGGCCGATTCGAGCAGGCGGAATGCCTCGTTCAACGCGGCGGGCAGGTCGCCGGAGCCTCGGCCGGGGATCGAGCGCTCCAGGCCGGTGATCACCTTCCGCGGATCGAAACTGGGCGCGTCGAGCAAGGGACGGGCCCGGTCGCGGGCCAGCAGGAGGGCGACCGAGCTGCCTTCGGGCAGGTTGCGGATCAGCCGGCCGGCGAAGTCGATGGCCCTTTGCCGGGGCGTCGCGTCGTCGCCGCCCCGACGGCCCATGCTGGCCGAATCGTCCAGGATCAGCACGAGGTCGCGGCGCCCTCCGGCGGCCGACGACCCGGCCGCCGGGGAGCCGGCCATCGCCCGGGGCGCCAGGAACGGCCGGGCCAGGGCCAGGGCTACCAGGGCGAGCAGCAGCATCCGGGCGGCCATCAGCAGGGCTTCGGTCAGCTCGAACCGACGCCTGGCCCGCCTGCCGAGTTCGAGGAACTGCATGGCGCCCCAATCGACCACGTCGAGCCGACGGCGGTTGAGCAGGTGGATCACGATCGGGATCGCCAGGCCGGCCAGCCCGACCAGCATCGCCGGGTGCAAAAAGGCGCCCATGTTAGCGTCCCCCGCCCCTGCCGGCTCGCGCGGCCAGGTATTCCATCAGGACCCGTTCGGGGGGATCGGCGGTGCAGGCCCGCTGGTAGTCGGCCTTCATCATCCGCGACTGGTCCTTGAGGCCCCGGCAGAACGCCTGGAACTGCTCGAGGTAGGCGGTCCGCAGTGCCGAAGGATCAACGCCGATCTCGTGACCCGGGCGTTCCAGGTCGCGGAATTTGGTCGGCCGCCGGAACGGGAACTCCTCCTCCTCGGGCGCGAGCACCTGGAAGAAGAGGACCTCGTGATGGCGATGCCGGAGGTGCCGGAGGGCCATCGTCAGGTCATCGAGCCTGTCGAAGCCGTCGGACAGGATGATGATTAGCCCGCGCCTCCGGATCCGCTCCGCGAGGCGATCCAGGATACCGCTCAGGGGGGCCTCGCCGCCGGGCCGGGCGGCCTCCAGGGCCCGGCAGATCACCGAGAAATGACCCGGCGCGGTCCTGGGGGGGATCATCGACCGCAGTTGCGTGTCGAACGTCACCAGGCCGACGGCGTCGCGCTGGCCGATCATCAGGTAGGCCAGGGCGGCGGCCAGCCGCCGGGCGTATTCGAGCTTCGGCGCCGTCCGCCCGGAATAGCCCATGCTGCCCGACGTATCGACCACCAGGTAGGCCTTGAGATTCGTCTCCTCCTCATATTCCTTGACGTAGTAGCGATCGGTCTTGCCGAAGGATCGCCAGTCGATGTGCTTGATCTCGTCGCCGGGGCCGTACTGGCGATGCTCGGCGAACTCGACCGAGAACCCCTTGAACGGGCTCTTGTGCAGGCCCGTCATCAGCCCCTCGACGACGAGCCGGGCCAGGAGTTCCAGGCGGCCGAAGCGGGCCAGGGCGGTCGGGTCGAGGAAGGACGGGTCGGCGGGCATGGGGCGAATCTCGACGGGGAATCCCGGGCACGACGTCCCGCCACCTCCGGCGCAGCCCGCCCGCGACGACCGCGTTACAATTCCCCAGGATCACCGATCCGACGCCCGCCGGCAACCCGTCGAACCGGGGAGGAGGCCAGCCCATGTCCACCGTCGCCCCCAGACCCGTCCACGAATACCGCGGCGACCCCAACTACCCCACGGGCGACGGCAAGCCGAGGGCCGAGACGGGCCTCCACCTTAACCTGCTGATGGACCTGATCCAGACCCTCCGCGACCGCCTCGAAGGCGACCCGATGGCCTATGCCGGGGGGGACATGCTCCTCTTCTATGAGGAGGGGAACAAACGGAAGCACGTCGAGCCGGATGTTTTCGTAACCCTGGGCGTGCCGAAGGAACCGGAGCGGCTGAACTACATCGTCTGGCAGGAGGGCAAGCCGCCCGACGTCATCATCGAGCTGACCTCGAAGACGACCAAGGACAAGGACCAGGCCACGAAGCTGGCCCTGTACCGGGACGTCCTGAAGATCCCCGAGTACTTCCTGTTCGACCCGACCCAGGACTACCTCAGGCCGTCGCTGCAGGGATTCCGCCTGGCCGGCGACGCCTACGAACGGATCGCCCCGATCGGCGGCCGCCTGCGGTGCGAGGCCCTGGGCCTGGACCTGGGCCGCGAGGGGCAGATGCTCCGCCTCTACGACGCCGCAACCGGCCAACGCCTGCCGACCCGAGCCGAACGCATCGACCAGGAACGGCGCCGCGCCGAGCAGCAACAGCAGCGGGCCGACCAGGAACGCGAACGTGCCGACCAGGCCGCCGCCGAGAATCGGCGGTTGCTCGGGGAGATCGAGGAGCTGCGCCGGCGGCTGGGCGGGTCCTGATCAGCGGTTTGACCTTGATCGAACGGCCGAACTCGGGTCCAATCCCCCGCGATAACCGGGCCTGCGCCCGGGCGATGCCGGACATCGAGGCAGGAGGCCGCGATCAACCATGCGCAAGGTTCTGCTCGTGCTGTTGATGGTCGCGGCATCCTTCGCCGGGGGCGCGGCGATCAACGGGCCGGGGCTCGATTGGGCCCGCGATCGGTTCCACGATTACCTCGCCGAACTGTTCGGGACCCCGATCGAACCGTCCCCCGCGTCGCCCAAGCCCGCGATCGCGCAGGCCGATGACGACCCGGCGATGCCTATCGCGCCGGTGCCCGATCTGGTCATCGGTGGCGCGCCGACCGTCCGGCACGAGGCCGAACGGCCCGCCGCGGCCGTCTCGACGGCGACGCCGGACGAGGAACCGGCCCCCCTGCCACTGCCCGTGCCTGCGGCCGAACCGCCCCCGGCACGCCAGGTCGCCCGAACCTCCGACCCGTCGGTCGCCCGCACGGCCCTCCCCACGGACGCCTCGACGGGCGCGACCGACCCGGGTTCCTGGGCGGCCGTCCGCCGGCGGATGCAGGACCTGGGCGTGAAGCAGTACTGGGTCGAGGGACAGCCCGGCGGCCTCGTCCGGTTCCGGTGCGTCATCCCGCTGGCCGGCAAGAACGCCATGGCCCAGCACTTCGAGGCCGAAGCCGCGGACGAGTTCCGCGCCGCCGAGGCGGCCCTGCGACGGGTCGTCCTCTGGAAGGCGACCGAAACCCCCTGAGCCGGGCGGATGGATGCCGCGTCGGCGCCCGAAATTGCCGAGCTACCGATTCCGGCTTGCCGATCGGGAAAATCGGCCAGTAGCATGGGGGACGCAAGAGGTAGCCGTCCCCCCTTCACGCCGCCTGCCGCCTCGGGATGCCCTCGCCCATGTCCAAGGCCGATCGGCCCAAACTCTTGCTGATCGTGACGGGGAGTACCCTCCGGGCCGAGGAGATGGATCGACCGCTGGCCTACTACCTCAAGCAGCAGGTCGAGCAATCCGTCGCCGATCGGCCGGTCGACGGCATGGCGTTGCATGTCCTGGTGGTGGCCGATTTCCGTTGGCTCCACGACGAGCCGCTCCAGCGACTGCCCACGATCTCGGTCGGCGGGCCGGGCGTCAACGCGCTGGCCCGCCAGTGGTTCGAGGAGGACCTGCCCAACTCGCTCGTGGTCGATGGCCGTTACTTCGTGCAGATGGACCCCGAACTGGCCGAGCCCCGCGCCCAGCGTCTGGGGCATGGACAACGCCAGCACCCAGTTTGCCGTCTCGGCGTTCCTCTCCCGCTTCCTCTCCCGCTTCCTCCGGCGGCTGCGCCGACGACGACATCCCGGGCCTGATCGAGGCCGATTCCGATTCGGACGCCGACGCCGACCCCGAATGACGGGCCGTGCCCGGGCCGATTCGTGCCGATTCCCCGCATCATCCGTCCCGCAATCCCACCGACCCCCGTAATCCATCGGGAACCATCGCCGGAAGCTCGCCCGTCCTAAGATTCACCGGGTGCCAGGGAACCGCCCAGGGGCCGCCGCGCTCGGGCCCGGGCTTCTCTCCAACCTTGGGCCGCCCGGTCCGTGTTGTCCCGCCGCCGAGGAATGGTGGCCGGCGCGCCAGCCCAGGAAGGGGAACCGCCCATGATTGCCCGTCGGCCGTCGTCCCGCCCCTGCCCTGTTACCGGGATCGCCGCCTCGCCGCGAGGCGGCATGGCCCTGGGCACCCTGATTTTCGCGGCCATTTCGACCGCGGCCGCCGTTGCCGGCGAAGATCCGGCGCCCTCCTGGGTTGTGGTCGAGCGGTCGATCTTCAGGATCGCGGCCACTGGCAGGTCGATTATCGGCTGCGCTCGAAGGTCCTTCGGCCTGGTCGGCGAGGCCCCGAGGAACTCTCGGCCCATGTCGAGTCCTGGGTCTCGAGCTCGAGGGGTGCCCGCGCACCAGGCCCCCGGCGTTCGTCGATCGACCTGGCGGGCGGCGCGTTCTCCACGGCCGTGGCCGAGGTCATCCCGTCGGGCGATGAGGCCCGCCGATGCCGGGAGAAGGCGCGGCTGCTGGTCTGGCCGGCCGATCAGGCCGAACGGCCCCCTCCCGAGGCGGACCACATCAAGGCCCGTCGCGACAAGGACAGAACCGCCGGCCCCCGCCCCCTGGCGGCTCGAACCGGGCCGGGAGTTGCGTGCACGGCTCCGGCTCGAACACGACCATTTCCTGTACGGCCCGTATGACCCCCTGCTCGGCTCCCGAGAGCTGACGATCCATCTGGGGCCGATCGATCTCCGCGATACGATCCCGCTCGATCAGGAGCGTTACCTCGTCCTACCCGTGATCGCGTTCGCGACGCCGCCGGCGGATCGGCTTGGACAACCGCTACTACATCACGGGCCCCGATAGCCTGCACCTCGACGCCCAGGTGCCGGGGAATGCGTCGTACAGGCTCGCCGAGCAATCGGTCCGCTACCGCGACCTGGATGCGGCTGAGCTACTGGTACCTGATCGCCTGCGGCACCGAGGGGAACTACAGGGCCCGGTTCCAGCAATCTCGCGATGCCCCCGGCCTCAACCGGACGCTGACGGAAGGATCCCGAGACGAGGTCCTGCCGGTCGTCGGCCGGTGGACCCGCGTCGAGTGGATCTTCCGAACCGGCCGGAGGCGACCAACCTGAACATCGATTTTCGGATCGCCGGCGCCGAGATCGGCGAGATGTGGATCGATGATATCGAACTCG
This sequence comes from Isosphaeraceae bacterium, assembly GCA_046350035.1. Lineage (GTDB taxonomy): Bacteria > Planctomycetota > Planctomycetia > Isosphaerales > Isosphaeraceae > CALLYK01. Next base: position 53,843 of record JAXMBD010000041.1, on the reverse strand, counting down.
TCTCGATCCCGCCGCCGTGTCGGCCCTGATCCGGTTCCGGTTCAGGCCGGCACGAACGCGGCGAATCGGCCGGCGGCATCGCCCCAGGCGGCGGTGTCGCGGGGCTCGAAGGTCTCGACCGGGAACGATCGGGCCACCACGTCGCGGAGGTCGTCCAGGCCGCCGAGCTTGCCCCGGCCGATCGCCTGCAGCAGGAGGTTGCCCATCGCCGTCGCCTCGACCGGCCCGGCATGGACCGGGCGGTTGCAGGCGTCGGCGGTGAACTGGTTCAGCAGCGAGTTCCTCGACCCGCCGCCGACCACGTGGATCGCCCGGATCGGCCCGCCGATGATCTCTTCCAGCCGGTCGACCGCCCAACGGTAGCGGAGGGCCAGGCTTTCCAGGGCGCAACGGACGAAGGCCCCCTCGTCGGCCGGGATGGCCTGCCCGGTCTTCTTGCAGAAGGCGGCGAGCCTCGCCGGCATGTCGCCGGGCGTCATGAACGAGGCGTCGTCGGGGTCCACCAGCGAGGCGAACGGCCGGGCCTCGCGGGCCTTCGCGATCAACGCATCATACGAGTAATCGCGCCCGGCCTTCTGCCAGGTCCGCCGGCATTCCTGCACCAGCCAGAGGCCCATGATGTTCTTGAGCAGGCGGGTCGTGCCGAAGACGCCGCCCTCGTTGGTGAAGTTCCATCGGTAGGTGTGTTCATTAATAATGGGCGCGGGGGTTTCCACGCCCATCAACGACCAGGTGCCCGAGCTGATGTAGCACCAGTCCGGCTTCGTGCCGACGGTCCCCTTCGCCGGCACGGCGGCGACGGCGCTGGCGGTGTCGTGCGTGCCGGTGAGCAATACCCGGAGGTCGCGCGGCGTGCCCAGGTCGTCGGCCAGCGAGGGCCGGATCGGGCCCAGCTCGTCGCCGGCGTCGACCAGGTCGGGGAGGATCGCCCGGGGCAGGCCCAGGCCCTCGCAGAGTTCGTCCGACCAGGCCCTGGCCTTCGGGTCGTAAAGCTGGGTGGTCGAGGCGTTGGTCCGCTCGGCGACCCGGCGGCCGGTGAGCAGCCAGCCCAGCAGGTCGGGCATGAGCAGCATGTTCTCGGCCGCGTCGAGCAGGGGCGATCCGGCCCGCTTCATCGCGAGCAACTGGTAGGCCGTGTTGAACGGCATGAATTGCAGGCCGGTGATCTCGTAGATCCGGGACTTCGGGACCAGCGGGAAGGCCGCCTCGGGCATGCCGGCGGTCCGGGCGTCCCGGTAGTGGACGGGGTTGCCTAGCAGGGTGTCGCCGCGGCCGACGAGGCCGAAATCGACGCCCCATGTGTCAATCGCCAGGCCGTCGAGGCCGGGCGAGGCGGACACGGCCTGGCGGATGCTGGCCTGGATGGCGTCGTGGAGCCTGGGCAGGTCCCAGTGCAGGGTGTCGAGCATCCGCACCGGGCCGTTGGGGAACCGGTGGATTTCCTCGAGCGAGAGCCGTTCGCCATCGAACCGGCCGAGCAGGCCGCGTCCGCTCTCGGCGCCGAGGTCCAGGGCCAGGTAATCGCTGGTCACGCTCGTACTCATGATGTCCCGGCGGTCGGATGGCGGTCACAGGGGAGGGCGCGGATCGACCCCGATCCGGCCCCATCCTACCGGGGGCCGGCCGCGGTTGCCAGTTCGCGGGGCGGCCGGCCGGGGCGGATCTCCGGGCCAATCCCTGCCACTTCCCCGAGGGTTGCGGGCGATTCCCGGGCCCGACGGCCTGGAGGTCGCCGGCGTCGCGGGGGAGTCGCCCGGCCGTACTTCGCCCGCATCCCTAACTTCGCCCGTGCGGCGTCACGGGACCGGGCCGCGCGTCGCCGGGGTGCTTGCCGGCGCCGATCCCTGGGCATGTGCCGGGCTGGGCGACACCTTCAACACGGGCAGCCCGCCGGTCGATTCCCCCGCTTCTTCGGCTTTCAGGGTTGCGGTTCCGTCGAGGATCCATCCTCCCTTGACGCGGTTTATATGAAGGTTCGTCGCCATCGGTGGTTCGTCCTCCGAGATCCGGCTGGCCAGGGTTCCCAGCAGCACGACGCGGGCGTCCTTGTCGACATTCCCCAGGATCGGGGTGGTATGGACGAACAGGTCCTGGCCGATGTCGCGGGCCTCGAGCCGCTCGCGGACCAGGTCGAACCACCGGCCGGCATCCTCCGCGGTCGCCGGGTCGGCCAGGGCCATGGCCCGCTCCCGATCGTTGGACGCGACGGCCCGCAGCACGGATTCGCCCGCCTTCACGTAGGCTTCGTCGACGGTCGCGGGGAGGAACTGGGGCACGATCCAGCCCATCAGGAGGCCCAGGGCGATCACCGCGGGTACGGCCCATTTGAGGCCCTTGGGGATTTCCTGCCAGGTTTCGGCGAAGCGGACGTTCCCGGCACCCGGCGGGCTCGCGGGGCCGGCCTCGGCCATCTTGCCGTTCGTCGCGGCCGACTCGTCCACGGCCAGTTGGCCGGTCCGATCCAGGTGGATGACGGCGTTGCAGGCCGTGCAATGAAGGCGTGAACCCAGACGGTCGGGGGGGATATTGCCGCGGCGACCGCACTTCGGGCACTCGATCGTGAGCATCGGATTCCACCGATATCGGGGCCGCCCCGGCGTCGGGGCCTGCGTGCGAAGTCCGAACATGGATGGGGGATCGCTGGGTGCCGATGGTTTCCGCCGGACCCTCCATCCTAGGTCATTGTGACGCGCCCGGCGCCCGCACGGAAGGCCCGGGATGGCCGCGCCTTCGCGCGGACGCGCGACCATCGCCCTTGTTCGACGGGGGCCGCGGACGCTACGGTAAGACGCAAGGTCGGTCTGGCCGACGGGTCCGGAAGGCGATGGGGCGCGGGCATGCGGGCGCTGGTGACGGGCATTTCGGGGTTCGTCGGGGGCCACCTGGCGGAACTCCTGCTGGATTCGGGCGACGAGGTCTCGGGCCTGTCGGTCACCGGCGTCTGGCCGTTGTCGCTGGCCCACCTGGCCCGGCGGGTCCGGCTCTCGTCGTGCAACCTGGCCGAGGAGCCGCCGGAGGCCCTGGCCGGATGCCTCGCGCGCGAGCGGCCCGAGGTGATCTACCACCTGGCCGCGCAGGCCAATCCGCAGGCCAGCCTGGGCAATCCGCGGGCCACCTGGGCCCTGAACCTGGGCGGCACGTTGAACCTGCTGGAGGCCCTCCGCAAGGGCGGGCTCGGGCCCCGCGTGGTCCTGGTCGGATCGGGCGTCTGCTACGGCAACCCGGCGCCCGAATTCCTGCCGGTGGCCGAAACCTGCCCGCTCAGGCCCAACAACCCCTACGCGGCCAGCAAGGCCGCGGCCGACCTGCTGGGGATCCAGCACGCCCTGTCGTACGGCACCGAAACCCTGATCGCCCGGCCGTTCAACCATGCCGGCCCCCGCCAGTCGCCGCAATACGTGCTGGCCAGCCTCGCCCGCCAGATCGCCGAGGTCGAGTCCGGACGCCGCGAGGCCGTCGAGGTCGGAAACCTCGACGTCATCCGCGACTTCACCGACGTCCGGGACATCGCCCGGGCCTACCGCCTGATGGCCCTGAAGGGCCGCGCCGGAGAGGTCTACAACGTCGGCACCGGGCTCGACCGCAAGCTCTCCGATCTCCTGGAAATCCTCCGCGGGCTGGCGAGGGTGCCGATCGAGGTCCGCGTCGATCCGGCGCGGCTCCGCCCGGTTGACCAGCCCCGGTTGCTTGCCGATGCGGCCAAGCTCCGGGCCGAGACCGGGTGGGCCCCGCTCTATCCGATCGAGCGGACCCTCGCCGACATGCTCGGCGACGCCCGAGAGGCCCTCTCGGCCGGGCCTACGCCTGCTTCTTGATGAGCCGGAGCAGGGCGATCAGGGCCATCGCGCCGACGGTGGCCGTGACCAGGCTGCCGATCGTGCCCGAGGCGCTCAGCCCCAGCAGGCCGAACAGGAATCCGCCGATCATCGAGCCGATCACGCCGACGACCAGGTCGCCCACCAGGCCGAAGCCGCCGCCCTTCATGATCCGGCCGGCCAGCCAGCCCGCCGCGATGCCGATGATCAGGAACCACAGGAAATCCACGGGATGACTCCGCCTGTCGAAGGCGTTCGGGTCGTCGTTGAACCGGTTTCATCAAGGATCTCAGGGCCGCCAGGCCCGGGCAAGATCTTCGAGGCCGATCCGCTTGTCGATCGTGCTGCCGGACAGGGAAGGCCAGGTTTCCCGGGGATGCCGCGGGCGGATACGATGGATCCCGGGCGAAAGGCCGGGAGGAACTCCGATGGACTCTGCCACGATGGCGAAAGTGCTGACCACGGCGAAGATCGAGAACTTCGTCGATGTCGCGGCCCGCGAGAGCGGGCAACTGCCGGCGGACCAGGTGCGGACCCTGGTCGTCGACGATGCCCTGGTCGATACCGGGGCGACGATGCTGCTCCTGCCGGCCCGTCATATCGAGCAACTCGGCCTCCAGCACTTCCGGACCCGGGCGGCGAGGGGAGTCGGCGAGGGTGTCTCCATGCGGATGTTCAGCGCCGTCCGCCTGACGATCGGTGATCGGGAAGCCGTGATGGACGTGGGCGAGATCGCCGATGATCTGCCGGTGCTGATCGGCCAGGTGCCGCTGGAACTGCTGGACTTCGTGGTCGACCCGAGGAACCAGCGGCTCATCCCCAACCCCGAGCACGGCGGCCAGCATATCATCGAGGCGTATTGAAGGCCGTACACGGCGGAGGACGTGGAGATCCGCGGTTTCCTTATCGCCCGGATCTCAGGGCCGCCAGGCCCGGGCAAGGTCTTCGAGGCCGATCCGTTCGCAGAGATCGGCCAGGTCGCGTCGGGCCTCGGGATCGGCGGGCCGGGCCAGGTCGCGGTCGAGCCGGGGGCCGAGCGTGTGGGGGTCGAGGATCTCCCGGAGCCGGGCCACGGCGTCGGCCTCGCGGCGGGCGGCCTCGGGATCGCCGGAGGCCATGTAGGCCCTCGCCAGGGCCGATCGCGTGGACCAGTCGAACGGCCAGGCCGCCGAGGCCCGCCCGAGCAACGCGACGGCCTCCTTCGGGTCGCGGTGATGCTCCAGGGCCAGTCGCCCCGCCAGCCGATCATACCGGGCGTCGCGGTCGCCGGCGGGCCAGCCTTCGAGCCGTTCCGAGGCGGCCTGGGGGTCGCCCATGTCGAGCAACGCCTCCACCAGCGCCTCGCGGGCCCCCCGGTGATGGGATTCGCGTCGGGCCAGGTCCTCCAGGGCCGCGAGCCGATCGGTCGGCGACGGGTCGCCCGGTCGGGGGTCGGCGGCGATCCGGCGGAGCAAGGCGACCCGGGCGTCGGCGTCGAGCGGGTCGGCGTCCAGGAACCGCCGGAGGGCCGACCGCGCCAGGTCGTCGGGCACGTCGGCCAGCAAGGCCAACGTGAGAGCCTTCAGCACGTCGAGCCGGGCCGATCGCGGTACGCTCGCCAGCGCCTCGCGGCCCACCTGCCGGGCCTCGGGGCGGCGATCTTCCAGGCGGAGCAGTTCCAACCGGAGCCGCCAGGGGATCGGATCGGACGGCCGGTCGCGGCAGGCGCGGATCCAGGCCCGCTCCGCCGAGGCCGCCCGCCCCTCGGCCAGGTCGTTCCTGCCCTTCTCCCGCCAGTCCTCGCCGCGGCCGAACGCGAGCCAGGCGACGAACCCGACGGCGACCAGGCCGGCCAGGGCCCCGGCGATCCGGGCCGTTCGCCGGCCGGTTCGGGGGGGGGACGGAATCTTGGGGGCCGGTCGGGGCGGCCGCTTGCGCGTGGTTCGTCGGGACATCCGCCTCGGGCCGTGGCAGGGGTTGCGGGGTCAGAAGGTCGCCCCATTATGGACGCGGGCGGGGCGAGATCGGAACGCCCCCGGTATCGCCCCGCGTCCAAGTCGGTATATCATCGGCCCGGCGTCCCCGCGATCCGACGAGGCAAGGAGGGAGGGACCATCATGGGCGTTCGGCCTCGGTTCACGCTGGCGGGCCTGCTGGGCGCGATCGTGCTGTGCGGGATCGGATTCGCGGCCCTGCGGACGCCCTCGCCGCTCTGGGCCAATTTGATGTTTACGGCGGCTGTGATCTCCCTGATGGTCGCCGCGATCAACGTGGCATTCGCCCGGGGAGGCCGCCGGCGGTTCTGGGCCGGGTTCGCGATCTGCGGGGGGGCCTATTTCGCGATGTGCTTCGTGCCGGGCCTGAAGGAGGACATGCTCCTCCGGCTGGCGACGACGCCGGTGCTCGAATGGCTGTACGAGCGGACGATCGCCGAGGAGACCTCGGCCAATCCCAACCCGATTCAGGTGCAGGGCCTGGCCTACGACCTCGCCCTCGTAACGCAGTCGGGATCCTTCACCCTCGGGCCACCCCCCCAGGGTATCCGGCTGTGGAACTCCCCGACCAACAGCCCGACGACGGTCGCCCGTTGGATGGCGGTTGATCCCTCGGACGGCGCCGGCCTGATGCTGGGCAACCTTTCGCTGAACTCTTCGATGTCCTACCGGAGGGTCGGGCACTCGCTGTTCTGCCTGCTGTTCGGCCTGGTCGGCGGCGTTCTGACCCGCCGGGCCTTCGACGATCCGGCCCCGAATCCGGAGGCTTCCGCATGAGGCGTCCCCGATTCTCGCTCCGGGCCTTGATGATCCTGGTCGGCTTCTGCGCCGTCGCGTTCGCGGCCCTCCGGGACGGTTCCGATCTGTCGGCGTCGATCCTGTTCACCGGGGCGCTGGCCCTGGGCGGATCGGCCATCCTGGCGGCCGTCTATCGCAAGGGCCGTCCGCGGGCCTTTTATGCCGGCGCGGCGGCGTTCGGGCGGGGATACCTGGCATTAACGTTCGGCCCCGGCCTGAAGGCGGCCGTGAGGCCCCGGCTCGTGACGACCTCGCTCCTGGAACCGCTCTACTCGACGACCCATCCCGAGACTATCCAGTTGCAGTTAGTTAGCGGTATCACAGCACGCTGGAATCCATCGTCCTTCTCCCCGAACTCACAAAGTGCTTTCATCGATATCGATTCGGATGGATCCCAGGACTTGCTCGTCGCTCAGCCCTCAAGCGGCACCTTCAAGATCGTCCGCTCGGGCGAATCGTTCCAGGATATCGGCCACGCCCTGTCGGCCATCCTGGCCGGACTGATGGGGGGATGGCTGGCCGCCGCCCTGCAATCGGGCCGCGACCGGCCTTCCGAATCGAAGCCTCAATAGGCCGCCGCATGGCGGCCCGCCTTCGGGTCGCCGGCCGCTTCCAACTTGCCCGAGCTCGGATCGATCGCCAGCACGGTGGGCGCGGCGGCCATCGGCGGGCGGCCGATCTCGACCTTGTGGCCGCGGTCCTTGAGGGCCTGGATCGTCGCCTCGCCCAGCTCCTGGTAGACCTTCAGGCTGCCCAGCCGCGCCTCGGGCTGGCCGAACGAGCCGACGAAGTGGTCGGTCAGGAACCTCGGGGCTGTCACCGATTCCGAGGCGCCCAGGCCGAAGTCGATCCGATTCAGCAGCAGTTGCAGGATCACCTGGTCCTGGTTGTCCCCGCCGGCCACGCTCACCGCCATCAACGGCTTGCCGTCCCGGAGCACCAACGTCGGCGTGAGCGTGATCCTGGGCCTCTTGAACGGCTCGATCACGTTGGGATGGCCGGCCTGGGTGTTGAAGCTCTGGAGCCTCGAACCAAGCCAGACGCCCGTGTCGCCCGCCAAAACGCCCGACCAGCCGCTCGGAGTGGCCGCCACCACGTTCCCCTTGGAATCGGCCACCAGGCAGGTCGTCGTGTCCGAAGTCGGCCCGGCGTGGCCTTTGGGCAGGACCGAAGCGGGGTCGGCGTGCCGGGCCAGGCTTCGGATCGGATCGCCCGGGATCTGTTCCATCGACGCCTTCTTGAGGTCGATCAACTCGCGTCGCTTGCGGGCATATTCGGGGTCGAGCAGTTCCTTCAGCGGCACGTCCACGAACAGGGGATCGGCGTAGTAGGCGTCGCGATCGGCGAACGCCAGCTTCATCGCCTCGGTCGTGAGATGGATCGCCTCGGGCGAGTTGTGGCCGAGCGATTTCAGGTCGTAGCCTTCCAGCAATTGCAAAGCCTGGAGCAGCATCGGCCCTTGCGTCCAGGCCCCGCACTTGACGATCTGATGGCCCCGATAGATCGACGTGACCGGCTCCTCGACGCGGGTCACATGACGGGCCAGGTCTTGATACCGGATCAAGGCCCCGGATTGCCTGGCCCATCCATCGATCCTGCGGGCGATCGGGCCGCGATAGAAGGCATCGGCTGCGAGCCGGAGCCCCCGACGTCGATCCGATCCGGCCGATTTTTCGGCGTCGCAGACGATCCGCAGGGTTTTGGCCAGGTCGGCATGCCAGGGGTATTCGCCGCGATCGAGCAGCTTCAACGTGGGGGCCGCGACCCGGGCGAACGTCATGGTGCCTCGGCGGTCGAGGGCCGTCAGGCAGGCATCCAGGTAGCCCGGCACGGCAGCCGGCTCGATCCCCCTCAGCGGGATCCGGCCCGATCCGGTCGAGGTGAAATGCTCGCGAGTGGCCAGCGCCGGCGCCGCCCCCTGCCCCGCGATCACGTCGATCGACCCGGTTGCCGCGTCATAGATCAGGATGGGAACCTCACCGCCGAAGCAGGCAAGGTGCGCGTCGGTGACGGTCAACGCCAGCAAGGTGGCGACGGCCGCATCGGCCGCGTTCCCGCCCGCCTGGAGGACTTCCAAACCGGCCGAAGTGGCTTCCGATCCGCCCGCGACGACGGCCCCCTTCATGCCGGTCGCCTGCCAGGTCGGCAGGTCCTCGCCGCGCGGCGGCCGGGTCGGCCGGGCGGTGCGGTCCTGGGCGATCGCTTGCGTCGTGGCCGATACCAGCAAGACGGCGAGGGCAAGGCGGCTCATCGGGGCGGCTCCCGGTTCGATTCGGGCGGGGAGGGCCCTTCCCTATCTATCCGACCGGACGGCCGGTTTCCAGCCCCGGGGATCTTCGCAGCGGCTCAGGCCGGCAAAGGCTTCGGTGGCGGGCCCGACGGCCGGATTCGGGTCGCCAGCCAGCCGCCGATCCGGCCGGCCAGGAATGCGACCAGGCCGAAGAATGCCGAGGGGATGACGGCTTCCAGCAGGATCCCGCGGACATACACGCCTCGCCCCGTATTCAGCAGCGGGTTGCCTACGCAGAACTGCAGGAAGCGATCGAAGGGGTTGATCACAATCGGGACGAGGGTTGCACGCAGGACTTCCAGGAACGCATCGGTCGCCGCGAGCGACGCCAGGGCCATCGCCCCGATCGCCAGCCAACCGCCGACCGAACGCCCGGCGAGCCGGGCGGTCCGCCTGGACGGATCGAGCAACCGGTAGAGGTCGAAGGCGGCCAGATTCATGGCCGGGGTTAGCAGCAGGACTAGGTAGAGGGACGTGTCCTGGATGGCAAAGATCGTCCGCACCAGGCTGAAGTCGACGGCCGCCAGCAAGACCAGGAATCCCATCGTAGCCAGCCGGAATCGGGGCACGCGCAGGTTCATCGATCCTCCTCCCTGGACGAACGCGACGGATGGCCGTCGTGCCGGAGCGGGCGATACCCCTTCCATGCCGACTTTGGGATGCGATCACTCCGGGCTCGGCAGCACCTTGCCGAGCAGGAAGAACTTGCGCTCGGGATACCAGAGCACCGTCTTCCCCTGGCGCCGCGTGATGCTCGAATAGAGGGCCAGGTCGAGCCGACCCTTCTTCCCCGGCGGGCCCAGCGGCAGGCCGTCGTGGTCCATGAAAGGCTTGGGCTCGTCGAACCAGACGGGCTGGTCGGCCCCGGCCTGGAAATGGCCCCGGACGAGGTAGACCGGCCGCCGATGCCAGAGCGTATCGACGGGCGTCAGCCCCTGGTAATTCCCATCGTGATTATGGATGAACAAAGCATACTGGCCGCTCCCGGCGGCCGGGCCGCCCAGGTCGAAGATCGGGCACGGGGAGAGCGGGTGCTTGAGCGGCTCGCCTCCGTCCTTGCGGAGCAGCGGTTTCGGCTTCGACCAGGAACTACCGTCGTCGTCGCTGACCGACCAGTACGGGCTGCCGGCCATCGTCCGCATCACGTTGAAGATCCGGCCGTCGGGCAGCTTCACCAGCGACGGCTCCTGGCAGACGGTCAGGCCGGGGAAGTTCGGATGGGGCGCCGTCAGGGCGTCCTTGTCCCAGGCCAGCCAGGAGATTTTGAGATTCGAGACGGGCGGATCCTCGTCGAGGTTCTCGAACCGCATCATCTCGGCGACCGAGTCGTGCGAGGTCCACGAGGGGCTCGGGTTCTTCTTGACTCCCGTGCTGGTCCAGCGGGTCAGGCCGACGAGGTACCGGCCGTCGCGGGCCAGGCGGATCGGCTTCTGCCAGGTGATGCAGTTGGCCGGGAACGAATCGTCGGGGTTGTCGCGGCTGGTCCGGGGCCGGTCGATCGTCTCGGGCTTCGACCAGGTCGCGCCCTGGTCGTCGCTGTAGATCCCGTCGAGCGTGCCCGTCGTATGGGGGAAGGTGTCGTGCTTGCCGACGTTCTGGCTGTACAGGACGTAGATCCGTCCCGACCTGCTCACCAGGGGGAACGCCCAACTCGCCATCAGCTTCTCGCCCGCCTTGGAGGGCCCGGCGATGACCCGCGGTTTGCTCCAGGTCTGGCCTTCGTCGGTGCTGCGGGAGAAGGCGATGTGCTGGTCGGGCTGGCCTTCGAAGGTGCTCTGCGTCCAGATCGCCATGAGCGAGCCGTCGGGCCCGTCGAACGCCAGGAAGTGCTCGTTGCCGGTGTCGCTGACGACCCCCGATTCCATCGCGGGTTGGAAGACGACGAAGTCGGGCTTCGTCGATCGCATCGTGGCGTCCAGCCGGGGCTGGAGGGCCTCGAACGACGGCACCGTCAGGTCAGGCTTCTCCTGCCGGGCCGATGCCGGCCATGCCACCAGGAGGAGGAGCCCGAACGCCAGGAATCCATGCCGGCCGCAAACCCTGGACATCACGAAAGCCCCCCCGCCGCGCGACGGTTGTGGATGAAGTGGTCCGAAGAATCCTTGCAATCGTCGCAGTCGCGATGCCGATGAAACGAGGACGGAAGTTTGGGGACGAGGAGGGATTGTCCATGCCGGCCACCGACCGCACCCCCGGGCGACGGAATCGATACCGTCCCGAGCTGTCCGGGCTGGAGGATCGCCGGCTCCTGAGCGCGTCGGACGGCCTCGTGCCCGTGTCGGACGGCTCGCTGCCCGCCCTCCCCTCGACCCCCAATCCGCCTACCTTGACCTCGGTGGTCGCCCCCGCCGCCGGCGTGAATGGGTCGGCGGTCGACCCGTCCGCCCCCGCCGCCCCGGCCGGGAGCGCCGGGATGGTCTCCGCCAATGCCGAGTCGAGCGACCTGGTCGTGCGGGTCGGCGAGACGGTCACCAACCAGGTGGTCGGGACGCCCTCGCGTGCCGGCCAGTCGTTGACCTATACCCTGGAGCCTTCCGACCCGGCCCTGACGACCCTGGACATGCACACGGGGGCCTTCTCCTGGACACCGACCGCCGACCTGGCCTCGGCCGACGGCTCGCCGAAGGCCTACCGGATCAAGGTCCGGGTCACCGAGAATAGCCCGGACGCCCCGTTCGAGGTCGCCTCGTTCATCGTCCGCGTCCTGCCGGCCGACGCCTCCGCCAAGGCCGTGGCCGACGCCACCGCCGAGGCCAACGGCGGCACCGCGGTCGACGCCAGCACCGGGGCCCTGGTGGCCGAGGCCCAGGCCCGGCCGCGGGCCGTCGCCCGCAAGGCCGCCGCCGCGGAGAAGCAGGCCCGGGCGGTCCTCCAGCTGGCGAGGCGCGTGCCCAATCCCCAGGTCCAGGCCCGGCTGCTCCGCCGGGCGGCCCGCCTGAGCGCCAGGGCTGTGGCCCTCGCCTAGGTTCATGGGGCGCCGAAGGCGGCGATCGCCTCCTCCTCGTCGTCGTAGAGCTCCACGATGCTGCCGATGCCCAGGATGTTGGCCCCGAAGCGGACCTCTTCCTGCATCCCCAGCAGCCGGAGTTCGCCGCCGGCGGCGCGGGCCTTGCGGGCCAGCACCAGCAGGATCGCGAACCCGGTACTCCCCATGTAGTGCAGCCTCTGGAAGTCGATCAGCAGGCGGCTCCGGCCCGCCTCGATCACCTTGGTGAGCTGCTCGCCCAGCTCGACGGCCTGGAACGGCTGGCGGAGGTCGTCCGACAGCAGCCGGACGAGCGTGACGTTCCCTTCTTCTTCCAGTTCGAACAAGGGCGAGTGGGGGTGCATAAAGGCGCCTTGGGCTTGGGGATCCGCGGGGAACAAATCAACCGACCGGCAGGGTGATGGCCCCCTCGGAGGCCGACGAGACCAGCGAGGCATACTTGGCCAGCACGCCCCGGGCGTATCGCGGTGCCGGGGCCTTCCAGGAGCTTAAGCGACGCTCCAACTCGTCGTCGCCGATCTCGACCTGGAGGACGCGGTTGGGCAGGTCGAACAGGATCGGGTCGCCCTCGCGGACGGCCGCGATCGGCCCGCCCACGAACGCCTCGGGGGCGACGTGACCGGCCATCAGGCCGCGGGTCGCGCCGCTGAACCGGCCGTCGGTCAGCAGGGCGACCTGCTCGCCCAGCCCCTGGCCGACCAGCGCCGCGGTGACGCCCAGCATCTCCCGCATCCCGGGGCCGCCCTTGGGCCCCTCGTAGCGGATCACCACCACGTCGCCCGGCCGGATCGCCCCGGCCTGCACCGCCGCCATCGCCTCCTCCTCGCGGTCGAAGACGCGGGCCGGGCCGCGGTGCGAGGTCCGCTCGTAGCCGGCGAACTTGACGACGCACCCTTCCGGGGCCAGGTTGCCGCGGAGGATCACCAGCCCGCCGGTCGGCTTCAGCGGCCGGTCGATCGGCCTCACCACCTCCTGCCCCGGCTCCTCGACCGCCGTGGCCGACTCCTCGGCGATCGTCTTGCCGCTGGGGGTGAGCTGCGCCCCGTCGAGCTTGCCGGCCGCGATCAGGCGCTGGGCCACCAGCGGCACGCCGCCGGCGCGGTCGAGGTCGGCCGCCACGAACCGGCCGCCCGGCTTGAGGTCGGCGAGCGTCGGCGTCCGGCTGCTGACCGTGTCGAAGTCGTCGATCGTCAGGGGCACGTCGGCCTCGCGGGCCAGCGCCAGCAGGTGCAGCACCGCGTTGGTCGAGCCGCCCGTCGCCGCCACGCCGGCGATGGCGTTCTCGAAGGCCAGCCGCGTGAGGATCTCCTTGGGACGCAGGCCGCGGCGGAGCTGGTCCACCACCATCTGCCCGCACTTGTAGGCGGCCTTCTCCTTGCGGGGATCCAGCGCCGGCGGGCTGGCGCTGCCGATCGGCGACAGGCCCAGGAACTCCAGCGGCAGGGCCATCGTGTTGGCGGTGAACTGGCCGCCGCAGGCCCGCGGCCGGGCAGGCGGCGTTCTCCAGCTCCAGGAAGTCGGCGTCCGACATCATCCCCCGGGCGTTGGCCCCGACCGCCTCGAAGACGTCCTGGATGGTGACGTCCTTCCCCTGGAACCGGCCCGGGGCGATCGAGCCGCCGTAGAAGACCGTGCCCGGCACGTCGAGCCGGATCAGGCCCATCGCGGCGCCCGGCAGGGTCTTGTCGCAGGCGACCAGGGCGATCACCGCGTCGAAATAATGGCCGCGGCCCATCAGCTCGATCGAGTCGGCGATCACCTCGCGGCTGACCAGGCTGGTCTTCATCCCCTCCGTGCCCATGGTGATGCCGTCGCTGATCGCGACCGTGTTGAACTCCATGGGCGTGCCGCCGGCGGCCCGGATCCCCGCCTTGACGTGCACCGCCAGCTCGCGCAGGTGGAAGTTGCACGTCATCGTTTCCAGCCACGTGTTGGCGACGCCGATGATCGGCTTCGCCAGGTCCTCGTCGCTGTAGCCGATGGCCTTGAGGTACGAGCGGGCCGGGGCGCGGTCGCGGCCGTCGAGCAGCAGGCGGCTCCGGTGTCGGGGATCGAACGGCATGGCGGGCAAATCCTTGCGCCTCTCGGGCGGACGGACGGGAGCGGGCCGGCTGGGAGGGCCGATCCCCGGGCACCCATCGAGGCCCCCATTCTAGTGGACCGGGGCCCGCCGCGTAAGGGCCTCCGTCGTGCCTAACCTGGCCGGAGGGACGTGCCCGCGAAAGGGCCGTCATCGGGCCATACCCCGATCGCTCGCCCCCGTTCTGGGGGGCCGTCTGGGACGTTCCTGACGATTCCGAGGGGCCCGACCCGGAGGTCAGTCGGCCGGGTCGTCGTCCGGCCCCGGCTCGGCCGGCCCTTGCGACCCGTCCCATCCCCCCGTTCGCTCGTCTTGCTCGCCGAGCTGGTCCTCCAGCCACTCCGTAAACTCTTCCTGGCCAACCTCTTCCTGGATCTCGCGGATGTAGCTGGCTTCGTTCGGATCCCGGTCCGGGTAGAATCGCATCTCGTTTTGGAGTTCGAGGATCATCGTCTCCAGCTTCAGCCGAGGGCCCATCGCCCGGTACCGCGGCGGCATCTTGATCTGCAGGTCGGCGAAGTACATCGACTCCGACCCCATCCGGTTGTAGATGTGCTCGCGGCGCAGGTCGGTGCGGATGATCCGGCGGCGGTGGTCGTCGAACAGCTTCATGTACCGCCGCACGCCCGCCTCGGCCTCGGCGTGGTATCGGCTCAGCTTGCGGCCTTCCTCCGTCTCGGCCTGCCAGGCGAACGGCCGATCGGGCTGCGCGTCATCCTCGGCGAGGGCCTTCTCGGCCTCGCCCAGCGACGCGATCAGGCGGTCGATCCGCCCCACGACCCACTCCCTGAGCCGCTCGGTGCCCTTGCGCAGGCGGTCGGCCAGGCGCAGGTACTCGGCCCCGTCCAGGTCCGATTCGACGATCCGCTTCCTCTTGAAGTATTTCTTATGAAGCTCCTTGAATCGCGGCGAGGCGACGGCGCGGTTGTGCAGGAAGACGAACTCGCGGGCCTCGCCCGACGGCCCGATCTTGCGCGACGACGCCTTGTGGTCGAGGTCGCTCAGCAGCGCCGCGAAGTCGACCTGCAACCCCTCGCCCGGCTCGAAGCCGTCGTCGCGGACGATCGTCCAGAGCCGGATGCTGCGGCGGATCTCGTCGATCCGCTCCAGGAACGGCCTCCGGCGATACTCGCGATGATGCAGGGCGGCGTCCTTGGCCAGGGCCATCATCGACTCGTGGATGATCCGTCGCCGCGCCTCATGCTGGGCGGCGCCCATCAGGCAGAAGGTCTCGACCGAACCGGCCGGCCCGAACTCCTGCTCCCACTGGCCGTAGACGAACAGGGCCAGGGCCTGCTCGGAGGGCCTGCGCTTCTTCGAGCGGTGGCCATGCTTGGTGGCGTTCTCGCTGGAGATCGCCTTGCCTTCGGCCGTCTTCGGCCCGGTGGAATGCTGGGCATTCTGCCGGTTGCGCCGGACGATCGGGTCCTCGGGGATGTTGTTGTGGTCGAGGGTGGCGTCGTCGTCGTCGCGGATGTCGTCGGACATGGGATCGGGGCCTTCGAATCGGTGCGAACGGTGCCATCGGCAAGTCCGAAACGATTCGCGGGGGCTCCGATCCAGTCCTTCACGGTCATCCGGGGCGCGGGCTCCCCCCGCGCGGGATCCCACGCCATGAACCTGGACGATGGCGGCGGGTTTGGCAAGGAATCGGCGCGGGAAATTTGCGTGCTGGGGCGGGGTTTTGCGGTGTATGTCGGAGGGGTGGGCACTTCGGGTGGGGGCGGCTCGGTTGTCTTTGCGGATTCTGGGGAATGGTGGCGGTCGGCCTATACGTTGAAGATTATCCCATGGATAAACTAGACGAACAGGCCGCGTCGCGGCGGCCAATCGCTGTCGGCTTGAATCGATCGGAAGCGGCGGCCTGGCCGTCGGATTCCAAATGGGCCGAAGTGACCCATTGGATTGGGGGATTTCCGATCGGCTTCCCGTTTGGTGACCGCGAGAGGCTGGTCCATGAACCATCCCGCTGGGGCATGGGCTCCGCCTGGAAGGCGGGCTCGAATCCCCTCGATCCACGCCCGCCCGCGGGGGATGCCTTACCCGGGGTGCAGTCCTCAGAGTAGTCCCGTTCTTTTCGGAGGATACCCATGCCTACGGTCGCGCCGGTGCTGAAAGAACTGTTTGACAAGGCCGAGCTTCGAAACAACTGCTCCGGTTTTTTCAAAGCATTAGTGAACGACAAGTTAAAAATGGCTATGCCCAATTTGCAGGCTGATGGTCTCATTGAATATGTAACCGTTGCCGGGGGTACCTGGATCAAGGTCGGCAACGGGGCAGCCGCGGGCCGGCAAGCCGCTGAATATGCCGCGCAGGGCTACCTGGTGGTCGCCTTGCTGAAGGCCTGCGACCATCAGCCCCACAAGGACGGGAGCCCCTACACTCACGGCCACCTGGCCATCGTCCTTCCCGACAGCCCTCCCGCGGATGGCTATCCTTATCTCATCGGCGGCAGTATCGTCGTCGATGGCCGAAGTGACGGGAGCAAGCGCGTCCGAGGGGTCTGGCGGGGGATCGATGCCCCCAACGTCCAGTATTATCGGAGCGCGAACACCTATGATCTCCTCAAGCCGTCCGCGGCCGAAAAGTGAGCCGGACGAAAGGCCGAAGCCGGCCGGGATCTGCCATCGTGGCCTGCCGCTCTTCGGGATCCCAGCGGATGCAACCGCCATCCTGATTGGTGGTGTCATTCGCAAGCCGCGCCGGGGCGAGGCCGGCGCGGGTATCGGTCGTGAAGGAGAGGGGCCGCCGTGGTCGGATCGTTCCTCGCGGACGCCTGGGGCGCCCCCGCAACTTCCTCCTGGATGAGGACCCGTTGGATCTCAAGGCACCTACAAAACGTAGGACCCACCATGCTCATCAACGCGGACCTGGAGGCGACGAAGCTCGAATTCGTGTGCGCCGCTCAAGGCATGCGTAGTCCGGCCGTCACCACCCTGAGCGCCGGCGACGAACTCTTCCGATTCGCGAGCACCCGGAATCCGCAAACCGGGGCCGAAATCCCTTCCGATCGATGGGCTCGCGGCGCGTGGTGGTTCCGCGAGGAGGAGTACCGCAAAATCCTCCAACGGTACCACGCCGGCCGCCTGGGCCTGGGGACCGTCGCCCGCAGCGCCGGGGCGGTGCAGCCCTCGTGGAGCCTGATGGACGTCTCCATCAAGGCCCGCCTCCTGCAGGACATCCGGGTATATGCCGGCAAGGGATCGACGCAGCATCGCGACGAGCTGCCCAACGGGATGTTCATGACCCTGGCCGGCTGGGCGGACATCACCCAGATCTACATCCCGGGGATCCGCGGGCCGGCGTTCCACGCCCTGCAGATCGTCCGTCAGAAAATCGTGACCACGGACAACTTCGGCTTCCTGTAATCCAGGAGATCCTCCGTGGAGGCGAGGCCGGCGGCCGAGAGTCGGGATGGTACGTCGGTCGATTCGTTTCTTTCTGGGGCGCTCGGCACGCCGCGAGGCGCATCCCACCATTTCCAGCCGGTTGCATACGCGAATTCCAGTGAGTAGTGGACTGCCAGGGACCAAACGGGTGCGTACGCCCCCGAATTTCGCAGGGTCCGCCCTTGCGGACCTCCGAGGGTTTGCGGCCCCGGAGGTCCGCAAGGGCGGACCCTACCCTGCACGATTTTGGTCTTGGTCGCCTGCGACCAACCGGGCGGCTCAAGCGGCGGGACTCGCCCGGGGCCGGCCTCCGGGAGGCCGGCCCCGGTGCAGGTGATGGATGTTGGTAGGAGCCCGGCCCGGGGCGATGCCCCGCGCCGGGCCGACCCCCGCGCGATGCGGGGGCGATCAGTTGGCGAGGCCGCTGCCCCGGCGGCGGAAGACGTTGTTGCTGCCGTTGGCAGTCCGTTGATAGGCCAGTTGGTACTGGCCTTCGGGGCCGAGGCTCAGGGCCGGGTTGATGGCCGCCGTGACGGTGGTCGTGAAGTTGACCTGGTTATTCCCCTTCACCTCGACGACCCCGACCCGGCTCCCCCCGCTCCCGAAGGAGTCGAAGGCGACGACGAAGCCGAAGCCGTTCCGGTTCATGACGATCCGCGGGTCCACCTCGCGGCGCGACGAATTGGAGATGTTGATCTCGCCGAAGGCCGTGCCGTTGAAGCTGACGCGCTGGGCCTTGATGTCGGTGTTGGCGAAGGGGCCCTTCTGGTAGACGACCGTGTACTCGCCGTTGTCCCGCATGGCGATGTCCGGCTTCTCCTCCTCCGCGGCCGAGCCGGCGACGAGCGAGGAGGCGTTGGAGGTGCCGTTCGCGTTGTACGAGATCGCGAAGATCTGCGAGTTGCCTTCGTTGCCATTGGCGAAGAACTCGTAGGCGATCGCGAACCGGCCGTCGGATGCCATCGCCACGCTCGGCCTCAGCTCCTGGAAGCCCGGGCCGGAGAAGGTGTTGGAGGCCCCGAGGAAGGTCCCGCCGGAGCTGAACCGCTTGGCGGCGACGTCGCGGGTCGTGCTGGGATTGGCGGAGCTCGCCTGCTCGTACACGACGACGAAGTTGCCGTTGCGGTCCATCGCCACGTCCGGGCTATTCTCGATCAGGCCGGTGCCGGCGACCGTGATGACGCCGCCGAGGGCGCCGCCGTTGGCGTTGAACCGCTGGGCCAGGACGTTGTCCTGCTGCGACCAGGTGACGACGAAGTTGCCGTTCTGGTCCATGGCGACCGACGGGTCGCTGGCGTTGGCGCCGCTGGCCTGGACGGTCGTGTCCAGGGCGGTCGTCGTGCCGTTGGCTTTGAAGAGGCGGAATTCGATCCGCCGGTTCGACGGGTTGGTCCGGTCGACCCAGGCGACGACCGAGCGGCCGTCGGGGGCGCTGGCGGTGACGGGGAGCTCCTGGGGTCCGTCGCCGAAGGCATTGCCGACGAGTTCGGCGCCCAGGGAGAGGAGCTGACGCCCCTCCAGGACCTCCAGGCCGGGGCTCTGCCGGCGGGCACGGCGCGGGCGGGACGCGAGGGCCGAGGGCGCGGCGGGACGCGGCCCCGGGCGGGACGGGGTAAGCATGGGATTCTCCTCAAAAGGAGTGGACTCTCGGAAGATCCGGCACCGCGCGGACGATCCGCGCGGGCCCCTCGGCCGATCCCCGGCCGAGACGGACTCGCCTTGTGGGCACACTAAGAATCACGTGATCCATTGCCGAGGCGATGGATCCAGAGGGAGACCTGCGCCTGGGCCGCGCCGCTAGACGGCGTGGCCGCGATTTTTTCCGGCGGGCGGCGATGGCGGCTTGCCCACCCGTGTTCCGGATTCGCATTCGAGGGGGCTTTCACGCCGCGTGCGGCGGTGGACAAGCCGCCAGAGCCGCCCGGATGTCCAGGCAGTAGTAGACGACCAAGACCAATCAGGTACGTTTCGGGATGTTTGGGTGGCACTGGTGGCTTGCCCACCAGTGCACTTCGAGCCGGCCTGGCCTCGAAGTCGTCGGCCTCCCGGAGCACTGGTGGGCAAGCCACCAGTGCCACCCGGATCGGATGTGAACCATCGTTTTGGGCTTGGCGGTCCAGTAGGGTGCGTCGCCAGACGCACCGTCGCGAGGCGGGTGCAGGTGGCGGTCGAGAGGCGGGTCGTTGCGGTGGTGGTCAATCTGTTTCTTTGGTGCGCCCGGTGCGCCTGGCGACGCCCCCTACCAACTTTGCTCGAATCCTCCACTCTTTTCGCGAGTTTTGATAACCCAAATCGAAGGATGCAGCCCATTCCATTCCGGGGGCATGTCCTGATCGGCAACCCCGAAGGTAAAGCCGAAGTTCCAGACGCCCTCCAGGTCGGGACGGGTGATATATTCCTCTTCCGCGTCTTCCCGCAGGCCACCCCAGGCCGCGGCCCGCTCCTTGGGGCTGATCCAGGCCCCTTCGATCTCGATGATTTCACGAAGGCCGACCGCAAGTCATCGGCCCAAACCTGGTCCACGGCAACGCGCCGACCGTTGCCGAGGAGCATGAAGAATGTCCAGCGGAACATGCGTAGGACTTCCTCCCGGTCATTCATGGAAAGGGGCAGGATTCGATCCGATCGGATGGGAGAATCCCTCCCCCGCTCGGGTCGCGAGCAGGCGGCATTTCGCCATGGTCGAGAGAGTGCCCAGGTACTGGAACGGACCACGGCCGGGGTTGGCCAGCCGCTCTTCGCCATCCGATCCCTGGCCTGTATAATCTCGGTTGGAGTGGGGTTTCGAGATCGAGGGGAAGGTGTTCGTCATGTCCATGCCGAATCCCGGGGATCTCGGTGGCGGCGTCGGCCAGGGTTCGCTGGGGGGGCCGCTGAGTTCGCTGCATCCGGTCGGATCCGCCGGCGGTCGTACCGGGCTCCCGGCCGGGAGCCCCTCCCCGCCGATTGCGCCCACGGGGATGACGGCCGAAGAGGAGGCCGCGCTTGGGCCTTATGCGGACGCCATGGTCGCCGCGGCCCGCAATCCCTTGAGATACGACCCGAGCCTCTGGGCGGAGTACCCCGGCGAGTTGATCGCCTGGAGCCTCGACGGTTCGCGGATCGTGGCCCATGCCCGGGATGAGGAAACCCTGCGCCAGCTCGTCGAAGATGCGGGCGAAGACGCCGGCGTGTGCCATGTCCAGTTCGTCGACAACGCCATCCGGGTGTGATGCGCCGGGATTTGCACCACCCCCCCCTCCTGCGAAAACGTCTCCATGCGATTCCAGTATGTCGTGGGACGCCCCACGGTCCCCGTCACGATCTTCAGCAAGGATCGGGCCGTCAATCGGCAGGCGACCCTGGACACAGCGGCCGCCCTCACCATCTTCCCCGCCGAATGGGCCGGCCCCAGGTTCCTGAGTATCGACCTCACCAAGATCCGCCCGGTCGCGGTGGAGGCGGCCAATGGGACGGACTTCGAGTATCGCCCGGCCCTGGTGACCCTCCTGCTGGCGAATGTGGGCGAGGGGGTTCGCGAAACTTTCGTGTGGCGGGCGGTCGTGGGGTTCAGCGAGGAGCGATCGAAGAGCGGCTTGATCGGCATTTCTCATGGATTGGAGTGTTTCGACGCCACTTTCCACGGGTCCGACGGGGAAGTCGTCCTGGTCCCAGGCCGAAAGTTCCTCCTTTGCCAGGGGAAATGGCAGTTCAAGCGGATCGGCGAGTAATGTCGGCTGAGGAAAGGGGGCCATGCCATGCGGCAGCGGAACTGGACCCGTCGCGAGATGCTCGGCACGTCCCTGGCCGCGATCGGTGTCGCGCCGATCGTTCAGGATCCGGGCGAACGGCCCGCGAAGCCCCGGGGCGTCGAGGTCGTCAACCCGCGCGGGCGGGTTCCGGTCAGCCTGATCATCGACGACTCGACCTGCCTGGTGAACCTCGCCCACTTCGCGATCCCCCAGTTCGCCGAGGTTTTTCCCGATCGCTACCGGCAGGACTGGAAGGCGCTGCCCCGCGAGATCCCCGATGCGTTTGTCCGCAAGTTCGGCGAGTGGTGCCACGAGCAGGGCGTGAAGGGGAAGTACAGCATCGTCCCGGGACCGGCCTGCGTCGGCTGGGTCGATCGGGATCTGCCCGGGTGGTCGCGGGCCGAGTTGAACGCCAGCCTGGAGCTCGTCCGCACGCTGATGATGCCCGACTGGGATATCCATCCCGAGATGGTCACGCATACCTGGGCCATCGACACGAAGACCGGACGCCCCTACCCCGATCGGACCGCCGACTTCATGGAGAACTGGGGCTTTTCCGTGGGCAAATCGGCCGACCAACTGGCCAACTACCTGGCTTACGCCCTGCGGATCCTCCAGAACGCCGGCCTGAAGTGCGAGGGGATCACCACGCCCGGCGGCTTCGGCAACCGGGTGCTGGAACCCCTGGCTCAAGCGACGTTCGAATCGGTCCGCGACGTGTTCCAGGCCGAGATCCCGCACTACTTCCGCCACCTGTTCAACGATGAGCGGAGCGTCGCCCCGAGGGTGGAGCTGGCCTCGTCGCTGGAGAAGGATCCGCGCTGCGTCGTGTCGATCATCGGCTGCACTGGCGACTGGTTCGGCGACTGGGACGGCCTGACGATCGGGCGTGCCGACCAGTTCCTCACCGAAGACGGCCGCTCCGGCCGGCTCGCCGAGGTGATCGCCCGCGGCGAGCCCGCCATCCTGGTCGGACACTGGCCGGGCTTCTACTGCAACGGCCACGAGGACGGCTTCGCGATCTTCCGGGAGGTCGTCGGCCGGCTGAATGCTCACTACAAAAACTTGATCTGGATGAAGACTTCCGAAATCGCCCGATACTGGGCGGCGAAGGAGTTGACGCGGCTCTCCCCCGACGCGGAAGGCGAAGGGATCGGCATCCACGCCCCGTTCGCCTGCCCGGCCTTCACCCTGCGGATCCGCGCCGAACGCGTCGGCAAGGCCCTGTCCTTCCAGGACGCGAGCCGCCGCACCGAGTTCGTCGAGGTCGCCGACAAGGGGCGGCTGGAACCGGGCCGCTGGGCTCGCGACGGCGCGGATCACATGCTCCTCTGCTTCGACCTGCCGCGCGGCCGATCCCGGCTGGGGTGGGATTGAATCGTCGACCCGGGGCTCAGCGCCGGGCGACCGAGATCGTGGCGGGCCCGCCGGCCAGGCCGCTGATCGTCAGCTTGAGCGGGCCGTTGACGGCCAGCTTGTTCCGCAGGGTGAGGGTCGCGGTGTGGTGGCCGGAATCGTAGGCCACCCGGGCGAGGGGCACGACCTTGGCGTGCTTCTTGTTCGCCCCGGCCGTGAGCCGATAGTTGGCCAGCGGCAGGCCCGATCCGGCGAGCTGGCCGCTGAAATCGACCACGATCTTCTCCGGGCCCTTCCGCGGCTTGACCAGGCCCGCGTGGGTCGGGGCGGCCGTCGATCCGCCCGAGCCACCGCCGCCGCCCCCGCCCCCGCCCGATCGCTTGAGGGTGACGTACGCCGCGTTCGGGGTGACGAAACTCTCGAAGCCCATGTTGACGTTCGCCACGATCGAGTCGTTGTAGCACGACCCGGTGATGGTGATGTAGTTCATGGGCGCAGCCGTCACGTACGCGGTGATGACGATCTCGTTGGTCGACCGCGATTCGGACGACGAGAAGCCGGTCTCGACGCCCCGGCCCTGGTCGGTGACGCTGCCGGAGTAGGGATAGGACGCGGCACCCCCCACGAAACCGGTCTGGCTGGCGGTCCCGGTGATGAAGGCCTGCGAATAGCCGCCGCCGACGGCGCGGACCGAGGTGACGTCGATGGTGATGGTGATCGTCCCCGACACATCCTGGCCCCGGCCGATCCCGCCCTCCGCCGCCCGAGTGCTGTAGCTGCCGCTGAACGTCCCCGAGAGGGGGAAGATCGACAGCAATTCGCGAGACTCCAGCCCCCCTTCCCACGCCGGCCAGCGCCGCCTCACCCGGCGAGGCCGTGCCGTTCGCGAAGACCTGGCGGTTGCGGCAAGCACGGCATCGAGGATCCGGTGAAGCATCGCGCAGTACCTCATCCAGGGTGCAAGATCGGGAACGGTGCGGACCCCAGCAAACAAGATGGCCCCGCGGTCGGGAGTCCCTTGAACGACCCCTCCCCTCGGCAGGCCATCCATGCACGTCATCATAATTCGCGAGGGACGTATGATCAAGCCAGCCGGGATGGCGATGTGTCGGAACCGCATCGCGGCGAGGCCGGGCCCTGCCGGTGCCCGGGGCGTCCGGCTCAGTTCTGGACGCCCTCCGGCGACCTTGTGCGGCCCGGTGCGGCCGGTTGTAATGGGCGGGGTGGTGTCGATCCCGCTGGGGGGGTGGCCGATGCTGAGGTTCGTCGATGGCGCGCGGCTCGGCCGACGGGAGTTCCTGCGCGTGGCGCCGCTGGGCCTGGCGGCGCTGGGCCTGGGCCGGGGTTCGGCCCGGGGCGATGGGCCCGTGCCCGGTTTGGTGACCGGGAAGTCGGTAATCTTCCTGTTCCTGCACGGCGGGCCCAGCCAGTTCGAGACGTTCGACCCCAAGATGGACCGGCCCGAGGGGATCCGCAGCGCCATCGGCGAGATTCCCACGAAGCTGCCGGGCGTCACCTTCGGCAGCTCGTTCCCGGGGCTGGCGTCGCTGGCCGATCGGCTCACGATCGTCCGTTCGTTCGAGCCGGGCGACGCCGACCATAACATCAAGCCGCTGGTCGGCCGCGACACGTTCCAGGCCAACCCCGGCGCCATCCTGGCCCAGGCCGCCGGGGGGAACCACCCAATCACCGGCCTGCCGACGAACGTGCTGCTTTTGCCCCGCTCCGTCGACCCGACGACCGGCCCGGGTACGATGAGCTTCGGCAAGTTCGCCTCCGTCGGCTCGCTCTCGGCGGCCAGCGCCCCCTACGACCCCAGCGCCGGCGCCTCGACGGTCGAACTGCCCCGCGAACGCCTGGGCGACCGCCACCACCTGCTCGGCGAGCTCGACGCCCTGGCCCGCCGGCTCGAACGGCTGGAGGGGGTCGATCGGCTCCGCGACCAGGCGTTCCGCCTGCTCGACGGCGGACTCGCCGAGGCGTTCGACCTGAACCGCGAGGATCCCCGCCTGGTCGACCGCTACGACACGGCCCCGCTGGTGAGGCCCGACGCGATCGACAAGAAGTGGAAGAACTACAACCATTACGTCGATAACGCGAAGTCGCTGGGCAAGCTCTTGCTGCTGGCCCGGCGGCTGTGCGAGCGGGGCGCGGGGTTCGTCACGGTGACGACGAACTTCGTCTGGGACATGCACGCCGACGAGAACAACGCGCCGATGGGCGAGGGGATGCGGTACATGGGCCCGCCGCTCGACCACGCCCTGTCGGCCTTCGTGGAGGACCTGCACGCGAGGGGCCTGCAAGATCGGATCTTGCTCGTCGCCTGCGGCGAGATGGGCCGGACGCCCCGGATCAACGGCAAAGGGGGGCGCGACCACTGGGGCAAGCTCGGGCCCTTACTGCTGGCCGGCGGCGGGATGCCGGGCGGCCGGGTAATCGGCCGATCCGACCGCGACGGCGCCGCCCCGCAGTCCGAGCCGATCACCGGCAAGAACCTCGCGGCCACGATCCTGCACACCCTGTTCGACGTCGGCCAGTTCCGGCTCGTCCCCAACCTGCCCCGCGAGTTCACCCAGACGATGGCGGGCTGGGAGCCGATCCCGATGGGCTGAGAGGTCTCAACGTTGGCACCTGACCTGGGCGAGCCGAAATCCGACGTTCAGCCAGGATTGTCGCTGATCCGGATCATGGTCGCGTCCGCAGCGCTGGCCGTGGCTTTCTCTTTCCTCCACGTCGTGCTGTCCTTGACGTTGGCGATCTCGGTGCTCGGCGTTTTGGCGCTGTTGGGGCTCCGCTTGCCCGTCATCACCGACCGGGGCGGTGTTATGCGGTGGCTCCCCTGGGTGCTCTGGTCCCTGGCGCTCCTGACCTGCCCGGGCGCTACCTTCGTCATGGGGAACATTTATCATCACACCAGCACCCGTGCGATCTCGGCCGGCCCGACCCCGCGGGCTGCCGTAGTCGTCGAGCGGCTCTTCTTTGTGCACCTGGGCGTTTCCAGCATTGCCGCGATGGCCGTTGTCGTCCTCACGCGGGGCGGCTACCGCTGGTCGGCCTGGGCGATCATCGTGCTGATGATAGGCGTCGCCTTCATGGCCTGCCTCGTTGCCTGGATGGACATTACTGGGGTCTATCTCTAGGCGGGAGGTGCGGCTTGCGACGTACCTTTCGGGACTTCTGATAAATTCTCACCAATCCTGTCGATCCCGTTCGATCTCCGCGAGCTTGCGGAGTGCGGATGCGATTTCGGGCTTGTTCAGCTTCCCTTAGGCTACCCCGATCGTGATTTCGTACAGTTCCTCGTGCTCGGTCTCGATGGGGAGGCCGTTCATGTCGAGGAACGTCAGGGCGGCCGCCAGTCCGATCCGCTTGTTCCCGTCGATGAACGGATGGTTCATCGTCAGGTGGAACAGGTAAGCGGCCGCCATCTCGAACAGGTCGGCGTGGAGATACTCCCCTTCGAATGCGGCCATCGGCTGGGCCACGGCGGATTCAAGCAAGCCCCTTTCGCGGATTCCCCGGCTCCCGCCATCCTGTTCGATCAGGTCGGCGTGCAGGGATTCCACCTGATCGACGCTCAGGAACCAGGCTTCCACCGGCTATTCCGCCAGCTTTCGCAGCGTATTGCGATGGTTCTTCAAAGTCCTGGCGGCCGCCTCGCGGAACCTGGCATCGTCGGCCCGGCGGATGACGATGGCGTCCCCTTCGATCTGGACGCTCATCGTCATCCCTTCGGAGAGGTTCATCGCATCCAGCAAGGGGCGATCGATCGTCAGCCCGACGCTGTTGCCGAATTTCTTGAGGGTCTTGAAGAGCATGGCGGGAACCTCCGAACGGACCGTTATCACGTGCGTGCTAACGGCCGTTACAACCATGGTTGCCCCGGGCAAGATTCGGGTCAAGCCCCCTTAACCGTCGATCCTCCCAACTCCATGGTACGGCGCCCGCGGAAAAAGGGCCCCTTTCCTCGGCCCTCACTTCCCCGCGCCGGTAACACCCTTGATGTACTCGACCTCGGCGGGGAGGTAGGGTTTGCCGTCGCGACGGAGGATGTCGTGGAACCAGACGGGGGGCTCGCCATCGTAGGGCTTCTGCCACGAGTCCCAGGGGAAGATGGTCTGGCTCTTGCCGTCGATGAAGCCCCAGTTGTAGGCGCCCACCTTCTCCTCCTGGAGATAGCCGAGGATCGGGGCGAACCGGCTGCCGTTGGCGCGGGCCATGTACTCGGTGCAGAGGACCGGCCGGCCGTATTTCTTGAGGGCATCGACGTCGGCCTTCATCTTGTCGGGCGGGTTGTAGTTGTGGAACGAGATGACGTCGGACTGCTCGATCTGGAACCGGTTGATTGGCGTTAGCTTGGCCGGGTTCGTCAGGTCGTCCTTCCAGACGCCCATGGTCAGCGGCTGGCTGGGGTTCAGGGGGCGGATCCAGGACAGCTCCTTGCGGAGCAGGTCCCAGGCGCGATCCTTCTTGTCCTTCAGCTCGGTGGCGCCGTAGCTGTTGGCGTTGGGGTTGTCCAGCTCGTTGAAGAGGTCCCAGGCGTGGACGCGGGGGTCGTCCTTGAAGCGGGAGACGACGGCGACGACGTACGGCTTCAGCTCGTCGTGTCGGGCCGGGTCGCCGAGGATCGCGCGGCCGGGCGACTGGACCCAGCCGGAGTTGTGCAGGCCGGGCTTCGGGTCGCGCTGCTTGCCGGCCTTGGGGTCGGTGTCCCAGACGCCGTCGAACAGGACGAGCATGGTGCCGATCTTGTGGCGGTCGGAAATGGCGAGGTACTGGTCGACCCGCTTGAGGAAGCCCTCGGGATCCTGCTTGTAGGCGAGGTCGTGGAGGAAGACGCGCATGCTGTTGAAGCCCAGTTCTTGCGCCCAGCCGAGTTCGCGGTCGATGGTGGCGGGGTCGAACGTGTCGGCCTGCCACATCTCGAGCTGGTTGATCGCCGTGCTGGTGCAGTAATTGCAGCCGACGAGCCAGGGGGGGGCGGCCCCCCAGGCCCGGGCCGTCTCGACGGGCCAGGGCCCGTCGTCGGCGAGGGCGGCCGGGCAGGCCAGGGCGATCGCGATCGTCGTCGCGACGATCCCCGCAAGCGTGATCCGAAGGCATCTCATGGCGCGATCTTCATCCGTCCGGTGAGGGATAAGGGGGCCGAGCAGGCCGCAGTTTACGCCCACCCGGCCCCCCGATCAACCGGCCCTTCCCCCCCGCCCGATCCTCGCCCGACCCGCACGAAAAGGGGCTTTCCGCCTTGCCAAAGGGCATCGCGCCGAACGGGGGCCGGGCGGTCAGTTCAGGACGGTGAGGAGGTCCTTCCGGGCGTCGGGGCCGGTGAGCTTCAGGTCGAACTGTTCCTGGAGGATGCGGAAGACGTTGGGCGTGACGAAGCCGGGCGGCTTGGGGCCGAGGTGGATCCCCTTCACGCCCAGGGCCAGCAGGGTGAGCAGCACGGCCACCGCCTTCTGCTCGAACCAGCTCACGACGAGGGTCAGGGGCAGGTCGTTCACGCCGCACTGGAACGCCTCGGCCAGGGCGAGCGCCACCTGGATGGCGCCGTAGGCGTCGTTGCACTGGCCCATGTCCATCAGGCGGGGCAGGCCGAGGTGCTCGCCGTAGTCGTAGCCGTTGATCCGGTACTTGCCGCAGCCCAGGGTGAGGATGAACGAATCGGGCGGGGTGTTCTGGGCGTAGTCGCTGAAGTAGTTGCGGCCCGGCTCGGAGCCGTCGCAGCCGCCGATGACGAAGAAGCGGCTGATCCGGCCCGTCTTGACGGCCTCGACGATCGTGGGCGCGGCGTCGAGCAGCACCGTGCGGTGGAAGCCGACCTGATAGACCCCCTCGGAAGTCTTCTCCAGCGGCGGGCAGTCGCGGGCCTTGTCGATGACGGCGGAGAAGTCGTTGGTCGCCAGGCGGGTGCCGCCGGGCACGGCGGTGAACCGCGTGGTGAAGACGCGGTCGGCGTAGCTGGCCCGGGGGATCAGGATGCAGTTCGTGGTGGCGATCACCGGCCCGGGGAACGCGGGGAACTCCTGCTTCTGCTTCTGCCAGGGGCCGCCGTAGTGCCCGGCGAGGTTCGGGTGCTCGCGGAGGGCGGGGTACATGAACGCGGGCAGCATCTCGCCGTGGGTGTACACGTGGACGTCCGTGCCCTCGACCTGCTTGAGGAGGTCGGCGAGGTCGACCAGGTCGTGCCCGGTGACGAGGATGCCGGGGCCGGGCTTGGTCCCGCGCCGGACGATCGCCGGCGAGGGCCGGCCGAACGCCTCGACGTGGCCGGCGTCGAGCATCTCCATGACGCGGAGGTTCTTGCGGCCTAGCTCCAGGGCGATTTCGAGCAGGGAGCCGAGGTCGAAGTTGACGTTCGTCATCGTCGAGAAGAGGGCCTCCTCGATGAAGGCACTGACCGATTCGTCCGACTTGCCCAGGCGTCGGGCGTGGTTGGCGTAGGCGGCCATCCCCTTCAGGCCGTACAGGATCATCTCCTGGACCGACTGGACATCCTCGTCCTTGCCGCAAACGCCCGGGCTGGCGTCGCAGCCGATCCCGTGGGCGGTCTGCTCGCACTGGTTGCAGAACATCGGTCGATCTCCCCAGAATGGTCGCGGCCCGTCGGGCCTGGGCTGTGCCGCCTCCCCGGCGGCGCCGTGCGCCCCGGGACGAAATCGCGGGCGATTTGGGCCTCAGTATCGGCGATCCTCCGATCAAAATCCTTGATCTGGATCAAGTTGTCCATTTTTTCGACGGCCTGGCGATGGGGGCGAAGCGCCGTGAATCACGACGCGGGGACGATCCTGGACGGTTGCCGGCTGTTCTCGGGCGTGACGGGGGACCAACGCGCCCGGCTCGTGTCGATGGCGGAGGTCCGCCAATACGGCCGGGGGGCGATGATCTTCCGCCAGGGCGACGCGCCGCCGGGCGTCTTCATCGTGGGCGAGGGGCAGGTGCGGGTCTTCCTCGTGGCGGCCTCGGGGAAGCAGCATGTCTTGCACCTGGTGTCGCCGGGGCTGACCTTCGCGGAGGTCGCGGCGATCGGCGACTTCCCCTGCCCCGCCTCGGCCGAGGCGGCGTCCGACGCCACCTGCCTGCTGCTGCCCGAGCGGCCGTTCCAGCGGGCCCTGCGCGAGGATCACTCGCTCTGCCTGCAACTGCTGGGCAGCTTCGCGATGTGGGTCCGGCACTTCGTCGGCCTGGTGGAGGACATCACCCTGCGGGACGCCGCCGGGCGGGTGGCGCGGCTGCTGCTCGATTCCGCCGGGGCGGACGGCGTGGCCCGCCTGCCCAGCCTCAAGAAGGACATGGCCAGCCGCCTGAACCTCACCAGCGAGACGCTCTCGCGGACCCTCCGCCGCCTGACCGACGAGGGCTTAATTGAGGCCGCGGGGGCCGGCGGGGAGCTTCGCGTCCTCGACCGCGACCGGCTTGCCCGCATCTCCGACGGGCTGGGGCCGAACCTGTAGGGGGACGGTCCGAGCCGAGCCGGTGCTGCAGCCGGGATGCGGTTCGGCGATTCGACACCCTTTTCGCGTGACGATTTCGCCCCGGGCGCGTCTTGATCGTGGCGGCCCGCTTCATCACTGTGATGGATCGGCGGCCGTGGTGGCGGAGGTCCGCGCCGATTCCCGGGGGGCGTCGGATGGCGATGGGCGGCGAATTGCCCTTTGTCGAGCTGCTTTTGCGGGCCAGGTCCGGGGACGAGGCGGCCCTGGGTTGCCTGCTCGAGTCGTACAACGGCTATCTCCGGATCGTCGCCGCCTCCCTGCTGCGTGTCGCGCCCCGGATGGCGGTGGACGCCTCGGACGTCGTCCAGGAGACGAAGCTGAAGGCCTGCCGCGGCTTCCCCCAGTTCGGGGGGGATGACGAATCGCAACTGGTCGCGTGGTTGCGGCGGATCCTGGTGAACCACGTGTTCACGCTCTGCCGGAAGCGGGGCCACGCGGGGCGGGCTGCGGAGTCGCTGGAAGCCCTCCTCGACCGGTCGAGCAGCCGGGCCCACCGGGCCCTGGCGGCCACGGGGTCGTCTCCCAGTTCGCACGAATCGCGGCGGGAGCAGGCGGTCCGGGTGGCCGACGCCCTGGATTGCCTGGAGCCCGATCACCGGGAAGTGCTCGTCTTGCACTACCTCGATGACCTGCCGCATGCCGAGATCGGCCGGCGGATGAACCGCTCCGAGGGGGCGTCGCGGATGCTCCTGATGCGGGCGGCGATGGCCTTCGAGCGGAAACTCCGGGGGGCGGAATGAACGAATCCCTCGCCGAAGGCGGCAACTCCGGGGCGGGCGAGTCGGCCGACGACCTGCGGGCGACGCTCGTCCTCGACGCCTACCTCGCCGGCGTCGCCTCGGGCGCGCCGATCGACCCCGATCGGCTGCTCCTCGACAACCCGGACCTGGCCGGGCGGCTGGAGATCCTGCTCGACGTCCGGCGCCGGCTCGCGGCCGTCGCGGGGGAATTCGTGCCCGACCTCCGCGAGTATCGGATCGTCCGCGAGATCGGCCGGGGCGGCATGGGGGTCGTTTACGAGGCGACCCGCACCTCCCGCCCCGGCCGCGTGGCCCTGAAGGTCCTGACGACGGCCACGGCGATGGACCCTCGACGGCTCCGCCGCTTCCTCCAGGTCGAGATCCCGGCCGCCCGGCTCCTCCGCCACGAGCACATCGTGCCGATCGTCGACGCCGGCTGCGAGCACGGTATCTACTACTACGCCATGCAGTTCATCGACGGCCGGAACCTGTGCCGCCGCGCCGACGATGACCCGCCGTCGGAATTCGCCAGGGTCGCGAGCCTGGGCCTCCAGGCGGCCGAGGCGCTCGATCATGCCCACCAGGAGGGCGTGATCCACCGCGACATCAAGCCCTCGAACCTGCTGGTCGATCGCCGCGGCCATCTCTGGGTCATCGACTTCGGCCTGGCCCTGATCCCGGGCGCATCGCACCTCACCGCCACCGGCGATTCGCCCGGGACGCCCCGCTACATGAGCCCCGAGCAGGTCTGGGCCAGGACGATGGAGATCGACCACCGGACCGACATCTACTCGCTCGGCGTCACGCTCTACGAACTCCTGACCCGCCGCCCCGCGTTCCCGGGGGACGATTCGCAGGACGTCATGCGCCGGGTCGTCGACGACGAGCCGGAAGCCCCCCGACGGATCGACCCGGCGATCCCGCCCGCGCTCGAGGCGATCGTCCTGAAGGCGATGAGCAAGGACCGCAACGACCGGTACGCGACCGCGCGGGAGATGGCCGAGGACCTCCGCCGGTTCCTGGGGGGAGGCCGCGTGCTGGCCCGCCTACCCGGCCTCGCGGACCGAGCGGCCCGCTGGGGACGCCGGCACCGTCGGGCGGTCGCGTGGGCCGTCGGCCTCCTGGTCGTCGCCCTGGGCGTTTTGTCGGTCGGCGTCGTGCGGATCGCCCTGGCCGAGCGCCGGGCGGTCGCGGCCCAGGCCGTTGCCGAGTCCCGATCGCGCGAGAGTCGATTCGAATCGCTGTTGCAGCAGATCGTGCGGATTCGGATGGCGCCCCACGCCATCGGCTGGTCGGCCGAGGTCTGGGGCCTCGTCCGCGAGGCGGCCCGGCTCGGCCCCATCGACCGCGATCGGCTCCAGGCCCAGGCCGCCGCGACGCTCATCGACCTCGACGCCGCGACGATCAAGACGATCGCGTCACCCGCCTCATCGGTGGCCTTTTCGCCGGACGGCAAGCGGCTCTGGATGGCCGGTGCGGGCGAGCCCTTGCGATTGTGGGATGCCGCAACCGACCGGATCGACGCCTGGGGCCCCCCCCGCGAGGGTCCGGTTGCCGTCCGGGACGACGGTGCGGCCTTTCAGGCGTCGATCGTCAGCGAGGCCGGGTCGAGTCGGCCTTCGGTCCAGCTCCGGGACGCCGCCACGGGGGCTACCCGGACGTTCGACCTCCCCGACCCCAACTCGACGCCCGTCGCGGTCGCCCTCGCGCCCGGCGCGACCCGCCTGGGGGCGATCGTCGAGGGGCCCAACGAAGGGCGAAGCCTTGCCATCTGGGAGGCGACGTCGGGCGAGCGAATCGCCGGGATCGCGTTCGACGCGCGCGGCCTGGCCTTCTCGCCCGATGCCGGGCTCTTCGCCGCCTGGGACGAGTCCGGCCGGATCGGCGTCTGGAGCCTGCCCGACGCCGCCCCGCTGGCCATGCTCGACGGCGGGCCGCGTATCATCCGCAGCCTCGCCTTCGGCCGCCTGGGGACCGTCGGCGAGCCCCGCCGGCTGCTGGCCGCCGGCGATGCGGGCGGCACCGCGACGATCTGGGACCTGGCGACCCGCTCGGTGATCAGCCATGCCTTCGGGTCGCACTACGACGTGCATGCCCTGGCGTTTAACCCCGACGGCACGATCCTGGCGACGGCGGGCCGGGGCGAGGCCCGGCTCTGGGACACCGCGACCGGCCGGCAACTCCTTAGCCTGACGCCGCGGAATACGATGACTTCCCTGGCGTTCAGCCCCGATGGTACTCGGCTCGCGGTGGGCTGCCGGTTCGCGTTCGGCTATCGAGAGGGGGCCGATGCTTATGAACTCCGGCCGGATCGGGGAATCCGCAAGCTCCTGGGACTGAGGGAGCCCGTGACGAAGGTGATCTTCTCCCCGGACGGGCGGCTCATCGCCGGCCTCTCCCAGGGCTGGAAGGTCGCGATCTGGGATCGAGTCCGGGCAACTCCGCCTGGTGCTCGACGTCCCCCGCGGCGAGACCGCCGACAATTCCGGGCTGGCCTTCCGCGACGACAACCGGGCGGCTTCGCCTTCTCCGCCGGGAAACGGGCCGAACTATGGGACCTCGAATCCGGCGCCTCGATCGGTTCCTGGCCGCTCCCGGAAGGCTTCGTGGACGCGCTGG
Organism: Isosphaeraceae bacterium; assembly: GCA_046350035.1. Classification (GTDB taxonomy): domain Bacteria; phylum Planctomycetota; class Planctomycetia; order Isosphaerales; family Isosphaeraceae; genus CALLYK01. Next base: position 20,573 of record JAXMBD010000041.1, on the reverse strand, counting down.
CCTTCCACGGGCCCGACACGTTGCTGCTGCTCCGCCGGGAAGCGGCCGACGGTGGCCCCTATCCCATGCCGCCCGACGGCCGACGCCGCGTTATGCCGCTCCGCGACCTGCTAGGCCCCCGGCCGACCGAGCCGCTCCGCGTGATCGATGACTTCGACGGCCGCGTCCATCACGCGGCCGCCACCGCCGACGGCCGTTATTTCGTGGTCGAAGGGCTCGGCGGGCCGGGGGGCGTGACGCGCTTGGTAAACGTCTACGACGGCCCGACCGGCACGCGGCTCTGGAGCTTCCCTAGCCGAAAGGGGGCAGGCGGTGGGGCGGCCTTCACTTTCGACCCGACGGGAACGATCCTCGCACTCGGCATTGATGAAGCCAACCCGGCGGTCCTCCTCGACCTCTCAACCGGCCGCTGGCTGGGTAACTTGGACGAATATCCCCGAGGCGTAGGCCCCGGGGCGCGACTCCTGTGGGGTTTCGAGCCGATGCACTCGACGGGCCGGCCATCCACCCATTCGCTCCGCGGGCGCGACCGCCCGTCGCCGCTCTTCCGAATCGCCAGCGACGCCAACTCTGTGAGCCTCCAGACTCCCTTTCACCCCGACGGCCGCCAGGTGGCCTGGTGCAACGCCGACGGTAGCGTCTCGCTTTGCAGCCTCGACGCCGTTCGCCTTCGCCTGGCGGAGGTCGATCTGGGCTGGTGAACCCGCCGCGTGGACCGAAACACGCTCGTGCTGCATGCGTGCTGTCGCGTGGAAAACTAGCGGCTCTCGTGACGGACCCGGATTCGGGGCGTCTTCCTCCCGGGAGGCCGCGTCGGCCCCTTCAATCCGGCCATCCGGGACCGCAGTCGATCGCAGTGTTTCGGGACGTATCCGCGGAACAGTGCGTTCTTCCGTCGGCTCGATACGAGATTCAGTGGTACCTCCGATTCGAGAAGGCAGCCCACTAAACTCTTCGAGGGAGCACAACGATGTCCACATCAGGTTCGGCTTGTCAGCCCATGTTCTTGGCCTTCGTCTCCCTGCTCGTCATCGTCGATCGTTCTGAGGCAGACTTCAATTACGAGAGCTTCGACGTGGGGACAGGACAGACTTATGTTTATGGTCTGAACGACTTGGGCCAGATAGTTGGCGCGAGCAACAACGGCTTTGGCTACGTTAGAACCGGATCCACTGTTGCCACTTTTGGAGTCCCCAACCTTCCTGGTGTTTTCTTCCACGATGGATCCATTAACAATGCGGGCGTGATTGCAGGTACTTACTTCGACCCAAACGATCCTGTACTTGATCACGCATTCATAAAAAATGGTTCGAGTTTTTCAAAATTCGACGTATCTGGAGCAAATGGGACTTACGCAAGAGGAATTAACGATCTGGGCCAGATTGTTGGAGACTACTTTGGCAGCTCCTTTGGCGGTAGCGGCTACGTAAAGGACGGGTCGGCTTTTTCTTTGTACAACTACCCACTTCCTATATTTAATTTTTTTAATAATGATATAAATAATTTTGGTAAAATTGTAGGTACAATTTTTGATAATGAAGGATATCATGGTTTTTTGAAAGATGGTAGCAATTATACAATTTTTGATTTTCCTGGTGCGAAACGTACTTTTGCTCAGGGCATTAATGACCTTGGTCAAATCGTGGGTTACTACTCTCTTGACGATAATTCTCCCGCCCATGGCTTCTTGAAAAATGGGGCACTTTTTACCTCCTTCGACTTTCCCGGAGCGAATGGTACCTATGCTAATGACATTAATAACTTAGGGCAAATTGCAGGAAATTATTACAAATACGATCTTGATAATTTATCTCATGGTTTCCTGGCATCCGTTCCGGAGCCGTCATCGCTCGCCCTCGTCGGCATCGGCTTGGCCGGGCTGCTGGCATTCGGCCTGAGGCGGCCGTCGAGGCGATAAGGAGGATGCCGTCAGGCCGGATCTCTAGGAGGTCGCGGAGCACGTCGACCTCCAGCGGCTGGGCCAGGTTCAGGGGGACGTCCACCTGGACTCCGGCCCGGATCGCCTTGTCGCCGTTCAGGGGGCACTCGGCCGATCGGATCGAGACGGCCGGGTGCATCGGCCGGAGGCCGTGGGCCAGGGCTTGCTTCTGGACCGGCTCGCTGAGGAGGAAGTCGAGGAAGATCTCGGCCGCTCTGTGCCTGGCCGTCCTGGCCGGGTATGCTGCGTGGAGGCGAGTTCGCCGTGGCGTGAAGAAGGAGTGAGACATGTCCCGGCTCATGGAGCAGGCGATCCAGAGGGTCAAGGAACTTCCCGAGACCGACCAGGATGCCCTGGCCTCGATCCTGCTCCAGGAGATTGAGGCCGAGCGACGCTGGGATGAGTTGTTCGCCCGACCAGAGTCGGCCGATCTCCTCGGGCGGATGGCCGATCGGGCGCTGGCCGAGGCGAAGGCAGGGCGGGCCAAGCCGCTCGACCCCGAGGAATTATGAACTCCTTCCTCCTGCCGGAGTTCCTGGTCCTCTACCGGGCCTTGCCCGATCAGGTCCGTCAGCAGGCCCGGCAAGCCTATGCACTGTTTCGCGAAGACCCGCATCACCCAAGCTTGCGCTTCCGTCAGGTCCATCCCGCCCGCCCGATCTTCTCGGCCCGCGTCGGTCTTCACTATCGGGCGGTGGGCATCCGGGAGGGGAACGAGATCTTCTGGTTCTGGATCGGCTCGCACGCGGAATATGATCGGCTTTTGAACCAACTTTGATGGCCTGACCTTCGGCCGCGGCGGGATCGGAACCGGCGTCAGGATCGGAAATTCAACGCAAATACTATTCTAATGGGCTTGAATGGATTGGGATCCTGGGATGATTTCATGGCGATCCGATTGGATGATTTCGTGGCCGACCTGCCCGAGGACCAGCGGGAGGCCATCCGGGCGCGGACGGCGGAGTTGATCGCCGAGGAGGCGACCCTCCGCCAGCTGAGGGAAGCACGCGTCCGCTCGCAGGAGGAGATGGCCAGGAAGCTGCATATCAAGCAGGCGGCGGTCTCGAAGCTGGAACGCCGCGCCGACATGTATTTGAGCACCTTGCGCGGCTTCATCGAGGCGATGGGCGGCCAACTGGAGATCGTCGCCCGCTTCCCCGATCGCGCCGTGCGAATCACCCAGTTCCAATCGCTCGACGCGGAGCATCGCCCGCAAGAGTGAAGCCGGTCGTGGCCTGGCGCTGACGCTGGAGGGGCCGCGGTATCCTGGCTTCAGAAAATCGGCTCAGGGCCGGATCTCTAGGAGGTCGCGGAGCACGTCGACCTCCAGCGGCTGGGCCAGGTTCAGGGGGACGTCGACTTGCACGCCGGCCCGGATCGCCTCGTCGCCGTTCAGGGGGCACTCGGCCGATCGGATCGAGACGGCCGGGTGCATCGGGCGGAGGCCGTGGGCCAGGGCTTGCTTCTGGACCGGCTCGCTGAGCAGGAAGTCGAGGAAGATCTCGGCCGCCTCGCGGTGGTCGTCGTCGACCCAGGGGGCGTTGAGGATCGTGTAGGGGTGCTCGTTCCAGAGGTTGGGGTGGGCGTAGGTTAGCTTGAGCCCCTCCCACCGGTCGCGGGCGGCCCTGGCCAGGTCGACCGCGACGCTCTCGTAGACCAGCACGCAGTCGAACTCGGACGGCCCGTGCTGCACCATCGCCTTCATCAAGGGGCCGGTGCTGGGGATCAGCTCGCCGTCGGGCCGGCTGATGTCCTCTTCCACGTTCAGGAGCCAGTCGCGGAAACCCGGGTTGGCGATGTCGTCGCGGGTGAGGCCCCGGCGCTTGTCGTGGTAGTCGTAGGCCATCATGATCAGGGCGAGCATGCCGCTGTTGGAGCGCCTCGGGTCGGCGTGGCCGAACTTGAACCGGCCCCATTCGATCTCGCCGGTGATCCGCTCCCAGGCGTGGTCGCCGGCCTGCATCGCCTCGGCGATCGAGCGGAACGAGACCTCCGGGTATCGGCGCCGGAAGGCGTCGTACCGCGATTCCCACATGGCGAAGACCAGCGGCGTGGTCGCCAGGGGGTCGGCGCGGAAGATCGGGCTGGGGGCCCTGTCCTTGTATTTGGCCCGCCACTGGGCCTCGAACGACCGCCGATAGGCCCCGCTGGCGGGGATCCAGGCGTGGAACGGGACCGGCTTCTCGCCGCCGAGGATGGCCCTGGCCGCTTCCAGCGTGCCCATGCCGAACAGCCGGACCTTCACGTGGCGGCCGTCGGGCGTCTCGGCGAAGTCGCGGGCCGCCTGCTCGAGCCATTCCCGCTGGTCGGTGCTGTAGGCGATGTTCAACTCGACCGGCTTGCGGTCGGGCACCAGCGAGAGGTCGGCGATGTTGCCGCCCGGGGGCTCCGGCTTGGGCGGGCTGAGCCAGCCGCGGTTCGACAGGCCCAGCAGCGCCAACCCGCCCAGGATGATCAGCTCGACCACCATCCGCCGCCGCGACTCGGCGGGCGGGCGGGCGCCGGGGGTTAGGGCCGGGGATTCCCGCAGGATCGGGCCCGACCCGGAGCCGGTCCCCGTCCCCAGGGCGACCGCGGGCGGGGCCGTCGCGACGGCCAGCTCGCCCGACCCGGACGACCCGCCGACGGCCGGCATCGTCGTGAACGAGAACTCGTCGGTCGAGGACGCCAGCACGGCCCGGCTGCCGCCGTCGAGCACCTGGGTCACCTGGTGGCATCGGGGGCATCGGACCCGCTCGCCGGCATGCTCCGGGCCGACCGGGACCTCGCAGCCGCAGGCGGGGCACGAGACCCCTTCCTCGGCCGCCTGGCCCCGCAAGAGCGAGGTGAACGGCTGGCCGGTGGGCTCGGTCAGGAAGTCGGCGAGGGCCTCGCGGGCGAAGGCGACGCAGGTCGGGAACCGCCCCTCGCGGTCCTTGGAGAGGCCGCGGGCGACGGCGGCCGAGAGCCGCTCGCTGACCCCGGGGATCAGGTCGCTCAGCGGGGGCACTTCCAGCTTCGTCTGGTTCAGGACGGTGGCGGCCGGGGTCGGCCCGGTCATGACGTTCCGGCCGTAGAGGGCCTCGTGGACGGTCATCGCCAGGGCGTACTGGTCCAGCCGGCCGTCGACCGGCAGGCCGAGCACCGCCTCGGGGGCGACGTAGCTGGGCGTCCCCATCAGGAACTCGGGGGCCGTCTCGGAGCTGCCCGACGACCAGGGCGCGTCCTCGCCCATCGTCGAAGGGCGGCGGAGCTTGACGATGCCGAAGTCGCCCAGGAAGGCGTTCCCTTCCCGATCGAACAGGATGTTGGCCGGCTTCACGTCGCGGTGGATGTAGTGGCGATCGTGGATCGAGTCGAGGGCCCGGGCGATCTCCATCAGCCAGTGGCGGAGCGAGCCGGCGGGCAGCGGCGCGCCCGCCTGGCCCTCGATCATGTCCTTCAGGCTGCCGCCGGCGAGGTACTGGAGGACGATATAAGGCGTACCTTCGTGGACTCCCGCGTTCAGGATGCCGACGATGTGCGGGTGCGACAGGTGGACGAGCGTCCCCAGCTCGCGCTCGAATCGGACCAGGAATTCGTCGCCCTCGGCCACGTCCCTCGGGGGGGCGGGGAACTTCATGACCACATCGATCTGGAGCTGGCGGTCGTAGGCCCGGAAGACGGCGCCCATGCTCCCCCGGCCGATCCGCCGGAGCAGGCGATAGCGGCCGTCCTGGATTTCCTCGCCGACGCGGCGTAGCACGGAGATCGCCCCCGATGGGGTCCGGCCCCGGCCCGCGGGGTCGTGACGGTCACGGGCCTGCAGGAGGAATGCCTCCCCGCCCCTGATACGAGTCGCCTTGGGTATTGTGAGCCGAAAGGGGCCCGCCTGGAACCCCCGGCCGACCCCTCGCGGGTAAATCGGCATGGCCGGGAGGTTTCCCCGGCACATGCCCCGGATGGGCGCGAATCGGCAAGGAATCTTGCGACCTTGCCTATACCAGCGAAATCCGTGCCGACTCGGCTTCCAGTTAGGGGATGACCGTGTCGGTCGCCAGGCTCGAGGTCGAGACATTCGCGGTATGCCGGCCCGTGTCGGTGCCCAGGCCGCCGTCCTCCCTGGCCGTCACCGCGGTCGAGCTGCCGGCGCCGATGCGGACGCCGAAGTTGAGCGTATCATTGCCGGCGCCGCCATCGACGAGAGCCGTACTGCCAGCGTCACCCACCTTGCCCGAACTACCGGCCGACAGGTTCACGTTCGACGTGATGTTGTCGGCACCCAGGCCCCCCTGCATGACCAGCAGGACGGTGCTGGTGAGGGATTGCAGCTTGCCGGAATGGTTGCTGGTCATGATGTCGTCGCCGGCCCCGCCGTCCATGTTCACCGCGGAAGTGGCGATGCCGATGTCGCCGGCCTGGACGTAGAGCATCCGGTCATCGCCCGTTCCCCCCTGCCCCCGGGCCGTCAGGTTTCCCGCCTGGAGCTTGCCGTTCATGCGCACGGTGACGCCGTCGTTGTCGGCCCCGCCATCGGCCGTCATCGCGACCGCGGGGGCGGCAAATCCCGCCACCGCGCTCACATCGCCCGCGGTGGACACGCTGATCTGGTCGCGGCCGGCGGAGCCGGTGGCCGTCAGGTTGGACGTGGCGCCCGAGAGACTGCCCCCCTGGAACAGGGCGATCGTATCGTCCCCGAGGCCCCCGGCGACGTTCATATTCATGGACGCCGCGCGACCGACCGAGCCGAACGTCCTCGACGTGACGGCCGCCCTGTTGGTGAAGTTAACCCTGTCGTTGCCGGCGCCGGCGTCGCTGAAGAAGTTGACCGCGGCACCGTCGATCGCCGTCCCCTGGTTGGCGACGTTGATCGTATCGTCCCCGAGGCTACCATCGGCCCGGACGAACAGCGATGCCGCGCCGAACGCGTCGGACCGGATTACCCCGTTGTTGGTGTACCGGATCGAATCGTTGCCGGTGTTGCCGAGGACGGTGACCGAGGCGGCCGAGCTTGTGATCGGACCGGAAGTGCCCGCGAAGCTGTCGGCGCCCGCGCCCAGGTCGGTGATCAGCGTCAGCGGGGAGTTGAGGTTGCCCGCCGTCACGGTGACCCGGTCGTCCCCCAGGCCGCTGTTGATCGAGATCCTGCGATTCGAGCCGAGGATCAGGTTGGCCAGCCGGTAATTGATGATGTCGTTGCCGCCCAGGCCGTTGATGCGGACCTCGTGCACCGTGCTGTTGGAGGCGAAATTGCTGCCCCCGCCCGACGCCGTCACGTTGTTGGCGGCGTTCGTGCCGTTGTCGTTCACCGTGATGGTATTGGCCAGGTTGTCGCCGGTGATGGTCAGGACATCGCCGACCTGGTTGAAGACGACGGCCATCAGGGCCCTGCCTTCGAGGCCTTCGAAATGCGGGAGCGCCCGATGCCGTCGGGATCGCAAGGATGCGGAGGACGGGGCGCAGGGATCGCGTCGGTTCATGGCGGGCTCCTCGGGGAGTGGGCGACTCGATGCGAGGTGATTCCGCGGGCGCCACGGGTCGGCGAATCGCGGACGTGCAGGCCTACCTGCGCAGCCCTATTTCTTGGGGACGGCAGAATTCGGAATATCCGGATCGGATTGGAATGATGCGGCCGGGTCGGGTTCAGGCGAGGGGGCCGGCTTCCTTCCATCGCCGGCCGATGGCGTCGGCGACGGCCGCCAGGGCGGGGTCGCCGGCCAGGCGTCGCTCGGCCTGGTCGCAGGCGTGGCGGACCGTCTTGGGGTCGCGGCCGCCGAAGTAGGCGCCGATCCGGGCGAAGCTCTGGCGGGTGTAGCGGCGGGCCAGGTGCATCGCCAGGTGGCGGGGCTCGACCACCGCGCGGCCCCGGCGGGCCGCCCGCAATTCGCGGGGGTGCAGGCCGAACTTGCGGGCGACGGCCCCGGCGATCTCGTCGAGGCCGGGCGGCTCGGGGGCGTCCGGCCCGGCCAGGAACGTCTCGGCGGCGAGGCGGTCGATCGGCCTGCGGCCCACCTTCGCCCGCAAGGCCAGGGCGCCCAGCCAGCCGTCGAGCGTCCGGTAGCCGTCGGCCGCCTCGGCCAGCAGGTCGGCCGCCGCCGAGGCGATCGGCACGCCCCGGGCCCTCGACTGCTCCAGCAGGTAACCGCGGCGGGCGTCGACCCCGGGCAAATCCAGCCGGGCCGCCAGGCCGCCCGACAACCGGCTGATCAGCCGGGCCGGCCACCCCGACCACTGCCCCGGGCCGGAACGGGCCGTCACCGCCACCGGGGCGCCCGAGGCCTCGAGCGCGTCGAGCGTCCGCGCCAGCTCGTCCATCGCCAGGGGGGCCCGGTCCAGCGCGTGCAGGTCGTCGATCGCGAACAGGTCGACGAACCGGAACCGGCGGCGGACCTCGGCCCAGTCGTCGATCGTCCTCGCCGAGGCGCAGCAGGAAGCGAACTCCTCGGCCGACAGGTGGGCGGCCGAGGAGCCCGGCCTCCGGGCGAGGAACTCGTGCACCAGGCCCGACAGCAGCCGCGTCTTCCCCGAACCGGCCGGGCCGTGCAGGACCATCGGCGAGAGCCCGCCCTCGCCGCGCGCCAGGGCCTGCACGCCGGCGTGGGCCAGGGCGTTTTCGGGCCCGATCAGGAACCCGTCGAACGGGCGTTCGGGGGGCGCGACACCGGCGACCATGGGGGCTTTCCCGCGGACAGGGCGGATCCCAACCTCCTTGGATCGGCCGATCGGGCCCGTCCGGCCGAGGGAAATCGGCAAAACCGGGAGAGGTTCGCCACGCCTTCAAATCGCGGCAACGCGGGTTGCATCGGGGCGGTCCGTCGGATAAACTGATCCTCTTTCCTACCGAATTGCCACGCGCCGAGTCCGGGAGAGCTGGTTGTGGGCGTTCCAAAACGACGGAAGTCTATTTCGGCCAAGGGGATGCGGAGGAGCCACGACGCGCTCGTCGCCCCGGCCCTGAACATCTGCCCGCAGTGCAAGGAAGCGATTCCGCCGCACAAGGTTTGCTACCTGATCGACCAGTGCGGCAACGTGCAGCGGAGCAAGGAACATCACCCCGAGAAGGTCGAGCAAGCCAAGAAGAAGTAAGCCCGTTCCCGGCGACGGCGATACCCCGGCCGGGGGCAGTTGCCGCTAACTAATGATCGAGCAGGAGTTTCGGCGATGGGTCGCGAGTGCGAAGTCAGCGGCAAGAAGACGTCGTTCGGCAATCACATCACCACGCGCGGTAAGGCCAAGTACCTCGGCGGCGTGGGCAAGAAGACGACCGGCATCAGCCGCCGGACGTTCGAGCCGAACCTCCAGAGGATCCACGTCTGGCTGCCCAACGGCCAGACCCGGTGGGTCCGCGTGGCCACCTCGGTGATCCGCTCGGGCAAGCTCACGCTCGAGGTGGACGGCAAGATGCAGACCTTTCCCCTGATCAAGGTGGCGAAGGGCAGCATCCAGGCCCGCGAGCGGATGAAGAGCCTGTACCCGATCTGACCTCGGGGCCGGGTCCGCAGCCATCCAATCCCCCAACGGCCGGGCCTGCGCCCGGCCGGCGGTTTTTTTGTGGCCGGCGTGGAATCGGCGGGGCCAAGGGTCTCGTCCGTGCCAGGGTTTTCCGGCCTCGCGACGGGCCGGTCGCATCCTGAAGCGGCCAGGGGCCCGCCGGGGACTGTTCCTCGTGGGTCTCCTGGTCGACCATCGCCGATGCTCCTGGGCTTGCCCCCCGTTCGCCTCGGGTATCCTTCGGTCATCTGGGACGGCGGCGTCCCGGCTCGATCCGGGGAGATTGTCCCCGGTCGGGAGGCCGTCGAACAAGGGGCGATCTCCGCGCCCATCCCCTGATCAGCGCCCGGGCCTCTTGCGCCCGGAACTTTCGGGCCGGTAGCTTGGGATCAGGGCCGATCCGGTTTCAAGACGCGGACCTGGCGCAGGGGCGCGGGCTGGCCGCCGACTCCCTTGCCGAACGTCGCGACCAGCGTCGATCCGTCGAGCGTGATGCGCACGCCGGTGGAGTCGGCCTCGTCGATCCGCTCCGCGCGCCAGGCGATCGGTTCCGCCTTCCGGGCGGGCACGATCACCGTCAGCAGGTCGAGCTCGGCCCTCGGTTCCTTCGAGGTCGCCTCGACGTGCCATTGGTTGGGGAACTCCTGCGTGGGCGGCGGGTCGAACCCGTCCCACTGGCGGAACGCGAGCGGGACGGGCGACAGGTACTGAATTGTGGCGGTGGCGTGCGGCTGGGCGACCGAGAGCCGCCCGGCGGCTTCGTCCAGCTCGAACGGGGCGAGGGCGTGGAGCAGGAATCCGAAGTTCCCGGCGTGCGGGGCGCGAAGCTCGTCGAACAGGACGATCACGGGGGCCGGCAGGCGGGAATCCTTGACCAGCACCGCGTGTCGCAGGAAGCGGTCGAGGCGGCCGTCATAGGCCGCGGTCGCGTCGCCGACGACGTGGTCGTAATCGGGGCCGAACCGCTCGGCGACGATCCGGCCCTGGGGGCCGGCGACGTGCATCTTCTGGCCCTGGCCGTCGAATAGCACGCCGCCGGTCTGCGCCTTCGTGGAGTGGACGTACTGGTAGTGGAACCGGCTGCCGTGGAGGTCGCGGTAGCCGCAGGAGGTCAGCAGGGCGTCGCCGAAGGCGTTGATTTGATAGGTGTTTTGAGGGTTGTGGCCGTGCGACTGCGAGCCGAACGGGCTCGCCTTCATGAGCAGGTGCACGTCGTCGGCGCCGCCGAGCAGGCTCGTGTGGAGGCTCGCCACGCCGATCCCGCGGAACACCTTCGAACTCGGCAGATCATCGGGCGGCCGTGCCGTCGGCAACTCCGGCAGGTTCACGCGGGCGAGGAAGCCGATCACGCCGCCGGGTCCGCGCATCTTCCAGCCCTCGGACCACCAACGCCAGTTGCCGGCGTGCGGGCTTCCCGACGTGCGGATGAAGAAGTCGAGGAACTCGCCCCACCCGCCGGAAGGGGGCCGGAACGACAGGTCGCCGAAGCCGGCGTTGGGCGAGCCGGGCGGGGCGACGTACAGGGGGAAGTCGCCCACCTGCGCGAAGAACGGCTTCTTCAGGCCGTCGATCTTCAGCGCCGATCGCGACACCTGGAGCCACCAGACGGCCTTGGTCATGTAGCCGACCAGGTAACTCGCCCCCTCGTGCCAGCCGCCGTCGTCGTCGGACCAGACGGGATAGCAGGCATAAAATTTGTTGACGGCGTAGTCGAGCCAGGTCTCGGCCTCGGGGACCTCGCCGAGGAAGGCGATGGCGGCCTCGCCGATCTTGTGCCAGACGCGGTTGCCGTGGCTGTTGTAGGGGCGGTTGAGGTGGCCGACGCCGTTCTGGACCTCGCCGCTCTTCCAGGCGTCGGCGATCCGTCGGGCCATCACCTTGCGGACCGCCTCGCGGTCGGCCTCGTTGAGATACGCGTAGGCCCAGTCATAGGCCCGGGGCAGCCGGTAAAGCAGGGGCTTGGCGGCCTCGCAGTTGAGCGCGAAGTTGGTGGGACCGTCCGGGTCCCAGGAGGCCAGGTGCAGCACCCACCTGCGGGCCGCCTCGCCGTACTTCGCCTCGCCGGTGACGAGCGCCACGAAGGCGAGCAGTTCGGCCTCCTCGCAGGCGCGTTCGGTCTGGGTCCGGTTGGGCCACCAGTACTTCACCGCCTCGGCGTCGTCCTTGTCGCGGGCGGAACCGCGATGCGTCGGCTCGGGCGTCGGTTCGGCCTTGAGCAGGGCGTCGGCCCGCTTGCGAAGCTCGGCGAACGCGTTGGCGGCAGGCCCCTCGGCGGCGGCCCGGCGGATCCCGGGGAGGTCCTCGGGGCGCAAGAACAGCCGGGGGTGTTCCGCGGGCACGCGCTCGCGCTGCTCGGCCCGCGTCGGCATCGGGAACGCGACCGCCTCGGCAGGCACCACCACCCGCCGGGCGACGCTCCAGTTCGATTCCCGCCCCTTCGCGTCGCGGAACCGGTAGCGCCAGGAATAGGTGCCGGGTTCGAGCGGGCTGTTGTGCGTGTAGGTGGGCCAGGGGATCCCCTCGACCGTCCTCGGCTCGCGAAAGCCCGGGTCGGCGGACCACTGCACGGTGTAGGTGCGGGCCTCGGGCTCGTGGATCCAGGTCCAGGAGGGGGGATTGAGCCGTACCGACTCGCCGTCGGCGGGGTGATAGCCCCACTCGTCGGCCTTCGCTTGCCGATTGGGGACGACCGGGCCCTGGGCCGGGGCGGCCGCCCCGAGGGACAGGACCGCCAGGAATGCGGCGATGCTCGGACGTGCGACGCTTCCCATGACGGCAACCTCGCCCCGGCGGGAAGATCTTGGCGGCGACCACCACGCTCGCCCGGCCATGCCGTTCACTATGACCGGGCCCAAGGCGCGTCGCAACGGGGGTAATCCCCTCGTCAATCGCCCCTGGGGTGGATCCGCAAGATCACCTGCCCTTCCCGGACCGTGGCGCCCTCGCGAATCAGGGGGGGGCGCTTGTCATTGGGGGCCCGCTTGGGGTTGTTCAGCACGACCTTCCCCGATACGGGCGCCGTCAACTTGCAACGGTCGAGCATCGCCCGCGCCTTCTCTTCCTGCCCCTGATGGATCTTGTAGGCCGCTTCCACGTTGGCCCGGGTGGCCTCGGCGGCCTTGGCGTCGGTCTCGGCCTGGAGCTTGTCCTTGGGGGCGGTCAAATCGCGGTAGACCTTCAGGGCGGTTTTGGCTTCGGCCAGGGCCTGCTCCTCCTTCACGACCGCCATCTTGGCGTCGTTCACGGGGGCGGGGTTGGTCCCGGGCTTGAACCGCTTCTGGGCTTCTTCCTGGCGGGCCTTCGCTTTCTGGAGCCGCGCCTCGGCCTCCTGGATGGCCCGGTCCAGCTCCTTCGTCCTGCCGGGGATGGTCTGCTCGGTCAGCGTCTTGAGCCGTTCCCGGGCGGCCTGGTCGGCCTTCGAGGCGTCGTCGAACTGGGCTTGCGCCTCCGCGAGCCCGGCCTTGATGGCTTCCAGCCGCCCCCGGATCGGGGCCGGGTCGAGCTCGGCCAGGACATCCCCCCTGGCGACTTCCTTGCCGTCGGCGATCAGCTTGACGATCGTAGTCGAGGGGCCGACCTCGCAGGCGATCTCGATCGGCCTGGGTCCGTCGGGCGGTTTCGGGTCCTGGGCCGCGGCCAGGCAGGCGATCGCAAAGGATGCGACGATCATGGGTTTCGCCCTCGGCGGGGTCGGGGGGATCGGCCCGGGGTTGGACGGCCCGGGCGATCTCCCCCATCCTATCGTCCGGCTACTCGTCTTCCTCGCGGAGCTTGGCCAGCACGCCGAAGTCTTCCAGGGTGCTCGTGTCGCCCGTGCTGGAACGGCCGGCGGCGATGTCGCGGAGCAGCCGCCGCATGATCTTGCCCGATCGGGTCTTGGGCAGGCTCTCCGTGAATCGGATCTCGTCGGGCCGGGCGAGCGCCCCGATCTCCCGGACGACGTGGTCGCGGAGTTCGGCCTTGAGTTCGGGCGTGGCCGCCTGGCCCGATTCGAGGGTGACGAACGCCGCGATCCCCTCGCCCCGGATGTCGTCGGGCCGGCCCACGACGGCCGCCTCGGCCACCTTGGGATGGCTGACCAGGGCCGACTCGACCTCCATCGTGGAAAGGCGGTGGCCCGAGACGTTCAGCACGTCGTCGACCCGCCCCATGATCCAGAAGTTGCCGTGCTCGTCCCGGCGGGCCCCGTCGCCGGTGAAATAGGCGCCGGGGATCTGCGACCAGTATTGCTGCTGGTAGCGCTCGTCATCCCCCCAGACGGTCCGCAGCATCGAAGGCCACGGCTGCCGGATGATCAGGAACCCGCCCTGGCCGTCGGGCACGGGGGAGCCGTCCTTGGTGACGACCTCGGGGACGACCCCGGGGAGCGGCCGGGTGGCCGAGCCGGGCCGGGTGGGCGTGGCGCCCGGCAAGGGCGAGATCATGATGGCGCCCGTCTCGGTCTGCCACCAGGTATCGACGATCGGGCATCGGCCGCCGCCGATGATCCGGTGGTACCACATCCAGGCCTCGGGGTTGATCGGCTCGCCGACGGTGCCCAGCAGGCGGAGGCTGGTCAGGTCGTACCGCATCGGGAAGTGCTCGCCCCACTTCATGAACGCGCGGATCGCGGTGGGGGCGGTGTAGAGGATCGTGACGCGGTAATCCTCGACGATCTTCCAGAACCGGCCCTCGTCGGGGAAGTTGGGCGCCCCCTCGTACATGACCAGGGTGGCGCCGTTGGCCAGCGGGCCGTAGACCAGGTACGAGTGGCCCGTCACCCAGCCGATGTCGGCCGTGCACCAGAACGTGTCGTCTTCCTTCAGATCAAAGACCCATTTGGATGTCAGGGTCGTGCCGAGCAGGTAGCCGGCGGTGGTGTGCAGGACGCCCTTGGGCTTGCCGGTCGAGCCGGACGTGTACAGGATGAACAGCGGGTGCTCGCTGTCGACCGGCTCGGGCTCGCAATCGGCCGGGACGCCCTGGCTGAGGTCGTGCCACCAGTGGTCCCGGCCCGGCTCCATGTGGACCGACTGGCCGGTCCGGCGGACGACCAGTTGATGGGCGACGCCGGGGCACTGGGCCAGGGCCAGGTCGGTGTTCTCCTTCAGCGGGACGACCTTGCCGCGGCGGTAGCCGCCGTCGGCCGTGATGATCACCTTGGCGCCGCTGTCCTGGATCCGGCCGGCGAGGGCCTCGGCGCTGAAGCCGCCGAAGACGACCGTGTGCACGGCGCCGATCCGCGCGCAGGCCAGGCAGGCGAAGACCAGCTCGGGGATCATCGGCATGTAGATGGCGACGGCGTCCCCCTTCCTCACCCCCAGCCGCTTGAGGATGTTGGCGAACTTGCCGACGGACCGCTGGAGGTCCTGGTAGCGGAGCACCCGGCGCTCGCCCGGCTCCCCCTCCCAGATGATCGCCGCCTTGTTCTTGGTGGCCCCCTTGCAGTGGCGATCGACGCAGTTATAAGCGACGTTCAACGTGCCGCCCGAGAACCACCGGGCATGGGGGGCTTCCCATTCGAGGACGCGATCGAACGGACGGAACCAGTCGAGCGCCTTGGCCTGCTCGGCCCAGAAGCCTTCCGGATCGTCCTTGGCCCGATTCCAGGCGTCCTCGTACTGCTCGATCGAGCCGAAGTGGGCCTGCGCCGCGAAATCGGGCGGGGGCGGGAACATCCGGTTCTCGACGAGGACGCTCTTGATCGCGCCCGTACCTGCGTCGGCGCCCATGGGGAAACACTCCGGCTCGCGGTGGATTGGCCAGTCTCGCTTGCAAGAATGGCGAGGAGAGGGGGCCCCCGGCCCCGAAGGATAGCCAGGATCGCATCTTAAGAGGCCGGCAGGGGCGGGTCAACGGAGGGCCACGGGGCCGGCGCTGGCGGGACCGGCCGACCTCGGTACAATCGAACAGGATCGCCGCCCGGGCCTACGGAAGGCCGGCACCGCGATCCGGGGAGCTGCCCACGATGGCCACCGCCGAATCCGGGACGACCCCGAAATTCCTCGGCGACCCCAGCTACCCCACCAGCGACGGCAGGCCGATAGGCGAATCCGACCTCCATTTTACGCTGCTTGCCGAGCTGGTCCTTACGCTCCGCCACCGACTGGCCGGCGACCCGATGGCCTATGCCGGCGGCAACATCCTGCAGTTCTACGAGCAGGGCAACAAGCGCAAGCATGTCTCGCCCGACGTCTTCGTCACCCTGGGCGTTCCCAAGGAGCCGATGCGGCTGAACTACATCCCCTGGCTCGAAGGCAAGGCGCCCGACGTGATCATCGAGGTGACGTCGCGGACGACCCACCGCAAGGATAAGTCCACCAAGTTTGCCCTCTACCGGGATGTCCTGAAGATCCCGGAGTACTTCCTGTTCGACCCGGCCGATCGCTACCGGAAGCCGTCGTTGCAGGGCTTCCGCCTCGTGGGTGGGGATTACGTACCGATCGAGCCGATCGGCGGCCGACTCCCCTGCGAAAGCCTCCATCTCCAACTGGGCCGGCTCGGCGAGCAGCTCCGCCTCTAAGACGCAGGGACGGGCGAGCTGTTGCCCACCCCCGACGAACGGGCCGACCAGGAACGCGAGGCGGCCGATCGGGAACGCGCCAGGGCCGATCGGGATCGGCAACGCGCCGAGCGGGAGCGTGAACGAGCCGAGGCCGAGAATCGCCGACTGCTCCGGCAGATCGAGGAACTCAAGGAACGCCTTGAAGCGAGCGGATCGGCCGAGGACCTTTCCTAGACGGCCCCCGCTGATGGCCGCGGAGCCTTCGGGGAGCAGGAAAGGGCGAACCGCCGTCCCATTCGATGGGGACAGCGTGCCAGCTGTGACCGGCGATTGCGTACCGAGGCCAGCGGGCGGGCCTTCACGCCCGAGGGTGTCCGAATCGAACGGGACACGAAGCCGACGTACTGGGCCCTTCCCGAATGATCACCCCCAGAAACCTCCGAATCGGCCGATGGTCGCGGGCCCTGGCGATCGCCTCGATGATCATCGTGGTCCTCGGTCTCCTCGTGTTCCCCGGGCCCCGTCATTGGTCGGGGACCCGAGTTGTCCAAGTTCGTGTCGTCGTGGGCGACGCCGAGGATCACCACCTGATCCATCACGCCCGGGTCAGGCTGTTCCAGCCCGGCGATCCCTACGAACGGGTCGTCTCGGCCAGTACCGCGGACGAGGGCTGGGTCAAGTTGGTGAACGAGTTCTGGGCCAGCGAGGGGGGTAGCGGGTGCAAGGATTGGGAGCATACCAGCTACTCCGGCTGGGTCCTGGAGGTCGAAGCCCCCGGATATCGGCGGTTTCGTGCCCCCCTCGGGCGTGAACCGATTCCAGGCCTGGGAGATCCGAGCGATCCGCCGCTGGACCTCCCGCAGCCCACGGATCACGGCGCGACTGCGACCGTCCTTCTGACCCCCCGATGATGCAGGTTCCTGATAAGATCAATCGCTCGCCTCCTGGGGAATTGCGACGGTCGCCTTGCCGCTCTTGATCGCGGAGCGGCTGGATCGGCCCCGCGGACGGGCCCGTCCGGCAGCCTGGTCCATTTCCCGGTTGATCAACCGAAACCGGAAGCCGCCGGGCGGTGAGGAGGGGGTGCTTTGGCGATACGAACCGATCAACTCGGCCGATGGCTGAAGGTCTTCGCTGCGATTGCGGTAACAATCGCGTTATTCACTTTCCTCACGCCCGCGATCACACAATCGTCCGGAACCCGTATCGTCCGCGTTCGTATTCAAGTGGCCGATGCCGAAGACCACCATCGTATCCAGCATGCCCGGGTCAGGATGTTCCAGCCTTATGATCCCAACGAACGGGTCATCTCGGCCAGCACCAGTTACGAGGGCTGGGTCGAGCTCGTGGCCGAGTTCTTCGCCAGCGGCGGGGGCGACGGATGCCGGCATGGGGAGTACATCAGCTACTACGACTGGTGCCTGGAGGTCGAGGCCCCCGGCTACCGGCGGTTCCGGGCCCCCCTGTATCGGGAGATCACTCCTCGCCCGGGCGACCCACCCATGAACCTTCCGCAGCCAGTCCATGGGCGTGCGACGGCGACCGTCTTGCTGACCCCCGAAGTTCCGGCCTTCTGATAGGATCGTTCACCAGGCCGATAATCCCAGGCGCCCGATCATCCTCGGCGGAAGTTCCATGGATCAGCCCAACCCGTACCTCGACCCACCGCCGCCGGCCCGAACCGACCCCGTCCGGGCGCCGTCGCTCGCGGCAAGTCGGCCCACTTCGCCGGGCGCCTTCCGGTTGTTCCGCGTACTCAACACGGACGTCTTCCTCCACTGGTCCTGGTTCATCGCCGCCTATTTCCTGATCCAGGCCCGGGGCGATCGGTATTCGTCGATGGCCTGGAACGCGGTCGAGTACCTGGCCGGATTCGTGCTGGTCTTGCTGCACGAGTTCGGCCATGTGCTGGCCACCCGGCAGGTGGGCGGGAGGGCCGATAAGGTGGTCCTCTGGCCCCTGGGCGGGCTCGCGTTCGCCACGCCGCCAGCCCGGCCCTGGGCTACCCTCTGGTCGGTCGCCGCCGGGCCGCTCGTCAACGTGGCGCTCGCCCCGATCCTGATCGGCCTGGCGATCGGCGGCGCCTGGATGCCCGAGGGTGCCCTCCCGCCGGATCTGGGCCGCCTTTTCGTGGCGGTCGCGATCTTCAACATCGTGATGCTGGTGTTCAACCTGCTGCCGATCTACCCGCTGGACGGCGGCCAGATCTTCCAGGCCCTCTTGTGGCGGATGATCGGCCGGGCCCGGGCGTTGATGGTCGCCGCGTGGGTCGGCATGGCGGGCGCGTTGGCCCTCGCCGGCCTGGCGCTGTATGGCGGGGAATGGTGGATGGCCCTGATGATGGGCTACCTGTTCCTGGGGGCCTACCGGGGGATCGCGCAGGCCCGGATCCTGGGCCGGCTCGCGTCGCTGGAGCGTCGGCAAGGCCCCCCCTGCCCATCCTGCGGGGCGAACCCGCCCAAAGGCCCGTTCTGGCTCTGCCTCCGCTGCCGGACCCCGGTCGACCGCTACGAGCCGGCCACGGCCTGCATCGACGGCCACGACCACGCGGTGCTCGCCGCCTGCCCCGATTGCCGGTGGCTACCCGTCCCGGAGCCGGCCGGGACCAAGCCGGCCCAGGCCCCCAGAGATGCCGATCCCCTCGCCGATTTCTGAAGGGCAACCGATGTTCGGATTCTTCAAGAAGAAGCCGCCCAAGCCGCACGCGGACGAACGACCCTCGGGCGGGCCGATCCTGGCCTTCCTGCTGCTGGAGGGCGATACGTTCCCGTTCGAGGGGTTGATTCAACAGCTCTCGAAGAAGAAGAAACTCGCCGGGCAGCCGGTTTCCGAGGTCGAAAGCTCCGAGGGGGGCACGCTCACCTTCAAGGTGGGGGACGAACTGGTGGCGATGGGCCTGATGCCGGCTCCTTACCCGGCGTCCGACCTGGAAGGCCCGCTGGCCACATCCTGGATGTGGCCGCCCGAGGCGAAGATCGAAGACGTGAAGCGGCATCGTTCGCACCTGCTGATCACCCTGCTGAACGGCACCGCAACCCCGGTCCGCCGCCGACTGACCCTGGCCGCGATCACGGCGTTGGCCGCGAGGCAACCGGGCGTGATGGCGGTCTACTGGCCCGACGCGACGATGGTCCACTACCCACCGCTCTTCGCCGAGATGGCCGATTCGATCCAATCGCCCGAGGCCCCGCCGCTCTATCTCTGGGTCGACTACCGGACCTGGGTGAACGACGACGGCTCATCGGGCCTGTTCACGACCGGCCTGGCGCCGCTGGGCCACATGGAACTCGAAATCCCCCGGATCGACATGCCGCCCGGCGAGCTGCGCGACTGGGCCGTCAACATCACCTACTACCTGCTGGAGAAAGGGCCGATCCTGCTCGACGGCCAGACCGTTGGAGTCTCGGCCGAGCATCAGGTCCGCATCCGGCATACGGAATCGAGCTTCGGCCACCCGGGGAAGGTGATCCGGTTGGAGCCGTGAATCCCTTGCACCCGACGCGGACGCCCATGGACGATCTCATCGAGAGGATTCGGGAGCGAGTCGCCGACCCCCTCCGGGCTGTCGAGGCCGCCGCATGGGTGCGGCCGATGCCGACCATCGCCGCCCCGGCGACGCCCGGCGAGGTGGATGCTGCCGAGGCTGCGCTGGGGTTCGCCATCCCGCCGTTGCTGCGCCGGCTCTATACCGAGGTCGGTAATGGCGGGTTCGGGCCGGTCCACGGCTTGGAGGGAGTTCCGAGCACTTCGGCCGATCCCCATTCGGCGAATATCGTCCTTCTCTACCAGGCCTACTCGACGCCGGACCCGGATTATCCCGCACACGCCTGGCCGGACGGCTTCGTCCCGCTGATCGACCACGGTTGCCTGATCCTGGAATGCGCGGACTTCCGCAACCCTCCTTACCGGGTTGCGCTGTTCGATGGCGGCAAGACCGACTTCGAACGGCCCGTGCTGGACTCGCTGCGCCCCGTGGCCGATTCCCTGGAGGATCGGCTGGAAGCCTGGCTGGCGGGGTAATGCAGGTGGCCGGTCAGCCGATCCACTCACCTTGACGGAGAGCAGGCCGAACCTGACGAGAACCGTCCGGTTGCCTGCTTGGATCGTCCCCACCCGGCCCATATTTAAGCCATATGGCATGGAGGCCGACCCACGCGAATGTCAGGCATGTCGCGAGGGCACAGAGGAGCCCAACGGCCACGGATCGCGGATGGCCGCTCAGATCCGTGGCGATGAAGACCGGGATCCCGATGGCGATGGAGGTTGTGCCCAGGCCCACTCCCAGGATCCCGAGGGAATCCCGCGCGAATCCGGCCACTTCGGGCCGACTGGCAAGGTATCCCCACGCGAACAGGGCAAGGCCGACGAGGAATACCACGGCCGTTGTCGTGGAGAATGCCAGCGAGAGGGTGGTCCAAAGGCGGAGGGACTTCCAGCCGACCGCTTCGCCGCTCGGCTCGGTGGGCGAGGACTCCGCGATGGCTCTGGCCGGATCACGGCTCGGGAATACCTGCGGTGGGAACCCCGTCGCTTCGGGAGGTACGTACAGGGCCGCGGCCCGGATTTCCTGGAGCCAATCCAGGATCTTTTCGAACCACCAAACATTGCGAAACGCCTTAAACATCGCGATCGCGAAAAGCGCCGTGGACAGCAAATAAAAGCAAAAAGCGTCCACTTCATTATATTTGTAGTCAACCAAAT
>JAXMBD010000040.1:0-68371 GCA_046350035.1 Isosphaeraceae bacterium | reverse complement strand
GCGCACGGCCAGGCGCCCCCGGGGCTGCTGGGTCGCTGGGATGTCGCCGAGCCGGCACCGCTGTCGGCGCGGGACCTGGCCCGCGTCGAGTTCCGGCCCGACAAGGGGTCGAACGAGCTGGTGGCCGTGGCGATCCGGGACGACGGCCAGGCCTGGGGTTCCAGCCGACTCGACCGGCCGACCCGGGAATCGTTGTACATCGCCGAGTGGAACGACGGCCCGCAACTGGTCCGCTTCCAGTTCCGCTGGGCCCCCGACGGCCGCCTGACGGCGGTCGTGCGGATCCGGGACAGGGCCCGCCCCTGGGCCACGCCCGAACGGGTGGGCGAATGCCGGCTGCTGCCCGCCGAGGGCGGGGAACTGCCGGTGAACCTCGCCCCGGGCCCGCTCCCGCCGTCCGGCGAGCGTTACGGCCTGTACGTCGCCGCCCCCGACGGCACCGGCTTGCGGGCGGTCGCCCGGCCGGAGGGCTTCGCCCGCGCCGCCTACCCGTCGTGGTCGCCCGACGGCAAGCGGATCGCCTTCACCGCGTTCGACGCCAGCGGCCGGGATCCGCTGATCCGGATCGTCCCGGCCGAAGGGGGGCCGTCGATCGCCGTGGCGTCCGGGATCGCGCCCAGCTGGTCGAGGGACGGCACCCGGCTCGCCTACGTCGCCAGCGGCAAGGCCGATTATGCCACCGATTGGGAACGCACCGGCCGGAACGACGAGCGGATCGAGGCGGTCCGGCTCGATGGGCCCGAGGCCGGGCAAGTCGAGGTGCTGGCCAACGGCCTCTGGCCCCGCTGGGCCCCCGACGACGACCGCCTGGCCTTCGCCGCCCGGAACGAATCGAACTGGGACGTGCAGGTCCGGTCGCCCGACGGCATGACCCGCGTCCGCCTGACCGACGACCCGGCGCTCGACACCTACCCCGTTTGGTCGGCCGACGGCCGGTCGATCGTCTTCCTGTCGGACCGTCGCAACCGCTGGGACCTCTACCGGGTGCCCTCCGACCACCGCGAGGAGCCGACCCGGGTGACCGACCACCAGAGCCGAGAGCAGCGCGCCGACCTCAGCCCCGACGGCAAGGTCGCGGCCTTCAACGACACCCAGGCCCGCCCGGGAGGCCGGATCCTGGTGCTCGACCTCGCCAGCGGCGTCGCCCATCCCCTGCTCGACCCCGCCATCGGCGACCGGGACCCCGCCTGGTCCCCCGACGGCCGATGGATCGCCTTCGCCAGCCGCCGCTGAAGACCGAGGGCCTCGTTTAGTCGTCCCGCAACCCGAATCGCCGGAAGGGGGGCATGCCCACGCGCACGTGGGCATGGCCGCCCGACCTTAAACCCTTGTCGATCAAGTGCTTGCGAGGCTCATTGGGAATGCGTATGCCCACGAGGCCGAGGGCATGCCACCCTTCAAATCACCCTCACCTCACTCCCCGGAGGAACATGGGGACTGGCTTCCGGAAACCGGGGCCTTACGCACGGGAAGTAGGCCGATCGAGCCGGGTGCCTGTCCCCCATTTTCCGGGCGCGGCCGGCGGGAGGAGCCATCGACGGGGGGCTCGCGGCCGGTCCAGGCCCGGGGAAAGGGGACAGGCACAGTCCCCTGTCCCCTCCTGTTTTTCGGGACGGTGCACGCCACGGACTCAACGCCCCCGATTCCGCCGCCGAGCCGCCTTGATCGCCTTCCGCTGCTTCCTCATCCGATCGCGCTCGACTTCGCGACGCTCCCGATCGGCCCGTTCGGCGTCGGCCTTGGCCCGCAGGTCGGCGAACAGTTTCCCGTTGGGGTCCTCCTCGCCCATCTCCTCGGCCTGGATCCGCGTGCTGCCGATCAGGCCCCGCATCGCCGTCTCCGCGTCGAGCTTCAGGCCGAGCCGGCCGGCCAGGGCCAGCAAATAAGAGCGGGCCTCGCCATCCAGCAGGGCCATCTCCTCGTCGGTCACGCGACCCTGGACCTCGTCGCTCGCCAACCGCGCCTCGTACGCCGACCGCAGGTCTTCCGCTTCCTGATCCGCCAGGAAATCGCCGTCATCGGGGGCGGTTTCGATCACCGAAACCGCTTCCAAACCGCCGCAATCCTCCGCCCCGACGATCGCCCGATCGACCTCCGCCCCGAACGCCTCCATCGCCTCGCGACTGGCCTGCCGACGGCCTCCGTCCTTCCCAACCAGGGCTTCGGGATGGCGTTCGCGGAGTCGGCCGATGGCCTTCTCGTACATGCGGAAGGCCCGCTGCTCGTACAGCCGCAGGCGATCATACGTGGGGTCCTGCAACGCATGATCACCCCGCAACGTGGCCTGCCGCTGGACCTCGTCCAGACGCTCCAGCTCGCCGTCGGCCAGCAAGCCCTTCAACTCGGCCACCTGCACCTCGACCAGCTTCTCGCGATCATCCGTGGAACCGTTAAGGATCTGATGGGGATCATTCTCGCGGAAGATCCGATCGACGCCCGCCAGGTTGTTCGCCCGCTCGATTTGCTTGACGGTCCAGGTGCCCTCCTTCGACATCTCCAGGGCATCCTTCAGCATCCGCCACTGGTCGAGCAGCCACAGAACGCCCCCGAAACTCGCCTTCAAATTGGCGACGACCGACGGCGGATTATGGCCCAATCGCTTGGCCCGCTCCTGGGCATCGATCAGCCGCAGAAGGCCCCACTTGCCGACGGCCATATCGGCCCGCAACGAGGCCCGATAGGTCATCTCCGACCGGCACTCCAGGAACCGGCACCACCCCAGCGCGGCCGCATCGATATCATCGAGATCCAACTGATTCGCCGGCGGGAACATCCGGGCATAGGAGATCCGCCGGCGATCGACCGCCAACCGCAAATTCTCGGGCAAGACCACGCCGGCCCCGCTGAGCCCATGGCGCAGGGCATTGCCCCTCGGCTGCGGGGAGTCGTCTTTTTCCGTGAGCGACATCGCGGGTGACATCGGGTCGTCTCGCTGCGGGGCCTGGGCGATCGGGGCAAGGGGTGACGATCACGTCTGCCCGAGGGATCGTCCTGGGACCTGAAGCGACTTGGCGGAAATTTGGAGAGGGATCGGCGGGTGGCCGCTACGGATGGAATTCGTTTGCGGACCGATTCAACATCCCCGGCGCACCGGCCAGCATTCCGGCGGTCCCGCTCCGGGCGGGACTGGGAGCGTGATCGGAGACAGTCGGAGGCGTTTTCAAGTGGCACTGATAGCTTGCCCACCAGTGCCACTGAGGGCTGAGTTGGCCCAAGGGCTTGAAGACGATGGAGGTGGTGTTGTAGGCTTGTCCACTGATGCAAATGGGAGGGATACCCCCAGCCGCACTAATGGGCAAGCCACCAGTGCCACCCGCGTGTATGAGAATTATGCAACCTTCTTAGTTTGCTTGGCTAACGTCCTTAACTGGCTACACAAAGGAACGATCGTTCTTGAGGAGTTGTTTTATGGCTGACCTTCCATTTGACGTAACGATCAAGGATTCCCGCAAAAGCGATTGCCGATCGCGGATAGTGCGCCTTACGCCCGATATGGCTAAGCAGAACATTGACCAGAGCTGGTGGGGCGAGCTTAGGAGATGCGAAGGCTCCGAGGAACCCCAGGATCGGCATTGGAATTGGGAGCAACTTGTGGGGGTTTTCGGAATTTATAACACGATCGAATGCGTCGCACTTTGTACAGAAGATAATCTAATTCAAGGGGCTATGATCCTCGACCTCGACGGTGACTCCCAACTAGAAAGTGGTAAGAAGTCCCCATCAATAGAGCGGATAGCAACGCGACCCTCAAATCGCTCAAGGTTTGCCCAGTTTCCCGAGTACTCTGGGGTTGGGAAAGAACTTCTCGCGTGGGCTTCCCGCCTGAGCTACCTTGAAGGTTGGGAGGGGCGAATTATCCTAAGCGCGTTGCCAGGGGCAGTATCCTGGTATAATGAGAATGGATTTCGCCAAACCGGCCAAGTCGACCACGATGGATTGTCTTACTTGGAGCTTCCCAAGGAGGTAGCACAAAAAGGTTTACGCAAAAGGGGGTACATCGATGGGTAAGCACGCAACGGACGATTCGAGTTTCGCAGGGGATACTTTGCCAGCGGCCGGGGGTGGGGATTCGAATGCGAGGCTCGCCAAGTTGAGCCGAATTGGCGTTCGCAGATCGGGAGACGATCTGCTGGATACTGTTCGACGTCTGCTTGCGGCACATCCTGATATAGTGCTCAATTTTCGCAACAAAGATTTCGAAAAGATGGATACGACCACCAAGGAGATTTTGATCGCCAATATCAGGCAAATGATCAAGAATAGTGCTCTCAAATGAGGCAAATGATCAAGGGTAGTGCTGTCAAATGATTGGCCGTCAAGACGCTATAGCTCTCTCAATCGCTAATTTTCCGGAAGGTCCTGAGGCGCTCGCAAGACATCTTGAGATCGAGGTTCAATACAATGATTTGGTAGGTCTAGATGGCTGGTGCCTGCGATGTAATGATCGCGCTATTATTCAGATCAATAAATCGGTTGCACAGGCGAGGCAAAGATTCACTTTGGCTCACGAGTTAGCCCATTTGGTCCTAGGTACTATGCCAGACTTGTTTGCTGATCCCTCAAATCATCAACGAGAACGAAATGGCGATGAGCGAGAAGCTAACCGGTTTGCTTCCGAACTTTTATTGCCAGAGTCCATATTTTGCAAATTGATTGAAGCTGTACCAGTTGACTCGACAGTAGTTTCTCGTGTGGCAAGAAAGGCCAAGGTTTCGGACATTGTGGTGTGTAGACGCTTGATGGATCACTACGACAAAATCGGCCTCGAATGCGCGGCTGTCATCGAGTTTGAGCGGGGGATGTTCCGCGCAGATTGGTCGAGAGTCGGACCGACTAAGCCCAAGTGGGCAGAATATCATGACGATCCTATAGGAGAGGCAACAAGGCTTTTTCAGTTGGCCAAAGCCCGCAATCCTGATTGTCTTAGGGAGATTCTTGTTCCGGGTTTTACGCACGCATGTTTTTATACTGAATGGAACGAAGTTTTGTCTTATTTGGTAATACAAGTCGTTGATGATTGTGCGGCGCAAGAGGAATCCGCTGGCGAGTTTCAGAGGCGAGCTGAGAATCAATTGTTCGGCGGAGACGAGCAGTTCAGAAATCAGCTCAACGGTTGTTTTGGGGCCTTTAAGAATAGAATATCACCAGAAATAGATATTGATGAGGCAGTAGATCAATTCTTCGAGCGATACTCGAAGCGCTGGGATGAGTCAAGAACTCGAAAATTTCACTCTGTTGTTTGTCAGCAGTACATTAGATTTCGACTCAAAGATCTAATTTCGTGATAATGCCAAGTTCGTAGCTTGCATCGAAAGACGCACCGAGGCTGGGCCAGTTCGCCAGGCGAAAGCCGGCATCCAGGCAACCAGTACGGCAGGTGACGCACCCTCCTGGATTGGGTGCTCGCTTCAAGCCGTCCCTCGGGCGACAATGATCCTTACGGGGTCTGCGGTCGTTCGTCGGGAGTGCATCGACCGACTTTCCGAGCCGACCCGATGGAATCGATCGCCGACTCCGGGCCGAGGAGGACCCTGCCATGTCCTCGCCCGTACGGGATGATCCGTATTTCCAGGCTTCGCCCGGGGTCGGAAAGCAGGGCCTGGGCGGCCCGCCCGCGGACCCGGTTGATGCCGACATCGCCCGGGAGTTGGTAGGGGGCGTCATCGACTCACCGAGGCGGGGGTCGGTAGCCAGTCGATTACCAGCCCCCTTTTTTACCTGGCCTTCCGGCCGCCGGCGACGTAGCCGATGGCCCCGGCGGGTGGCACCGGCGGCCTGCCCTCCCGTCTTCCGGGACGGTCTGGTCGGGCGGATCAGCCCGCGATCGAAAGGGGTTTCCTGGGCCCTGTGGAGAACGTCAGCCCCTGGGGCCGTCGCCCTGGTGGGAAGGCCACCAGGGCCACCGGCCGTTTCCTCGGTCCTATCCCGTTGCCCAGGAGCTGGGCATACTAACCTTCAGCTCCATCCGACCCTGGAGGACCCCCCATGCCGGCGACCTTCCCAGCCGCGGCCGTTCTCATGGCTCTCGCTGCACCCGCCGCCCCGCAAGACGCGAAGCCATCCGCCCCCGCGACGCAGATCAGCCAGTACGTACGCATCATCTTCGAGGACAGGGCCGGGAACCTTTGGTTCGGCACCAACGACGACGGCGTCTGCCGGTATGACGGCAAATCCTTCGTCTACTTCACGGCGAACGACGGATTCGGCGGCAAGGCGGTGAGGGGTATCGCCCAGGATCGTGGCGGCAACCTCTGGTTCGCCACCGACGGGGGCGTCTCACGCTACGACGGGAGTTCCTTCGCGACTTTCAAGGTCAAGGACGGGCTGCCGGATGATGAAGTCTGGAGCATCCTCGTGGATCGCAAGGGGACCGTCTGGGCGGGCACCCTCGCGGGCGTCTGCCGCTACGACGGGACGGCCTTCGTCCCTTTTCCGGTCCCCGCGGCGAACGCCCGGGGCGAATCCCGGTACGACCGAAAACTGGCCTGGGCCATCGTCGAGGACAGGGCCGGCCATCTTTGGTTCGGCACGGACGGCGACGGCGTCAGCCGGTACGATGGCAAGACCTTCCAGGCATATACGGCCCGGGACGGGCTCGCCGCCGACAACGTCCGGTGCATCGTGCAGGACAGGGCCGGGGATCTCTGGTTCGGCACCTGGGGCGGGGGCGTGAGTCGGTTCGACGGGAAGGAATTCACGACGTTCACCGAGCGGCAAGGTGTCGCGAGCGACGACATCTGGACGATGCTCGAAGCGAAGGACGGGGGCCTCTGGCTGGGCACGCTGGGCGCGGGGGCGAGCCGATACGACGGGAAAGCGTTCGTGACGTTCACGGAGAAGGCGGGGCTGACCAGGAATAACGTGCAGAGCATCTTCCAGGACAGGGCCGGGAATCTCTGGTTCGGCTTCTCCGGCGGGGCGTTCCGCTTCGATGGCAAGGCCTTCGTGAATTTCCCCAGGGACGCCGCCAAATGAAGGGATTCCGGCATTCCCTCCTTCTGGTGTCGCCCGCCGACTGAAACACCGCGTGTGGCCCCCGCTCTACCGGGTCAACCACGATGCCGGGGCTTGCCCTCGTTGGTAGTAGACCGCCAACCCCAAAATCGTGCGTTTGGGAGGGTCCGCTCTTGCGGACCTCCGGGACACAACCCCTTCGGAGGTCCGCAAGAGCGGACCCTACGAAATTCGGGACGTACGCATCCGTTTGGCCTTGGCGTTCCAGCAGGGTGCGTCGCAGGTCATTCGTCGGCAGGGCATGACCGACTCTCCGAGCCGACCCGAATGAATCCCTCGCCAACTCCGGGCCGAGGAGGACCCTGCCATGTCCTCGCCGGTTCGGGATGATCCGGATTTCCAGGCTTCGCCCGGGGATGGAAAGAGGGGCCTGGGCGGCCCTCCCACCGACCCGGCCGATGCGGACATCGCCCGGAACTTTCGGGGCAAGGCCTTGCCCTGGAGGGCCTTGGGATCCTCCCGGGCCTCCTGAGGATCGGGGCCTCCGGGAATTCGTCCTGGCGGTACTCCCGAGACTACGGGGCGTTCGAGGTCTCGGATCCGTTCACGACGGAGGTCGCCCGCGTAAACCCCGCCGCCTCGAGCCGCAAGTTGAGACGGGGACGTCCACGGATCGGAGGCACAACGACCGCCCGTCCCCGAGCGAGGCCGGCATCGTCGTGCCTCCGATCCGCGGACGTCCCGCGCGGTGGCCCCCGCCTTGAAGGGCTGGGCCGTTGCCCTCGGATCCCCGTGGGGCGGATTTCGCTTCCTCGATGGATCCGATCGGCCGCCCCGTCAGTCCAGGTCGAAGTTGATCGTGTTGCTCCCCTTCTCGACCTTGGCGGTCTTGCCCGACTGGCCCGGGTCCAGGTACTTCTTGGGCAGGGCGCCCTTGGCGATCTTGACCGGCATGCCGGGCATGTCGGTGTTGAGCTGCGCGGCGTCGATGTCGCTGAAGGAGACCTTGTACTCGCCGACGGCGGCGCCGTCCCCCGGCTCGGTCGTCTGCAGCGTGTACGACCCGTTCGTGATCGTGCCCGTGGCGCTGGGGCGTTGGCCGTCGGTCGGGGTGAAGCTGATCGTCCCCTTCTCGATCGGCTTGCCGTTGTACTTGACGGTCCCCGAAACCCGGCCCATCACCGGGCCGCCCGAGCCGCAGCCGGCCGGCAGGAGGGAAAGGACCAACGCGACGCCGAGGGCGGCGGAAGCTCGTGGCACAGTCATTCTCTCCTCAAATGTGGAGGTCCATGGCGCATGAACGATCGCTCCCCCCTCCCGCCGCGCCGCGGGGGGCGTGCGGGAGGGGGGCATGGGCGATCGCGGGGGAATCGTCGGCTCAGTAGGCGTCGGCCGAGATGATCTCGCCCTGGCCCCGGGTGCTGAGCGCCTGGTACACGTTGAAGTTGATCGAGCTCTTGATGAACTTCACGGTGCCGTCGCAGAACGCGAAGTTCGCCCCGCCGGCGTGGTTGCTGCGGAAGGTGTACTGGCGGGTCCAGTTCCCGGTGCTCGCCGGTACCACCTTGTAGTTGAGCGGGACCGCGGTCGAGCCGATCGACTGGTTCGCGTGGACCCAGGAGTTCCAGTTCGTGACCTTGCGGATCTGCTCGCCGGCCAGGAACGTGTTGGCGGTGCCGTCGGTGATCATGTTCAGGCCGACGTCGGAGCCCCAGGCCCAGAAGATGCCGCTGCCGGCCGGGCTGCCGTTGTTCTGCTGCGGGTCGGTGATCCGCGCGTGGCCCAGCTGGGGCAGGCGGCAGGGCAGGTTCAGGTCGTTGCAGAGCACCACCTGACCCAGGCGGTCGTTCAGGCCGCCGGAGCAGGCCAGGCAGTTGTCGCCCATGTTCCCGACATACGACGTGCCGGCGGCCTGGATGCCGTTGGACATCTCGTCGGCATTGGTGGCGTCGATGGCGGGGCTGTCGTCGGAGGGGCAGATCAGGGCGTTGAGGACGGTCATGCGGACGGTCTGGTTGTCGTCGCCGTAATAGATCGTGTTCCAGCGCCAGCCGCCGTTGAACGTGCCCCACATCTTGCTGAAGTTCACGGAGTTATACAGGGCCTGCTGCTCGAACTGGGGGAGCATCAGGACCAGGAAGCTGGAGTTGTTCCAGGCCACGCCGCCGGAGGGCCCGAAGACCGGGTGCAGGTACATCCCGGTGGGGAACTTGCCGTGCGCGCTCTCGTAGTTGTGGGCGGCGAGGGCCAACTGCTTGAGGTTGTTGGTGCACTGGATCCGCCGGGCGGCCTCGCGGGCCTGCTGGACGGCGGGCAAGAGGAGCGCGATCAGTACGCCGATGATGGCGATCACTACCAGCAATTCGATGAGCGTGAAGCCTCGCGATTTGCGGCTCGTCATGATCGAGAGCCTCCGGTGATGGGGAGGAAGAGGGGAGGATGAGGGTACGTTTCGCCGATCGGGGCCGTGGACGATCTCTCTCGTGGGGGCGGGAAGTACCGCCTCGAGGGATGAATTTGCCTGGGATGTCTCCGAGAGAATTACGACCCCGGGGGTGATTGTGATGGCGGCACCGGCACGTGTCAAGCGCCAGCAACGCAAGGCGACGAATTGGCCCTCGCACGGCCGGGGATGGCGCGTGTCGGGTCGCGGAGCCATCGATCAATCATCCTTCGTTGCATCGTCGTCGGTCGGGTCCTGGGGGGGGATCCAGCGGAGGATTCGGGCCTCGTCCTCGATCTTGGCGAGGTCGGCCTCGGAGATGTTCGAGCGGGCGGCCAGCGCGGGGAGCTGCTCGGCCAGGAACGCGTCGATGAGGGCCTTGTGGTCGGCCACCCGCCGGTCGAAGGCCGCCGTATCCCCCTTGGGCAGGCTCGCCTCGTCCATCGGGAGCTTGGCGTTGGCCTGTTGCACGGCCCGGGCGCGGAGGCCGTGGACTTCCGCGAAGATCGCCTTGCGGGTCGCCTCGGGCAGGGCGACCGGCACGAACCCGGCGGGCAGGCTCAACCCGCCGGAGGAGACGTTCGGCGTGTTGCCCGCCTGGGGGGGGCCCCCGCAGCCGGCGGCCAGCGGCCCCAGCGCCATCGCCAGGGCCCAGCTCGCAAGACCACCACCCGTGTTCCCGACGATCCGATTCATCACGAAGCCCCCGTTCGATGCGTTCCGGCGAATGGGAATGACCGCACTTCACGATCGCATTGTCCTCGACGCGACACAAGGAATACCCGGATGGCAGGCGTGCTTGCCTGCCCTTTTCGGCGGGCGGTCCCGGTCGGGGGCCTTCCTGGATTTGTGGAGAACTTCAGCCCTCGGGTCGGTCGCGCCGGCGGGCAGGCCACCAGGGCGACCCGGGGGTGCGTGCGGCCCGGGTTGGGCCTGGCCGAGTTCGCCCCGGGCCGTTCGATGAGGATCCTGCGGGTTGATCGAAGGCGACAACCCCCTGGCTTGCGGATTGAAGTCCGTCGCGGAAGGGCGGCGGGGGGACCGCGTCGGCCCGGGGCAAGGCCGGTTCGGGCGGGTCGAGGGGTGAGGCGTGGGACCGGGCGCCGCACCGAATCGCATGGGGCGGATACGGACGGAAACCCGATCGATTCACGGTCGCCCCGTTGGGGCTGAAAAACCGCCCGATCCGCGCGCCGGCCGATCGGAACCGCTGTCGCCCCTCCAAGGCCAGGGATCCCAATGGGAATGGACTGCGATCCCCGGCGCTTTCGACCGCGGCCCCGAAATCGAACGGTTGGCACGGATTCCCTGCGCCGAGGAGCCCTTGAGGTGGGGCGCACGCCGACGGCTTCCGGCCCGGTTGCGACGCCCAACCGTCGCCGGCCCGGCTCGCGGGACCGGCTTCGGACGGGGCCTTCTCGCGCGGGTTGGCTCGGCCCCGCCGATGGGGATCCCGTGCCGCCCGGCGTGTTCGGCCCCCGGGCAAGCGGGACGCGCCGCCGCGGTTCCCGGGGCCCTTGCGAGCCGCGCGGGCGGATCCTATCTCCCTTGTGCCGTGGGCTTGAATCGCGGTCATTGCGGCCGGATGATGGGTCGTGCGGCGAGGAATCGGCCGGCTTGACGGATCCCATTGCCATGAACGGTAAGACTCTCCTGGTGCTCGTGCTGGCGGTGCTCGCCGGCGGGAGCGTGCTCGCCTGGCAGGCATATCAGGCGCGGCTCAACGCCCTGCCGGCGGGGTTCGCCTCGGGGAATGGTCGGGTCGAGTCGGTCCAGGTCGATGTCACCACCAAGGAGGCGGGCCGGGTCAAGTCGATCGCGGTTCATGAGGGCGACATGGTCAAGGCCGGCCAGGTTTTGGCGCGGATGGACACGGTGACGCTCGACGCCGAGCTCGCCCGGGCCGAGGCCACCGTGGCCGAGCAGCAGGCCAAGATCGCCGAGTGCCAGGCGTCGATCGCCAAGGCCGAGAGCCAGAAGCGGCTCGCCGAGATCGAGTTCAACCGGGCCCGCAACCTGCTCGTCCGCGACGCCACCTCGCGGGACGATTACGACATCAAGGAAACGCTGCTGAAGTCGGCCGCCGCGATCCTCGCCGGGGAGCAGGCCAAGCTGATCACCACCCAGAAGGCGGTCGCCTCGGCCGAGGCCGAGGCCGCCACGATCCGCACCCGGATCGACGACATGACCCTGAAATCGACCGTCGAGGGCCGCGTCCTCTACCGGCTGGCCGAGGAGGGGGAAGTCCTGGGCAACGGCGGCAAGGTGCTCACGCTCGTCAACCTGGGCGACGTCTACATGGAAATCTACCTGCCGTCGCAGGACGCCGTGCGGGTGAAGCTCGGGGCCGAGGGGCGGATCGTGCTGGACGTCGCCCCCGAATACGCCGCGAGGGCCAGCGTGTCGTTCGTCGCGCCGGAGGCCCAGTTCACGCCCAAGCAGGTCGAGACCCGGACCGAGCGCGACAAGCTGATGTTCCGCGTGAAGCTGTCGCTGCCGCCCGAGCGGATCCTGCCCTACATCGAGCGGGTCAAGACCGGGATCCGGGGCGTCGGCTACGTCCGGCTCGACGACACCGCCGCCTGGCCCGCACGTTTCGAAAAGCCGTTCCCGCCCCCGCCGGCCTCGAACCCGTCCCCGGCGCCGGCCGAAGCCGGATCCCCGCCCGCGGTCAAATCGTAGGGCCGGGGCATGTCGACGACCCTCACGACCGTCGAGCCGGTGGCCGCCGTCCGGGGCGTCTCGCACGCCTACGGGGCGACCCGTGCCCTGGACAACCTCGACCTCGACATCCCGCCCGGCCGGATGGTGGCGTTGATCGGCCCCGACGGCGTGGGCAAGTCGACGTTGATGGGCCTGATCGCCGGCTCGAAGAAGCTGCAGGCCGGCACGGTCCGCGTGCTGGGCGGCGAGATGGGGGACCTCGCCCACCGGGAGGCGGTCTGCCCTCGGATCGCGTACATGCCGCAGGGGCTGGGCAAGAACCTCTACTTCGAGCTCAGCGTCTTCGAGAACATCGACTTCTTCGCCCGGCTGTTCGGCGTGCCCGACGCCGAGCGAGGGCCGCGGATCCAGGCGCTGCTGGAGGCGACCGGCCTGGGGCCGTTCCCCGACCGGCCGGCGGGGAAGCTGTCGGGCGGCATGAAGCAGAAGGTGGGCCTCTGCGGGGCGTTGATCCATGACCCCGACCTGCTCATCCTCGACGAGCCGACTACCGGCGTCGACCCGCTGTCCCGCCAGCAGTTCTGGGCGTTGATCGACGACATCCGCCGCGACCGCCCCGGGATGAGCGTGCTGGTGTCGACCGCCTACATGGAGGAGGCCCAGCGGTTCGACTGGACGATCGCCATGGACGCCGGCCGCGTGATCGCCCGGGGCACGCCGGATGACCTGATGCGGCAGGCCGGCGCGACCACGCTGGAGGACGCCTTCGTGTCGCTCTTGCCGGGCGCCCCGCAGGGGGGCCGGACGCCGCTGGTCGTGCCGCCCCGCGAGGACCGCGGCGGGCCGCCGGCGATCGAGGCGGACGGCCTGACGAAGCGGTTCGGCAACTTCACGGCGGTCGATCGCGTCAGCTTCACGATCCCCCGGGGCGAGATCTTCGGCTTCCTCGGCTCCAACGGCTGCGGCAAGTCGACCACCATGAAGATGCTCGTCGGCCTGCTGCCCGCCACCGAGGGGACCGCCACCCTGTTCGGCAAGCCGATCGACGCCAACGACCTGGAGACCCGCAAGCACGTCGGTTACATGTCCCAGGCATTCTCGCTTTATGGCGAGCTGACCTGCCGGCAGAACCTCGAATTGCACGCGAGGATCTTCGACCTCCCGCCTTCGAAGGCCCGCGACCGTATCAATGAGTTGGTCGATCGGTTCGGGCTCCGCGCGCACCTCGACGCCGACGCCGAATCGCTGCCGCTGGGCCTGAAGCAGCGGCTGTCGCTGGCCGTGGCCGTGCTCCACGGGCCCGAAATCCTGCTGCTCGACGAGCCGACCTCGGGCGTCGACCCGGTCGCCCGCGACGAGTTCTGGGAGCTGCTCATCGACCTGTCGAGGGCCCAGGGGGTGACGATCTTCGTCTCCACCCACTTCATGAACGAGGCCCTGCGCTGCGACCGGATCTCCCTGATGCACGCCGGCAAGGTGCTCGCCTGCGACGCGCCGAAGGCCCTGATCGAGGCCCAGGGCGCGGCCGACCTCGACACCGCCTTCATCGCCTACATGGCCGGGGCCGAGGCGGATCGCCCGGGGGCAAACAAGGGCGCGCCGGAGGCGAAGGCGGCGGCGGTTGTCGCGGCCGGGCCCGCGACGTCGCACGCGACGAAGTCGGGCTTCAGCCCCGGCCGGATGCTCGCGTATGCGAGGCGCGAGGCGCAGGAGATCCAGCGCGACCCGGTCCGGCTGATCTTCGCGTTCCTGGGCTCGGCCCTGATGATGCTGGCGTTCGGCTACGGGATCACCACCGACGTCGAGAACATCCGATTCGCCTCCTACGACGTGGATCAGACGCCCGAGAGCCGCGCCTACCTCGCCGCCTTCGAGGGCTCGCGGTACTTCGTGCGGCACCACCCGGCCCATTCGATCGACGAGCTGGAGGAGCGGCTGAAGTCGCACGAGATCGAGGTGGCGCTGGAGATCTCGGCGAACTTCGGCCGGAACCTGCGCGAGGGGAACCCGGGCGAGGTGACGGCCTGGGTCGACGGCGCCCCGACCAACCGGGGCGAGAACCTCGCCCAGTACGTCCAGGGCGTGCACATGGGCTTCCTCCGCGACCAGTCGCGCTTGCTGCCCGAATCGCTCGCGATGCCGGTGCAACTGTCGATCCAGTCGCGGTTCGCCTACAACCCGGCGTTCGAGAGCGTCTACGCGATCGTGCCCAGCATCCCGGCGATCCTGCTGGTGCTGATCCCGGCCATTTTGATGGCGGTGAGCATCGTCCGCGAGAAGGAACTCGGCTCGATCGTGAACTTCTACGTCACGCCGACCACGCGGGTCGAGTTCCTCACCGGCAAGCAACTGCCGTACATCGCCATCGGCATGGTGAACTACGCCATCCTGCTGGCGATGACGGTGGGCGTCTTCGGCGTCCCGCTCAAGGGGAGCGGGCTAATGCTTACGCTCTGTACGCTGCTTTACGTCGTGGCGACCACCGGCGTGGGGATGCTGATCTCGACGTTCACCGGCAGCCAGGTGGCGGCCGTGTTCGTGACGACGATCCTGACGCTGGTGCCGACGACGCAGTTCTCGGGCCTGCTCCAGCCGGTGAGCACGCTCGACGGCGGCGCGCGGGCCTTCGGCACGATCTGGCCGACGACGTATTACATGCACGCCAGCGTCGGCGCCTTCACCAAGGGCCTGACCGCCCGCGAATTGCTCCGCGACGCCCTGGCTTTGGCCGCCTTCATCCCGATCCTGGTCGGCCTGAGCGTCCTGGGCCTGCCCCGGCAGGAGACCTAGCATGGCCGCCCGGACGAGGCGCACGGCGAACATCTTCTGGCTGGGCCTGAAGGAGCTCCGGAGCCTGGCGAGCGACCCGGTGCTCGTCGCGTTCATCCTGTACGCGTTCAGCCTGTCGATCATCGTCCAGGCCCGCGGCGCCAAGTCGGAGGTGAACAACGCCAGCATCGCGTTCGTCGACGAGGACGGCTCGCAGCTCTCGAAGGAATTGCTCGCCGCGTTCTACCCGCCGAGGTTCCAGCCGCCGCAGGTCATCGACGCGGAAGGGGCGGTCGACGCGATGGACCGCGGCCTCTACATGTTCGTGGTGGCGATCCCGCCGAGGTTCGAGCAGGACCTCCGCCGCGGCCGGCCGGCCGAGATCCAGGTCAACATCGACGCCACGGCGATGCTCCAGGCCAGCATCGGCGCCGGCTACATCGCCAATATCCTGAACGATCGCGTCAACTCGTTCATCCTCCGCACCGACGCGCGGGCGAAGCCGCCGCTGGAGGTGGTCGTCCGCAAGGCGTTCAACCCCAACGGCGATTCGTCCTGGTTCGGCGCGATCGTCGCGCTCATCAACCAGATCTCGACCCTGACGGTGGTGCTCACCGGCGCCGCCCTGATCCGCGAGCGCGAGCACGGCACGATCGAGCACCTGCTGACGCTCCCCCTGACGCCGTTCGAGATCGCCCTGTCGAAGGTCTGGGCGAATGCCCTGATCATCCTGGCGGCCGTGGGCATCTCGATGGGCCTGGTGATCCACGGCCTGCTGCACG
This sequence comes from Isosphaeraceae bacterium, assembly GCA_046350035.1. GTDB lineage: Bacteria > Planctomycetota > Planctomycetia > Isosphaerales > Isosphaeraceae > CALLYK01. The sequence goes on along the minus strand of JAXMBD010000040.1, from coordinate 52,759 downwards.
TGCCGATCGCCGGCTCGCCCGGCCTGTTCTTCGCCGGCGTGGCCCTGTACCTGTTCTTCGCCGCGGCGCTGGGGATCTACCTGGGCACGGTGGCCCGGTCGATGGCCCAATTCGCCCTGCTGATCATCCTGATCCTGATTGTCCTGCAACTGCTCTCGGGCGGCAGCACTCCGGTCGAGAGCCAGCCCTGGTGGATGCAGCGCCTGACGCTGCTCCTGCCGTCCCGCCATTTCGTGGCGTTCTCGCAGGCGATCATCTTCCGGGGGGCCGGCCTCCGCGCGGTCTGGCCCGAGTTCGCGGCGGCCACCGCCATCGGCCTGGCCTTCTTCTGGTTCAGCCTGGCGCAGTTCCGGCAATCGATCGCGGTGTCGAAGTAGGGAGGGCCGGTGGGACGGCCCGCCGATGCGTCGAGCGGGGGCCTCGAGCGGTTCACGTCCGCATGACCCATGGGAGGGGAAAGGGGACTGGCTCCGTCCCGGAGGGCGGTGCCTGGCCCCTTTCCCCGGGGCCAGCGCGAACGCGGGCCCTCCGTCGAAGCTGCCCCCGCCGGCCGGGCCCGGGAAATGGGGACAGGCACCCGGCTGCGGCACGTACACGACCTGATCAAGGCGGCACGGGCCGGGAGCCAGTCCCCATTTCCCTCTCCTGGATGCAACGCATCCGGTAACCGCTTGAGATCCCGGATGCTGACGCTCGAACCGAGGGCTCGTCCCCCCGCCGATCGTCCATCGGTTAAAATCGGGCGGCCCGGGACGATCTTCTCACGCTTGAGAACTGGTGCCGATGCCCCGCAAGGACGGACGCCGTAGGCCGAAGGCGAAGCTGTCCCGGCCCCCTGCGCGGTCGAGGTTCCGCGAGGAGCCGGCCGTCACGCGGGCCCGCCTGGCGGCGGCCGGGGAGGCGCTCGCGATCCTGCCGGGGCCGGCGCCCCGGGCCGTTGAACTGGGGCGACGCGTCGGCGAACTCACCGACCGATCAATCGGGCACGTCCATGCGTCGTGCCAGGACGGCCACCGGGTCGCGTGCCAAAGCGGCTGCACCTATTGCTGCACGTTCCCGGTCGCGGCCTCGGCCCCGGAGGTCCTGGCCATCGCCGCGTTCGTTCGCGACCGGTTCGACGAAGAACGGCGGGCGGCGCTCGACGATCGTGTCGAGGCCCACATCGCGGCGACCGCAGGCATGGACATGCGCCGTCGGGATCGCGTCCGGATCGATTGCCCTTTCCTGGAAGCGGGCCGATGCTCGGTCTACGAGGTCAGGCCGGTCGCTTGCCGGGGCTACTCATCGTACAGCGTCGAGGCGTGCCGCGAGGATTACGAGAATCCGGGGGCCGGGGTGGGGCTGCCGACCAACGGCCTCCGCGAACTCGTGTACGGGGCGATCCGCGAAGGGCTGGCCGTTGGGTGCAAGTCGGCCTCGGTCGAGCACCGCCTGCTCGAACTGGTCCGCTCCTACAAGCTCGCCTCGGACGATCCGACGCTGCCGGAAACCTGGCGCGATCGCCCCGGGGTCTTTGAATCCGTCACCGGGGCGAACGTCTTCCCCGGCCCGTGGTCGGACGAGCTTAACCGGGAGTTTGAGGAGATCTATCGGGAGACGATCAAGGGGCTCGAAGGGGAGTAGTGAAGCCCTTCCCGGTGTCGTTCGCTGCCCGATCCGGTACAAGCCCGAAGCGCGAGCGAGTGTACCGATTCCCCATGTCGCTGCCCGGCCGGGCGTCGCGATCGAAAACCATCCACTCGCTTGCGCTTCGGGCTTGTACCGGATCGGGCAGCGAACCAAATGCGGCGTGTCATCGGCCGGCAGGAACCCCGGCGATCGATCGCAGTGTCGAAGCCGTTGAAGGCACGTAGAACGGCACGTCGCTGCGTCGGTAGGCCTCGTAGGCCGGCCCGTATGCCTCGCGGAGCCTCGATTCCTCATGCCGCGAGCCGAGCACCAGGTAGGCCGTGGCGATCAGGTTGAAGGCGAGCTGATTGGCCGTCATCCTCGGTTCGAGCCAGAGGACGGGCAGGGGGGAGAGGTTCAGCGGGTGCCGGCTCTGGGCGAACGGGCCTTCGGGCCGGAAGCGGCCGTCGGGGCCGGGTGCGGGGCCCTGCGCCTCGGGCTCCCGGGGCACTTCGGCCTCGCCGTCCTTGAGGGCTTCCAGGCCCTGCAAGCCGGTGATCCGCTTCCAGCCGACCGTCGAGGCGCCCCAGGCCATGTAGGCCAGCCCGGCCGCCTGGCCGAGGCGCATCCAGGTCGCGAGCGGGCCTCGGACGTGGTACAGCTCGCGATCGGGCAGCCGGCCGATGGACTTCGCCAGGGCCGAGGTCGCGACGATCGACCCGGCGACGTACAGCGGCCGATACAGGCCGTTGCGGGCGCGCCGCCCGAAGATCTCCTCGGCGGCCCTCTTGACCGGCCTGGAAGCCAGGGCGCTATGGACGGCGCCGAAGGCCACGGTCGCCGCGGCCGTTTTCAGCAGGCTTTGCCACATCGGTTGCTCCTCCCGTCGCCTTGTTCGATGGGAGACCACGGGGGAGCAAAGTCGATGCCGGTCGATGGGGCGATCAGGGCTTCTCGCGGATCTCCTTCAGCCGGGCCGCCATCGCCTCGACGCGGTCGGGGTGCTCGGCCGCCAGGTTCCTGGTCTCGCCCAGGTCGGCGCGGAGGTCGTACAACTGCGGCATCATCGCGTTGCCCGACTCAACGTTCGTGTTCGCCTGCACGGCCGGCCCCGGGCCGGGCGGGATGTATTTCCAGGGGCCCTGGCGGAGCGCCAGGCGGGCCCCCTGATGGACCAGTTCGTCCCTCCCCCGCGCGGATTCGCCCAGCAGGGCCGGGAGGATCGCCTCGCTATCCGGTGCCGTACCCTCGGGGAGTTTTCGGTCGAGGAGCTGCGCCAGGCTGGCGAACAGGTCGACCTGGCAGACGAGGGCGTCGGACGTCCCCGGTCGGATTCGCTTCGGCCATCGGGCGAGGAACGGGACCCGCGTCCCCCCCTCGAACAGGCTGTACTTGCCGCCCCGGAGCGGGCCGGCGGGGCGGTGGTCGCCCAGGCGTTTCACGGCCTCGTCCTGGTAGCCGTCGTCGACGACCGGCCCGTTGTCGCTGGAGAGGATCACCAGCGTATCGTCGGCCAGCTTGAGGCGGTCGAGCGCGTCGAGCACGGCGCCGACGGTCGCGTCGAACTCGACGATCGCATCGCCCCTCGGGCCCATGTCGGTCTTGCCGGCATATCTCGGGTGCGGCACGCGGGGGACGTGGATATGGTGCGTGGCCAGGTAAAGGAAAAAGGGGCGATCCCGGCTCGATTCGACGAACGCGACCGCCTTGCGGGCGAGCGTGTCGGCCATCTCCTCGTCGACCCAGCGGGCCGCCTTGCCGCCCGTCATCGTGCCGATCCGGCCGATCCCGTTGACGATCGTCTGATCATGACCGTGGCTCGATTTGGTCTTCAGCAGTTCGGGATGCGCCTTGCCCGTCGGCTCGTCGCCCACCGGCTTCGCATAGCCGACGCGGATCGGATCCCCGGGGTCGAGCCCGACGACCCGGCCGTCCTCGACGTAGACGCAGGGGGTGCGGTCGCCGGTCGCCGGGATGATGAACGACGAGTCGAAGCCCACCTCGCGCGGCCCCGGAGCGATCGGGCCGTTCCAGTCGATCGCGTCGCCGCCCTTGCCCAGGCCGAGGTGCCACTTGCCGACCACGCCGGTCCGATAGCCGGCTTCGCGGAACAGCTTGGGGAGGGTCAAGCGGTCGGGGTCGAGGATCAGCGCGGCGTCGCCCGGCAGGATGTTGGTCCCTTGCTGCCGGAAGGCGTACTTGCCGGTCATCAGGGCGAACCGCGAAGGCGTGCAGGTGGCGGCCGACGCGTGGCCGTCGCGGAAGCGCAGGCCGCCCTTCGCCAATCGATCGACGTTCGGCGTCGAAACCCGGGTGGCGCCGTAGCAGCCGAGGTCGCCGTAGCCGATATCATCGGCCAGGATCACGACGACGTTGGGCCGATCGGCCATCGAGCAGGCGAGCGCGGCGACGATTGCGAAGGCAAACATGGCGGTCTCCGGGGGAGGATGGACCGCACGATTCTAGCGGCGCCCGACCGATTCCTGGAGGGCCCCGGTCCATTCGCCGATCGCGGCCTCGTCGAGCTTCGAGGAGTCGCCGCGGCGGAACCAGCGGATCAAGGAGGATCGATCCCCATCGGCGCCGGGTTCGAGGTGGGCGACCAGCACGTCGGGGCCGTCGACCAGGCCCAATCGGGGGGCGAAGCTGCCGGCCGAAGGGGCCGAGACGACGAACGAGAGGTGCTCGATGCCGTGCTCCTTCGCCAGGTCGCGGATCTCGGCGAGCCGGCGTTCCAGCTCCTCGGCGGAATAGCCCCCGCGCTGGGCGCCCCGCTCGTCCAGGACCTGCACGAACGACCATTCCAGCCGCGGATTGTCGGCGACGACGGCGTCGATCGCCTTCGCCAGCCGGAAGAAGTTCCCGTCGAGCTTCCGGGCGTAGATGAGCAGCTTGGCGTCGGGCGACGTGGCGGGGCTGACGCCCCGGACCTTGCCATAGCTCTCGGCATCGAGCGGGCAACGCTTCAACCAGGGGCCGCAGGCGGCCGTGGCCGAGGTGACGGGGGCCCGGGAACCGACCTGGATTTCGTCGCGGGCCGGATCCTCGGCGCCCATCATCAGGGCGACCAAGCACAAGGACCATCGCCAACGGATCGACGTTTGCATGGGATCTGGCTCGGATCGGGACGCGATTCGACCGGACGCACCGCGTTGGACGCGGCCGGCCGGGGGTCGGTTCCCGGCGATCAGGCGAAGATCCGATCGACCGGAATCCGCCACCCGGCGACGGCGGGCTCGGCGTCGGCGACCTGGCCCGGCCCGAAGCTGGCCGGATGGTCGGGGTCGGTCCTCCGGAATTTCCGCACGAGCTTGTCGACGGGATCGACATCCCAGACGACCTCGGTGCCGGCCTCGAAATAGTCGGCTCGCTCGGCGGCCATCGCCGCCTCGGCGGCTTCTCCGTAATCGTTTTCGCTGCGAACCTCGACCGCGAAGGTAGGAGGACCTTCGAGGAACCGCATGGGATCTTCGGGGAATGGCCCGAGAAAGAAGGAGGCGTCCGGGGAGAACGATTGCCGGCCGGAGGTTAGTGTCGTGATGGAGAAGCCTGTGTTGTCGGCATAAGCTTCGCCCTCATCAGTTGCCTCCGCGTGGTCGTCCAGGGCGCGGAAAATCCGCGAGGCAATTCGGCTTGGCAAGCGGCCTGTGGGCATGAGATGCACAATCCTGCCGGCGATCAACTCGGCCTTGCCTTCGACCTTTGCCAGGTCTTCGAGCGTTGCGACCGGCCTGATTTGGATGGTCATGGATGACCTCCGGCAAACTTCGCCCTTACCTCGCGCCCGGCTCTCGGGCTAACTCGGCGGCCCCGCGCCGCTGTTCGACCACATTGTAGCAGGGAAGCGGCCGCAGGGCGGCGAGGGTTCGCTGTCGCGCGAGAGCAGTTGTCATGCTAATTCCGTGAGGTACTCCGCCATCACCTCGCCCTCGCCATATGGCCCATCGCCTTCCCCATCCCGGCGGGGTTCGTCGAAGACTACCCAGGCCATCGCGATCGGTCCGCGAGCGCCCTGGAAGGTGCGAGAGCAACCATTCGCGCCGCCGCACAGGTCGGCGACGAACGTGGGGTAGGGACGGACCGTGCCGGCCACGCCATCAGGCCAGAATGCGTGTGGAGCGACTCGCACACGAAGGCCGTCCCACAAGTCCATAGGCTTCATCTCCGCCATCTATCGAAGGCAAGGTCAGGGCTAATCATGACAACGCCGATCCCCTCGGGCCGGGTTAACCTGGGTTGGCATGATCGTACGAAAAGGAAAGACGCCGGTCCCATAAAAGATGACCGGCGTCGTCCCGATTTCGATGGCGAAAGCCCGTCGATCAGGCCTTGCCTGCCAGGGCCTCGGCCTTGGCCTTCTTGACGACGTCTTCCTGGATCCGCACCGGGAGGCGCTGGTACTTGAGGAACTCCATGCTGAAGGAGCCCTTGCCCTGCGTCATGCTGCGGAGGTCGTTGGAGTAGCCGAACATCTCCGAGAGCGGGACCTCGGCGGAGATCACGGCGAAGCCCTCGCGGCTCTCGGTGCCGAGGATCACGCCCCGCTTGGAGGAGACGCTGCCGGTGACCGGGCCCTGGAATTCGACCGGGACCTCGACCTCGACCTTCATGATCGGTTCGAGGAGGACCGGGTCGGCCTTGAGGAAGGTCTGCTTGAAGGCGTCGCGGGCGCAGATCTGGAAGGCCATGTCGGACGAGTCGACGTCGTGGTAGGAGCCGTCGGTCAGCACCATCTTGACGTTGATGACCTCGTAGCCGGCCAGGGGGCCCTTGTGCAGCGAGTCGCGGTAGCCCTTCTCGACCGAGGGGATGTACTCGTTGGGGATCCGGCCGCCGGAGACCTTGTTCTCGAAGACGAACGGCTCGGGCGAGTCCTCGGGGAGCGGCTCCATCTGGCCGACGACGTGGGCGTACTGGCCCGAGCCGCCGGTCTGCTTGCGGTGCTTGTAGTTGTACTCGGTGACCCGCGTGGGGGCCTCGCGGTACGACACCTTGGGCATGCCGATCTGGCACTCGACCTTGTATTCCCGCTTGATCCGCTCGACGTAGATCTCCAGGTGGAGCTCGCCCATGCCCGAGATGATCGTCTCGCTGGTCTCGGGGTCGACGTGGACGCGGAAGGTGGGGTCCTCGCGCATGAACCGGTTGAGGGCCTTCGACAGCTTGTCGTAGTCGGCCCGCTTGGACGGGCTGATCGCCAGGTCGATGACCGGCTCGGGGGCGTAGATGCTCTCCAGCGAGTAGTTGTAGCCTTCCTCGCAGTAGGTGTCGCCGGTGGCGCACTCGATCCCCATGACGGCGACGATATCGCCGGCGCCGGCCGAGTCGATGTCTTCCTTGTCGTTGGCGTGGACGCGGAGGATCCGGCTGATCCGCTGCTTCTTCCGCATCCGGCTGTTGTAGTAGAACTTGCCCTTCTCGAGGGTGCCCTGGTAGATCCGCGTGAAGGTGAGCTGCCCGTACTGTTCCTCGACGAGCTTGAAGCCCATCGCCACCAGGGGGGCGTCGGGGTCGGCGGCGAGGGGGATTTCGGCCATGCCGTCGTCGTTGTTCTTGGCGGACACCTCGCGGTCGAGCGGGCTGGGCAGGTAGGCGCTGACGGCGTCCAGCAGGCACTGGACGCCCTTGTTCTTGTAGGCCGAGCCGACCAGCACCGGGCAGACCTGGCTGGCGATGGTGGCCTCGCGGAGCGTCTTGTGGATCAGGTCGAGGGGGACCTCCTGCTCCTCGAGCATCAGCTCCATGATCTCGTCGGAGTACATGGAGAGGGCCTCGAGCATCCCCTGGCGGGCGCGGTCGGCGGCGTCCTTGAGCTCGGCCGGGATCTCCTCGGCGCGGACCGTCTCCCCCTTGGGGCCGTCGAAGTAGATGGCCTTGCGGTTGATCAGGTCGACGACGCCCTCGAAGTTCGCCTCGGCGCCGATCGGGATCTGGAGCGGCACGGCGGTCAGGCCCAGCTTGCTCTCGAGCTGCTCGATCACCTTGGCGGGGTTGGCGCCGGTGCGGTCCATCTTGTTGATGAACGCCAGGCGGGGGACGTGGTACCGCTTCATCTGGCGGTCCACGGTGATCGACTGCGACTGCACGCCCGCCACGGCGCAGAGCACCAGCACGGCCCCGTCGAGGACGCGCAGCGAGCGTTCCACCTCGACGGTGAAATCGACGTGGCCGGGGGTGTCGATGATGTTGATCTTCTTGTCGAGCCAGGAGACGGTGGTGGCGGCCGACGTGATCGTGATGCCGCGCTCCTTCTCCAGCTCCATGTGGTCCATGGTGGCCCCTTCGCCCCGGACCTCCTTCACCGAGTGGATCTTCCCGGAGTAGAACAGCACCCGCTCGGTCAAGGTGGTCTTGCCCGAGTCGATGTGGGCGGAGATGCCGATGTTGCGGACGTTGTTCAGGTTTTCCATGGGGAAGTCAGGGGGTTGGGGCCGCCAGGAGGCTTGCGGCGCAGGGTACCGGCCGGATCGGCCAGGAGACTGGGCCGGATCGAACGCATCGAGCCGAGCCGGTGGGATTTTGCTTGGGGCGTTGGGGCAAGAGTCGGGCGGGCTCCAGGGGCTCGCTAGGTTCGGGCTCCAAGCCTACCCGACCGATTTATTGGAGGTCGCGCGATCGACGGCGGACGGGACGCGGGGCCCCGGCGTTGGGGGCGTTGAATCCTAACGGGTGGGGTTGCCGGGTCAAGGCGAAACCCATACCGCCCCTCGTCCCCGCTATTATAGGAGGAACCCCGAAATTCGGATACGGGGATTCGCGGTACGCCGGGCACTTTTTTTCGCCCCCTGGGGGAAAATTCCCGTGGGATTCGCGGGAAATTCGTGAATAATGGCGGCCCGGCCGCGAACCTGGGCCATAGCCGGGGGCGCGGGAACGAATCCGGCCGCCCCCCGCGTCTGATTGTACGAAGCATGGCGTCGGCCCGGAACGAAATCGTTACGGCGGCGCGAATCCCGGGCGATTTTCCATGACTTCGAGCCGGCCTGGCGCCCTGATCCCCTGGTCCTTGCTGGTGCCGGGCCTGCCCCAATACTTGCGGGGGCAAGGGCGCCGCGGTGCGATCCTGGCCGGCTGGTTCGGGGCGTCGATGGCGGTCGGCCTGCCGACGGCCGGGTCCTGGGTCGGGATCCTGCTGCTCGGCTTCGCGGCCCTGGTGCAGGTGGGATCGGCCGCCGACGCGATCGAGCTGGCCGCCTTCCCGAGGCTGGCGGTCGGCCCCCGGGGCCGATGGTCGGCGGCCGGCCTGGCGGTCGCCCTGGGCTGCTATTCGCCCTGGGTACTCCTGGGCTCGTGGGCCGGCTGGCCCAGCCCGGTCGCCCGGGGCCCGCTCGAATTCTACCTGGTCCAGCGGTCGGCCTATCGGACGTCGAACCCCAGGCCGGGCGATCGCGTCTGGGTCGAGGCCCACGAAGGCGTGGAGGCGGGGCCGGCCGCCGTCCTCGCCGGGCCGGGCGAATTCATCCGGCGGATTGACGAGGCCTATCTCCGGCCCGGCCTGGATCCCTGGCGCGACCCCGGCTTCCGACCCGGGCGGTCGGTCGAGCTGGAGTTCCGCGTCCCCCCCGGCCACCTGCTCGTGACGTTCGACCCGGCCACCCCCGATGGTCGGCCCAACCGCGGGCCTTTGCTGGTCCCGATCGCCCGTGTCGCCGGCCGGATCGGCGTGGAAGTGCCGGAATTCCTGAGACAGGCCGCCGACAGTCGTCGCCCCCAGGCCCTCGCCGACGAGTCGGAAGTCCCGGCCTGATCGGTTTTAAGGCGAGGGGGAAGGCCTTGGCCATCCCGTCCCCCGTCGCGTTATGATAGCATGTCCGTCGCTTCCCTCCACCGCGGCGGGTTCGTGCCGGTTTCCTCCTTCTTTTTGCCGAGTGTCGTCCCCATGGAGCGTTTGTGGGCGCCCTGGCGTGCCCAGTATATCCAGGCTGCCCCAAGCCCCCGGGTTGATACCGACGGCCCCGCGTGCTTCCTGTGCCGGGGGCTGGCGGGGAGCGACGACCGGGCGAGCCTGCTGGCGTGGCGTGGCGAGTCGTCGGCCGTTTTCCTGAATCGCTACCCGTACAACAATGGGCACCTGCTGGTTTGCCCCGTCGAACATACGGGGAATCTGGCCCGATTGACGGATGCATCCCTGCACGACACGATGGAAACGGTCCGGCGGATGATGGGGGTGCTGGATCGGATGCTCGGCCCCCAGGGATATAACGTCGGCCTGAACCAGGGCCGGGCCGCCGGCGCGGGCCTGCCCGACCACCTCCACTGGCACATCGTCCCCCGCTGGGATGGCGACGCCAATTTCATGCCCGTGCTCGCCGACACCAAGGTGCTCATCGAGAGCCTGGACGCCTTCTACGACCGCCTCGTCGCCGAACTGGCGGGGCCGCCCCGCGCCTGATCGAGTGTGACCGAGCCCTCGTCGGAGACCGCCCCGATGCTGCTGATCCTGATCCGAGCCCTGTTTGTGATGGTGATGGCGGGCCTGGCCGGCCGGATGGCGACCCTGGCCCGGCCCGGGGACCCGATCCATCCCGCCATCATCTTCCTGGCCGTCATGGGGCTGGCGATCGGCTCGATCCTGGTGGACCTGCTCACACCCCGCAAGCGGATCCAGACGATCTCGGCGGTCTATTTCGGCCTGATCGTGGGCCTGATCCTCAGCTACTTCCTCCAGCTCGCCCTGGAACCGACCCTGGCACCCCTGGGGGGCGCCTTCCCCGAGCCGATGCGGCAGGCGGTGCTGGCCCTGCTGTCGATCATGATCTGCTACGTCTGCGTCAGCACGCTGCTCCAGACCAAGGACGATTTCCGATTCATCATCCCGTACATGGAGTTCTCCAAGGAAGTGAAGGGGGCCCGCCCGCTGGTGCTGGACACCTCGGTCATCATCGACGGCCGGATCGCCGACGTCGCCGAGGCCCGCGTGCTCGACCAGCCGCTGCTGGTCCCCCGGTTCGTGCTCCAGGAGCTGCAGGGCGTGGCCGACAGCTCCGACAAGCTCCGGCGGAACCGGGGCCGTCGCGGGCTCGACATCCTCAACCGGCTGCAGAAGATGGCGGGCGTCGAGGTGCGGATCCAGGACACCGACCTGCCCGAACTCGCCGGCGTCCGCGAGGTCGACCAGCGGCTGGTGATCCTGGCCAAGCACCTGGGGAGCAAGGTCGTCACCAACGACTACAACCTGAACAAGATCGCCCGGCTCCAGGGGGTCGAGGTGATCAACCTCAACGACCTGGCCAACGCCCTCAAGCCGGTCGTCCTGCCCGGCGAGCTGCTCACCGTGAAGCTGCTCAAGCGGGGCGAGGAGGCCGGGCAGGGGGTGGGCTACCTCGACGACGGCACGATGGTCGTCGCCGAGCAGGCCGCCCACCGGATCGGCGACACGATCCGCCTGACCGTGACCAGCGTGTTGCAGACCAGCGCGGGCCGGATGATCTTCGGCCGGCTGGAGGGGGTGGGCCCGGCCCGCCCGGCCGGCAATCTCCCCCCAAACGACGCGCACGGCCGTCCCGGCCACTGAGCCGGCGGATTCGCCCCGATTTTCGACAAGGCGGGCCCCCCGACGGCCGATACCAAGGGGGCCACCAGTTCGGCCGGGCGACGCCTGCCCAGCACCTTCGAACGAACAACGATCCTCGGACCGCCTGGATTTTCATAAATGCCGAAGGGCCGGCCGCCGGGAGCAATCCCGAGGGCCGGCCCTTCGGCCATGATCCGATCCGGGATTCCGGCCTCGGTCAGTTCGGAACCCTGGGCGCATCCTGGCCGACGCTGGGCCGCGCGGGGGCCAGGGGCGACTTGGGCAGGTTGAGCGGGCCGACGCCGGTCGGGGCCTTGGCCTTGGGGCCGCCGGGGGTCATCTCGACCTGCGACCCGTCGACCTTGGGCGGGGGCGGGTTGCTCATCAGCTTCACGTTGCCGTCGGTCTTGTGGGCGGCGGCCTGGCCCTCGTTGGCCATCTTGATGTCGCCCGTCAGGCGGTTCTCGACGGCCGACTGCTCGACCAGCTCGTTGTAGACCTCCTGCATCTTCTCCTTGAGGCGGACCTCCTGGAGGAGCTGGCGGAACTCGGCCCGCTTCTTCTCGTCCTTCGCGTCGTATTCCCGGGCCGGCTCGACGCTCTCGCGGCGCATGATCGCCCAGACGTTCTCGGTGACCTCGATCGGGCCGGTGAGGTCGCCGTCCTTGGGCTTGTGCTCGGGGTTCTTGTCGTTCGGATCGCCGTCGACGAGCTGCTCGAAGGCCGATTGCGACAGCTTCAGCGGGTAGGCGTGCCGGGACATCGGCTGGAGGCCCATGCCGCCCAGCGGCTTGGTCTCGGAGTCGATCGAACGTCGGTCGTCGCGGGCCATCTTCTCGAACGCGGCGGGGTTCTGCTGCAGCTCGTTGCGGATCGCCCCGGCGTCCTTCATGCTACCCGTGAGGATGATCCGGTAGTGCAGCTTGGGCCCGTAGTTGGCCTCGTAGGCCTTCCGCATATCCTCGTCGGTGACCTGCACGCGGGGCTCGGCGAGCTTGCGCAGGGCGACCACGCGATAGACGATGTCGCGCTTGTACTGGATCGGGCTGATGCCGCGTTCCTTGTCGAGCGTGCGCAGCCAGTTCTCCTTGGTGGCGCCCATGCCCCGGGCGATGAATTCGACCTCTTCCTCGACCTCCTGGGGCTTGATCTGGATCTTGGCGCGGGCGACGGCCTGGTCGATCACGGTGCCGGCGATCATCGCCTCCAGCACCTTCTTCCCCTCGCGGGCGACCGTCTCGTCGGCCAGTTGCTGGCGGGTGATCACCTGGCCGTTGACGACCGCCACCGGGTCGTTGGGGCTGACCGGCACTTCCTTGGGGACGAGCTTGATCGTCCCTTCCTTGTCGCCGTCCTTCTCGCCCGAGGCCGGCTTCACCGCCGCGTCCTTCTTGGGCTTGTTGAGGCCGCCGAACAGGCCCTGGGCCTGGGCGGGCGCCAGGCACCCCAGCGAAATCGCGGCCAACCACAGGCCGCGCCCCATCCAGCCGCGATTCCTCATCGACGAATCTCCTTGAACGGGACCATCGCCCTGGATTCCGGGCGACCGGGTGGCACTGGTGGCGTGCCCACCAGTGTCTACGGCATGCCCCTGGCGGCTCGCACTGGTGGGCAATCCACCAGTGCCACCCGGAATGGGGAGCGATCCTCCTTGAAGCGGGTCGATCCGGCCCGCCGCCCCGGATTTCCTCAAGAGGGGCGGGCAAACGGCCGAAACCATAGGATTTGCCCCCCGATCGGTCAACGGCAAGTCGAGGAGGAGAGGAAGGGAAGGGGCTGGCCGACGCAGGCCCGGCCTGCTCCAATCGAACCGCCGGGGAATCCGACGGTCCGGGGGGAGCTTCCGTTGATGAGACGCGCGTGGTGGATTTTGTCCCTGATCCTCGTCCCGGTCCCGGGAGCCCTCGCCCAGCAGTTTTCGAGGCACGTCGTCGTCTCGCAGGAGCGGTTCGCCTCCGAGGCGGGCCGCGACGCGCTCCGCGCCGGCGGCAACTCGATCGACGCGGCGATCGCCACGGCGTTCGCGCTGGCGGTCACGCACCCGTCGGCCGGCAACCTGGGCGGCGGCGGGTTCCTGGTGGCCTACCTGCCCGAAACGAAGGAGATCGTGACGGTCGACTTCCGCGAGACCGCCCCGGCGGCGTCGACGCCGACGATGTACCTCGACGCCGACGGCAAGACGCTCCCCCGCCACCGCGAAGGCCGAGGGCGGCCGGCGTGCCCGGGACGGTCCGCGGCCTCGGCCTGCGCGCATCGGCAGTGGGGCTCGCTCCCCTGGGCCGAGCTGGTCGCGCCGGCCTGGAAGCTGGCCCGCGAGGGCTTCCCCGTCTCCGAGACGCTGGCCCGGTCGCTGAATGCCCAGTTGCACCCGGAGGGGCCCCGCAACGACGTGCCCGAGGACCTCGGGCCCGAGGCCGACTTCCTGGCCCACTTCGCGTCGTCGGTGAAGGCCTACGGCAAGCCCGACGACACCCGCTGGAAGGCCGGCGACACGATCGTGCAGGCCGACCTGGCCGCCACCCTGGAACGGATCGCCCGCGAAGGCCCCGACGAGTTCTACCGGGGCAAAACGGCCGAGCTGATCGCCGCCGACGCCCGCGACCACGGCGGCCTGATCACCCTCGACGACCTCAGGAATTACAAGGCATACCGCCGGGAACCGGCCCATACGACGTTCCGCGGCCACGACGTCTATGGGATCGGCCCGGCGGCGTCGGGCGGGATCGTCACCCAGCTCGCGCTCAACATCCTCGAACGATACGACCTGAAGGCCGACGGCCCCCGGTCGGCCCGGACGCTCCACCGGGTCGCCGAGGCGTCGAAGCGGGCGTTCTTCGTCCGGGCGACCGAGATCGCCGACCCCGGCTTCGTGCCGGTCGACGTCCGTCGGCTGACGTCGAAGGAGTTCGCCGACCGGATGGCCGAATCGATCGGCGAGAAGGCCACGCCGAGCGCCGCCCTGGCCCCGTTCCCGGTGATCGGGGCCGAGTCGAACCACACGACGCACCTGTCGACGATGGACGGCTTCGGCGGGGCCGTGGCGCTGACGTATACCCTGGAGGAGGGCTACGGCAGCAAGTACGTGGTGCCGGGCGCGGGCTTCCTGCTCAACAACGAGATGGGCGACTTCAACCTGATCCCGGGCCGCACCGACGCCAACGGCCGGATCGGCACGCCGGCCAACGCGATCGCCCCCGGCAAGCGGATGCTCAGCTCGCAGTCGCCCACGCTCGTGCTGAAGGACGGCAAGGTCCGGCTCGTGACCGGCTCGCCCGGCGGCCGGACGATCCCCAGCACGGTGCTCTGGGTCCTGCTGAACGTCCTCGAATTCGGCATGGGCCCGGCCGAGGCGATCCAGGCGCCCCGGACCCACCACCCCTGGTTCCCCGACGCGATCACCCTGGAAGGCCGGTCGTGGGACCCGGCCGTGATCGACGACCTGAAGGCCCGCGGCCACGCGATCCGCCAGGCGACCTACCAGGGGGACGCCAACTCGATCGTGGTCGACCCCGCCTCCGGAGCAATCCACGGCGTCCCCGACCCCCGGCGTCGGACCGAGACGGCCGCCGGCGATTGATCGATCCTCCGATCGATCGGGCGTTGAATCGGATCAACTCCGGGGTTGTCGTGGGGCAACGGCGGTCACTTCCGCCGGCTTGCCCGTAGAACCTTCGGGATACGGTCCCGGCCGGGGGGGGCAGGGCCGTTGCCCGAGGGGGTTTGGCGCGATGCACGCCTCGACGACCAACGCAACGGGGCCGCTCTCGAACCCGCCGGCATCAGGCCCGAGGCGCCCGGGCGGGGCGGTCCAGTTGCGGATCCAGCGGGCCGGCGGCCCGGCCCGGCACCAGATCTTCGACAGCGTGCGGAGCGCGGTCCGGTCGGCGGAGGGCCTGGCGGGGTCGGGTTTCGAGGTCCAGTTGCTCTCGACGGCGGGGCGTGTCCTGCTGCATTACGGGGCCCGCCGGCATGATCCGGGGGCCTGAACGGGCCGTTTCCCCGGGAATTCCGGGAAAAAAACGGGCAATCGCCTAGGAAACCGCCGGTTTTCCTGTATATTCCGGGCATCCGGGTCGAAGAATGGTCCACAGGAGCCGTGGCGAACGCCCCCGCGGAGGAGCGGGCCGATCGCACCGGCCGACCGCACCCATCACCCGGTCAGGAGAGGATCTCGTCCATGGCCAAGAAAGCCGCCCCCAAGGCCGCCGAAGCGAAGCCGGCCGCGCCCCCCGAGAAGCCCGAGAAGAAGGCCAAAGCGGCGACGAAGGCCGAGGTCTACGCCCACATCGCCGACAAGACCAAGTTGCCCAAGAAGGACGTGGCCGCCGTCTTCGATTCGCTCACCGAGCTGGTCGCCAAGGAGCTGGGCAAGAAGGGCCCCGGCCTGTTCCAGATCCCCGGCCTGCTCAAGCTCAAGGCGGTGCACAAGCCCGCCACCAAGGCCAAGCAGGTCGCCAACCCGTTCAAGCCCGGCGAGATGATGACCGTGAAGGCCAAGCCGGCCCGCAAGGTCATCAAGGCCGCCCCGCTCAAGGGCCTGAAGGACTCGGTCTGATCCGACCCTGATCGGGGGCGGATCTCGATCGATCGCGAATTCCGGGGCGTCCCAGGCGACAACCGTCGCGGGGGACGCCCCGGTTCGTTTTCCGGGCGGTTCCGCCGGCTATCGATTGACGCGTCCCTGGGATTGAGCCCTACGGCTCGTCGAACCACCCTGGTCGATCGCCAAGCCTGGGGCGGTTCGCGATCCGATTGCCGATCGAACAGGCCCCTCGGGCGTGACCCCAGCACGACGCGCCAGCGAGGGAATCGGACCCCACCGGCTCAGGCCGCATGCCCCCGGGGCGGCCACGACGGGAAGCCGCCCGAGAGGGCAACATTCCCTCACTGGTGCGTCGTGCTGGGGTCACGCCCGAGGGGGTGAAACCGGGGGTAATCCGACCTGACTCTTTGGCATCGCACCTTTCTTGCCTTGCCCGTTTACTGGAAGGGCGTGGCTGTCGAACCGGAGCGTCATGCCCCGAAAGCCTCGGCGATTTCGGGCGGCCACGCGTCGAAGTCGTCGGCGATGCGGACACGGCCCTTCCACTGGCCGCCGGAGCGGGGCGTTTCGTCGGCCCGGATCGGCACCAGGCGGACTATCGGCAGGCCGTCCCTGGCGATGATCACCTCTTCGCCGCTTAGGGCGCTTGCCACCAACTGCGAGAGGCGTCCCTTGGCTGCGTGGATGTCGGCGATTTCCATCGGCTCTCTCCGTCCCCCACCTTCGAAAGGACCTGGCCCAATCGAGTCCGAATGGAGGTAGGCGGCAATGTCCTGGAATCCATCCTGCCAAGCCATGGCGGGCGATATCGTCAACGCGGGGCCTTCACGGGTCGGGCGAGGCTTTGCAGGATTTTGGGGTCGGTCGTTCGGGAGAAAAACCGGACGGAGCCGTCGGCCATCGCCATTTGCGCCCCCGAGCCGGACGGCCCGCCGAAGCCTTCGGGGATGGCGTTGATCCCCAGGCCGGGGTCGCGGAGGTTCGTCGGGTCGCCCCAGGGCCGGAATTCCGCGGCGACCTCTCCCGCGAGGATCGTGTTCGCGGGGTCGGGCAGTTTCTCCACCCCGCCGCCGAAGACGTGGACATTCCCCGCGTAGTGGGCCAGCGCGTAGCCCTCCGGGCTGCGATAGACGCCTACCGTCGGGTTCAAATACATGGGGACCACGTTCCGGTAGAAGGCCGAGTTGCGGGGGTGATTCCAGGCGTAATTTGGATCCACTTCACCGGGGAGCATCATCGGGAGGTAGGGCAAGATCCCGGTCATCCAGTTCGGTTGCAGGGCTCTCCTGGGTGCGGCCGTTTGGAATCCCTGAAATCCGAGAAGGACCTGTCGGAAATTGTTGCTCGCTTCAACCTCCGCAATCCCGAACGTTCCCTTGGATTCGACGAGCGGCACGGGCGAGGCAATCAACCAACCTGCCTGGTGGGTCACGCCCGATGCCGCGATGCCCACGATGAACATCAGGACGATCAACGCGACGATCGATCCCGACCATCGGGGCGACCAGCGCCCGGGAGTGCCGAGCTTCGCGCGGGTGATCCCGCCATACAGCCAACCCAGCATCCGATGCAGGCCGACGGCGAAGATCGCGAGCATCACGCCGCACATGGCCACGGTGCCCCAGGCGACATGAATCCTCGGCGCGACCCGGATCGGGTACGACGCCCAGCCGATCAACAGCCACCCGAGGGGCTCGAACACCGGCCGGCCACCCCACAGGCCGAGCGAGATCACAGCCAGCATCCCCAGGCCGATGCCGATCGCGCGGTGCTTCATCGCTCGGGTTCCGCCAGTTGCCGTTCGATCTCGGCGGTCGGCAGCCAGACGATCATCCCGTCGGTCATCAGCACGAGCCGATCCGGCCCGGCCGTGTCGGGTTCATAGGCCAGGATCGTCGGCCGGTGTGGCGGCGGGGCGTTAGCAACTTCCCGGTCCGACCTGGAACTCGGCAAGCGGCCCCCGACATAGACATAGCGGCCTCCGGGGGGCTTGGGCACCTCGGCGAGCGGGCCGGCGAACCCTGCGAACGCATCGATGCTGGGGAAGTCCCGATTGTGCGATTGGGCGTGCTGGATGAGGCGATCGCCTAGCCTATCGAGTGCGGCGTACCTCGCCTTGATCTCCCCCTCAATCGGCGGCGGTTCTACGACGAGCCGCTGCGTGAGCCCGACCTTTTCCCAGGCCCCGGGCGTCATCAACTCGCGGGCGCCCGAGATCATCGTCAGCACGATGACGAACAGCAGGCCCCAGAGGACGATCATCCCGAGGGCCCGCCGGACCGACAACTCGGGCAGCGCCGGGAAGTCCTTCCGCAGCGAGTTCCACAGCCAGCGGATCGCCAGGGCGCAGAGGACCAGCACCAGCAAGAAGAACGAGATCACCTCGACCCGCTGCCGCGTCAGTTCCGTCAGCCCGTTGGACCGCGCCCGCTCGATATCGGCCGGCGTGATCGAGGGCATCCCGGCCCACACGCCCCGGGCCAGTGCGGCGGCGAAGGCGATCCCGAGTACCATCACCCCCCGTCGCCGTCCGTTCACAGCGGCCTCCGCGTCGTTCCTCCGAGGACGGTTGCATCGTAGGACGAATGTAAGACGGGTGCAAGAGGGAGATGCGGATCGCGGACGGCGAGCGCGGCCCCTCCAGGGCGGTCTGATCTGGGATCGGGAGGATCGCCCGACGTTCAGGCCAGCAATTCGGGCACGACGCGGCCGTCGGCGACGAGGCCCTGGGGGCGACCCAGGCGGTCGATGAAGGTCGTTTCCGGATCGACCCCCAGCAGGTGATAGGCCGTCGCCAGGATGTCCTTGGGCGAGACGGGGCGGTCGGCCGGCTCGCCGGCGGTCTTGTCCGATCGGCCGACGACCCTGCCCCGGGCGATCCCGCCGCCCGCCAGCAGGACGCTGTAGCATTTCGACCAGTGGTCGCGGCCGCCGCCCTGGGCGCGGCTGAGCGTCGGAGTCCGGCCGTGTTCGCTCAGGCAGAGGACCAGCGTTTCGTCGAGCAGGCCCCGGGTGTCCAGGTCGGTGAGCAAGGCCGAGAGGGCGGCGTCGAGGCCAGGCGTCAGCTCGTCCTTCATCCGGGCGAAGTGGTCCCAGTGCGTATCCCAGCCGGTTCCCGCCAGGCCGTATTCGTCCCAGAAGACCGAGATGAACCGGCCGCCCGCCTCGACCAGGCGTCGGGCGGTCAGGGTAGCCTGGCCGAACAGGGTCAGGCCGTAGGCCTCGCGGAGCGGCATCGGCTCGTCTTCGAGGGCGAACGCCCGGCGGAGCTTCGGGGACGAGAGCAGGGTGTAGGCCTGCTGCCTGCGGCCGTCGATCGGGTCGCCGCCGAGCTGCTGGCGGGCCGATTCGATCTGGTCCAGCAGCGACCGGCGGCGGCTGAGGCCGTTGAGGGTGACGCCGTCCGACGGGGCGTCCAGCCCTTCCAGCGAGAACCGGCTCTCGGCGGTGATCCCCCGGTACGGTTCGAGGCCCTCCCACTTCTTCTCCGCGAGCGTCTTCTGGGCCGTCCGGTTGGCCTCACCCCGGAAGACGGTCGGGATCGGGTCGGCCTTGCTTCCCAGGAAGCCGCCGTACGGGCCGGCGCGGGGCACCTCGCCGACCCTCTGGCTGCTGAACGCGAACGGCAGCAGCAGGTTGCGGGGGATTTCCGGCGGGATCGGCGACCTGCGGCCATCGGCCTCGGCCACCACCGAGCCGGCGAACGGCCAGTGGTTCGGGTCGCGCGGGCTGAGTTCGGCGGCGACGTCGATCCGGGGGATGCCGGTCAGGGCGTAGGCGACGCCGTGGATCGGGTACGGGTGCGAGACGGTGCGGAGGATCGTCGCCCGGTCGATCACCTTCGCGAGCTTCGGCAGCAACTCGCCGATCCGCACGTCGGGCAGGACCGAGGGGATCGAGCCGAACTCGCCGCGGATTTCCTGCGGCGCTTCCGGCTTGGGGTCGAGCGTTTCGAGCTGGCTGGGCGCCCCGTACAGGTAGAGCAGGATGCACGCCTTCGCCCGGCCGAAGGCGGGAAGGGGGCGAGGTCGAGGCCGGCGACGGGCGGGCCGCCAGGGCCCCGAGGGCCGACAGGCCGCCGATGCGGAGGAGGTCGCGCCGGCTCCAGCCGTCGCAGGCCGCCTTGGGGTTTCCCAGGACGCGGATCATCCGGCCGACTCCGAACGTCTCGGCGTGATCTCGGACCATGTTCATCATTCTTTAAACGATCGGCCGACGCAAGGGCGATCCCCCAGGCGGCTTTCGCGCTTCGGCGATGTCCGGGCGGGACCCGGGGGGCTATACTGGACGGGATGGTCGGGCATGCGGTCCCCCCGGAGGAGGTCGGATGGCATCGAGTCGAATCGGGGCCGCGATCCTGGCCCTGGGGCTGGCCTCGGCCGCGATTCCCGCCGCGCATGCGGGGGTCTGGTCGCCGAACGGTCGATGGGTCGCCTACCCGCTGGCGGTCGCCGGGCGGGCCCCTAGCCCGCCCGCGCGCTGGCTGTTCCCCGAGTCGAGCCCGATCGGGCCCCCGGCCGCGTCGAGGGCCGACATGGTCTATCGGCTCTGGGCGACCGAGGCGGAGGCGGGCGAATCGGTCCTGCTCGACGAGAACCGCGGACCGATCTCGAACCCCGGCTGGAATCCGGACGGCACCGCCCTGGCGTTCGGCCGGGTCGCGATCGAGCCCGACGGTTCCGGGCGATTCGAGCTGGTGGTGCAGGACAGGCCGGGCCGGAAGCGGATCCTGCTGACAAGGCCGGTTCGGGACGCAAGCGCGGACCTCCACGCGTGGGCCTGCCAGGCGGTCGCGTGGAGCCCCGACGGCCGCCACCTGGCGGTGCCCCTGCCCGAATCGGGCGGCCTGGCCCTGGTCCGGGCCGAGGATGGCACCTTGCTGAAGCGGCTCGACGCGGCCTGCCGGCCGGCCTGGTCGCCGGCGGGGGATCGCCTGGCGTTCTTCACCGGCGGGGAACGGGACGGGCTCTGGACTCAGGATCTGGCCCTGGGGGCCCCCCGCCTGATCGCCTCGATCCCCTCGCTGGGCCAGGAGCCGGTCTGGTCCCCGGACGGGCGGTCGCTGCTGGCGGTCCACCGCCAGGGGGGGCGGATCGAGCTCCGGCGGATGGCCGGGCTGGGCCAGCCCGAATGGGCCTACGACCTGTTCGCCCGGCCGATCCCCGCCGGGAACCCGCTGCTGGCCGCATCGGTCGCGACCGACGGCGACGGCGAGAACGTCTTCGTGGCCCTGCAGGTCGACGGCGAGCCGAACGCGGTGATCTGGCTCCGCCCCCGCCGCGACGAGGTCCACAACCGGTTCCACCCGTTCGATTTCGCGGTGCCGGTCGGCTCGCTGGCGTCTTCGCCCCGTTCCCCGAAGCTGTTCGTCCGCCTGGGCCCGCCCGACCGCCCCGGGCCGGCCGGGATCTACGATAGCTCGAACGACAAGTGGACCCCCCTGACGCCCGACGTCGATGCCCGGGGCGCCTGGCTCGACCTGATCCTCGACACGACCCGGATGGTCCTGGCCTACCGGGTCCCGCCGCCGATGACGGGGGTTCGGCCCCAGGTCCGGCCGTCGATCCTGCCGCGGCCGTCGGAGATCCGCCTGCGGGCGGAGGCCGCCGGCACGCTCGCCCGGATGGACCGGTTCGCCCGGGATGTGCTCGATCGCGGCTCGGCCGGCGAGGCGCTCACGGCCGAGGCCCGGTTCCTGCTCGGCTTCCTCCGCAAGGACTACGACGCCTGCCTCGCGGAACTCGATGCCCTGGAGCCGACGGTCGCATCCGGCGACGACCGCCTGCGGATCCTGGCCGTTCGGGCCCAGTTGCTGGCGGCCCAGGGGGATACAACCCGGGCGTCGGCCCTGCTCGACTATATGCGGGACCGGTTCGACCGGCCCCGGCTCCGCATCGAGGACGACGGGCAAACCGCCCGATTGGTCGACGAGCCCGACTCCCAGCCGCCCTGGATGGCCTACGCCCTGTCCGCGCCGCCGGAAGGGCCCGTCAATCCCGAAGGGGACATCCCCATCGGCAACCCGGACAACCCCCTGTTCGGCCTGCCCGACGACCCATTCCTGCGGATCGACGCGCTGCCCCAGGCCCGCTGAACGCCATTGACCCGATTTCCCCGAAACCGGTACAGTGCGGGGATCTTTAGGGCCCTCTCCGCCACGACACGGATCGACGATGAAGCAGCACGAACAGCCGATCGACCTGCGGCGCCGCAAGGACGAAGGCAACCCGGTCGTCATCCACCACCCGGAAGAGAACCAGACCGACCTCGAGCGCTGGGTCCGCCGCCACCTGGGCGAGGGCCCGAAGCTGTGGGGTATCCTGGGCGCGGTCGTCCTGGGCGCGGTCCTGTTGGCGCTCGTGCTGCGGAACCTGGGCGGGGTCGATACGACCAGTTCCGAGGCCTGGAACAAGCTGTTCCAGGCGAAGTCGGCCGAGCAGCGGGTGGAAGTGGCCGAGGACTTCCCGCGATCCAAGGCCGCCCCGTGGGCGATGGTCCAGGCCGCCTGCGAGAACTACAACGAGGCGGTCGATCGCCTGCCCACCGCCATCGACGCCGCCAAGCCGCTGCTCTCCAAGGCCGAGACCCAGTTCGAGGACGCGCTCAAGGAAGCCCCCAAGGGCTCGATCGTCGCCCGCCGCGCCTCCTTCGGCCTGGCCCGGACCTACGAGGCCCGCAACGAGCTGGACAAGGCGGTCTCGCAGTACGACCTGATCGCCCGGGACTGGCCGGGGAGCGTCGAGGCGTCCCAATCGCTGCGGCTGGCCAGCCGGCTCCGCGCCGAGTTGAAGAAGCCGGAAGCCGAGCGGTTCTACACCAAGCTGTACGCCTTCAAGCCGGGCGACGTGACCCTGCCGCCGCCCGGCGGCGCCAACGCCCCGGGCGGCGTGTCGGCCGGGTCGATCCTCGACTCGCTCCTGAGGGACCTGCCGCCGGGCGGCGGCGCCGTCCCGCCGCTGCCGACCCCCAAGTCGCCGACGGACGAGGTCCCCAAGCCCGACGCCGAGCCCAAGGCCGGCGACGAGCCGGCCAAGCCTGCCCCCGCCCCGACGCCCGCCCCCACCGAACCCGAGCCGGCCAAGCCCGGCTCCTGACCGGGCCGATCGGGGGGCGACCTCCTCTAGAGTTCCGCGATCCATCCGATCGCGAAGCCCATGCCCCCCGAACTTTCCGCCACGCCCACCGAGATCGAGGCCCGGCCCCGGGCCGGCGGGGCGAGGCTCGATCAGTACCTGGCCACGCGCTTCCCCGACTATTCGAGGAGCGTGATGCAGAAGGTGATCGACGCCGGCGCCGTGCTGGTCAACGGCCAGCCGGGGCGAGCCTCGTACAAGGTCCGTGGCGGCGACAAGATCCGCATCCACCTGCCCGACATCGGCGACGGCACCCCCACGCCCGAGGATATCCCGCTCACGATCCTCCACGAGGACGAGGGGTTCGTCGTCGTCAACAAGCCGCCCGGCATGGTCGTCCACCCGGCGCGGGGCAACTGGGGCGGCACGCTGGTGAACGCCTTGCAGTTCCACTACGACAAGCTCTCGACCGTGTCGGGGGAGCATAGGCCGGGCGTGATCCACCGGCTCGACCGCGATACCTCCGGCGTCATCCTCGTCGGCAAGGACGACTTCGCCCACACCACGCTCGCCCGCCAGTTCGAGGACCGGACGGTCGAAAAGACCTACATGGCCCTTGTCTACGGAGTCCCCCAGCGCGACCGCGACTGGATCTCGCAGCCGATCGGCTTCCACCCAACGTATCGCGAAAAGATGGCGATCCGCCGCCCCGAGGACGGGGCCCGCGAGGCGGTGACGTTCTACGAGGTCGTCGAGCGGTTCCGCGGTTTCGCCCTGGTCCGATGCCATCCCAAGACCGGCCGAACCCATCAGATTCGCGTCCACCTGACACACATCGGCCACCCGATCCTCGCCGACAAGATGTACTCGGGCCGGGACCGCGTGACGCTGGGCGATTTGACCGGCCGGGACGAGGACGCCGGGACGGTGTTGATCGATCGCCAGGCGCTCCACGCCCACACGTTGAAGTTCGCCCACCCGAGGACCGGCGACTCGATGAGCTTTACGGCCGAGCCGGCCGAGGATATTGCTCGGACTTTGGAGGCACTGCGGGAGAACCGAAAATAGGCCGCAGGAGGGTTCTCGCCATGTGGTCGCAGAGGGCGGAAGAGGCCGTGCGCCGACTCATGGCCGAATTCCCTCCGACGGACGAGTGGGTCCACGAGCAGTCCCGACGCCTGGGGGCTTTTTTCGTTTCCTGGGATTTCTGGTCGTGCTGGTTCCTCCGCCCATCCGGAGAGGTCATCATCGTCGGCGAGGATGGGGACCTCCCAGAATTGGTGAAAATTTACTCCGATCGCGTGCACATTTTGATGGCATTGTCGGGTGCATCACGGCGTTACCCTGAACTATGCGAGTTACTTCCCGTCCGAGAACCGGGCGCTGAGGATTGTCGTCGCTGTATCGAGCTTCCGCAGCTTTTCGGACCGGGCAAGGTTATCTGTCCGGACTGCGGCGGTGTGGGCTGGCTGCCCCCACGGAGCCGCGAGTAGACTCGCACCGCGACGAACCCGATACGCCGGGTAACTGTCCGGTAAGATCCAGGGGTCAGGCTTGCGATCCGGCCCGCTGGGCTTTTGCGACGAGATGTGGGGACGACGATGGCCTACATCCCCGAAGATGCCCGCTGGTATCTGGCCGACATCCTCCTCGAACACACGGTCGAGAACGACCCCCGGAACGTCGTACACACCAACACGCACCTGATCGAGGCCGAATCGCCCGACCAAGCCTATGAGAAGGCCGTCGCATTGGGCCGTGCCGGGGAGATGGAGTATGCCAACACCGACGGCAAGCAGGTCCGAACGGTGTTCCGAGGGCTGCGATCGCTCAGCGTGATCCATGAGCCGCTCGAAGATGGGGCCGAACTGGCCTATTACGAGTCCGTAGGCGTCTCGGAGGATGAACTCCGCCGATGGGCCTTGCCCCGGGAAGAACTCGGCGTTTTCCGACCCAGGCGCCGCAAGCGCGACATCCCGAATTATGAGGCCGAGTCCGTCATGCGGATGCTCGAAGACCTGGGCTTTGACCGCGAACTGATCGATCAGGACGAAGATGCGCCGGGCGATTCCCCATCGGAGGCCTAGCATGGGATGGGCGTCGTCGCACATCGAAAAGCTGCGGGAGGGCGAAACCGTCTCGTTCCGCCCCCGGGGCCATTCGATGGCGGGCAAGATCGAATCGGGCGAGCTTTGCACGGTCGAACCGGTGGATCCGGCCACCCTGGTCGTGGGCGACATCGTGCTGTGCAAGGTCAACGGGCGCGAATATCTCCACCTGATCAAGGCGATCCAGGGGCCGCGATTCCAGATCGGCAACAACCGAGGCCGGATCAACGGATGGATATCGGCCGGGGCCATCTACGGGCGTTGCGTCCGGGTCGAGGGATCGCCCGGCTTCACTTCTTGAGGTGCTTCGCCAGGAAGGCCCGCATCTCCGCGCGGGATTCGCGGGCCAGCTTCGTGTCGATCCGGTTGAATCGGTGGCCGCCCGGGGCGTTCTCGTAGATCCTGTGCTCGAACGACTTGCCCGCCGCCTTCAGGGAATCGACCAGGTGGCGGACTTCCATGATGTGGACGTCCTCGTCGTTGGTGGCGGCGTGGATCAGCAGGGGGGTCTTGAGCTTCGCCGCGTGGTGCGCGGGCGACCGTTCCAGGTAGAGCTTCGGGTCGTCCTTGGCCGCCTTCCCCAGGAAGGCCTCGAACTGATCCCGGTAATACTGCGACTTGTACCCCATCCGCTGGACCAGGTCGGCCACGGGTACGCCGGCGTAGCAGGCGCGGTAGTCGTCGGGGAAGCGGAAGATGTTCAGCAGGCCGATGTAGCCGCCGTGGCTCCAGCCCAGGATACCGACCCGCGACGGATCGACCTCGGGAAGCTCGGCGATGGCCCAGTCGCGGGCGTCGTGGACGTCGTCCACCTCGGCGCCGCCGTAGTCGACCTGAATGTGGAAGCCCTGGCCGTAGCCGGTGCTACCGCGGTATTCGGGGGCGACGATCACGTAGCCGTCTTCGAGCAATTCGCGGACGATGTGCGCGTAATCGCTGTCGAAGCTGGCGTGCAGGCCGCCGTGGACGAAGATCAGGGAGGGGGCTTTGGACCCCTTGGCCAGCGAGCGGGGGACCATCGTGTAGACCGGCAGCACCAGGCTATTGCCGGCCTCGGGCGCCGTCGGGTTCGAGACCCGGAGCGGCTTGCTGCTGGCGATCTGGTGCTTGTCGATACGGGCCAGGTCGCCGACCTTCTGATACCAGAGCAGGTCGTCGATCCGCTTCGTCTGGATGTCGAGCATCTTGTCGATCGGCGTCTCGAACTCGAGCGGTACCTGGGCCCTGGCATCCTGGGCGGGCGACGGCCGGGCGAGGGCCGTCGCCGCCAGGATCGCCGCCGAAATTCCCGTGAAAAGGCTCAAGCGTCGCCGCCGATCGGCCGATACCGACAATACGGTGCTCTCGACGTACACCCATGACCCCCTTCGAATCACGACCATGAACGGGCATTCCTTCGCCAGCCTGGCGTTGAGCTTCCTGATGGTCGGCCTGGCCGCGATCATCCTGCGCCCTTCCGAGCGCGATTCGGCCGTCGCGACGGCCGTGGCTCCCCCGCCACCGACCGCCGGCGAGCCCGACAAGCCGCCGCCCCCCGAACTCGCCCGCGCCGATTCGCACCGCGATCGGCAACGCGAGCCGGCCGTCTCGGCCCCGCTCCCTTCGGCCACGCCCCGCCCCAGGCTGGCGGCCGCGTCGGCCATCAAGCCGTTGCCGAAGCCAGCCCCTCCGCCGCCGGCCCCGCCGGTCATCGAGGAGGATGCCGGGGTGATCCATCCGCCCGCTTCGGCATTCACCCAGGTCGAGCCGGGCGAGACGCTCGCGCTGGTGGCCCGGCGGGTTTACGGATCGTCGCAGGCCCGCGATCGCCTCTGGCGGGGGAATCGCGACCTGCTGTCGGATCCCGAGATGTCCCTGCGGACGGGGACGATCCTGCGGACACCTTGATCGGGCCGTCAAGGCTTCGACCCCCAGGCCCGGATGCCGTCGAACCGCGCCGTGTCGTCGAACGTGCCGATGCCGATCCGACCGTGCGAGAAGGTGGCGTCCCGGGCCGAGATGATCGGCCGGGTCATGTCGTCGAAGTAGACCTCGGCCAGGTCGCCCTTGCGGACCAGCCGGACGTGGTGCCAGCCGTCGGTCCAGGCGACCCCCTCGCTCCGCTTGCCGGCGAGCGGGGTGCGGTCCTTGCCGTTGACCAGGAAGATGGCGTGCCCCTGGTCGTCGGCGGCGCTGGCGATGTGGGCGTAATAGAAATGCGTGGCATCCTGGTGGCTGAAGAAGATGCAAACGTCCCGATGCTTGTAGTCGGGGACGGTCGATTGCACCCGGAAGTCGATCACGCAGTCGGCCACGTCGACGCCGCGGGCCAGGGCGATGTTGAACGGGGAGCGGACCTTCGGGCCGTACCGGCTGCCCTGGAACTGGTCCAGGACCGTCCGGCCGTCGCGCTCGGCGAGCTTCCAGGCGCGGGGGTCGGTGAACTCCCAGGCGTCGAGGCCGCGGGCCGGCGGGTCGAATTTCAGCACCAGAGGCAGGCCGTCGGCCTGCGGCGGGCGGTCGTCCTGGGCGCCGATCAGGAGCGCCGCCAGGGGGACCATCGCGAGCGTCGCGATCGTTCGGATGGCGATTTTCATGGGGCCTAGACGCTGCTGCGGAAGTAGACGACGTCGCCGTCCTTGACGACGTAATCCTTGCCTTCGAGCCGCTGGAGGTTCTGGGCCTTCACTTCCCGGAGCGTACCGGCCCGCTTGATGTCGTCGAACGCGGTGACTTCGGCGCGGATGAAGCCGCGGGCGAGGTCGGTGTGGATCTTGCCGGCGGCGTCCACGGCCGAGCCGCCGCGTTCCAGGTTCCAGCCGCGGACTTCCGGCTCGCCGGCGGTGAAGAACGTGATGATGCCGACGGCGTCGTACGCCTCGCGGATGATCCGGCCGCGGGCGAACTCGGTGATGCCCATCTCCTCGACGAACATCGCCCGCTCGGCCGGGTCGAGCTGGGAAAGCTCCAGCTCCAGCTTGGCGTCGATCGCCAGGGCGCCGGGGGCGAGGGCCTTCAAGGCATCGGGCACGGCCGTCCCCTGGGGGGCGTTCAGCAGCACGACCTGCGGCTTGTCGGTGAGCAGGCCGAACGACCGCATCGGCTTCTTCTGCTCGTCGGTCAGGCCCAGCGACTCGATCGTCCGGCCGTCCTCCAGGGCCTCCTGGCACTGTCGGACGACGTCGCGCTCGAATTGCTGGGCGTCGCGGTCGGGCCTCGGCTTCTTCAGGCTGGCGTCGAGCCGCTCGGCGCGGTTGGACAGGACGGCGAGGTCGGCGAACAGCATCTCCTCGCGGAACGCCGTCAATTCGGCGGCGGGGTCCTCTCCCGTGACGCCGTTGAGCACGATCACCAGGGCATCCCCTTCGCGGATCAGGGCGAGCCGCTGGGGGTTATCTCCGTGCGTGCCCGGGATCAGGCCGGGGGTGTCGAGGAACTCGACGGTGGCCGGCGTGATTTTCTTGGGATGGTGCAGGCCCGCCAGGAAATCGAGTCGGGGGTCGGCCAGGACGGCGACTCCGACCTGCCCCGAATGGACCTTGCCCGGGTCGGGCGTGACGCCGGTGAGCAGTTGGAAGACGGTACTCTTGCCGCTCCCGGAGAAACCGACCAGGCCGACCCTCATGGGCGAGTCCCCGCAACGATGTCGGGCCGACGGGCCAGGGATTCCCGCGAGGCCGTCCCGCGAAATCGTAACGGGCATTCCACCGCAAGTCGGCGTCCGCCACAAGGGGGGATCTCGCGGCGGGTCGGCCGACGCGACTGGGGACGGCGGGATCGCCTTCTAGATCGACTCCCAGGGATCGGCATCGCAGGAGACGCCCAGGTGCGAAACGTTCCCCGTAGCCACGATGGCACCCGCCACGATTGCCTGGGCGGCCAGCACGCAATCGACGTCGAGCGACCTGTCGTCGGCGGTCTGCCGGCCTTCCTTGCGGGCCCTGGCCCAGAGCTCGGAGGCGATGTCGAGCGCCTTGCGGTTGAGGTCCAGGAACGCGAACCGTTCGGCGACGGCGTCGAGCAGGCGAAGGCGGGTTCTGGCGCCGTTCCGGAAGAGCTTGCGACGCACTTCCTAGCGGACGATGGCGGGGATCGCCAGGGTGTGGCCGCGAGCCTCGGCGGAATCGGCCCAGGCCCTGCATCGATCCCCCATCGGGTGGCCCGAACGGGTCGCGAGCAGGTAAGCTGGCGTCGAGTCGAGGGCGATGATCACCGCCTGTTCTCTTGAATCGCCTTGAGGATTTTGTCGTCGAGGTCGGGATCCTCGTCAGGCGGTGCCGCGGCCCAGATCGCTTCGAACTCCTCGAACATCTTGCGGATGTCCTCGGCATGGGCCGCGCGACCTTCCGGCGTGTCCTCGATGATCTTGCCGTCGCCAGTCTTCAGTGGCGGGCGCTTGATGTTCTTCAGGCTTGGCAGGTCGCTGAGATCGATCCGATCCTGGGTACTCATTGCTTTGGCCTCCCTGAATCGCGGCACTTCCTCAGCCTACCGCGCCGGAGCCCAGCGAAAAGCGTCGGCGGAGATCCGGCCGCTTGCAGTCCATCTCGTCCACCGCAGCCGGCCCGCCCGCTTTCTCGGCGATTACTTGGCCGCCGGTGCCCACTTGATGAAGTAGAAGACCAGCGGGGTCGACCCGGTGTTCACGATCCCGTGCGACACGTTGGGGGTGGTGAACATCACCGAGCCCGGGCCGACGGCCGTGGTCTCGCCGTCGCAGACGATCTCGCCCGTGCCCGATTCGATGACCATCACCTCTTCCTCGGCGTGGGTGTGGGGCGCGTGGGGCGACTGGCCGGCGTCGAGCACGAACCGGCCGGTGACGAACTGGGTGCTCTTGGGCGTGTCGCCCGCGAGGTAGATGCCGATCTTGCCGACCTTCTTGCCGTCGGCCAGGTAGTCCTCCATCTTTAACTGGCCGAGCACCATCGTCTTCGACTTGAGCTGGTCGGCGTGCTCCCGCGCGTGGGCGATTTCGCGGGCCGCCCAGCCCGAGGCCAGTCCGAGGCAAAGCAGCGCGGGGAGGGAGCGGCGAAGGATGCCTGCGGGCTTCATGGCGGGTTCCTCTGGCCGGGCGGATTGGGGTGGCCGGTGAGCGGTGAACAGGAAGGGGGCTCCTCCCCGATCCGGCCCTCGGTCCGGGCGATCCGATGCGAGGCCTGGGGATGATGCCTATGGAATGGCCTCATCGTAGGGATTGGGGCGGCCCGTTTCAATCCGGCAGCAGGTTTCGACCAGGCCGGCGAACGAGGTCATGGGCAAGGCCATCGAGAGCACGGCCGCCGCCGATCAGGGGATGGGCCGGTCCGTCGCGTTCTGGACGCCAGGCCGGTTGCCAGGATATCTTCGTCCGGGATCACGTCGAAGAGGCCGCGGAAGCCGAGCTTCTTCGGCGAGGCGGAGATCACCGCCCCGGCCCAGGCGAGCTGTCGAGGAACAGCTCGCAGGTCGTAGCCGGGCTTGCGGTGGATGTCGACGGTCCGGGCGTAGTCGGGGCCTTGCGCGCCGTCGGTCGGGAACGGATAGGCGAACCAGGCGTCCGGGGCCGAGAGCAGGATCAACTCGCCCGACCGTGGATGGTCGAGTCGATCTCGGCCCGCTCCTCGCTGACCAAAATGCGGGCGATCCCGGGCTGCCCTCGATGCGGCGTCGCGGACCGGGCGCGATGTCGGCCGGCGATCGGACGTAGACGTGGGCGAGCTGGTGGTCGCAGACGGCGAAGCGCGGCAGGCGAATGGCCGGGGACCCCGCCGAACGGGCCGGGCGACGCTCAGGAAGGCGTCGCAGGATCCGGGTTCGGCTCGGACTGGCTGATTCACGTCCACATGGCCGTATTCGACGACCCAGACCCGGGCACCAGCTTTGGCGGCCTCCAGGATCGGGGCGAGCTTGACCAGTTCGCCGACTTCAGCCGGGTATGTTGCAGCCGGAGGGCTGGATCGCCGTACCGGTAGTCGAGGTGCGGTGTAGGCGAGCGGCCAACGGCCGCATTCTCGGTGATCTCGGCGGCTGATTGTGCGATCCATCGTAGCGCGCCGGCCGAGGGGCCCCAGAAGGTGTGGAACGGGAACTTGCCGAGCCTTGTTTCGAGGCGTTCGGCCGTCCTCGGCGGCTGTAGATGCCGAATGCCCGAGCGTTGCTCACCGTAATAGGCTTGGCGATGCTGATGATGTCGCACTGGTTGTACCACCTTGTAGAAGAGCTGCGCAGGTGAACGATCGGCCCTGCTCGGCGGCTTCCCGCTTGAGCGGCAGATCGGCTCGGCCCGGACCAGGGCGTTGGATTGCTGCCAGAACCGACTCGCCGGTGTCGCGGAACAGCCATCCGTTGCCGACGACGCCGTGCCGCGAGGGCGCCTGCCCCCGTCGGCAGGGTGGCCTGCGCGCAGGTGACGCTGGCCGGTGGCCTCGACCAGGTCGACCAGCCCCGGCCGGCCAGGGCGGCCAGCCGGGGGGGCCGACAGCAGCAGGCGGCCGCCGGTCAGGCTGACCGCGAGGAGGACGATCAGGGTGCTGCCCGTGGGCCATCGGGGGATCAGGCCGCGCTCTGCCCGTCCGAGGCCGACCCGGCGTTGGCCGGCCATGACGACGATCGAGAAGACGTTGCGGATCACCAGGCCGACCATCTCCTGCCCGCCGCCTTCCGAGAAGCCGTAGGCTGCGCAGGCCGACGCCCAGCACGAAGTTCACGCCGTACCAGGCCATCATCACCGACGAGAAGCAGACACCGATGAGCACCAGGTTGCCAGTTGCTGATCCAGCTGGCGAATCCGCCGAGGCGGGATCAGGTAGACGAGCAGCGATCAGGCCCAGACTTGGGATCCCAGCCCCAGAACCGGCCCCACGAGACGTCCGCCCAGATGCCGCCGACGTGCCGGTGGCGACCAGCAGGACGCCCACCTGCATCGCCCGGTAGACGGTACTCGGCCAGCGGTTGACTGGTCGGCGGCTGTCCTCTTGCACGCTCGTCGCGGAGGTCCGTTTCGGCATTCGCGAGGACACGGGGCGCAGACCTTGTCGACCATGGCTGGTGGCCAGGTAGCCACGCCGCCCGCCACGTAGGCGGTCGCGCGCGTACGCTTTCGGCCATCGGCTGCCCGATCGCGTCGTCGGCCAGCAACGGTCGGGCGGCGGCCATCCGTTCGAGCCTCCAGGCGCTGATCGCCTCGCCGATCAGGGCCGGGATCGGTGCCAGGGCCACGGCGATCCCGCCCAGGCCCAGGAGGCCGTAGGCCAGGACGAAGGCCGGGTCGCTGAACATCCCCCAGGACGCGCCCGATTTGGTGTACAGGTAGCCGCCGATCCCCAGCAACGCGACCGGCAGGCCGACGATGGCCGGCACGAAGAGGTTCGCCACGCCGATCGGCCGCTTGTAAATGGCGGTCAGGTAGGACAGCGTGGCGGCCAGGCCGATCACCATCGCCAGGGCGAACGCGGCGTAGCTGGAGACGATCGTCAGCACGTGGATCGTCAGCCAGTAGTTGCTGCGGAGGACCGCCGGGATCCCCTTGATCGACGGATCCAGGATCGACGAGCCGGCCGCCGCGGCGACCAGGGTGCAGAGCAGCGCGGCCCCGCAGGCGCACGTGGCGATGTAACGCCGCCGGTAGATCGCCTCCAGGACCAGGCCCAGGAGGGCCGCCACCAGGCCGACCCAGACGACCGTCTCGTACATGTTGGTGACGGGCGCCCAGCCGGAGATGAGGATCCGGGCGTAGAAGCCGTAGACCTCCAGGCCGATGCCGGCGGCGAACGCCAGCAGGCCGGTCGCATACAGGGCGCCGCCCGCGGGGGCGATCCCCGAATTGCCCCGGGCGGGGATCGTCAGGCTGAGCACCAGCAGCAGGAAGCCGACGCCGTAGGCCATCGGCGCCCGGTAGAACGGGGCGAACGCGTTGAACCGGGTCTCGCGTCGGATCGCCTCGGGCGACGGATAGGCGTCGCCCAGGGCCTCGCCCAGCGATCGGAAGGCCGATTCGAGGGCCTCGCCCTGCGCAAGGGCCAGGGTGCCCGGGTTGGCGGCCTCGGCCTCGCGGGCCTGCTGCAAGGCGGTCCGGAGGGCCGAGGTGTCATCCCCGGGGAAGCCGGCGGCGGCCAGGTCGGCCGGCTCGGCCTCCAGGACCGCCCTCAGCGGCATCCATTCGGAATCCTCGGCCAGCCAGGTCGAGAACTCGCGGTCGAAGTCGTCGTCGACGCCCGGCTCCTTGCGGTTCTTGGCCTGGATCGAGGTCAGGAACCCCTTGAGGGCGAACGCGGTGTCCTCCTCCAGGGGGGTGAGCGACCCCAGGCCGCTGGCCCGGGTCTCGGGGTCGGTGAGCTTCCGGTAGATCTTGCCGGCGTACTGGATGAACGCCTTGCCGCTGGGCCGGGGCAGGAACTGGTCGATCGACGCGAGCATCCGGTCGCCGTCGCCCCGGATGTTCCGGTAGTGCGACAGCCGGTCGCCCACCTCGATCACCTTCTGCTCGAGCTCGTTGAGCTTCTCCCGCTTGAAGGCCTGGATCGGCGCGTCGAGTTCGGCCTTCTTGCGGCGGACGTCGTTGGCCCAATCGCGGAACGGGAAGGCGCGGCCGTCGATGGTGATCCGGGCCTCCTCCAGGTCGCGGGGGCTGTAGTACTTGGTCTGGGGCCCGAGCCGCTTGGCCAGGGCCTCGAGCGCCTTGCGATCGCCGTCGGAAAGGCCGACGGCCAGGGCCAGGCCCTTGATCTCCTCGGCGGAGATCTCGTCATGCCCGGCGAGTTCGCGGGCCCTCTTCCGGGCGGCTTCGGGGGCCGACGGCTCGTCGGCGATGGCGGCCATCCGGCCGCGGACCTCGGCGGCGAACAGCTTCCGTTTCAGGGGCAAGTACTCGACCAGGATGAACGGCTGGTCGTCCCAGTACTCCGGCGCCGCCGTCCAGCTCCAGAAGGCGGCGATCGGCGACCAGCGGGCAACCGGCTTGTCGTCGGGCCCGAGGATTTCGATCGCCTCGCGGCCGTGGATCAGCTTGAGCTCGGTCCGGGCGACCGTGTCGAGCGGCTTGATCCGCCCCTCGTGCATGACGGGGATCCGGCCGATCGCCTCGTAGCCGGGGCCGCCGCCGGGCAGGGCGGGGGCCTTCTCGGCAGCCGACGCGGGCGCGAACGCCGCCGCCAGGGCCGCCAGGGCCATCCCGATCGATCGCCGAATCTGCTGGGTCATCGCGCTATCCTCGACCGGGGCCGTTGGGTTCTGGGATGGATCTCAGAGGGTATCGGCGAGCGACGGCTCGGGGTCGGGGGCGGCTTCGGCGTCCTTCCGGCCCGCCGAGGAAGCGGGGATCTGGCGGCCTTCCCGGCCCTTCGCCCTCTCCCGCTCCTTCTTGCCCCCGTCGGTGAAGACGCCCGCCCTCATGTAGAACTGCAGGCCCGTGCCCACCACGACCAGCAAGCAGCCGAAATACATGATGGGCCAGACCGGGTCGTAGCGGGCCTGGAAGATCGACACGAACTGGCCGTTGGGCTGGCCGGTCATCGGGTCTTCCAGCTCCTGGAAGCTCGACTGGTAGAAGGTCATCCCCCGGTGCGTCAGGGGGTAGTTCATGGTGATCGTGGCGGCCTGGTCGCGGATCTGCTTCTCGTCGTCGCTGAGCAGCACCTTGCTGGTGTAGCTCTTGGGGACGGTCGTCCCCGGGTCGAACCGGCGCTTGAAGTCGACCAGCTTGAGCGAGAACGGCAGGGGCGACCGCTCGACCTCGTAGCCGACCTCGTAGGCCCGGTCGGCGAAGTCGATGGCCTGCTGCTGGGTGCCGTCGGGGAGGTACACCGTCCGGCTCGGCTCCAGGCCGGCCTGGCCGCGGATCCAGAAGGTCTTGGTCTCGCCGTCCACGGTCATCTCGACGAGCGCCGCCGGGATCCCGTCGCCCTGCTTCCCCTTGCCCGTGTTCATCGCCACGAAGCCGAACGTCTCGACGCCGGCGGGGAGGTACTCGGTCGCGGCGAAGGTCAAGGAGACCGGCTGGTTGGGCCCGCCGCCGATCGTCTGGGTCTCGCCGATGTCCACCGGGCCGGAGGAGGCCAGGCCGGCGCGGTTGAGGTAGCGGTGGTAGACCTTACCCCCCTCGGTGGCGGCGAATTCAAGCTGGCTCATCAGGTCGCCGTCGAAGTGCGGCGGGTGGAAGTAGCCCACGCGGAGCAAAGGCTGGGAACTGGACGGATCCTGGCGGTCGGGCATCACCGTCGGCAGGGCGGGGGTCCACCAGCCGTAGTGCGTGATCGGCTTCCCTTCCCCCCGGCGGACTTCGAACCGGACGCCGGGGAACTCGGTGTCGCCGGTCTGGCGGCGGATCACGTTGGCGATCTCGCCGGGGAGCGAGATGGGGCCCTGGAAGGTCACGCTCAGGTCGCTGTCGGGGAGCTGGATCGTCTTGCCGACGTCCTTCGGCTCCTCGCCGTGCGGGCCCGAGTCGCCCACGACCCAGTCGTACGAGCGGGCCTTGCCGTCGCGGTCGACGTAGTGCAGCCGGGCCGTCTCGCGGGTCGGGTCGGGCGGGTTGAGGAAGTCGTCGAGCTGCCAGCCTTCCTCGAGCACCTGGAAGACGACGCGGGTCGAGCCGGGCCGGCCGAACATCCTCGGGCGTTTCACGCCCCGGCGGAGGTTGCCCCGGGCCACCATCCAGCGCTCGGAGTCCTGCACGTCGTCGCCGAAGAACTCGACCGGCCGGACGGCGTTGGGCGGCTTCACGGCCAGCTTCAGCGCCAGCATCGGCAGGCCCTTCTCGGACGCGCCGGCCGCGTGGTGCTCGAACCGGCCGACCGAGGCCGGCAGGAACCCCTTCACGCGGAACTGGAACGGCACGTCGCCGCGGGTCAGGGTCTCGGCGCGGCCGCCCGTCCAGGCGAACGGGCCCGGCTTGAACGGCAGCGGATACTCGCGGTCGTGGATCGTCTTGCCGGTCTGGCGGTCGAGCGGCCGGACGACGATCTCGGGCGCGTCCTGGTGCAGCAGGGCGTTCGACTTGCCGTCCTCGACGATCGCCAGGGTCCCCTCGGTGCAGAACCAGCGCGTCAGTACCGAGGCCAGCAGGACCACCAGCAAACCGGCGTGCGTCACCACGAAGCCGATCTGCCGCTTCTTCCAGGGATACCGGATCAGGGCCGCGCACAGGATGTTGGCGGCCAGGAACGCCAGCAGGACGCCGAACCACCAGGACTGATAGATCCGCTCCTGGACGGCCCGGGTCCCGTACCACGATTCGTAGAACGTCGCGTAGGCGATCACGCCGGCCAGCAGGCCGAGGCTGATGACCGCCAGCTTGAGCGAGGCCAGGAACCGATAGATCGACCACAGGATCCGACCGACCGCGGAAAGCGATTCGTCGTCCGGGCCATGCCGGTGCTTCCGCGGTGCGGGGGGCATCGTCTTCGCGGCGGTCGCCATGGTCTGCCTGGGGTGGGGAGGCGGGCGGGGAGTCGCTCGTCGGCGACGGGAATCCGGGGGCGAACCCCAGTTCGCCCTTATTGTAGGCGGCCCGTCGACGGATCGCAAAGCCCGCTGCCGTGATTTTTGGAGGATTGTTGAACATTCGGCAAGGCGCCCGCCCAGGCCTGTTCCAGGCGTCGGATGGCGACGGCGATGGGCAGGGCCTGGGGGTTGCCGTCCTCGTCGAGTTCGACGAGGCCGAGGCGGAGCAGCTTCTTGAGGGCGTCGCCCACCTCGAAGTCGGTGTCGATGCCGACGCGGTCGCGGAGGAAGGCCTCGGCCTGGTGGTCGAGTCGGTCCTGGTCCCAGGGCACGGGCGACCCGGCGGCGGTCTGCCAGAGCAGGTAGTAGGCCAGCAGGGTTTCCTTGTACTCCTCCTCCTCGGCCGAGTCGACCAGGCGGGCGAGGACGCTGGCGTTGTTCGCCTGCGTGAGATAGTACAGGTGCCGGATCATGAAGTGCAGGTGTCGGCTCCGGTTCTGGCGGAAGCCGAAGAACGTCTTGAGGCTGGCCCCCACCGGGATCGCCAGGATCGTGGCCAGGGCCATCGGCGAGACGCTCGCCAGGAAGCCGCCGAACGCGATCTTGGCGATCAGCGTGGGCAGGCCGGTGACGATCGGCGAGGCGATCTGGGCCCGGTCCAGCCATCGGAGGCGGGGCCGCGTCCCCTGCTCGGGCAGGTGGATGTCCATCTCGGCGAACGGCACGTCGCGGTACATCCGCAGGTAGACGACGTCGTCGCGGATGTAGTCGTCCAGCGGCGCGTCGGGCTTGAACTTGAGCAGGATCAGGACGCGTCGGTAGGCCTCGAAGGTCCGCTCCTCGTGCCGGAAGAAGGCGCGGGGATTGCGGAGCTTCCGGCGGATCTGGCAGCGGCCGCGGACGTAGACGTGCAGGTGCTCGAAGATCTCGAAATCGGGCAGGAAATCCCGCCCCATGCCGTTGGGCGCGGCGACCGCCTGGGCGATGTGGTGGGCCTCCAGCTTCTGGAAATTGGCGTGCACCAGGGCCGCTTCCAGGTGCCGCAGGAACTCCTCATCGGCCTCCGACCCGGGCCGGCCGCCCCAGAGCCGGCGGTCGTCGAGGCCGTCGGGATCCAGCGGGGCATAATGGGCCTTCAGGTCGGTATGTCGCGCGTGAAATTCGTGGTGGAAGGTGGCCGACAGCAGCGCCTGGAGCCGCCCCAAAGCCGCCTGCTCGTCCGGGCCGAGTTCGGGCTGGGCGAGCAGCAATCGGTCGAGGTCGATGGTGCTGATCGGCAGCGAGCGATCCTTGCCGCCGGGGAAGATCGGCGGCTCCGAACCCGAGGGGACCGCCGCCCGTCGGAATCGCCCGGTCAACGGATGGGCCGGCTTCGGCGGGGGATGATCCATGGAGGCCCTCGGCTCGGACTCGGCGGGTCGACGCTGCATTCTAGCCCGGCTCGGTGCTGAATGGCCCGAGATTGCCTTAAACGACCCGGCTGGCTTGAGGGTAAGCGATATTGGCCGGCGAACCTAGCGGGCCTTACGCCGCTGCGGCAGACCCCAAAAACGGAGGATGCCGTCCGCTCCTCCTGAGGCCAACAGGTCCCCGGCGGGCGAGAAGGCAACACATTGGACGCCCCCCTTATGGCGAGCGAGCTTGGCGATCACTTGCCTCGTGGACAGGTTCCAGAGGAAAGCCGCCCCGCTTCGATCGCCGGAGGCCACGGTCTGCCCGTCAGGGCTGATTGCAACGCAGGATACCGAATCACGATGGCGAGAGAAAGTCGCCATCTCGCGGCCGCTCGCGGTATCCCAGATTTTGACGGTGCGATCTTCGCTGGCGGATACCAAAGCCCCGCCGTCGGGAGAATAGGCGATCGCAGCAATGGGACCCGTATGACCAAGGAGGCTTGGTAATTGCTTCCTTGTATTAAGTTGCCATAGATGTATGGCCCTATCCCTGCTCGCCGAGGCGATAACCCCGCCACCGGGTGAGAAGGCCACCGCGGTAACGGCGCCCTCATGACACCCCAGATCTTCCCCGTTGTCCGATTCGACATGCCATAGAGTCACAAAACCATTCTCACCCTGGTTGCTGCCACCCGCGGCCAATGTCTTGCCGTCGGGCGAATACGCAATGCCCCATCCATAAGCCACGGAATAGCATCCCCAGGCCCGCTCCTCGCGAGGGGGATGGGGATAATAAAATCGCCTTTCGCCGGAGGCCGTATCCCAGGCTACGGCCCCGACCGTTGCCTCATTGGTGGCCAACCTCGTCCCGTCGGGAGAGAACGCCACGGCACCCATGCCCGATACGAATTTCGAAACCACCATCTTCTCCTGGCATGTCGGCACGTCCCAAAGCCTGACCGTATTGTCGTAACTTCTCGAAGCCAGGAGCTTGCCATCCGGGGCAAATGCGATGGAGGTGATGGGACCTCGGTGCCCGTTGAGGACTGCACGTTGCGGGAGCGGGCTCGTGCCGCAGCCGCCGACCCAACAGAGCCCCATCAGGATCGGCATCCAGACGAGCGGACATTTCCGAGGGTCGTCCATCACTCCCCCAAGAGGATGCTCGATGAGGCTGATCAGGCGATCTCGGGCCAGGAACGCTTACGCCGCGAGAATCTAGGCTTTATTCCGGCGACTCGGGCTCGACGTAGCGCCGGCCGATCAGGCGTTCGGGCAGGCAGGGCATCTCCTCGCGGGCCTTCGGGTCGTCATGGGCATAGCGGTAGCCTGACCCGTAGCCGACCGATTTCATCAAGGAAGTCACGGCGTTTCGCAGGTGGAGCGGGACCGGCTCGCGCGCGGTCGCCTCGGCGTCGGCGGCCGCGGCGAAGTAGGCCCGTTTCACGGCGTTCGATTTGGGGGCCCTTGCGAGGTACAGCGTCGCCTGCGAGAGCGGATAGAGCGCCTCGGGGAAGCCGATCAGGTCGGCGACCTGGGCGGCGGCCGACGCCTGGCCGATGTCCTCGCTCGCCAGGATGCAGAGCCGACGTGCGATGAACATCGGGTCGGCGCCCCCTTCGATCAGCCGCGCCAGCCAGTAGAGGGCCGCGTTTTCGTCCGAGTTCCTCAGCGATTTGATCAGGGCCGAGATCAGGTTGTAATGGTCCTCGCCCTGCTTGTCCGATGCGAACCGGGCGCGGCCGAGCGCCTCGGCGATCCGTTCCCAGGGGACCGATCGGTAGCCGTAGGGATCGGGCGAGGTGGCCTCGACGGCCGTTTCCAGGGCGGTCAGGGCGACCCTCGCGTCGCCGCCGGAGGCGTCGGCCAGGCGATCCAGGTCGGCCGGGTCGACCCTCGGGTTCAAATCGGCCAGGCCGCGCCCCGGCGTTTCCAGCGATCTGCGGAGCAGGCCCACCACCGTCGATGGCGCCAGCGGCTCCAGCACGAGCACCCGGCATCGGGACAGCAACGCGCCGTTGACCTCGAATGAGGGGTTCTCGGTCGTGGCGCCGATGAGCGTCAGGGTGCCGTCCTCGACGGCGGGCAGGAGTGCGTCCTGTTGTGCCTTGTTGAAACGGTGGATTTCGTCGAGGAATAGCAGGGTCCGCTTGCCCCGGCGCCGGGCCTGCCGGGCCTCGGCGATCGCCTCGCGGACTTCCTTCACGCCGGCCTGGACTGCCGAGATGGCGACGAATCGCGTGCCCGAATGGCCGGCGAGCAGCCTCGCGAGCGTGGTCTTTCCCGACCCGGGCGGGCCCCAGAAGATCATCGAGGGCAGGGGGCCGCCGCGGGCCAGCAGGTTGGGCAGGAACCGTCCGGCCCCGACGACCCCTTCCTGGCCGGCATACTCGTCGAGCGTGCGGGGGCGCATCCGGTCGGCCAGCGGGGAACCGGCCGGATCGTCGCCCTCGGGTTCGGGCCCGTCCAGGTCGAAAAGGCTGCCGGTCATTCAGAAGACCTGGCGTTCCTTCTTCATCTGCTCGATTTCCCGCATCAGGCGATCGAGCTTCTCCTCGAAGTTCCGCAGCCGCCTTTCGGCGTCGGGCTGCGCGGGCTCGTCGCGCGGCGGATTGCTCCCTGGGTGGCGGGGGTTGGCATCCGGGCGACGGCCGGGCGGCGCGGCTTCGGCCTCTCGGCGTTCGTCCCACCGGCGTTCGGAGCGATTCAGGGCATCTGTCAGCAACCGGATTTTGTCCTCGGCCGCCTTCAGTTGATCCTGGAGCCGCTGCTCGGCGGCCCGACCCGCCGGCCGGTCGCCTTCGAGCCGGTTGCGTTCGCGTTCCATCGATTCGCGGAGCTTGCGCTGGGCCTGTTCCATTTGCTCGCGGACCTGGGCCTCGCGTTCGGGGGCCTCCTCGCGGAACTTCCGCATGGCCTGGTCGATCATCTCGTTGACCTGCTTCTCGGCCTGGGCCGATTGCTTCCGGGCCTCGCTGAGGTGCTCGTCGAGCTCGCGGCTCATCTGCTTGTGGGCCTCGCTGCCGTCCTTGGCGAGCGAGTCGCGGACCTGCTCCAGGACCTCGAAGATCGACTTGCGGGCCTGGCCGATCACTTCCTTGACCGCCTGGCCGAGGCGCTCGGAATCCTCGTCCATGCGCTGGCGGCGTTCGCGGCGGGTCGCGGCCCGATCGGGGTCGCGTTCGCGTTCGGGGGCGCGGTCCTGGGCCGGCAGCGCCGGGCAGAGCAGGGCGACCAGGCCCAGCGCCTGCAACGAATGCCGAGCGGAGAAGGTTGCCATCGGGGATGCTCCTTCGGGGTGCGGCCGGCCTCGACGGGGGAAGGCCATCGATTCGCCGGCCTTCGATGGTATCATCCAGGGGATTCGGACCGCAGCCCGTCATCTTGCCGGAAAACTCCCGAGGGGCGACGAGGTGGCCGAGATCGATCCCGAGCCTGTCGACGGACCCGAGGAAGGGGCCTGCGCCCTCTGCGGCCGGGACCAACCCCTGACCTTCCACCACCTGATCCCCCGCCACGTCCACCGCAAGAAGCGGTTCCAGCGGATGCACACCCGCGCCGAGATGCGGTCGAGGGGCGTGATGCTCTGCCGCCTCTGCCACGACGCGGTCCACCACCTGATCCCGGACGAGAAGGAATTGGCCCGGTCGTACAACACGCTGGAATCGCTGCGCGAGCACCCCGGCATCGCCCGCCATGTGGGCTGGGCCCGGAAGCAGAAGTAAGCGGCGTTCCGCATCGATCGGGGACGGCCCGCCCCTGGCACGGGCCTCCCCGACGGTTTAGCCTGGACCCGTCCTGTCGGTCGAGCGCACTTCCTCTCCCGGGGCCTCGCGGAGTTTCGCCCATGCATGCGCGGACGGTCGTCGCTGTCGTCGTCGGGTTGGTCCTGGCATCCACGGCCTTTTGCCACGCCCAGGAGAAGGCATCGGGGCCGATCGGAACGATCGAGCGGCTCAAGCCGGCGCTGGATCGCCTAATCCCGCCCGGCGCGCAGATGGAGAAGCTGGCCGGCGGCTTCGACTGGTCCGAGGGGCCGGTCTGGATGCCCGAGCAGAAGGCCCTGCTGTTCTCCGACGTGCCGATGAATACGGTCTTCCGCTGGAAGGAGGGGGAGGGCGTCTCCGTCTTCCTCAAGCCCAGCGGCTACACCGGGGAATCCCCCCGCGGCGGCGAGCCGGGCTCGAACGGCCTGACCCGGGATCCGAAGGGGGCACTCGTCCTGATGCAGCACGGCGACCGCCGGGTTGCCCGGCTCAAGGCCGACAAGACCTTCGAGGTCCTGGCCGACCGCCACGAGGGGAAGCGGTTCAACAGCCCCAACGACGGCGTCTTCAAGTCGAACGGCGACTTCTACTTCACCGACCCCCCCTACGGCCTGCTCAAGCTCAATGAGGATCCGGCCAAGGAGATCCCCTACAATGGGGTGTATCGCCTGGGCAAGGACGGCAAGGTTACCCTCCTGACCCGCGAGATGACGTTCCCCAACGGCCTGGCGTTCTCGCCCGACGAGAAGACGCTGTACGTGGCCAATTCCGACCCCAAGAAGGCCATCTGGATGGCCTACCCGGTGAAGGACGACGGCACCCTGGGCAACGGCCGGGTCTTCTTCGACGCCACCTCCCTGGTCGGGCCCGAGAAGAAGGGCCTTCCCGACGGCATGAAAGTTGATAAGGAAGGGAACCTGTTCGCGACCGGCCCCGGGGGCGTCCTCATCTTCGCCCCCGACGGCACCCAGCTTGGCGTCCTGAACACCGGCGAGGCCACCGCCAACTGCGCCTGGGGCGAGGACGGCTCGACGCTGTTCATCACGGCCGACATGTACCTCTGCCGGTTGCGCACGACCACCAAGGGGCCGGGATACTGAGCGGGCCGCGGCCACGCCGGCCGATCCGGCGGCCCCGGCCCGTCGATCCCCCCACCAGGAAGCTCGCCATGAAAGCCATCGTCCTGCGGCAGCTCGGAGAGGCATCGAACCTGCAATTCGAGGACGCGGGAGATCCCGTGCCGGGGCCGGGCCAGGTCGTCGTCCGCCTCCGGGCCGCGGCCCTAAACCACCGCGACGTCTGGATCCGGCGGGGGCTATACGCCGGCATCAAGTTGCCGATCATCCTGGGATCGGACGGCGCCGGTGACGTCGAAGCGGTCGGGGACGGGGTCGAGGCCTCCTGGGTCGGGCGATCGGTCGTCATCAACCCGGGCCTCGATTGGGGCGACGACCCGAAGGCCCAGGCCAACGCGTTCCGGATCCTGGGACTGCCGGACGACGGCACCTACGCCCAGCGCGTGAAGGTGCCGGCCACCCACGTCCACCCGATGCCCGAGGGCCTCGGCATGGAGGAAGCCGCGGCGATCCCGCTGGCCGGCCTGACTGCCTACCGGGCGGTGTTCACCCGGGCCCAGGTGCAGGCCGGCGAGACGGTGCTCGTCACCGGGATCGGCGGCGGCGTCTCCACCTTCGCCCTGCAATTCGCCCGCCTGCGCGGGGCGAGGGTCGTCGTCACCTCGGGCAGCGACGAGAAGATCGCCTCGGCCCGCGAACTCGGGGCGGACGCGGGGGTCAATTATCGGTCCAGCGACTGGGTCAAGCAGGTGCTCGACCAGACCGACGGCGGCCCGGACGTGGTGATCGACAGCGTCGGCGGCGACACGTTCAACCGGGCGATCGAGGTGACCCGGCCCGGCGGCCGGATCGTCACCTACGGCGCCACGACCGGGGCGGCCGACCAGGTGGAGATCCGCCGGATCTTCTGGAAGCAACTCAACATCCTCGGCTCGACGATGGGCAATCCCCGCGAATTCGCCGAGATGCTCGCCCTGTTCGGGCCGGGGACCGACAAGCTCAAGCCGGTGATCGATCGCGCGTTCCCCCTGGCCGACGCGGCCGAGGCCCATCGGCGGATGGAGGAGGCCGAGCAGTTCGGCAAGATCCTGCTCACGATCGATTGAGGCGGGGGATCGAGAGGTCCGGTTTCAATCGAGTTCCGGGGCCGGCGCCGCGGCGCCATGGCCCCGGTAGAGCGATAGCCCCTTCGCCACGGCATAGGCGGCGCCGACGCAGCCGACCAGCAGCACGAATCGGCCCCAGCCGGGCCGCCGGCGTTCGACGTACTCGCCGATCGCGATGACGCCGGCGATCACCGAGAACTTGAACAGGACCATGCCGGCCATGTTCCATCGGGCGAAGAACCACTGCGCCACCGGGTTCGACTCGTAGAAGGTCGGGCTGGTGCGGAGCAGCAGGTAGGTGGTGAAGACGTCGGCCGCGCTCATCAGTACCAGGACGATCGCCATCCCCTGGACGACGCTGGGTTCCGCCCGTCGCCAGGATTTGCATTTCGACGGCCTCGACGCCGGCCTGGCCTCCCGGGAAGGGGACCAGGTGGACGGGCCGGGCGACGGCGTCGAGGGGGGCGGCTCCTCGTCCCCGAGGATCGGCTGAATTCGCCCGCAGCTCCGGCATCGCATCCGGCGGCCGACGAACCGGCGAGGGACGAGGTATCGGCTCCCGCACTCCTCGCAGGAGAAATCGATGGTCGACAGGGTCGCCTCCGTTCCCGGTCGGGGCCGGATCAGGGGACGAACATGTCGGTGGGCATCGACTTGTAGATGACCAGCTCCTGGAGTCGGAGCGTCCGGCCGTTCCAGTTGTCGATCAGGCAGAAGGCCAGGTCGCCGGGGCGGATGAGCAGCGGGTTGCCGGGCGTGACCTCGGTCATCGAGTCGGCCGAGATGAAGTAGGCCGCGTTGCCCTGCTGCTGGATGACGGGGGTCAGCCCGTTGTTCTGCATCCAGGGGCCGACGACGTGCATCTGCCTGGGGCGGACCTGGTCGGGCGCCGGCAGCATGTACACCGGCCCGAA
The DNA here is from genome assembly GCA_046350035.1 of Isosphaeraceae bacterium. GTDB lineage: Bacteria > Planctomycetota > Planctomycetia > Isosphaerales > Isosphaeraceae > CALLYK01. Next base: position 8,256 of record JAXMBD010000040.1, on the reverse strand, counting down.
GATGTTCATCATCATGATGTTGTACGGGTCCATGAACACCCGCGGCTCGAACACCGGCTGGAAGGTGGGGTTGACCATCCCCTGGTTGGCGCCCCGGTAGACATCGGCGTGGGGGGCCAGGACGACGCTGTTCTCGCCGTTGATGCCGCTGGCCTCGATCAGGCAGTCGGGCCCGAGCCGGTCGAGCGTGATCGGCCAGCGGATCAGGAAGAGGTCGAGGTTGTTGGGGGCCAGCGCGACGGGGTACTGCTTGCCGGATTCGTCCTCGACGATCAGCCAGCGGTCGCTGACGCTGACCACCTCGGCCCAGATCCCGAACGGAGCGGCGGGCGCCTGGGCCACCGCCGGGGCCAGGACCGCCCCGAAACAGGCCAGGGCGGCCAGGAATCGCCTCGGACCGGATCGCCCCATCGTGCCCCCCTCGACCGGATGATCGGCTTGGACGCTACGCCTCGTCGTCGAAACCCGCGATGCGAGGCCGGGTTATTCTAATCGAGGACCGACGGTGGTTGAAATGGAAACCGGGAAATCGGCGCGGGCCGGGGGGGAGGGATCCTTCCCCGGGCGCAAACAAAAACCGCCGGCCCTGTTCGGGTGCCGGCGGCCGCGTCTGGTTCAGGGGTTGCCTGGCGGGACCGCTTAGCCCCGATCGGAGCCGGAACGGCCTTCGGAGCCCCGGCCGGTCCCACGCGAGGAGTTGGCATAGATCGAACTCATCAGCCCGAGCAGGGCCGACCGTCGCCCCGCACGATTGGAGACCGCTCCGCGGCGGATCCGGGCCACGGCCCCCGCCCACTCGAAGTTCGACGACGACGGTGCAGCCTTCTTGGAATTCGAAACGCTCATCAAATCCGGACTCCCCATTGAACCCGCGGGGTCGTCTCGTCGACGACCGGGATAATCCCCCAATCCGCCCGGGGCGAGGACCCCGCCACTCCGGGCATCACGATCGGGGAATCCAGCGACATCGGACCGCTCGGCGAGAGAATCTCTCCCCGATGGGCCCTTTCTCGGCGTTCAGGTCCCTCGGTCATCGGCCGGGCGGCGATCGATCCGTGAGCCTTATTGGAACGGATCTCCCGGTTTTGCCGGGAATCCTTCCCGAGGATGGGCTCATGCCTCGTCGGATACAGATGCGCTCGCCCGTACGGACAACACAAAAGGACACGGTCCAATTTAGGCAAAACCCAGGCGACAGGCAAGGAGATTCCCGGATTCCGCTCCAGAAAATCCTGGACAATGACGACGCGAATCAACCGTCGCCGCCCGCGGGCGACGAACCCGAGGCGAGGAGGTAGGCGGCGCTGAGGCCATTGAACGCCATGTGCAGGCCGATCGGGGCGTACAGGCTGCCGGTCCGCTGGTACACCCAGCCCAGCGCCAAGCCCAGCAGGAGCAAGGGGATCGGCGTCGGCCAGTTGTGGATGACGGCCCAGATCAACGCCGATGCCAGGTTGGGCTGCCAGTCGGTCGCCAGTCGGGCCGGCTCCTCCGGGTCGGTTTGCCGGCCGTATCCGGAGAGGATCCGCGCGAACCAGGCCATCAAGACGCCCCGGAACAGCAACTCCTCGGCGATCGGGGCCACCAGGACGCCGCCTAACAGCGCGACGGCGGCGCTCAAGACCGGGTTATCGGGGCTAAGCACCCGCTCCATGACGTGCGTGGATTTGGGGAAGACCTTCAAGGTGATGTAGTAGGTGGCGTAGACGAACGGGATGACCGCGAAGCAGGCCAGGTAACCCCGTCCCAGGTTCAGCGCGGGCCGGCTGCCGGGCCCCACCCCCAGGTGCCCCCAGGTCCGGGCGCCCGAAGCCAGGCGGACGATCGCCGGGGCCGTGGCGATCGAAAGCAGGTTGGCCAGGAGCATCGCCCCGATCATTTGGCTCGCCGGCAGGTCGCGGACCTCGTCCGCCTCCGGAGCCCCCCGGAGTCCCATCACGGCCGTCACCGCCAGCATCTGGAACAGCAGCCAGCTCGACAGGATCAGGGTGATCGTCCGGCCCGTCCAGGGGACCAGGGGCAGGCCCTCGTCGGGCAGCCAGGGTTCGCGACGGTAGGCCCGGTAGGCCAGCCAGCCCCAGGCTCCCAGGGTCGAGGCCGACGCCACGATCGCCAGGGCGATGAGCGCGGGGGTCCAGGCGATCTCCGGCATCTCGAAACTCCTCGGCCAACCCCGGGGCGCATCTGCCCTTGGCCCATCGTAGCGGGCGCGGCACAATCGGGCCAAGCCATGCCATGCCCCGGGTTCGACAAGGAACAGCGATGCGACCGGCCGCCGAGCAACTGGAGATCCTTCGCCGAGGTGTCGAGGCGATCGTCCCCGGCGACGAATTCGCCGCCAAGCTGGAGAAGAGCGTCGCCACCGGAACGCCGCTCCGCGTCAAGTACGGCATCGACCCGACCGGCATCGACGTCCACCTCGGCCACACGGTCCCCCTGCGGAAGCTCCGCCAATTCCAGGATCTGGGCCACCAGGCCGTCATCATCATCGGCAACTACACGGCGCTGGTCGGCGACCCCTCCGGCCGCGACGAGACCCGCACCGCCCTCACTCGCGATCAGGTCGAGGCCAACGCCGTCGATTACCTCCGCCAGGTCGGACGGATCATCGACCTGGATCGGGCCGAGGTCCACCGCAACGGCGACTGGTTCGGCAACTGGTCGTTCCTCCAGGTTCTGGACCTGATGAGGCACATGACCCTGGGACAAATCTCGGCCCGCGAGGACTTCGCCAAGCGGATCGCCGCCGAGAAGCCGGTCTACCTCCACGAATGCCTCTACCCCCTGATGCAGGGGTGGGACTCGGTCGAGATCCGGGCCGACGTCGAGCTGGGCGGCACCGAGCAGCTTTTCAGCCTCCTGGTGGCGCGGGACCTCCAGCAAGGTCGGAACCAGTCGCCCCAGGTGGCGATGACGATGCCGATCCTGGTCGGCACCGACGGCACCCGCCGGATGGGCAAGAGCCTGGGCAATTACATCGGGGTTGCCGAATCGGCCGAGCAGCAGTTCGGCAAGGTGATGAGCATCCCCGACGAGCCGATGCGGCAGTATTTCACCCTCTTGACGGACATCCCGCTCGAGGAAGTGAATGGTTTGCTGGGCGGCGGCAATCCGCGGGACGCCAAGGAGGCGCTCGGCAAGGCGATCGTCGCCCAGTACCACGGCGCCGAGGCGGCCGATCACGCCGCGGCCGAGTTCCGCCGCAGGGCCAGGGGGGAAGATCCGGATGAGATCCCCGAAGTCGCCCTGACCCGCGACGCGGTCGGCGCCGACGGCAAGGTCCCCGGCCCGCGGCTGCTCGTCGCCCTGGGGCTGGAGTCGAGCACCTCGAACGCCCGCCGCCTGATCGCCCAGGGGGGCGTGAACCTTGGGCCGGACCGCACGCCGCTAGCCGATCCCAACGCGTCGATCGAGGTGACCGACGGCCTGATCGTCCGCGCCGGCAAGCGGAAGATCGTGCGGATCCGGTTGACCTGACCGGGGAGACCAGCATGGCCACCGACCTGATGCCCCCCGAGACGGATCGCAAGACATCGGCTTCAACTCGCGGCGAAGGCCGATCGCTCCACCGTTTGAGCGTGGCTCAGTACGAGGCGATGGCCCAATCCGGTATCCTCACGACGCGCGATCGGGTCGAGCTCATCGATGGGCTTTTGGTGTCGAAGATGACCAAGAAACCGCCCCATCAACTGGTGATCTCCAACGCGTGCTACGCGTTGATCCGGTTGCTGCCCGACGATTGGCTGGTCCGCACCGAATCGCCGCTAGTGCTCCTCGAAAGCGTCCCAGAGCCCGACGTAATGATCCTCCGGGGCCGGAATGAGGATTACTCGAAACGCCATCCGTCGCCGGAAGATGTCGCCCTGGTGATCGAGGTGGCCGATGCCACGGTCGCCGAGGATCGGGCCCGATCTACGATGTTCGCGGCCGCGGGGATCCCCGCCTACTGGCTGGTGAATATCCCGGGCGATCGGATCGAAGTCTTCGGCGACCCCGCGGGTTCCGGGCCCTCCGCGTCCTATCAGGAGCGGCGTGACTATCGGCGAGGGGCCGAGGTCACGTTCGAACTGCCGGGCCGCGTCGCGGTCAGCCTGGGCGTCGAATCGCTGCTGCCGCCCGAATAACGAGAACGGTGCGGATCGGAGGGGAGCATGGCGACCGACCTGGAGACGATGTCCGAACCGATTGCCGAGGCGATGTTGGACCCTCGACCGGCCCCTCCCGTACCTTCGGCCCCTCGCCGAACACTCTTTCGCTTGAGCGTCGCGAAGTACCTGGAGATGGGGCGCCTCGGTATCCTCACGAAGCGTGATCGGGTCGAGTTGATCGACGGCATCCTGGTGTCGAAGATGACCAAGAATCCGCCGCATCAGGTGGCTTACGACGGCCTGATCGATCGGTTCCCGAGGCTCCTACCGCCCGGCTGGTTCTGCCGGGGGGATTGCCCGCTCCGACTGGCGACGAGCGTCCTGGAACCGGATTTCCAGGTCGTCCGCGGTTCCCGGGCCGATTATCTGGAAAATCACCATCGGCCCGAGGATGTCGCCCTCGTCATCGAGGTTTCCGACAGCTCCTACGCCGAGGATCTCAAGCTCATCCCGATCTATGCGGAAGCCCGCATCCCGACTTACTGGATCGTGAACATACCGGGGAACCGGATCGAGATCTATTCCGACCCGACCGGCCCCGACATGGCGCCGGCCTATCGCGTCCGTCGCGAGTTCGGCCGCGGGGATTCGGCGGCGATCGAGCTGCCCGATCGCGAGCCGATCCGCCTGCCGGTCGCCGAGATCCTCCCTGCACAACGCCCCTGAGGAGTCCGCTTCATGGCCCGTCACGGCTTCGGCATCGTCGGCTGCGGGATGATCGCCGAGTTCCACACCCGCGCCATCAACGAGATCGAGGGGGCCGAGGTCCTCGGCGCTTACGACCGGAACCCCGAGCGGACCGCCAAGATCGTCGGCATGGCGGCCGGATCCGGGGCCCGGGCGTATTCCAGCATCGAGGAGTTGCTGGAACATCCCGGGATCGACGTGGTCTGCGTCTGCACGCCCAGCGGCGCCCACATGGAGCCGGCCGTGCTGGCGGCGAATGCCGGCAAGCACGTGGTCGTCGAGAAACCCCTGGAAGTGAACCTGCCCCGCTGCGACGCCATCATCGACGCCTGCGACCGGGCCGGCACCCGACTGTGCGCGATCTTCCCGTCGCGTTTCTCGCCCGCCAACCAGCGGCTCAAGGAGGCGATCGACGCCGGCCGGTTCGGCCGATTGACGATGGGCGATACGTCGATCAAGTGGTGGCGGACGCAGGAATACTACGATTCGGGCGGCTGGCGGGGCACCTGGCAGCTCGACGGCGGCGGGGCCCTGATGAACCAGTCGATCCACAACGTCGACCTGCTCCAGTGGCTGATGGGCGACGTCGCCGTCGTCACGGCGCTCGCCGACACGCTGGCCCATACGCGGATCGAGGTCGAGGACGTGGCCGTCGCGGCGATCCGGTTCCGCAACGGGGCCCTGGGGATGATCGAGGCCGCCACCGCCGCCTATCCCGGGTTGCTCAAGCGGACCGAGATCCACGGCGATCGCGGCTCCGCGCGGGTCGAGCAGGACGACATCACACTCTGGGACTTCCAGGAGAAGGTGCCGTCGGACAACGAGGTCCTGGCGGCCATGGCCAGGATGTCCGGCGACAAGGCCGGTGCCAGCGACCCCCGCGGCATCACCCACGAAGGCCACCGCCAGCAACTGGCCGACTTCCTGGCGGCGATCGACGAGAACCGCGCCCCGTTCGTCGACGGCCGGGACGGCCGGAAGGCGGTCGAGATCATCCGCGCCATCTACCGATCGGCCCGGCTGGGCAGGCCCGTGGAATTGCCCTATGCGGACGATGGCGAGTACGGCGCCTGAATCATGAAGAAGCGACGGCCAGCCCTCGACTACCTGGTTTACCTGGCGATCCGCGCGGGGGTGGGGCTGATCCAGGCCCTCACGATCGAGCAATCGTACGCGATCGCCCGCGGCCTGGCCCTGGTCCTGTACCTCGTCGATCGCCGCCATCGCGCCGTGGCGATCGACAACCTGACCCACGCCTACGGCGACCGCTATTCGCCCGCCGAGCGGGACCGGATCGTGCTCCAGGTCTACGAGCATTTCTGCATGCTCCTGATGGAGATCGTCCACATCCCCAGGAAGCTGCACGTCACCAACTGGCGGGACCGGATCACCCTGAAGGGGCACGGGCCGGTCATCGAACGGCTGCTCGACGGCGGGCCCGTCATCATGCTGACGCCCCACTTCGGCAACTGGGAGATGGCCGGCTACCTGTTCGGCGTGTTCGGCTTCCCCCCCTATTCGGTCGCCCGGACGCTCGACAACCCGCACCTCGACCGCTTCCTGCGGCGGTTCCGCGAGCGGACCGGCCAGAAGCTGATCCCCAAGAAGGGGGGATACGACGACATGCTGGCCGTCCTGAAATCGGGCGGCGTGCTGTCGTTCCTGGCCGACCAGGACGCCGGCCAGAACGGCCTGTATGTCGAGTTCTTCGGCCGGCAGGCGTCGACCCACAAGGCGATCGCCCTGCTGGCGATCGAGTACCGGACGCCCGTGGTCGTCGGCTGCGCCCGGCGGATCGGCCCCGGGTTCCGGTACGAGGTTTCCTGCGATCGGATCATCGACCCGGCCGAGTGGGAAGGCCGGGCCGACGATGTCCGATGGCTCACGCAGGAATACACCAGCGCCCTCGAAATGGCCATCCGCCAGGCGCCGGAGCAGTACCTTTGGCTGCATCGACGCTGGAAGCACCAGCCGAAGCCGCGGGGGCGGAAGGCCCGGGAGAAGGCTACGGGCGAATCCGCTCCGGCGGCTGGACCGGCAATCCCACCGGAGCCCGCGTCGGGAACACCGTGAACTCGCCGTCCTTGCCGATGCGGACGCGGAATGTCGAGCCGTCGGGCGCCACCGAGGCGTGGACGAACTGGCCGCCTTCGGGGTTGCCGTTGGCGATCTTCGACGCCTCGGTGTTCTCGTCGGGGCCGGTCTGGGCGTTCTTGTGGAGCTGGTACGCGGCCCTCAGCGACGGCAGCGATTTCAGGAGCTTCACGGTATTCGGCGCCCCCCCCTTCCTGGGGCCGTTGTTCATGATGGCCACGGTCGGGGCGATCGTCCTGAGCAGCGTGGGGTGGTTCGAGATGTCCATCCCGTGGTGGGTCACCTGGTAGAGGTCGATCGGGCCGATCAGGTCGCGGGGGCAGACCAGCTTCTTCTCGACGTTCCAGGTCAGGTCGCCGCAATCCAGGAACGCGAACTTGCCCAGGCGGAACCGGAGGACGATGCTCCGGGCGTTGTCGCTGCCATCGACGGGCTGGTCGGGCAGGGCCTCGGCGCAGAGCGGGTTGGCCGGGCCGGAGGGGTCGGTGGGCGTGATCACCTCGCCCGAGGCGGCCAGCACGATCGCCTCGATCGAGCCCTTCAGCGGCAGCTTGTCGCCGGCCTTCACGGCCTGCCGCTTGCCCTCGCTGGCCTTCCGGTAGGCGATGCCCAGCTTGTCGTCGGCGCGGGGGCCGTCGGGGTACTTCACCTTGTCGCCGTTGGGGGCGGTCGGGTCGGGCAGGCCGCGGTCCCAGAAATGGTCGATGCGGAGCCGCTTCGCCAGGCCCTCGACGCCGCCGTAGTGGTCGGTATGCCAGTGGGTCGTGACGAGGTGGTCGAGGTGATCGAGCCCGGCGACGTCCTTCAGGACGTGCTCGATCCGCTTGGGGTCGCGGTCTTCCAGGCCGGGCCAGCCGGAATCGATCAGGATCGATTCGCGCTCGGGCGTGACGACCAGCGTGGCCGCGCCGCCCATCACGTCGATGAAGTAGATATCCAGGCCCTTCGGCTCGCTCGGGGCGGGGCCGTCGGCGGCGAACAGGGCGATCGCGAGGGAGAGGAGCAGCATCGGGCGGGGCCTCCGGGTGACGTTCGGCGACGATCACCCGGAGTCTACCGGGGCCCGATGGCTCAGGCCAGCAACTCCTTGATGACGCGGGAAGGCTCGACGCCGGTCAGGCGGCCGTCGAGCCCCTGGTATCGGTAGGTCAATCGCTTGTGGTCGAAACCGAGGAGGTGCAGGACCGTGGCGTGGAAGTCGCGGATGTGGACCGGATCCTTGACGATGTTGTAGCTGAAGTCGTCGGTCTCGCCGTAGATGGTGCCACCTTTGGTTCCGCCGCCGGCCATCCACATGGTGAAGCAGCGGGGGTGGTGGTCCCGGCCG
>JAXMBD010000039.1:0-69649 GCA_046350035.1 Isosphaeraceae bacterium | reverse complement strand
CCGCCGAAAGGGCCAGACTCCGGCGGCCTGGCTTCGCCGGCCCGGCCGATGTACGATCGACCCCGGCCGCGATGGCCCGCCCAAATCGCCCCCAACCCGGACTCGCTTCCATGAGCTGGATCCTGGCGTTCATCGTCTACTGGCTGGTGCTGTTCGTGGCCTGCTACCTGGTGACCGAGTACGGCCAGGCGTACCTGTACGACGAGGTGACGCCGTACATCTGGCCCCGGGTGGCCGGGGCCAGCTTCCTGCTGGCGGCCGTCTTGACGAGGGCGCATACGTCGTTCGACACGATGCTGACCGACGGCATCGGCTGGACGATCGGCCAGGCGGTCCTGTGGTTCCTGGCGTTCCTGCTGATCCTGCGATTCCACCCGCTGCACGCGGCGGTCCTGGGCGTGGTCACGATGGTGCTGGTGGTGGGCCTGGCGACGATGGCCGTCGACAGCCTCCAGGAGACGATCCGGCCCACGGCCCGCGAGAAGCAGCCGGTGTTCGACCCCAAGGACAAGTCGCTGTTGCTGCGGAAATCGGCGGCCGGGTCGCCCGGCACGGCCGCCGGCAAGGGGGCCGAGAAGGCCCAGGCCGAGCCGGCCGAGAAGCCCTGACCGGGCCGCCCGGAAATCGCCCGACGTCGGCCGGGACCGATTGAAACGCCGGCAGGCCTCGGGTACGATATCCCCAGTCAACAGCCCTCGCGATCTTCAGGTCTCCCGATCATCCCCAACTTTTAATCCGATCAAGACCCTCCGCCCCGACGCGAGCTTCGGGCGGGGGTCCGGCCGATCCCGGCCGAAGTTGCCCCCGCCGATACGGGGCCAGGATGTCGCGCCGGATCCGTCCGGCGCGGGCCCGAATCGCGCCATCGTCCCCCCTCGCCCCCGGTCGTGCCCCGTCCCGCGGCTTCCGCGGGGTCATCTCCCCCCGCAAGTCGCCCCGGACCGGTCCGGAAATCACCCCGATGCCCCGCCCACCCCGCCCCCGATCCCCCCAAACCCATCCCCCAGGCCCGCCCAGGCCGCCACGCCGCGGCCCCTGGAAGCATGGGCGATTGGCCGTCCTGGGCCTGATCGGCGGCATCGGCGCCGGCAAGAGCCGCGTGGCCGCCGAATTCGCCGAGGCCGGTGCCTTCGTCCTCGATGCCGACCGCGTCGGCCATGCCCTGCTCGACCAGAAGCCGGCGCGGGAGGAGGTCGTCGCCCGGTTCGGGCCCGAGGTCCTCGCCGCCGACGATCCCGAGCGGATCGACCGCAAGGCGCTGGGCGCCCTCGTCTTCCAGGACCCGGGCGCCCGGGCCGACCTGGAGAAGATCCTCCACCCGAGGATGCGGCGGTCGTTCGAGAAGGCGATCGCCCGGGTCGTCCGCCGTCGGGAGGCCAAGGTGATGGTCCTCGACGCCGCGATCCTGCTCGAAGCCGGCTGGGACGACCTCTGCGATGAGGTCGCCTTCGTCGATGCGCCCGACGAGGCCCGCCGGGCCCGCGTCGAGGCCCGCAACGGCTGGTCGGCCGAGGACCTGAAGTCCCGCGAGTCGGCCCAGTGGCCGATCGCCCGCAAGCGGGCCCGCGCCCAGGTGATCATCGCCAACGACGGGCCCGAGGAGGCCATCGGCCCTCAGGTCCGCAAGATCTACCGGTCCTTCCTGGCGAGGTTGCACTCCGCCCGGGCGGACACGCCGAGGACCGACCCGGCCTCGCCGCCGCCCCCCAGGCCCGCGCCCCAGGGCCGACGCCCGCGCAAGGGCTGAGGCCCGCCGACCCGCCCCGATCCCGCCCCCGTCCTTCTTGACCCGACCCATCGCGAGGACCCGCCTCAACATCCCCCCGCCCCGCGACGCAGGCCCCCGCCTTCCGCTTCGCGACGCCGGTTTGGCCCGACCAGGAGCGAGAGCCCCCATGGAAAACAGCGAAATGCGCCCCCGCCGGCCGTCGTCCTCCACGACGCGGTCCCGCAAGCCCGCCACGACCTCCCCCATCGACGATCATGAAGGCACGCCGGCCGCCCACGACGGCAACGGCCACGCCCACTCGCCCCGGCCCGAGGCCCCGTACTCTTCTTCTCCCCGCGACGATCGCGAAGCCCAGCCCGCCCGGCCGCGCGATCGGGATCGCGACAGGGATCGCGAGGCGGGGCACCTGTCGATCGGCGATCGGATCCAGGAACGCCGCCGGAGGGAGGCCGAAGGCGGCCCGCCTTCGGCCACGCCGACCCGCGACTCCCTCTATGCCGCCCGCGCCGAGGGCAACGGCCCGCCGCCGGCCCCGCCCGTTCGCGAACGCGACCCGGCCCCCCCGCCGCCCCTGCCCACGCCGCAACCCGAGCCGGCCGAACCGGAGGACGAGGACCTCTACGGCGACGCGGCCCTCCACGAGCGGTACGAGGACATCAAGCGCAGCGAGGTGCACCTGCCCGAGCTGCAGAAGATGACCATGCCGCAGCTCCTCGCCACCGCCAAGCGCGAGGGCGTCGCCGAGATCACCGGCGTCAAGAAGCAGGACCTGATCTTCAAGATCCTCAAGGAGCGGGTGAAGCAGAACGGCTTGATGTTCGGCGAGGGCACGCTGGAAGTCCTGCCCGACGGCTTCGGCTTCCTCCGCAGCCCGGATTACAACTACCTGCCCTGCCCCGACGACATCTACGTCTCGCCCAGCCAGATCCGCCGGTTCGGCCTCAAGACCGGCGCCATCGCGCAGGGCCAGATCCGCCCGCCCAAGGAGAACGAGCGGTACTTCGCCCTGCTCCGCGTCGAGGCGATCAACTACGAGGAGCCGGACAAGCTCAGCGAGAAGGTCAGCTTCGACGACCTGGTGCCGCTCCACCCGACCGGGCGGATCAAGCTGGAGACCGCCGCCGACGAGATCAACATGCGGGTGATCGACCTGGTCACGCCGATCGGCTTCGGCCAGCGAGGCCTGATCGTCGCCCCGCCGAGGACCGGCAAGACGATCCTGCTCCAGAAGATCGCCAACAGCGTCCTGACCAACCATCCCGAGGCGTACGTCATCGTCCTCCTGATCGACGAACGCCCCGAGGAAGTGACCGAGATGGAACGCTCGGTGAAGGGCTCCAACACCGAGGTGATCTCGTCCACCTTCGACGAGCCGTCCTCCCGGCACATCCAGGTCGCCGAGATGGTCATCGAGAAGGCCAAGCGGATGGTCGAATACGGCAAGGACGTCGTGATCCTGCTCGACTCCATCACCCGGCTGGCTCGCGCCTACAACACCGAGGCCCCGCATTCGGGCAAGATCCTCACCGGCGGCCTCGACGCCTCCGCCCTCCAGAAGCCCAAGCGGTTCTTCGGCGCCGCCCGGAAGATCGAGGAAGGCGGCAGCCTGACCATCCTGGCCACCGCGCTGATCGAGACCGGCAGCCGGATGGACGACGTGATCTTCGAGGAGTTCAAGGGCACCGGCAACATGGAGCTCCACCTCGACCGCAAGCTCGTCGATAAGCGGGTCTGGCCGGCCGTGGACGTCAACCGCTCCGGCACCCGCCGCGAGGAGTACCTGATGGACGCCGACGAACTCCGCCGCGTCTGGATCCTCCGCCGCGTGCTCAACGACATGAACCCGGTCGAGGCGATGGAACTGCTCACCGGCCGGATGAAGAAGTCGAGGTCGAACGGCGATTTCCTCCAGAGCATGAACCTCACCTGATCGCCTGGTCCGGATGGCACTGGTGGCTTGTCCACCAGTGCGTCCATCGGTTAAGCTCGCGCCGGCAGATCGTGGGTGGCACGGGTTTCCCATCGGCGCGGCCGATGAAACCCGCGTGAGTGGCCTTCGTTCGAAGCCTCCTTCATCCAGCCTGGCGGGCGACGCTAGCCATCGCACACCGACCGGAATCCTTCGGCCCTCGCCCCCCTCACGGGTTCCGCTTCGCGGGGAACCCGTGCCACCCGGGCCAGGTAGAAACCCTCGCGAAAACGGCCCCGGATCAGCCATGACGACCATCGAAGGCGATTTTTCCCCCCCATCCGGCCGATTCGCGGTCGTCGTGGCGCGGTTCAACGGCCTGATCACCGAGTCGCTGCTTTCCGGCTGCCTCGACGCCTTCCAAAGGCACGGGGTCGCCGGGGACCGGCTCGACGTGGTGCGCGTGCCCGGCTCGTTCGAGGTCCCGGTCGTCGCCCGGCGCCTGGCCGAGACCAAGGGCTACGCGGCCGTGGTCTGCCTCGGCTGCATCATTCGGGGCGAGACGGGCCATTACGACCACGTCGCAGGCCAGGCCGCCTCGGGCGTGATGCTGGCCGGCATGGCCACCGGCGTTCCGGTGATCTTCGGGATCCTGACCACCGATACGGTCGACCAGGCCCTGAACCGGGCCGGGATCAAGTCGGGCAACAAGGGGGCCGACGCCGCCCTCGCCGCCATCGAGATGGCGAACCTGTTCGCCCGACTGCCGTCATGAGAAGATAGGGCCCGACCCGCAACGGAGTGCCCGACCATGCCCCAGGCCGACCTGATCCCGCAATCGTTCTGGTTCCGACTGGCCCTGGATTGCCCGAGGGCCGACGGCATCCCCGCGGCCGGCGGCCGATCGTTCGGGCTGCCGGCCAAGCATGCCCTGCCGGCCTTCCAGGCCCTCGACGGCCGCGAATCCTGGGCCGAGGTCCGCGCCGGCTGGAACCCCAAGGGGCTCGGCCTGGCGTTCGAGGTCACCGGCAAGACCCGGCCGGTCCAGTCGGACGCTTACGCGATCGGCGGGCGTGACGAGGTCGAAATCTGGATCGACACCCGCGATACCCGCGACGTCCACCGGGCCACCCGGTTTTGCCACCACTTCCTCGTCACCTTCCAGGTCTCGGGGAAATCGCTCAAGGCGGAGGTCGCGGCGCTCAAGATCCACCGGGCCCAGGCCGATGCCCCATTCCCGAAGGCCGGCCTGGTCTCCGCCTGGGCCGAGGCCACGCCGGTCGGGTATCGTCTGGAACTGTTCTTCCCGGCCGAGGCCCTCAACGGCTTCGACGCCGAGACCAACCGCCGGCTGGGGTTCTGCTACCGGATCGGCGACCCCGAGCGGGGCGACTCGTTCCTGGCCCTGGGCCGCGAGTTCCCCATCGGCGAGGATCCCAGCCTTTGGGCCACCCTCGCTCTGCAAGATTAACCGGAAAAAAATCAGGAGACTCGGAGATGGCCGAGCCCCGCGGCAAAGACATCGACAACGCCCTCGACATCGACTCGGCCCTCGAAGCCGCCCTCCGACCGGCCGCCAACAAGGGGCCCGACACGACCCTGAAGCGCCAGTGGGACGCCGACATGGAGGCCGAGCTCGAGGCGGCCCTCGCCGGCTTCGACCCCGGCAGCATGGAGGTCGCCCGCGGCGGCGGGCCCAGGACCCGCGCCGCCGACCGCGCCCACGTCCCCAAGGGGGCGGTCGGCCAGGAGGAGGCCCAGGGGGCCCGGATGGGCAAGGTCATCAAGGTCCGCGGCAACAGCATCTTCGTCGACATGGGCGGCAAGAGCGAAGGGATCATCCCGGCCGAGCAGTTCGGCGCCGACATCCCCGAGCCGGGCACGATGATCGAGGTGGTCGTCGAGCGGTTCGACTCGGCCGAGGGCCTTCTGCGGCTCTCCCGCAAGGGGGCCGCGGTCGACGCGAGCTGGGAGAACCTCCGCAAAGGGCTGATCGTCGAGGCCCGCGTCACCAAGGTGATCAAGGGGGGCGTTGAGGTCCAGGTCAACGGCATCCGCGGCTTCATGCCGATCGGCCAGATCGACATCAACCGCGTCGAGGACGCCGCCGTCTTCATGAACGAGCGGTTCCCGGTGCTCGTCACCGAGGCCAATTCCCGCGAGAAGAACCTGGTCGTCTCCCGACGCGAACTGCTCGAACGGGCGCGGGCCGAGATCCGCGAGAAGACCTGGGCCGATCTCGAAGAAGGGCAGACCCGGACCGGCACCGTCCGCTCGGTCAAGGCGTTCGGCGCCTTCGTCGACCTCGGAGGCGTCGACGGCCTCGTGCCCGTCGGCGAGATGAGCTGGGCCCGGATCGAGGATCCGTCCCAACTGCTCAAGACCGGCCAGGAAGTGCAGGTGAAGGTCCTCCGGCTCGACCGCGAAGCCCAGAAGGTGACGCTGGGCCTCAAGCAGCTCATGACCAGCCCCTGGGACACGATCGACGACCGGATCCTCGCCGGGCAGACGGTGACGGGCAAGGTCACGCGGCTCATGGAGTTCGGTGCGTTCGTCGAGCTGGAGCCGGGGATCGAAGGGCTGATCCACGTCTCCGAGCTGGGCCCCAAGCGGGTCTTCCGGGTCAAGGACATCGTCCAGCCCGGCCAGGAGGTTTCGGTCCGGGTCCTGAAGATCGACCCCGACGCCAAGAAGATCAGCCTGAGCCTCAAGCCCGGCCCGGTCGCCCCCACGCCCGAGCCCGAGGACGAAGGGCCCGACGAGCCGGCCAAGCCCAAGCCGGAACGCAAGATCCCGCTCCGCGGCGGCCTGGGCGATGCCGATCCGGACCCGTTCACGCCCCGCAAGAATAAGCCGTGAACCGGCGGTAGCCGGGGTGGAAAGGCGGGCCTGCTTCGACTAACCTGGGCCCGCGCTTTCCTGACATCCGGGATAGGCTGCTTTAGGAGAATGCTATGTTCGCATCAGGGATGGTACGGCATCGTTGCGCGCACGCTTCGCTCTGGGCCGCGATGGTTCTGGTGGCCTTGGGACAGGGCGAGATCGCTCGCGCGTCGTCGAGCGATTCCTCGGCGACGTTGAGTTACGGCACTTCAGGCTACGTAATCCGCGACGACCCATCCGCTGCCGGGATGCAATGGGTCGACACTTACGGGCAGATGACCGCGCCCGGCTCGTTTGCCCTGGGCGCGTTCAAGAATACGACCAATCAGTTGGCGGATGGCGAGACGTTCACCTTCGATCACGTCCCGTTCGAGGTCGGCTTGTACCTCATGTCGCCCGGATATAATCCGGGCACCAACCCCAATTCGGTTTCCGAAATGTACATGGTGAGGGGGGTACTCAACGGTTCCTTGACTGGCACGGATCGATCGAACTTGGTGGCGACCGTAGACTCGGTCGCCCTCGACCGCGGTGGGATACTCACCGGCGAGGAATCGTACTTCCCGTCGGGAACAAACGTGGGTCGGCTGATCAACCCATCTGGCCTCAGTTTCATGCCCCAGACGATCATCGCGGCCGGCCTTAATGGGGGCACCAGCTATACCACGCTGGTCGGCACCCTTGCCCCCGGCTCGATCCTGTACGGGGCCGTTCCCGAGCCGACCTCCGTACTGATCTTCGGGATCGTCGGTGTGGCCGGCCTGGTCGCCCGGGGCCGGCTCCGAACGAAGGCGAAGGCCGCCTGAAAGCGACCCGATCCGCGCCGCAGGAAAAAGGCGTGAACCGGCCGATACGCCGGCCAAATTGAGATGGACAGGCGGGCCGACCTCGGCTAACTTCGGCCCGCACTTGCCCGGCATCCGGGATGGACACCCTCAGGAGGATGGCATGTTCGCATCAGGGATGGTACGACGTCGTCGCGCGCACGCCGTGCGCTGGGCCGCTGCGGCCCTTCTGTGCCTGGGTAGTTGGGGCGTCGCCTCGGCGTCCGGGGGCGACTCGTCGGCGACGCTGAACTTCAGCAGCTACGGCTACATCGGCAACGGCGGCTCGTTCGCCGGCATCGGCTTCTCGGGGACGAGCGGCCAGGCGGCCGACCCCGGGGCGCTGCTCCTCGGCTCGTTCACAAACACGAATAGCTCGCTGCCCGTGGGGTCGGAGATCACCTTCAAGGACGTGCCGTTCACGATCAACCTGACGGTGACCACCCCCTACGACGCCCCGGACTGGGCCTCGCAGACCTTCACGATCCAGGGCCTGCTGAACGGCTCGCTGACGGGCCCGAACCGGTCGAGCCTGCTGGCTTCGGTGACCTCGATGACCGAGGCATCCTACTATAACGCCCGGCTGCTAGATCCGACGGGCGTCAGCTTCCTGCCCCAGGCGATCGGCTGGGCCGGCCAGGGCGGGACCAGCTACTCGGCGATGGCCGGCTACCTCGCCCCCGGCTCGATCCAGTACGGGGCGGTGCCCGAACCGACTTCCGCCCTGATCTTCGGAGCCGCCGGCGTCGCCGGCCTGGTGATCCGGGGCCGGCTCCGATCGAAGGCGAAGGCCGCCTGACCTCGATCCGAGCGAGCGAGCCATACAAGCCCGAAGCGCAAGCGAGTGGATCTCTTCCGGATTCCGTCCGATCGAAGAGGTCCACTCGCTGCGCTTCGGGCTTGCATCATCGCCGTGTGGCATGGGTTTCCCATCGGCGTAGCCGATGAAACCCGTGTGAGGAGGCCCCTCCCGAAGCCTGGGCCAATGGCCCGGCCCGCGCCGGATGGCCCCCTTAATCCCAACGGAAGCCGCCGGCGAACGCCACCGACACGGGCTCCGCTCCGCGGGGAACCCGTGCCACCCAAGATAGAGGTCCTTATTTGAATAAGCGCTGCGTGAAATAGTAGAGGTTATTCCGCCATTCGGTCGCGTCGTGGGCATGGCCGTCGACGTGCCAGACGTGCGGGACATCCTTCTCCTTCAGGTAAGCGTGCACGCCCTGGCTGATGCGGAGCAGGCCGTCCTTGTTGCCGCAGGCGACCCAGAGCAGCTTGATCTGCTTCTTGGCCTTCTCCGGGTCGGGCACCAGCTCGGCCGCCGGCTTGGTGTTGGGGGCCGAGGAGAAGGCGCCGATCCAGGCGAACTTGTCGAGGTTCCCCAGCCCGAAGTTGAGCGTCTGGCCGCCGCCCATCGACAGGCCGGCGATGGCCCGGTGCTCTCGGTCGGCCAGGACCGAGTACTTCGATTCGATCGCCGGGATCACGTCGTCGAGCAGGTCCTTCTCGAAGGTCGCGAACGCCGGGGCGCTGCCGAAGACGTTCCCCTCGGCCCGGTCGTTCTTCTGGGCCCGGCCGTTGGGCATCACCACGATCATCGGCGCGGCCTTCCCCTCGGCGATCAGGTTGTCGAGCATCCGGTTCGGGTGGGCGAATCGCTGCCATTCGGTCTCGTCGCCGCCGATGCCGTGCAGCAGGTAGAGCACCGGGTACTTCTTGTCGGAGCTATAACCCGGCGGCGTGTAGACGTTCATCTTGCGCGTCGTGCCGACCGTCTTCGACTCGTACGAGACCATCTCCAGCTTGCCGTGCGGCACGTCCTTCTCGCTATCGATCCCGTCGGGCGGCTCGGGGACGGCGGGCACGTCGTCGGCGTTCAGGGTGATCGGCGGCTGCTGGGGAGGCCGTTGGCCCTGGCGGGGAGCCGCCGCCGCGGCGGGGGCGGGGGCGGCCGAAGGCGCCGTGACGCCGGTGAACAGGAGCGGGGCGAATTCGTGGAGGCAACGCCGCCAGGTCAGCCATTCGTGCGAGGTGCCGGGCGACTCGTAGTAGGTGTGCCGGATGCCGGCCTTCTGCAGGGCCAAATGATAGTCGCGGACGCTCTCATACATCCGCTGCGGCTCATCCGTGCCGATCCCCAGCCAGACCAGGCGCATCTTCTTGTTGAAGGCGTCGGCGTCGGCCATCACGCCGCCGTGGGCCGTCTTGGGGTCGAATTCACCCCCGCCGAACCCGCCTCCGCCCCCGCTGAATCCGCCAAGGGACGCGAACAATTCGGGGTGCTTCAGGCCGATCTGGAAGGTCTGCATGCCACCCATCGACAGCCCGGCCATCGCCCGATGGTCGCGATCGGCCTTCGTCCGATAGGTCGCGTCGATCATCGGGATCAGGTCCTTGACCATCACGTCCTCGAACGCGCCGAACATCCGCGAGAGGTCGGGACGCTGGCCGGGCGCGGGCGGTGCCGTGGGCACAGGGGCCTCGCCGGCTCGGCGGGCGTAGCCCTGTTCCATGACGACGAGCATCGGCTTCGCCTTCCCGTCGGCGATCAGGTTATCCAGGATGAAACTCATCTTGCCCTGGTCGGGCCAGCCGGTTTCGTCCTCGCCTCCGCCGTGCTGGAGGTACAGCACCGGGTATCGGGTCTCGCGGTCGGCGTCGTAGCTCGGCGGGGTGTAGACGAAGATCCGACGCCAGTCGCCGGTCGTCTTGGAGAAATACCACCGCTCGCGGACCTCGCCGTGGGGGACGTCCTTCGGCAGGTAGTAATCGACGCCCTTCTCGGGGACCTCGATGCCGCTGGTATCGCGGCCGGTGCCGTAGAAGGTCCGGCTGGAGGGGTCGTTGACCTGCACTCCATCGAGGAACACACGGTAGTAGTGGAACCTCGGGACCACGGGGTCGGTGGTCGCGGTCCAGTTGCCGTCGTCGGACTTGGTCGCGGCGTACCGCTTGTTGTCGAAGAATCCGAACTCGACCTTCTGGGCGTCGGGCGCCTTGATGCGGAAGGTGACGCGGAGGTCGTCGAGGATCCGGGGGTACTCGGACCCCCGGATGTTGGTCGACGCCGGGACCCCTTCCGGGGCCTTCGGCTGCTGGGCGGCGAAGGCAATGGCGAGCAGTCCGGCCAAACACGCGGCGTGCATCGGGTGTCCTCCCGGGTTGCGGTGCGTCGTCCCGGCATCTTCTTCCGACGGTCGCCCGACTTCAACGAGGTGCCGGTTTCCTCCTCGCCTATCGTGTATCCTGGGGCCTCCCTTCCTCGTCGAACCCCTCGGAATTGGGGCCCTCTCCATGAGACGAGCCATCCTCGCCGGCCTCCTGATGACGACCGCGGCCCAGGCCCCCGCGCAGGACGCCAAACCGGCCGAACCGAACCCGACGCAGCAGGATCACCGGCGGATGATGGAGGCCCTGGGGATCACCTCCCTCCGGCCGGGCGCCAACGGCTCGAACCCGAACGCCCCCAACGCTGCCAATTACGACGAGTCGAAGATCCACCAGTTCACCCTACCCGACCCGCTGACCTGCAAGGACGGCACGAAGGTCGACACGCCCGAATTGTGGTGGGACAAGCGACGGCCCGAGATCGTCGAGGAATTCGACCGCGAGATTTACGGCCGCGTCCCGAAGGATGTGCCCGCAGTGACCTGGGAGGTCACCGAGACGAAGGAGGAAAAGGTCGGCGACATCCCGGCGATCACCAAACGGCTGATCGGCCGCGTCGATAACCGGCGTTGCCCCGAGATCGAGGTGAATATCCAGCTCACCCTGACCACCCCCGCCGAGGCCAAGGGGCCGGTGCCGGTGATGATGGAGTTCGGCTTCGACTTCCGCAACATCCGGCCGATCCCCGGCAAGGCGGCGACGGGCGGGGAGCTGTCGAAGGCGCTCACCAAGGCAATCCCCCCGGGCGGGGGTGGCCCGTCCTGGCAGCAGCAACTGCTGTCCAAGGGGTGGGGCTACGCGATCCTGGTCCCGACCAGCTACCAGGCCGACAACGGCGCCGGCCTGACGAAGGGGATCATCGGCCTTTGCAACGAAGGCAAGCCCCGCAAGCCCGACGATTGGGGTTCTCTGCGCGCCTGGGCCTGGGGTGCCAGCCGGGCCCTCGACTACTTCGAGACCGACAGGGCCGTCGATGCGAAGCAGGTGGGCATTGAAGGGCTCTCGCGCTATGGCAAGGCGGCCCTGGTGACGATGGCGTACGACCCTCGGTTCGCGATCGGCTTCATCGGCTCGTCGGGCGCCGGCGGCGCCAAGATCCTCCGCCGAGACTTCGGCGAGTTGGTCGAAAACTTGGCCGGTTCGGGCGAGTACCACTGGATGGCCGGCAACTTCCTCAAATACGCGGGGCCGCTCACCATCGACGACCTGCCGGTCGACGCCCATGAGCTGATCGCGCTGTGCGCCCCTCGGCCCACCTTCATCAGCTACGGGGCCTCGTCCGGCCAGGGGGCCGAAGGGCAGTGGGTCGATCAGCGGGGCAGTTTCCAGGCGGCCGTGGCGGCCGGGCCGGTCTTCCGATTGTTGGGTAAGAAGGACCTGGGGACTTCCGAATTTCCCGAGGTCGAGGCGGCCCTCGTCGACGGCGACCTCGCCTGGAGGCAGCATAAGGGTGGACACACTACCGGGCCCAACTGGCCGACCTTCCTGGAATTTGCCGATCGGTATATCGGCCTGAAGTCCGGCGGGAATCGATGAAGGTCCGGACCAGATTCCCCCGAACCTACCTTATCTCAGGCCGCCCTGGCCCTGATTCATCGACCGCACCAGGCCAATCGGGATTGCGAGGGCCAGGGCGATCGCCGCCACGATGAATAACAAGTCGAGCAACCCGACCCGACGCCTTACGCCAGCAGCACAGGCGAGGGGTACGAGCGTGAACACGACGGCCAGGGACCAGTGCGGCACGGCGATCAGGCGTTTAGGGGGAAAGGAGGGCCCCAGGCTGCTTCTGTCGGACGTGTGCCAGGCGAAGCCCAACCACCATCGATCTTCGGCGGGATAGGCGTAGAAGCCGCCGTTCCAGGCCGCGCCGGGAGTTAAGCGTGCGGAGGTATAGTACGCCCTCATCCTGCCCGCGTAGTCGCCGCAACCGAGGGTGAGGAAGTGCAAGCCGCCCTGAACGGACTGGGTGACGTGGTAGTTGCTGTCATCCCAACCGAAGCCAAAGCCGATCGTGTCGCGGATCCAGTAACTCCGCACCCACAACCCGATGGTCGCCAGGACGAGGAATAGGGAAAGCGCCGCCAGGACGTTCCAAGCCAGCCATCCGGCCCGTTTCATGGCAGTTACGATCGAGGCCGTGTGAAGCATGCGGGCCGACCTTTCACGATGCGTCGTGGACCAGCTTTTCCTCACTACCTCGATGAATTTGGAACCTGAAGATCCGGTCAAGGCCGGGCCTTACCGAACTTCGCGATCGCCGCCTCGCGGAAGACGCCCTGCGCCTTGGCCCCGTCGTTGGGGAACCCGGCGTGCTGGACCAGGTAGACCAGCACCAGGCCCCGGTCGCGGAGGATGCTCATGTTCGTGGCCATGGCGCCGCCGTGTCCGAATTCACTGCCGTTCACCGACCAACCCAGGCCGTAGCTCTCCTTGATGTCGGTGGCCGTCTGCCGCCGGGTCATCTCGCGGACCGATTTTTCGGAGAGGTACCGGCGGCCGTCGAGCGTACCGTCGTTGAGGATCATCCGGCAGAATCGGGCCACGTCGTCGGCCGTCGAGAACAGGCCGCCTGCGGGCATTGGCTGGCGCTTCGGATTGTCCAGCGGGTACTGCAACTGGCCGATCGTGGTCGCTTCCAGGCCGGTCTTCGCCGAGTCGGGCTTGTATGACCTGGCCAGGCGCTTCAGTTGCTCGGCATTGGGCCAGAAGGTGGTGTCCTTCATCCCCAGCGGCCGGAAGAGCCGCGAATCCATGAAGGCCTCGTACGGCTGGCCCGAGACCACCTCGATGATCCGGCCGGCCGTGTTGATGCCCGCGTTCGAGTACGCGTACTTCGTGCCCGGCTCGAACTGGAGCGGGGTCATCGCGTAGGTCAAGGCGCAAACCCGCAGGCTCAGGGCGTCGAGCGTGGGCTTCTCCGCGGCCGAGGCGAACGGCAGGCCGCTGGTGTGGCTGAGGATGTCGCGGATCGTGATCGGCCGGGATGGCCGCTTGAGCAATTGGTGGTCGTTGTCGCGTTCGGCCGTGAGCCAGAGGTCGCCGAACTCGGGCAGGAATTTCGCGACAGGGTCGTCGAGCGCCACCTTGCCCTCGTCGACCAGCATCATCAGGGCCGTCGCGGTGATCGGCTTCGATTGCGAGGCGATCCAGAAGAGGCTATCGCGTGCCATCGGTTTCCCGGCTTCGACGTCGGCATGGCCGGCCGTCTCGACGCCCAGGACGCCGTCCCTGTCGGCGACCAGCGCCACGGCCCCCGCCAGCGAATGGGCCTCGACGAACGGTTGAAGCTTGCCGGAAAGCTCCTGGCCCATGGCCATCCCCGGCCCGATCAGGAGCAGTCCGAGGGAGATTGCGGCGATCCGGCGGGCTCGGGCCATGGGGGCGTCTCCTCGAAGCGATGGGCGGGCGGGTCGATGTCGAAACGCATCGTAGCGGCGACCCGCCACGCCGGGCAATCGGGGGGGCCGTTGGCTGTCACCGGACCTTCCGTTTCTTTTCCCCGCGACGGCTTGCCGGACGTCGACCCCGGGCCGTACCTTAGGGCTCGGGGCGCGATTGATGGCGCCGTCGGCCGTCGCGGATGGAGCAGCGGAATGAAGGAATCGACCCGGTTGCGCGGCGTCGCGGCGGCCACCCTGGCCTTTTCGCTCGTCGGCACGGCCCTCGGCGACGACCCGCCGGCGCGCCCGCAGGCCATCCCGTTCGGCTTCCAGCCCCTGGAAATCTACAAGCTTGGCTCCCGGATCAGCGGCCTGCTCGTGGCCGACTTCGACGGCGACAGGATCGACGACATCGCCGTGGCCAACAACGCCCGGTCGCGGATCGACCTCTTGCTCAGCCGGCCGGCCCCGGCCGACGGGCCCGACCCCGAGGCCCCCGACCGCGCCGGCTTCAGCGATCGACGCCTGACCAACCGGTGGATCTCCGTGAACAAGGAGATCGTCGCCCTCCAGGCCGGCGACTTCAACGGCGACGGCCGGATCGACCTGGCCTTCTACGGCAATCCTCCCGAGGTGATCGTCCTCTACAACGAGGGAGGCGCCCGCTTCGAGCGGAGCCGCCGGTTCTCGGCGGGCGACGCGGTCGTCAGCGGGACGGCCCTGGCCGTCGGCGACCTCAACCGTGACGGCCGTGACGACCTGGCCCTGCTCGGCCCCGAGGACGTGGCCCTGATCTACCAGGGGGCCGACGGCCAGCTCCTCGAGCCCGAGCGGCTCGCCCATACCGCGGCCAAGCCCGGCAGCCTGAAGATCGTCGACCTCGACGGCGACGGCGGCAACGACCTGGCCCTGCTCGACGCCGGCAGCGACGAGCCGCTCCGCGTCCGGTTCTCGGTCGAAGGGCCCGCGCTGGGCCCCGAGCAGCGGTTCGCCCTGGAGGCGCCCCGGGCCGTCGCCTTCGCCGACCTCGACGGCAGGCCGGGCGCCGAGGCCCTCACCATCGACGCCCAGGGCGGCCGGGTCCGCGTCTCGACCCTGGGATCGGCCGAGGAGGACGCCGCCGCCGCGCCGGGCCGGCTGGCCTTCTACCCGCTGTCCAAGGCCGGCGCCCGCGACCGATCGATCGACGTCGGCGACCTCGATGGCGACGGCCGCGCCGACGTCGTCGCCACCGACGCCGCCTCGGCCCAGTTGCTCGTCTGGATGCAGAAGCCGGGCACGGGCCTGGGGGCCCCCAGGGCGTTCCCGGGACTGGTCGGCGGCAAGTCGGTGAAGCTCGCCGACCTCGACGGCGACGGCCGCTCGGAAGTCTACGTGCTCTCCGAACGCGAGAAGCAGGTCGGCCGATCGGTCCTGGCCGGCGACCGCCTCACCTTCCCCGCCCCCCTGCCCGTCCCCGGCGAGCCGCTCGCCCTGGAACTGGCCGACCTCGACGGCGACCGGATCCCCGAGATCCTGGCGATCAGCCGATTCCCGAACGCCCAGGGGAACGACATTTACGCGCTTGTCGGCCTGAAGGCCTGCGGGGGCGGCAAGCTCTCGCCCCTCTCCTGGAACGGCCAGGCGTCCATCCCGATCGATAACCTCAGCTCGGCACCGGCCGCATTGAAGGCGGTGGACGCCAACGGCGACGGCCAGCCCGATCTCGTCATCTTCACTTACGCCTCGCCGATCGTCCTGCTCGGCACGCCCGGGATGCAGCCGTTCCGCCCGGCGCCCGCCCTGGGGCCGCTCGCCGGCCTGTCGGCGCCGGCCGCGCTCGACATGGCCCGGATCGACGGCGCCAGGCCCGCGCTGCTGCTCGCCCAGAACGGCTTCGCGCGGGCGATCTCGCTGGGCGACGAGGGCCGATGGATGGCGCAGGACCAGTTCGATTCCCGGCGGGGCGCCGCCCAGGTGGTCGGCGCCTCGGCCGTGGACCTCGACGGCGACGGCCAGGCCGAGATCGTCCTGATGGACCGGGCCGGCAAGGCCCTGGTGCTGCTGTCGAAGCGTGACGGCGTCTACCAGCCCAGGGGCGCGTTGTCGGTGGGCGGGTTCGACTTCCTCGGCTTCCGCGTGGCCGACTTCGACGGCGACGGCAAGAGCGATCTGCTGGTGGCCGGCGCCGACCGGTTCGGCGTGGTCCTGGCCGGGCGCAGGGGCCAGCGGCTCAAGACCCTGGCGACCTACGAAAGCAATCGGCAGGAAGCGGTCCTCTCCGACCTGGTCGTCGGCGACCTCAACGGCGACGGCCGCCCCGACATCGCCCTGACCGACACGAACGAGCACTTCGTCGAGATCGCCGCCACGGCGCTCCCCACGCCGGGCAATCTGCGGCTCAGCCGCGGCCTGGCGTTCAAGCTCTACGAGCGCAAATCGTTCCGGGACCCCGACAGCCTCGTCGAGCCCCGCGACATCGCCGTCGGCGACGTCGACGGCGACCGCCGGGCCGACCTCGTGCTGATCGTCCACGACCGGGTCCTGGTCTATCGGCAGGACGGCGATTGATCGGCCCCCCGGCGTTCCGCCCCGAGGCCATCCCGTCGCCGCCCCGTTCCTTCTCGCGGGGAATCGCGCTGATTTTTCCGGCTTGTCTTGGACAAAGGGGCGCCGGCTTGGTAGTTCCAGAAAGAGACCCTTCGGGAAGCACGGTGAATCTGCCCGACGCCGCCCAGAACAACTTGGTCAACGACATCCCAAAAACCGTCGCTGCGTTAACACGCTTTCAAGAATATGCGCCTCCGGATGGCTGGTATGCCACGGGAATGTCGCTTCAGCTTGAGGCAATCACCTATTTGGTGTACAAGCCGGCGGGGGGAATATGGATCGGCTTAGCGTCCCTTTCGTGGGAAGTCTCCGGTGCGGCAGAGTATGCCGGGCTATTTGCCGAAAATGGCGGCCTTCCGAATGACTATTTGAATTCCTCGAACTGGAACGTCAATTGGATGAGTCCAACTCTACCGCAGACTTTATCGGATGCCGATTTCCAAACGCGATTAATTTCTTGGAACGATTATGCTTCCCATTATATTTCTGACAACCCAAGAGCTTAATGTCATGAAATTGCCTCTTGTAAGGGTTTCGTTTGCATCTATGATGGTAATCGTCGCAGCCGTTGCGGCCTTCCTCAGTCTAACTCGCCAGCCCATGCCCCCGGCCCTGTCGATCATGCCGATCGAAAAGCGGCCCGAATTCCGCCTGCTCCTAGACAAGAAATCCGTCCTGCATATCACCAAGCTCTACGGCGACCCCGTCGAAATATGTACGATCGACCATGTCGGACTCTTCAGAGTCTACGGCCGTCCCGCCGCGCCGAACGCGCCACCGGGGTCGTCGGTCGAAGGTCTGGTCAATAGTAAATTGCTCATTTGGAAGCAAATCCTGATCAATATGGGCAGCCCGCTGGAATTCCCGGTCAAGTTCCGGGGTATCGACCCCGATGTGAACCAGCCCGTCTACTGCGAAATCATCACCAAATCGGCCGACGGGGTGACCAAGTACCATGACGTATTGATCGAACTGGAACCCGGCGAGGAGTGAGCCGGCATCCCGTGACGGGGCGTAGTGGACGTTGAGGACGGCCTGCAGGTAAATGCGTGATCCATGCCCAACGGAGAATGCTATCTCGTTACCCTGGTGAAGGATCGCTCGACCCTTACCCTGTTCGCGGAAGCCGCCAGGATCGCCCGCGAGGTTGCGCCCGCGGTCACGTTCCTCTTCGTCGAGTCCCGATTCGGCGAGGCCGACCTGCTGGCGTACGATCCGTTGATCCCCGATCTCGGCAATATCCTGTTCATCCCCTGGCATGCGGACCTCGCGGACGTCGCCGGCATGATCGACGTGATCCTCGTCGGCGAGCGCCCCGACCTGGATTTCAGGCTCCGGCTTTCCCACTTCCGGCCCGGTACGCGGGTCTTCGCGCTGCACGATTTCCACGAATCGCTCCGCTCACGGGGGTCGGATCAAGCACCGGATGATGACCTGCGGTTCCTCGACCGAACGACGGCTGTCGAGGGCCTGGAGGAGTTCTTCGGCATCCTCCCCCCGGCGAGGACCATGGAGGATGGACCGGATCGGCGGTTCGATTTCCGGTCCTGCTCGATCCTGGTCCCCTACAGGGACGCGATCGACCCGGCGTGCGAACGGGCCGTCGATCGACTGGAGCGGTACGGCTGCCACGTCGATCGCCATGGCGGGGGATCGGCCATCGATGCGGTCCGCAACCAGATGCTCTCCAGGGCCCTCGACCGGGGCCACGAGAACATCCTGTTCATCGATTCCGACGTCGGTTTCGACCCGTCGGACGCCATCAAGCTGCTCAGCTCACCCCAACCGATCGTCACAGGGGTCTACGCCAAGAAGGGGCGGAGGGAACTGGCGTCCATCTTCGAGGACGGCATCCGAACCGTCCGATTCGGGGTCGCCCGAAGCCGTCTCGAACCGTTGAAGTATGCCGGGATGGGCTTCTTCGCGATCAAGAGTCATGCCGTCCGAAGGATCATCGAGGCGAATCAGGTCCCCTACTGCGGCACGCCCGATGGCCACGGATTCTGGGCCCTCTTCCAGCCCATGGTCCTGCAAGAGGGTGATCGGCACACTTATCTGGCCGAGGATTGGGCCTTCTGCGAACGCGCGCGGGCCGCGGGATTGCCGATCCTCGCCGACCCGTCGATCCGCCTCTGGCACTTCGGCCGGTACGGCTACGGGTGGGAGGATGCCGGCCGTTCGATCGATCGGTTCGAGCAGTACGAAGCCGCCCTGCACGTTCCTTGAAGGGCGGTCCGGCGAAGGTCAGGGTCGAAGCGGGTCGGAAGCCGATTTGTCGGACCCGATCACCCCTCGCGATTCGACCCGCGTCCAGGAGCGTTCGACCGGATCGAATCCGGTCGGGAATTTCGTCCGGCCATCGTAGGTGGGCGGCTCCTGGAAGTAGGCGGAAGCCAGGTCGCCGGCCGTGATCGCCGAGAGATCGGCGCCCTCGCATCTCGCGCCGCTGATGTTGATGACCTGGAAGTTCCCCGAGAGCGTGGCGCCGACCAGCGTGGCCCCCTCGAACGAGGCCCTCTGGAACGATGCAGAGCCGCCGGCGAGGGTCGCGCCGGTGAGGTCGGCGCCGTCGAATGAGGCCGATTGGAACGAAGCAGAGCCGCCCTTGAGGCTGGCACGGGCGAGCTTCGCCCCGTCGAAGCGGGACGATTGGAAGGAAGCCCCTCCCCCCTGCAGAGTGGCGCCTTCCAGGTTGCACCGGCGGAACGAGGCGCGCTGGAACGCGTTCTCGGGGCTCGCGATCGTCATCCCCGCGAGGTTCGTGCCTTCGAGGTCGGCTTCCCAGAAGGATCGTGCTCGATCCGGCCGGAGCCCGCGCCGGGCGTCCTGCAACTCGTCGCGGGCACGGTCGAGCTCCTCCTGGGCGTATCGCACGCTCTGCTCCAGCCGGCGACGCTCCCGTTCGGCGCGTTGTTCCGCGGAGAACCAGCCCAGGGCCAGGGCCAGCAGCACGATCAGGTAGATCAACCCTCGGAGGGAGATCCTGGGATACCGTCGGGCGGGCGAGGGGGACTGTTCCACGGTTGCCTCCATGTTCGTGGGGGATGGCTGCGATCGGCCGGAATTGGGGGGCCGGCCTCCCTCGCGGGCTTCCTGGACCTCCCCATCCCACCGATAGCAGAGCCGGCCCGGCCGGTCGAGGCTCCGGCCAGGATCGTCGGATGCGACGCTGTTGCATTTCCTCATCAATCATTGCAGGCCCCGCGGCGATCCTCTAGATTGCGTCCTATGCACAGGGCCGACGGTTTCGGACGCGGAGTTTCCAGGCGTCCGGCGCGCGATCCCGCGGGCGGGATCCCCCACTCGGCCATGCGGAGATCCGGAACGATGCGACGCTTCCTCGGGATGGCGATGATGGCCGCCGCGCTCGCCCTGACCTCCGCCGTGGGCGAGGCGCGGGCCGACCTGATCGCCTACGTCACGACCGGCACCGGGTCGGGCCGGCTCGGGTCCACGAACTTCACCAACCAGGCGTTCACGATCACGATGATCGCCGATACGGCCCAGGTGCAGGACCTGGGCTCTTTTTTCGGCGTCAACAACATCTCGACCACGATCCAGCTCGGCTCAACCAACCTGACGGCAACGGCGGGTTCCTCCTATGCCTCCAGGACCACGTTACCGGCCAACGCCGAGTTCGATTACAGCGGCGGCCGCGTCGGCGATTTCGTCGATGCTTTCCCCGTCTCCCTCAACGTCCCGGGGTTGCTGGGCTACGGCCTGAAAACCCCGATCGGCCCCTGACCGTCTCGCCGAATCCCCGCCTCTTGCTCCAAACCAATCAGGGGGACCTGAACTTCTCCAGTACGAGCGGCGTGCAGTTCCGGGCGACGATCGTGCCCGAGCCGGCTTCGATCGCCCTGGCCGCATCGGGCGGGCTGGTGGGGCTGGGATGGTCCCTGCGGCGTCGGGTGGTCCGGCGTTCGTAGGGCGTGGCGTAACTTGCGCCGAGCCTCCGGCGGGGCCAGGCATCCTGCCCCCGTTTCAGCGTGGGTCGTCCTCTTCGGGCAGGCCGAGCGCGCGCCGGGACATCAACCGGATCCACGGATCGGGATTTTGGAGGAAGGGGCGGATCGCTTCGGGGTTGCCGGCGAGTCGGTTCAGGCTGAGGGCCGACCGAAACCGCTCGAAGTCCGCGAGTTGCGGGTTGGTCGAAGCCTCTTGCAATCGGCCGATGAGGGTCGTTCGAGTATCGTCGGGGAAGGATACGACCTTCTCGAGTTGACTGGGGACAAGCTGTCGGATGTCCGGGTCGGGGTCGTCCAGCAGGGCGACCAGCCATCGGGCCATCGCCGGGTCGTCGGTGGAGGTGATCCGGGTGCTGTTCAGCGAGTAGAAGATTCGGCTTCGGACCCGGGGCTCGCGTTCGTCCCGGAAGGCGTCGAGCAGCCGCCGACGGGCCTCGGCCGGGTCGGGATGGACCTGCGTCAGGGCCCACGCCGCGGCCTCGCGGACGGCCGGATCGGGGTCGCGGAGGAGGGGGATCACCGCGGGCACGGCCCGCGACGGGTCGAAGTCCCTCGGAACGGCCTCCTCGTCCGAGTCGTCCCGGCTGGTCCAAGCCCGGAAATTCATCCCCTCCACGACCGTCGCCAGGGCCCGGAGGGCAGCGGCGCGAACGGTCGGCGCGGGGTCGTCGAGGCGTCGGACCAGGGCCTCGCTCACCTCGGGGGCGTCCACCGCCAGGTCGGCCGTCATCAGCCAGGGGCGGAAGAGGTGATCGAGCGAATCCGCCGCCGCCTCGCGGACGAGGGCATCGGGGTCGAACAGGGCCGGGACGAGCGACCGGGCCGCCGGCCGGGCCAGGTCCTGCCGCATGTCGCCCAGCGACTGGGCCGCCTGGAGCCGGACCCTGGCGTCGGTGTCGCTGATCTGCCGTCGCCGCTGCACGAGGATCGACCGGTCGGGGTCGATGTTCTCCTGGAAATAACGCCAGGCGGCGAACACCGCCCCCATCCCGGCGACGACCACCAGCATCCCCCGCATCCCGAATAGCGTCAGGCTGAGGCGGGGGACAGGCTTCGCCATCGCGGGGCGTCCTCGTCGGTCGGGTGGCCGGGGTCGCCAGGTATCTTACGGGATCACCACCCAGCCGGGCACGCCGGAACTCGACCGAACGCCCATTTACTTGCCCACGCCCAGCGTGAGCACCGGCAGGTTGCTCGCCACGCCGCCGCCCCGGATCTCGATGTTGAAGAGTTCCTCCAGCAGCCCGAGCGTGGCCTTCGATTCCAGGTCGTCGTCGGCGATCGAATACCAGTAGCCGCGATACTTCACCGAGGCGTAGGCGCGGTGCGGCGGCGCCTTCGACACGCGGATTCGGAACAGGTCGCCGAGCATCTCGTTCCAGTCGAAAGGGAGGCCCTGGGCGTCCCTGGTGATCGTCACGAGCCCCTGGCGGACGTGGGACTCGGGCACCTCCACGTTCTGCGCCAGGTAGTACATCATCTCGATCAACGAACGGCTCTGGATACCGATGTCGGACCGGACGTGGTAGGCGAACTCGGGCGGCAGGATCGTCGCCGGCGGCGCGGGGAGGGCGTTGGGATCCGGCGGGAGCGGGGCCGGTAGGGATGCCGCCGGGGCGGATTCCTGCGAAGCCCGCCGGACCTTGCGGTCGAAGCTGGCCAGGATCCGGCCCGTCTCGCCGGCGTTGAACGGATAGAAATCGCGCCCCGGGTCCAGATGGAGCAGGGCGGACAGCTCGGCCACGGCCGGGGAGCCGACCGCCGCCGGGTGGATGGCGAGGACGTACTCCTTCTTGGGGCGGACCAGGACGAGCGATTCCCCCTCCCGCTCGAACTTGTACCCCTTGTCGAGGGCCGCCAGCAAGAAGGGGCCATCGACCTTCTCGACCGGCATCGGCACGACCGTGCGCTGCTCGGAGTCGGCCGAGACGAACTCGATACCCCGGCAATTCTGGAGCTGCCGGAGGAGCGTGGTGGCCTGCAGGAACGCCTCGAATTCCGGCCGCGCCGAGGGCGTGGGGCCGCCCGCCGTCGGGGCGTTTTCCAGCTGGTTGAGCGAACGCGCGGAGACCCGCAAGACCCGATCAACCCGCCAGCCCTTGTTCGCCAGCAGGCCGATGGTGTGGCCGCTAACCGGGGTGATCAGCCTCGCCTCGAAGTCCTTGCCGCGGAGCGGCGCATACGTGATGGTCGGCCGCTCGGCCCGGTTCAGCGAGCCGCCGATGCTGACCCCCTGGAAGCTGTCGATGAAGTCGAAGAACTTGCCGCTCGCATTCACGGACGACTCGAAGCTGTACTGCGCGGCGACCCCGCCGATCTCGACGAACTCCGGCGATTCGCGATACTTCAGGCGCACGAGGTTCAGCAACAGCTCGCGCGTGAACGAATCCTTGATCGCCTCGTTGTAACGGAGGTGGCCGACGTCGATCTGTCGGGGGCCCAGGGCGCAGCCCGCGAGCAGGCAGAGCAGCAGGGCCGCGGGTCGGTATCGCCGTCGTCGGCGCGATCTGGGTGGCTTATCCATTGGTGTGTCATCCGGTCGCCGGGCGGGTCCTTGCCCAGGCGCGGGAATGCTAACACTCGCCGCGGGATCGGGGAAGGTCAGGGTGGAGGACGGCCGCCGCCGAATACCGGGCGCGTCCGCTTCGTCTAGGTGACGGCTCCAGGGATTGGCGCAAGGGGCTCGGCCTTGCCCAGGTTCCTCAGTTCCACCTATTCCCCAACGAGGCGGACGGATGACCGTTTTTCGGGCGATTGTGCCGGTGCTCGCGATGACCTGGGCCGTTGGGCTCGGCACGATGACGGCCCGGGGGCAAGCCTCCCCGGCCCCGAAGAAGGTGGCCCTGGTCGAGCTCTTCACCTCGCACGGGTGAGACCTCTGCCCCTCCGCCGAGCAGTTGCTCGGCCAGGTCTCCGAGCTGGGATTCGCCGCCGATCGCGTGGCGACGCTGGCGCTGCACGTCGATTACTTCGACAGGCCCTGGAAGGACCCGTTCTCCAACCCGCTCTTCAGCGAGCGCGAGGCGCAATACAGCCGGATCTATCACGACCTCAACAAGGACAGCAAACCGGACGTCCTCTATTTCACCCCGATGATGATCGTCGATGGCCGGTATCCGCAGCTCGGCTCGGGGGCGGAGAACAAGGCCAAGCTCAAGGCCTCGCTGCAGAAGGCCCTCGCCGAGAAGCCCGAGGTCTCGTTGAAGCTGTCGCTGGAGGACGACAAGGCCGGTGCCGGCCGCAAGAAGCTCTCGGTCGTCGTCAAGCCGCTCAACCCGAGGCTGGCGAATCAGGAATTGCTGATCGGCGCGGCGATCTATCAGGACAAGGTCGAGACAAAGGTCGAATCGGGCGAGCTCGCCGGCAAGACCTACGTCAACCATCACGCCGTCCGCAAGCTGGCCATCGAGGTCGCCAGGCCGGTCGCCAAGGGGACGACGGTGAAGATCCCGCTCGAACTGCCCGAAGGATGCGAGCCGGGCGACTGCGGCGTGACGGTATTCGCGCAGGACGAGAAATCGGGGCGCATCTACCAGGCCGCCACGATCCGCTGGAAGGAGAAGGATCGGGCCGCGCCCGCCCCCTGATCGATGGGATCGGCTATTTGCCCACGCCGGCGGCGAGCACTTCCAGGCCCGTCGCCGGCAGCGTCGAGCGGGCCGGCGCCTTGCAACGCGACGGGTCGCAGATCATGTAACTCGCCTGGGCACGCAACGATCGGCGACCCGGCTTCGCATCGTCGGCGACCTTGAGGCGGAGGCTCCAGGTCACTTCCCCCTGGTGTTCGTACTTCGCGTCCGGCTCCTTCGAAGCTGTCCAGTCGCCGACGGGTTCCAGGCCGGAACGATCGAAGAAGTCGAACTGCGTCCGCAACGGCCCGGGGCCCTCCGGCTGCTCCCTGGCGTAGGCGTAGACGTGCCAGGGTTCCTCCAACTTGGCAGTGACCCGGTAGGTCACGATATCGCCGGGCCGCGCGCGGGCCGGGCTGACCGATGCCGAGAAGGCGATCTCGCCCGGCTGGAATGGGGTGTCGCGCTGCGAGGGCCGGGGCTCGTCCCCGCGTACGCCGATACCCGAGGCGGCGACGAGCACGAGAGCGGTCGAGGCGATCCTTCGGCCCGGGATTCGTCCCATGACAACCTCCTCGCGGTTCCTGGCCCTTCGATTCGGGGACGGATCGATGCCCGAGGATAGGCCGGCCCTCGCGGTGTGTAAAGCGGGCCGCGGTAAGTGCCTGGTTTCTCCGTTCCGTCGCGGCGACGGCGCGACCGAGTTCGCTCCCCGGGCCGCGGCGGGCGCCTTGTCCCCGATCCGATGGAATTGCTAGGATCGCGCGATGGATTTCGGGCCGGGCCGCATCCGGGGCAGGGCGATGGCAGCCCGCTTCGCGCCCGGCATGATGGCCGCGCGGGCGGATCCCGGTCGCGAGCCGCCCCGCCCCGGGGAGGGCCCATGGAATTCAACTGGCGCGAGGCGATCCTGCTGCTGTTCGCCACGATCGGCCCGCTGAAGGTGACGATCGTCTGCGCCTCGCTGACGGCCGAATCCCCGCCCGAGTTCCTCAAGCGCGTCGCCCTGCGATCGGTCGTCGTGGCCGCGGCGGTCTGCCTGGTCTTCGCGATCCTGGGCGAGTTCATCTTGTTGCTGTTCAACGTGTCGATACCCGCCTTCCAGATCGGCGGCGGCATCATCGTGCTTTTGTTCTCGCTCGACATGGTCATGGGCAGCGAGAAGACCAGGAAGCACGCCGAGGGCGGCGACTCGGCGGGCGACGCGCCGTCGCTCGACATGGCCGTCTATCCGCTGGCGATCCCGATGATGGCCTCGGTCTCCGGGCTGGTGGCGATCGTTTCGCTGCTGTCGCAGAAGAACGATGCGGCGACGATCCTGTTCCTGGCGATCACCATCCTCGCCATCATGGCGATCAATTACGGCTGCCTCCTCGCCTGCCGGCGGATCGTCGGCGCGATCGGGCCGTCGGCCCTGCTGGTCATCGGCAAGCTGATGGGCGTCATCCTGACGGCCCTGGCGATCGAGCTGACCCTGTCGGGCCTGGTCGGCCTGGGCATCGTGGCGAGGCCGACGTCCCGAACCACGGAAGCCGCCACGCCCGCTTCGGCGAAGGATGTCGCTCCGTAAGCCTCGCCCCGTGGATATCCCCGGGCTCCCCGCCGACGTTCCGCCGGTTGGGGGATCGCGATATGATGGGATGGGGTCGCCCCGCTGCCGTCGCGGAGCCTTGCCATGGACAGCCCTTTCCCCGGCATTGATCCTTACATCGAGGCCCAGGGCTTCTGGCCAGACTTCCATGCCCGGTTGTTGACCTACCTTTGCGATCGGCTCAACGACCACCTGCCCGGCCTCTACGCCGCCCGGATGGAAGAGGAAATACGACTCGTCCAGCCCGACGACGAGAAGCGGATCCGGGCCGATATCGCCGTGCTGGAGGAGGACAGGCCGCGACGGCCTCGCGAGCCGCGCGGCGGGGGCGTCGCCGTGCTGGAGCCGGTGCTCGTGCCGGTCGGCTCCGAGGATCCGATCGAGGTCCGCGACCGCTGGATCGAGGTCGTCCGGCTGCCCGAGCGGAAACTGGTGACGGTGATCGAGATGCTTTCGCCGTCGAACAAATTCAGCCCCGGACGTGAGGAATATCTGACGAAGCGCCGCGGCCTGATCGAGCGGAAGGTGCATGTCGTCGAGATCGACGTACTCCTCGGCGGCCGACGCCTGCCGCTGGGCAAGGCGCTGCCGCCGGGCGATGGGAGCGTGGTCGTGATCCGGGCCGGCCGCGACATGGCCGAGGTCTACGCCTGGCCGCTGTCCCGCACGCTGCCGAGGATCCCGATCCCGCTGGCCGAGCCCGACCCGGACATCCCGATCGACCTGGCACCGCTGTTCCAGGACGGATATCGGAAGGGGCTCTACGGCCGGTTGCTCCGCTACGAAGAGCCATATTCCTTGGCCGTGGCCGACGACCTCCGCGGCTGGATCGAGGCGACGGCCCGGGCCGGGCGTTAGGACCGCCCTACTTGGCCTTGGTGTAGGCCCCTTGCAGGATCACCCCCGCGGCCGTGGCGCCCGAACCCTTCCAGTCGCTCAACTCGAGCTTGTCGCCGTCGATCTTGTAGTTGAAGCCGAACACGTCGCCGGGGACGGGGCCGGCCGCCCTGCTTCATCTCGCGGATCCGGCCGTACAGGGCGCTCCCCTTCAGGACCGTGTAGTCGGCCTCGAATTCGACCGTGCTGGGCGGGATGTTCAGTTCCAGCCGAAGGCCGTCAGCCGTGATCTTGAATTCGGCCGACGCCTCCCCTTCGGCCCGCTTCCAGGTGCCCAGCGGCTTCGGCGGGGCCTGCGATGGCGGTGGTGTTGCGCGACCACGGCGGCACCGACCGCGGCGAGGATCGCGGCGCCGATCGCGATGCGGATGGGGCGGATTTTCATGGAATCGGTCCCGATTTCGGGGGCCATACGACGGTTCGGAAACGTTCCCGGCTTACCCCGGATGTTGCCCGGCGGTTTCGTCGCCGAATTCCGCCGAAAAATCGCGCGGGGCCGCTTGCGGATCGATCGGGTCTTGGGATAGCTTACTACAGCCCAGATCACGTTCCTCCCGGATCGATCTCCGGGATTCCCCAAGACACGACCACCGATGCCCCGTTTCGCCCTCCCGCGACCGATCGGCCTGTGCGCCGGAGCGTTCCTGACGCTCCTGGCCCTAGCCCTGGACGCGCCGGTCGAGGCGAGGGCCGGCGGTTGTGCCCATCCCCACGTGAGGACGGCGGCCCAGGCCGATCCGGCCGGGCTCTCGGCGGGATTCGACCTGCTGGCGGGCCTGCTGCCCCCGGCTTCCGAAGTTCCCGAGCCGGCACTCCCTGCAGCGGGCCCGGCTGCTCCCGGGGCTCGGATCCGCCGATGGCCCCCCGCACCGTTGCCCCCGCCCCGGCTCGACGGCACGGCCGTCGATGCGGCGGAACCGCCCCCGCCCCTCCCCGCTTGCGGCTTCCTCGTCGCCGACGAGATGCCCCGGTTCTCCCATCGCGGGCCGTCGATCTTCCACCCGCCGCGCTGATCGTTCCCGAACCGCCCGACGCCCCGTCCCGGCCCGATCGGAGGCCCGCACGCCCCTGCCCGCGCCCACGCCGATCGCCGCCCGCCGTCGTCATCCGGTTTCATTCGGGATCGAATCAGGCCATTTTGCGCGGTCTTCCCGCCGGCCCGCCGGGCGTCCTTACGCCCCGGCGGCCGCCGGAATCCCGCGGAAGGGGATCGACACGTTTATGATTTCCACGCATCGTCAGGTATCGCGGGCCGGATTTACGCTCATTGAATTGCTGGTCGTCATCGCCATCATCGGGGTATTGATCGCCCTGTTATTGCCGGCCGTGCAGCAGGCCCGCGAGGCCGCCCGCCGCATCCAGTGCACCAACAACCTCAAGCAACTCGGGTTGGCCCTGCACAACTACGAGAGTTCGCAGGGGTGCTTCCCGATGGGCCGCCACACGCCGATCGGCCTGGGCAGCGGCTCGGCGTTCTCGCCGCACACCCGGATCCTGGGCCAGATGGAAAACCAGTCCATCTTCAACACCGTCAACTTCATGATCGGCTGGGATTCGCCGTCCAACTCGACGGCCACCGCCAGCAGCCTGAGTTCCTTCCTCTGCCCGTCCGATGCCCAGTCCCGCGTGCCCGCCGGCTGGGCCGGGATCAACTACCGGGTGAACGAGGGCACCAGCGTCGCCATGTGGTACGGCGAGACCGACACGTCCAAGGTCAACACCGCGGTGCTGCCGCCGAACGGCCCTTTCTTCGCGAATTATGTCTGCCGGATGAGCGACCTGGTGGACGGGACCAGCAACACCGCGGCGATGAGCGAGCACGTCAAGGGCGACTTCAACAACTCCGTCGCCACCGAGATGGCCGACACCTTCTGGCCCCAGACCTACCCGGCCGACGCCGACGAGGCGGTCGCCCAGTGCCGGTCGATCCAGGTCACCAACATCGCCTATCAGCGGGTTTCGGACGTGGGCGCCCCCTGGATCTACGGCTACCACTCGACCACCAGCTACTGGCATTCGGGGCCGCCCAACTCGCGGTCGTGCATGTTCCCGCCGTCGCGGATCATGACCACGGCCAACAGCATGCACCCCGGCGGCGTGAACGTGATGCTGGCCGACGGCTCGGTCAAGTTCGTCAAGTCGTCGGTCGACGTCGCCGCCTGGCGGGCCCTCGGCACGAGGAACGGCAACGAGGTCCTCGTGCCGCCGATCGCCTGTGAGCCGGCCCATCGCCATGAACCGACGAACCGCCGGCCTCGCGGGCCTCTGCCTCGCCGCGTGCCTCGCATTCGGCTGCGACAACGGCCCGCCCCTGCCCCGCGCCGCGACGCCCGAGGAGGCCCGCAAGGTGCTCGTCGACGTCCTCGATGCGTGGAAGGGGGGCAAGACGACCGAAGAGGTCGCCGCCGGCCCCCCGCCCATCCAGGTCGTGGACGACGACTGGGCCAACGGCCTCCGCCTCTCGGCCTATCGCCAGGAGGGGGAGGCGCGGGTCGTGGGCACGTCGGTCCGATGCCCGGTCGAGCTTTCGCTCATCGACCGGAAGGGCAAGGCCATCAAGCGACGGGTCGTCTACCAGGTGGGCACCGATCCCACCGCCACGGTCATCCGCCACGACGAGCCCTGAACCCCGCACAAACAACCCACTTCCCGGGACGATCTACCATGTTTTCCTGCGCCTTCCTCGCGCTGTCCGCCCTGTGTGCGCCCGCCGATGACGGTCCCCTGGCGACCCCCGCTGACCGGGCCGAACTGAAGTGGATGCTGGAACGCTCCAAGCAGCACGCCCCACGCCTGCCCCTGCCCCCCCTGTCCGAAGCCGACAAGGCGCGGGCGAAGGGGAGCGAGCTGGGCATCGTCAACAACGGGCGGATGCGGAATTACTACCTGGCCGAGGGCCTCCGCGACGGCGGGTTCGCCCGCCCCGACGAGGCCGGCATGAGCCTGGGCCATGCCCTGAGGACCGAGTTCTTCTGGATCGCCTCGCGGATCAACAACTGCGCCTACTGCCTGGGCCACCAGGAGGTGAAGCTGCTTTCCGCCGGGTTGGACGAGAAGACGATCGCCGCCCTCGACGGCGACTGGTCCGGCTTCCCCGCCAACGAGCAGGCCGCCTTCGCCTTCGTGCGGAAGCTCAGCTACGAGCCGCACCGGATCGGCCAGGCCGACATCGACGCCCTGCGCCCGCATTTCAACGACGCCCAGATCCTCGAGATCATCCTGACCTGCGGCGCCAACAACGCGATGAACCGCTGGACCGGCCCGCTGTCGATCCCGCAGGAAGACCACCGCGAGTTCCTCACCCCAACAGCCGAGGCCGACGCGACCCGCCGGATCCAACTGGTCCCGGTGGCCAAGGATGATTCGGGCAAGGTCTGCATCGTCACGGCCCCCAGGCCGGCGCTCGAATCCCGCGCCGAGGTCGTATCGAAGCTGGAATCGTTGAAGTTGAGGACATCCCGGCTAGCCCTGGTGGACGAGGCGAAGGCCCGCGAACTGCTGCCCGAGAAGCTCCAATCGGCCTTCGCCGGCCGCCCGCTGCCGGAGCATGTCCGCCTGCTGGCGACCTTCCCGGGCGTCGGGATCGGCCGGGTGGCCAACATGGAGGCGGCCAAAACCGCGGGCGAACTGGATCGGACGCTCCGGGCCGAACTCGCGTGGGTCGCGGCGCGGCAGGATCGGGCCTGGTATGCCCTCGACCTCGCCCGCAACCGGCTGCGCGAGCTGGGCTGGTCCGACGACCAGATCTTCGCCCTCGACGCCGAAGCCGCCGGCAAGACGCCGGGCGAGCGCGCCGCCCTGGGCTACGCTCGCAAGGTGACCGTCGCCCCGGCCCTGATCGAGGACGCCGACATCGCCGCCCTGCGCAAGGAATATGGCGACAAGGAAGTCGCGGAGATCGTCCACCACCTGACCGTCGCCGCCTTCTTCGGACCGCCTGACCGAGGCGGCCGGGCTCGGTATGGGGCGCCGAGGCCTCGGCCCTCCCCGGGCCGGCTTGAGACCGGCCGGCCCGGGGGCTTTCCTATTCCACTTCATCCCTCAAGCCAAGGGTCCGGAACTGATGAATAAGCCGCCGCAACGCCGCGGGTTCACGCTGATCGAATTGCTGGTCGTCATCGCCATCATCGGGGTATTGATCGCCCTGTTATTGCCGGCCGTGCAGCAGGCCCGCGAGGCCGCCCGCCGCATCCAGTGCACCAATAACCTGAAGCAGATCGGCATCGGCCTGCACAACTACCACGACAGGGTCGGGGCCCTGCCCGGGGCCTACCTCGTGTACAATGTCACGTCGTTCTCGGCCCTCAGCATGATTTTGCCGAACGTCGAGCAGGAGCGCCTCTCTATAACGCGCTGAATTTTTCGCTGCCCTACTCCGACCCGACCAACAACACGGTGTGTGATGTCGGACGTCAACACGTTCATTTGCCTGTCGGACTTCAACAACTGATCAGCGCCCGGGGGCTGCAGACCAACTACATGGCCGACATGGGCAGCGGCATCGTCTGGCAGGCGGCCGCCGGGCCGAACGCCGGCATGCCCATCCCCAACGGCACGTTCTTCGGCAACAGCTCCACCACGTTCGCCCAGGTGGTCGACGGCCTGTCCAACACCGGCTTCTTCAGCGAGC
Organism: Isosphaeraceae bacterium; assembly: GCA_046350035.1. Taxonomy (GTDB): domain Bacteria; phylum Planctomycetota; class Planctomycetia; order Isosphaerales; family Isosphaeraceae; genus CALLYK01. The sequence continues at coordinate 38,512 of JAXMBD010000039.1, read as the reverse complement.
GGGTGTGGCCGACGGCAGCAACGCCATCGTGAGCCCCAGGAGCGACGTCTCCGCCTGCCGCGCCCACGACGTCCTCGACGAGGCCTTGCAGATCTGCAACGCGGTGGACAGTCAACAACCTGGCGAACCAGTTCCCGCTGTTCATGAAGCGCCCCCTGGGTGAACGGGCAGCACGTCTTCCAGCACGTCTCGGCCGAACACCCGGTCCTGCGGTTTCTTCACCATCCTCCGGGCCAGCATGCCACCCAGCAGCCGACACGCCGGCGGCGTGAACATGCTGATGGGCGACGGCTCGGTCAAGTTCGTCAAGGATTCGGTCGCCGTGCCCGTTTTCCGGGCCCTGGGCACCATCAACGGCCGGGAGGTGATCAGTGCCGATGCCTACCGACGATTCCGAAGGGCGGCTCCCGGCCATGAACCTCGCTTTGGTCCTGGCCGCGGCGATCGCGGCCTTCCTGGCCGCCGGCTGCTCGGGGGGCGGCGCCCAGGTCGCGCGCCGGTGGATCCGCCCGCGCCCGCGCGGCCCTCGAAACCACCCTCGCAAGCTGGAAGAAGGGGGACAAGATCGAGGCCTTAAAGGACGCCTCGCCGCCGATCGTCGCCCAGGACTTCGACTGGATGGCCGGCAACACCCTGGTCGCCTACGAGATCGACGCCAACGCCAAAGACGACAACGCCAACCTGCGAATTCCGGTGAAGCTCACGATGAAGTCGCCGCAGGGCAAGGAAGTGAAGAAGTCGGTCGTCTACCTCGTCGGCACCAGCCCCAGCATCACCGTGTTCCGGGATTTCCAGTAGGCCGGGAACGAAGGAGGACGCATCATGATTTTGACCATTGGTTTGTCCGCCGCCGTGATGCTCGGCATTGCTGGGAATGCCGAGGAATTCCTGCCGGAGCTCTCCAGCGACGCGGCCTGGGCCAGGATGCCGAAGCCCGAGGAGGGGGGAGGCCAGCCGCTCCCCTCCTGGGCCCGGATGATGGCCGGCGAGTTGCCCAAAACCACCGCCGCCTTCCTGCAACTGGACTACGCCCAAAGCGGGGCCAAAAGGTGCCCGATCGAACCCGGCCCGCCGCCGCGATGCGCTGGGTCGCCGCCCACGCCAATCGCTGCGACTATGCCCAGGCTATGCCGCGGCCGACGCGAAGCGGGCCGGCGTCGACGGGGCCGTGATCGCCGCCCTCGGCCAGGAGGATCTCCCGGCTGGCCCGAGGGTGACCGCAAGGCCCTGCAATTCGCCCGCAAGATGACGCTCGCGTCGGATACCGTCACCGACGAGGAGTTCGCCGCGCTGGCGAAAGCGTTCGGCGACCGCAAGGCGGCGTCGATGGTCCTCTTGATGGCATTCGCCAACTACCAGGATCGTCTGCTGCTCTGCTCCGTTTGATGTGAAGGTCGAGCCCGACGGACCCTACCTCCGGTCGCCGTCAAGTTCGACCCGGCTACCTTATCGACGAAGGCCGCCGCCGCGCTCGCGTCCCAGCCCCTGAAGGACGCCCCGCCGAAGCCGACCGGGGAGGACACGATCGTCGACGGACCTCGAATGGGCGAAGCTGTCGTACGAGATCCTGCAGGATCGCCCTCGAAGCCCGCTGCCGGAAGCCGACCTGCCTGCGGATCCCGGAGTGGTCCGAGCTGGAGCCGAACCTGCCGCCGGGCCTGTTCTGGGGCCCAGCGACATCGTCTGGTATCGGATCGCCTTCGGCTACGCCCGGCCCTCGCCGCCCCGTTCGAGTACCTGGATGCGGACCGCCGGCGCCGAGGGGCCTCGAAGTATGACCGGATCTTCGGCACGTCGCTGTTCTGGGTCACCACCAAGGCGATTAACTGCCCCTACTGCATGGGCCACTGCGAGATGAACTGGAGGTCGCCGGCCTGACGCCGGCCGGAGATCGCCGAGCGGAGCCGGATGCTCGCCGGCGACGACTGGTCGAGCTTCCCGCCCGAGCAGCAACGCCCTTCGCCTTCGCCCGCAAGCTCACGCAGGCCCCCTGGTCGATCACCGACGCCGATCGGGAGTCCTGCCCGGGACCGGACGCGACAAGGCGTTGCTCATCATGCTGAACTCGTCGCGATACCACTACATGACCCGGATCTCGAACGGCTTCCAGCTCAAGCTGGAGAGCGAGAACGTGTTCTGGGACTACTACAACGCCAGGCCACCCGCACCGGCCCCTGCCACCGACGGCAACCCGCCTGCCGGCCCGGTCCGGCCGCTGACCGACGCCGAATGTTGGGCGAAAACTGCCGGCGGTGGCCGAAGGCGACCGGCAACCGCTGCCGATCTGGGCGCGGGCCGTCGCCGTCCGTTTGCCGCGGACCGCCGCCGCCATGCTCGAACTGGATCGGGCCCAGCGGCTCGACAGCCCCCTCGATCCGGCCCTCCGCGCCAGGATGCGTTGGGTGATCGCCCATGCCAACCGATCCGCCTATTCGGAAGCCTACGCCCTGGCCGACCTCCGGCGGGCCGGCGCCACGGAAGCCGACGTGAAGGCTCACCGGCAACCCGGCTCGACTGGCCCGAGGCCGATCGCGAGCCGCTCGAATTCGCGAGGCTGCACACCCTGGCCGCGCCGACGATCCCCGACGCCCTGTTCGCCCGGCTCCGCGAGCGGTTCGGCGATCATAAGATCGCGGCGATGGTCCTGCTCGGGGCCTACGGCAACTTCCAGGACCGGATCGTCCTGGGCCTGAACCTGTCGATGGAAGAGGGCGGGCCGCTGGCCCCGTTGGAAGTGAAATTCGCCCCGGGCGCCTTCCAGTCCGTGCCGATTTTGCCCAGGAAGGTCGCCAGCCGCTCCGCAAGGGGGGCGAAACGGTGGTCGACCGCGACCCGGAATGGTCGCAGCTTGTTCGACGAGCTGCAATCGCGGCCTCGAATCGCAGCGGGTCGCGGGCGCCCTGCCTGCCGGTGCCGGCCTGGGGCGAGGTGAAGGCTGCTGCCGCCCGAGCGCCGGCAGGCCGACGCGGATCGTCTGGAACCTCGTCGGCTACGGCCACGCCCGAACTGGCGGGTGCCCTGAGCGCCACGCGGACCATGTGGGCCGAGGCCGCCGGCGATCGGGTGTTCGAGGAGAGCTTGTTCTGGATCCAGACCCGCGCCGTCCGCTGCAACTACTGCATGGGCCACTGCGAGATGCTCCTGGAGGTGGCCGGCCTCGACAAGGACGCCATCGCCGAGCGGACCCGGCTGCTCGCGGGCGACGACTGGTCGGCCTTCCCCCCGGCCGAGCAGCGGGCGTACGCATACGCCCGGAAGCTGAGCAAGACGCCGTGGGACCTCACCCCGGCCGATTATCAAGGCCTGGAGAACGACCTCGGGCCGGCCGGGGCGATGTCCACCTTCTGGTGGCTCTGCCGCGGCCTCAACATGACCCGGGTTTCCGACGGCTTCCAGCTCCCCCTGGAGCGGGAGAACGTCTTCGAGCAGTTCTATACCGCCCCGAAGGACGGCGCCGGCCAGGCGAAATGAGCCCGAGAAGGCCCCATCCAGGAATCTATCCCGCATGAAATTTGCAAAAATGGTCCTCGGAATCTTGGCGGCGGCCCTGCCCGCCTCGGCGCCCGCCCAGGACGCCGAGCGGCAGGCGGTCAACCGGGCCCTGGCCGAGTCGTACCCCGACCGGCCCGAGTGGCTCGACATGATGGTCGACATCCTGCAAGGAAGCCAGCTCGGCCCCAACGACGGCTGGTTCCGCACCGCCGTGGCCCAGACCCGGTACACCTGGGAAGCCGCCCGGGAACGGCTCGACGCCGACAAGGACGGCAAGATCGGCCGCGACGAGTTCCCCGGCCCCGACGCCGATTTCCGACGCCTCGACCGCGACCGCGATGGCGCCGTGACGGCGGCCGACTTCGACTTCTCGGCCCACGCCCTGACCCCCTCCCCGGGCATGATGCTGTTCCAGAGGGCCGACCGCGACGGCAACGGCAAGGTCACTCGCGAGGAGTTCGAGGCGTTCTTCAAGGCGGTCGATGGCGGCGACCAGGGCTTCCTGTCGCTCTCCGACCTGGAAGGCGCCTTCCGGATGGCCCCCCGGCCCGCCGCCTCGCCGACGTCCCCGCCGGTCGCGTCGGGCCCGACCAAGGAAACGCTCATCCGGGGCCTGTTCCGCCAGGAAATCGGCTCGCTCCAGCCCGGACCGTCGGTGGGCGACCGGGCGACCGACTTCACCCTGAAGACCAACGACGGCCAGCAGACGATCACCCTGTCGGAGTTGATCGGCCCGAAGCCGGTCGTGCTGGTGTTCGGCAACTTCACCTGCGGCCCGTTCCGAAGCCAGGCCGGCAACGTCGAGAAGCTCTACCGGAACTACAAGGACCGCGCCACGTTCGTGATGGTGTATGTCCGCGAGGCGCACCCGACCGACGGCTGGCGGATGGAGAGCAACGACCGCGTCGAGGTGTCGCTGGCCCAGCCGCAAACCTACGACGAGCGGGCGAAGGTTGCGCAGGCCTGCGCCGCCCGCCTGGACCTGGGCTTCCCGATGCTGGTCGACACGATCGACGACGCCGTCGGCGCCCGCTACAGCGGCATGCCCAGCCGCCTCTACTTGATCGACGGCCGGGGGAAGGTCGCCTACAAGAGCGGCCGGGGCCCGTTCGGCTTCAAGCCGGCCGAGCTCGAGCATTCCCTGATTTTGTCCCTGCTCCCCGCCGAGCCGGCCGCGCGTTGAACACGCGGGCCGATCCGCCCGCAGATCGATCCGACGGAATCCCGCCGATCGCCGCCGATCGGCCTGCCCCGCATACGGCCCGCCCCGCCGGCGCAACGGGCGCCGACGCCCCGGGCCGTTTCCCAGCCCGCCCATCCCTCGCGCGGGCACCTCGGAGCCTCGACCGATGAGCAGCAACGACGACGTTCTCGCCAACCAGTCCTCCATCCTCGGCAACCAGGACAGGATCCTCGCCAATCAGGAGAAGATCGAGAAGAACCAGTCGAAGCTCGACAAGGTCGTCGCCAATCAGGCCGCCATACTGTCGAACCAGGAGACGATCCAGGGCAATCAGCGGAAGCTCGACAAGGTCCTCGCCAACCAGGCCACCATCGAGGCCAATCAGGCGGCGATCCTGTCCAACCAGGAGAAGCTCGACAAGGCCCTGGCCAACCAGGCGACCATCGCGGCCAATCAGGAGCACATCCTCGCCAACCAGGGCGAGATCCTCGACAACCAGCGCGAAATCCTCGCCAATCAGAAGAAGATCCTCCAGAAGTGATCGGCTTTCAACGTTGAGGTAGGCCGATGCACGACCCGCACCGCTCGCCGAGGATGGCCGCATTCCCGTGCTGGCTGCTGGCCTTCTACCTGGCCTGGGCGTCGATCGTGGCGCTGGGCGGGTGGTGGCCGTCGGTCCGATCGCACTGGCCGATCTCGGCGGCGATGGCGGGCGGGTCGTTCGTGGCGGGTTCGAGCCCGGTGGCGGGCGGGGTCGTCGGCTTCCCGGTGCTCGTGTACGCCTTCGATTACCCCGCCCGGCTGGGCCGCGACTTCTGCCTGGCGGTCCAGTCGGTCGGCCTGGCCTCGGCCGGCCTCTACATCCTGACCCGGAGGCGCCCGGTCGAATGGCGGATCCTCCGGTTCGCGATGGCGGGCGCCGCACTGGGGATGCCCCTGGGGCTGGCCTTCGTCGCGCCGCGGGTCTCCGATGCGCGGGTCAAGGTCCTGTTCTCGATCGTCTACGCCAGCTTCGGCCTGCTCCACCTCGCCCGGATGCGGGGGATCATCGCCAACGTCGGGCCGTTGCGGATCCGGTTCGCGGCCGACCCCGGGATCGGCGTGGCCGTCGGCTTCGCGGGCGGCCTGCTGGCCTCGATCCTCGGCGTCGGCGCCGAGATCCTGCTGTACGGCCTGCTGGCCCTGCTCTACCACGCCGACGTGAAGGCCGCGATCCCGACGGCCGTCCTCCTGATGGCGTTCACCTCGATCGTCGGCATGGCCTGCCGGCTGCTCTCGCCCGACGCGGCCCCGATGATCGCCCAGATCGCGCCGTCGTGGCTGGCGGCCGCCCCGGTGGTCGTCCTGGGCGCCCCGGTGGGCAGCTTCGTCGCCCGGTTCGTGCGCAGGCCGGCCCTGCTGGGCTTCGTCTCCCTGCTCTGCCTGGCGCAATACGCCTTCACCTGCTACCACAACCACCTCGCCGGCTGGCCGCTGACCCTGGCGATCGCCGGCGTCCTGGCGGTCAACCTGGCGCTGCACCTGCTGTTCGAATTCGGCCGGCGGGCCCTGCTCCACCAGGCCGGTGCCGACGCCCGGACGCCCCCGGCGGCGGTCGCGACGCCCCTGACAGGAGCCTGACCCATCGACCTCGCAATGCGCTGGGAATACTGGTATGTCTTCCCCTATGCCATCCTGGTGGCGATCACGGCCAACGCGTCGGGGTTCTCCGGCGCGGTGCTGTTCCAGCCGTTCTTCAACTTCGCCCTGAAGCTGCCGATCGGCCAGTCGATCGCCACCGGCGTGGCGACCGAGACCATTGGCATGACCAGCGGCGCGTCGCGCTACTGGATGATGAGGAAGGTCGACGGGGCCGCCGTCCGGGCGATGCTCCCCTGGGCCCTGGTCGGCGTGGCGATCGGCCTGATCGTCTTCGCGACGGCGCCGCGGCACCTGCTCCGGCTGATCGTCGGCGTGGTGGTGGGGGCGATCGCGATCGGCCAGCTCGACAACGCCGGCCGGCGGCACTTCGGCCGGCGGCCCGCCGCCGACCTCGCCGCCCTGTCGAGATTCCGATGGCTGTCGGTGCTCGCGGGGGCCTTCTCCGCCTGCACCGGCACGGGGGTCGCCGAGATCCACCAGCCGATGCTCGAGCACCAGGGCGACCTGGAAACCAAGCGGGCCAACGCCACCGGCATCGTGATCGAGGCGGTGGCCGACTGGGCCATCACCGCCGTGAACCTGTCGCTGGGCAACCTCCGGCTCGACATCCTGGTGTTCAGCGCGACCGGCGTGGTCATCGGCGCCCAGATCGGCGCGTTGCTCTCGCCCTACCTGCCGGACCGGTTGCTCAAGGTGATCTTCGCCGTCTGCGTGCTGGGGATCGCCTGCGTCTACATCGGGACTTCGGCGCTCGCCCTGCTGCGCCCCACCGGGGCCGCCGGCTGATCGCGGCGGCCCGGTGGGGGTTTCTCAGCTCCGCTTCGCCTCGAAATCGCGGGTCATGGTGTTGCCGTCGCGCTCGAACTCGATCGTACCCTTCATCGAGTCGCCGGTGACCTTGGCCTTGAACTTCTGGACCATCTTGTTGCCGTTGAACTCGCGGGTCACCTTGAACGAGACCTCGTCGCCGTTCACCTTGGCGTCCTCGATGGCCGTATCGTTCCCGCCCTGTCGGCCGCTCACCGTGCCGGTGAGCTTGTCGCCGTCCTGCTTGAGCTTGAGCGTCGTCTCCCACGACTGGCCGTTCCGCTCGGTGGTCCACTTGTAGGTGCCCGTCACCTCGGCCTTCGCCGAGGCGGCCCGCACGGAAATGGCCCCGAGGCCGAGCACCGCGCCGATCGCCGCCGCCATCGCGATCCGCCTGCTGATTCGCGTCATGGTCCCTGGCTCCTCTGCTGTCGTCCGACGAATTTGAGGGGAAGAACGGCCCCAGGAATCGGGCCGTGCCCCCACGATAGTCGGTGCCAACCGCGCGGGCAACCGGGCCGATTACTTGCCGGGATCGTCGAGGAATCCGGGCTTCGAGGCCTGCAGGACCTCGCGGATCGCCCGGCGGGTGTCGCCGTCGAGGTGGGCGTACTTGGGCGAGTCGTCCTCGCCCGACAGGATCGCCCGGAACCGCTCGCGGACCCGGTCGAGCACCGACGCAGGCAGGGCGTCGAACGCCTCGGTCTCGACCAGGAAGCTGAGCGGGTAACGGAAGAGCCGCGCCTTGAGGTCGAAATCGCGGAGCGACCGCCCTCTCGCGTCGCGCCGGGCGTTGGCCCCGAATTTCGAGGCGAAGCCCGAAGTGCCCTCGATCGGCGCGGCCAGCTCCGGCTCGCCGACGAACAGCAGGTAATCGACCAGGTCGTCGGACGCCCGCTCGATCCGCCGCTTCGAGGTGGGCGACAGGTAGTCTTCGGGCCGGCCCAGTGCCCGGTTGATGCCCCGGTCGTAATACCGCGCCAATCGTTCGTGGTAGCTGGCCGCGGCGATCCGGTTGTGCCCCTGCGTCTGGTGCTCCAGGACCATCAGGGCCACGATGTCGCTGTAGGGCGTCAGGTAGGGGCGGATGCTCAGCTTCCCCTTGAGGTCGTCCAGGTCGGCACCGCCGTTGTCGTCGATCGACTGCGGGTGCGTTCGGTCGCGGACGACGCCGTTGCCCATGTGCTTCTGGCCGCCGTCGTGGCCGGTGACGTACCAGCCGCCCCAGCGCTCGGACATCGGGCTGGCGTGGTCGGTCAGGAACGAGCCCACGTTGTAGACCGGCTGGCCGCTCGTGTCGGTGAAGACCGAGCGGATCAAATGCCCCGGCACGCCCTGCGTCTTCGACGACGAATGGCACGCCAGGCAATTATGCGTCTGCCGCTCGAACCGCGGATTTTCCTTCTCGCCCTGGTCGAGCAGGTAGAAGACCGCCCCCTGTCGGGGGTCGACCGCCGAGACCTCCAGCGTTTCGGAGTTCCGCACCCAGCCGATGTACACGTCGTCGCCGAAATAGAGCGCCCTCGGCGTCTGCGGCGAGATCTTGGTGTGCTGGAAGCTCGTCTTGCTGAACACCAGCGCCTGCGACTCGGGCGGAACCCCCAGGGCCTCCAGCACGGCCGGCAGGTAGCCGCGGTCGCGATCCCTCGACAGCTTCACCGCGCCGCTCGCCAGCTTCGCGTCGAGCCGGGCGACCGGGTCGTCCACGGGGGCCGACAAGTAGGAGATCGGCTCGCCCTCGTAGTTCAACTCCTGCTGCCCCCACGTCGGGGCCCCGCAAACCAGGGCGATCCACGCCGACAACGCCCCAACCCGGACCATCCCGCGCCCCATGGCATCGACCTCCAGGCCCGCATTCCCGACGGCCTCCATCTTAAGGCCCCGAAATCTGGATATCAAGGTGGAGTTTTTCGGCGGGCCGGGTGAACCGGCCGGTCGGCCGTGCTATCCTGGGGCCTCTTTCCTGTCTTTTGGGGAGTCGAGGCATGGGAACGGCCGCCGCGTCGCGAAGGATCGTTGGGCTGGGGATCGCGTGGATCGCGGCCGGGCTGCCGTCGCAGGGCGACGACCCGAAGCCGCCCGGTGTCCGGATCGACCATAGTCCGGCGTCGTCGCGGCAGTATTGCGGCTCGCCGTCGCTGGCGATCTTGCCCGATGGGAAATACGTGGCTTCGCACGACTTCTTCGGCCCGGGGAGCACGAACGATACGACGGTCGTGTTCGGGTCGGGCGACCGGGGCCAATCCTGGTCGAAGATCGCTACCATCAAGGGCCAGTGGTGGTCCACCCTGTTCGAGCACCGGGGGGCCCTCTACCTGATCGGAACCAGCCGCGAGTATGGATTTTGCCAGATCCGTCGATCCGATGACGGGGGCCGGACCTGGACCGAACCGAGGGATGAATCGTCCGGCCTCCTGCTGGGCGACGGCAAGTACCACTGCGCCCCGCAGCCGATCCTGCGGCACGACGGCAAGCTCTACCGGGGGATGGAAGACGCGCAGGGGCCGGGCGGCTGGGGCAGCCATTTCCGGGCCTTCATGATGTCGGCGCCCGAGGATGCCGACCTGCTCAAGGCGTCGAACTGGACCTGTTCCAACCGGATCGCCCGCGACCCGCGATGGCTGGAAGGCCAGTTCGGCGGCTGGCTGGAAGGGAACGCCGTGCTCACCCCCGAGGGGTCGATCATCGACCTGCTCCGGGTCGATCACAAGCCGGGCGGCGATTTCGCCGCGCGGATCGAGATCGGCCAGGACGGCAAGTCGGCCACGTTCGACCCGTCCACCGGCTTCGTCCCGTTCCCGGGCGGCAGCAAGAAGTTCACGGTCCGCTGGGACCCGATCAGCCGGCACTACTGGTCGCTGGCCAACATCGTGCCCGACCGCTTCCGCGCACCCGACCGGAACTCGGCGTCGATCCGCAACACCTTGGCCCTGATCCGGTCGAGCGACCTGAAGTCGTGGGAAACCCGGGCGATCCTCCTGCAACACCCGGACGTCGCCCGCCACGGTTTCCAGTATGCCGACTGGCTGTTCGACGGCGTCGACATCGCGGCGGTCGTCCGAACCGCGTTCGACGACGAGGAAGGCGGCGCCCACAACGCCCACGACGCCAACTTCCTCACGTTCCACCGGATCGCCGGCTTCCGAACCCGGACGGAGGACGCGCCCGGCACCGCGCGTTGAGGCACCGGGGCGGATGCGTTCGGTTTACTTGCCCTTCTTCCCCACGGCCTCGCGGAGCCGTTCCAGCATCTGCGGCATCTTCTTCAGCTCGTCGCGGCTCAGCTTGCCGTCGTTGTTGTCGTCGAGCCGGTCGAACAGCTTCTCGGCCGCCTTCGGGCGCTGCTCGACCCGCGTGGCGTGCTTCTTCAGGTAGCTTTCGAACTGGTCCTTGCTGACGAGGTCCTTGCCGTCGGCCATCGCCTCGAACAGGCGATCGCCGCCCCCCTTGGCCGATTCGGCCAGACGCCCTCGGAGCATCGCCGGCAGCTCCCTCGCCTCGTCCTTCGTCAGCTTGCCGTCGTTGTCCCTATCGAGCCGCTCGAACAGCTTGCCGGCGGCCTTTTCCCGGCGTTCGGCGCCGGCGCCATGTTCCTTCAGATAGGCCTCGAACTGCTCCCTGGTGACGGAATCCTTGCCATCGAATAGCCGGTCGCCGAGCGGCCCGGCCTTGCCCTTCGCCAGACGCTTGCCGGCCGGCTTCTGGGCGGATTTTGTGGCTTCATCCGCCGATTTCTGCGGATCGTCGGCGGCCGCGAACGACGACGCGATCGGCAAGGCCATCCCCAGCACCCCCGCCAATACAAGCCCCTTCCGCTTCATCACCCACCTCCTGAAGTCGATTTCGAAACCCGGAAAACCGGCCCGCAACGGATCCAACACCGCTCCCGCCCCGAAGTTTCGCCCCTGACCTCTTGACAGGAAATTGGTTGACGCGTAAATTATCGACGTGGAATGGAAAGGGGGGCCTCGAATGGGCGGGGGACTGCAAGGCGAGTTGAAGAAGCGGAACCCGTTCGAGTCGCCCGAGCAGGAAGCCTTGCTGGGCCTCTGGCGGACGGGGGATCGGTTCCAGATCCGGTACGCCCGGTTGTTTCGGTCGCATGGGCTGACGCCGTCGCAATACAACGTCCTGCGGATCCTCCGGGGCGAGGGCAAGCCGTTGCCCTGCCTGGAGATCGCCGATCGGCTGGTCACGGCGGTGCCCGGGATCACCGGCCTCATCGATCGACTCGAAGCCGCCGGCCTGGTCGCCCGCGAACGCTCGGCCGAGGACCGCCGCGTCATCTACGTCGCGATCACGGCCGCGGGGCTCGAACTCCTGGCCGGCCTCGACGGGCCGGTTGAGGAGCTGCAAAAGGCCCTCGTCGGCCACCTCAGCCCGGACGAGCTGGCCGACCTGATCCGCCTGCTCGAAAAGGCCCGGAGGTCGGTCGCCGACGAGGCGTAGCTCGACCTTTTTTTGACCCTATACTTGATGCGTCGATTATCGACGTGGAAACCGAAAGGGGAGGTGTGCGATGATCCGGGTTTGGCGAGGTTCGGAGCGGGGCCATTTCGATCACGGCTGGCTGGACACCCGCCACACGTTCTCGTTCGGCGGCTATCATGACCGCTCGAGGATGGGTTTCCGGTCGCTGCGGGTAATCAATGACGACGTGATCGCGGGCGGGGGCGGGTTCGGCATGCATCCGCACGAGGACATGGAGATCATCACCTACGTGCTCGACGGCCGCCTGGCGCACCGGGACAGCCTGGGCAGCCACGGCATCATCGGGCCGGGGGAACTCCAGCACATGACGGCCGGCACGGGCATCCGCCATTCCGAGTTCAACGCCTCGGAAACCGAGCCGGTCCACCTCTACCAGATCTGGCTGAGGCCCGACCGGCCCGGCCACACGCCGCGTTACGAGCAGGTGCCGGCCTTGCCGGAGGCCCCCAATCAATTCCGACTGGCGGCCGCGCCGGAGGGGGAGATCGCCCCGATGGCGATCCACCAGGACGCCCGGATCTACCTGGGCACGCTCGACCCGGGCGGCTCGATCGACCAGCCGATCTCGCCCGGCCGGCACGCCTGGCTGCAGGTGTTCCGGGGGCGGGTCGAGGTGGGCGGCGTGACGCTCGAAGCGGGCGACGCGGTCGCCGCCAGCGACGAATCGTCCCTGGCGATCCGAGGGCTCGAAAACGCCGAGGTGATGCTGTTCGACCTGGCCTGATTCCCCGAACCGGCCGCCGGCACCTTCGCCGGCGGCCATCCTCTACCCCAACCCGAACCGAGCGAGGGAACCGATTCGATGAAGATTCACGTCGTTTTCTACAGCATGTACGGCCACATCTACCACATGGCCGAGGCGATCGCCGAGGGCGCCCGTTCGGTCGAAGGCGCCGAGGTCGCGATCTTCCAGGTGCCCGAGCTGGTCCCCGACGCGGCACTCGCGGCCAGCGGGGCGAGCGCCGCGAAGGCGGCGTTCGCGCACATCCCGGTGATGGAGGTGGACCAGCTCGCCGAGGCCGACGCGATTATCTTCGGCACGCCCACGCGGTTCGGCAACATGGCCGCGCAGATGCGCCAGTTCCTCGACCGGACGACGAAGCTCTGGATGAACGGCGCCCTGATCGGCAAGGTCGGCAGCGTCTTCGCCAGCACGGGCACGCAGCACGGCGGCCAGGAGACGACGATCACCAGCTTCCACACCACGCTGCTCCACCACGGCATGATCATCGTGGGCGTCCCCTACAGCGAGCCAGGCCTGACGGTGATGAGCGAGATCACCGGCGGAACCCCCTACGGCGCCACCACCCTGGCCGGCGCCGACGGCAAGCGGCTGCCCAGCGAGAACGAGCTCAAGATCGCCCGGTTCCAGGGCAAGCACGTCGCCGAAATCGCCCGGAAACTCACCGGCGGTAAGTGAACGGGGTGGCCTTGGAATAGGCCGCTCTCAAAAAAATGGAATTCGGTAGGGTGTGCCGCAAGGCGGGCGAACGGGGCGAAGTCCGGGAGCAGCGATCGTCCAAACCCGTGCATCAATCGCATGATTCGGTGCAGGTTCGGCCCCGTGCGACACACCCCTACCAGACTGTCGCGTGCCTTCCGCGAAGTCCCCAGCCTCTGATCGCCGGCGAGATGAAGGTTACCCCGCCACGATCATGCTAACCAGCGGAACGGGTTGCCGATGAAGTCGCGCAGCAGGGCCGCCTGGCGGGGATCTTCGTAGAATCGCAAGGCGTCCATCACCTCGTCGTGTACCGCCTGACGGGCCAGGATTTCGGCGACACCGGCGATCGGTTCCGTCGCAGTAAGCGGCTGTTCCAGGGCATCGTCCGCCGCGATCTCCGCCGCCTCGCGGGCTCGGAGGACTGCGGCGTCGGCGAGAGCCTCGAAGATACACATCGGTGCTGCGTAGGCCGCGACCCAAGCCCCGCCCTCGTACCACGAGTTCGTGTCCGGCCTGCCCACCTTCCTGGCGGTGAGATAAGGTCCGGCGCAGGCCGCGTGCCAGGCTCGGACCTCGGGGAGTTCGTCGAACGCGGCACCGTCGGGGCGACCGCCGGGGTGACCCTCAATCCGGGCCATGTCCGCCGCATCGAGCCCGCCCGCACGATAGATCGCCGAGGCCGCATCCCTGGCCGCATGCCCGGCCTTGTCCAGATCGTCGGATGTCGCTCGGCCGTCGGCGTAGCGCTCGGCGACCTCGATCTCGCGGCGGCTCCGCTCGTCGTGCAAGTGGTGCCAGGCATTTCGGGCGCAGGCACAAGCGAAAAGTCGGAGCTCTCGGTTGAACTTCCCCGACTTCGCTTGCTCCTCCAGGACCATCAGCATCGCCCGGGGGACCGTCGACGCAAGCCATTCCGCCTCGGTCATCGCCGTCGCGGCTTGCTTGAGTGCGGACCGTCGCCGGTCGCGAGGGGCGGATAGCCCGAAGGCCCGCATCTTCGGCCCGTATCGGCCCAGCAATTCGTGGCAATCCGGGCACAGGCCCGCCTCCTCGGGAGGCGCGGTGGCCCACCAGGCGTCCCCCGGCACGATCCGGGCTAAGCACATCGAGCAGTGCTCATGATCCCAACCGCCCGGGACGAGCCGGGCACGGTCCGGGTCGGGGGATTGCCCCGCGTAAGGCTGGGAGATTATCAGGCCACCCGCGCTCGGTCGCAGAGCGGTGATCAGATCGCGGGCCGCGAAGATATGCAGGGAGAGCGGCTTTTCGAGGAATTGGATCCCGCGTGCGAGGCGTTGGGCCAACTCGTGCGCTTCATAGATATCTTTGGATTTCATTGCGAGCCGGGGACGGTGGCACCGGCCGGGGGTTATGAGCCGCGAGCCGCGCCGGACGTTCGGCAGTCTTAGCTGGATCAACCTATCTCAAGTGGGTGACCGATTCAACGATCGTGTAGGCCCGAGTTCCGTCCTGGGAACCATAGGAGCGGTCACGGATCCCCGGATCCGCTCGATTTGAAGGTAATTCCACGGGGGAAAGGGGACTCGCCACCCCTTTGGGCGCTACCACCCTGGCCGGCGCCGACGGCAAGCGGCTGCCCAGCGAGAACGAGCTCAAGATCGCCCGGTTCCAGGGCAAGCACGTCGCCGAGATTACCCGGAAGCTCACCGGCGGCAAGTAGTCTGGCGCCGGGTTGTTCCGCGTCAGCGCAACGGCTGGAGGGGGGGGGCCTGCTCGCGGAGCGCCTCCAACTCCGCGCGGGCTTCCGCGAATCCCGGCGCCTGCGCGACGGCCAACTTCAGCGCCTGCCTGGCCCGAGGCCGGTCGCCCAGCGCCAGGAACGCCATGCCCAGGTGGAAATGGGCCTGCGGGAAGAAGAACAGCAGGCCGACCGCCCGCAAGGCGTGCTCGGCGGCTCGCTCGCAGTCGCCCAGCTTCCACGCGGCGCGGGCCATGCCGTTGTGCCAGTGGGGCTCGTCGTCGTCCAGCTCCAGCGCCCGGGCGAACGCCCGATCCGCCTCGTGCCAGCCCTGGCGGGCCAGGTGCAGGTTGCCGATCAGGCCGAACAGGGCGGCGCTGGGGGGATATCGCCGCTCGCATTCGGCCAGGCGTTCGAGCGCCTGGTCAGGCCGGCCGTCCTGGAACCGGGCGGCCGCCGCCAGCAGGTCGCCGTCGGGCGACCGCCGGCCCGCGGATTCCAATTGCTCGATGATCGCCAGCGCCCGGCGAGGTTCACCGAGGTCAGAATACACGCGGGCGAGCGCCATCGCGTACCGGGGGTGATCGGGATGTTCGCCGTGCAGGCCCTCGAGCAGCTCGCGGGCCTGCCGGATCCGCCCGTGCCCGGCGTGCACTTCCGCGAGGTTGAACCGGGATTCGGCCTCGGCGATGGCGACGGCCCGCCGTTCCTCCGCCGTCGCGGCCGGCAGGTAGCCCAGGGCGATCAACTGGTCCACGGCCGCCGTCGAGGCCAGCATGGCCTGCCGGAGGTCGGTCGGGTGCCGGCCGTCGTCGCCCGGCTGCAGGTCCCAACCGGGGATTGTTGGGAATGACGAGCCCGGCCGCTTCAGCGCCTGGAGCAGCGGGCGGCCGTCCATATCCCGGCCCACGGGCAGGCCGAACAGGTGCAGCACCGTCGGCGCGATATCCAGCAGGGTGGCGCCATAGATCCGCTCATCCGCCAGGATTCCCGGGCCGCGCAGGGCCAGTACGCCGTAATGCCGGTGCCAGGCCGCGGCGTCTTCTTCCGCCGTCGCGGCGTGGCCGGCAGGCCGGAGGTGGTCGCAGTGGAACCCGTGGTCCGAGACGAGCAAGACCGTCGCGTCATCGCCGGCGAGTTCCAGCAGCCGGCCGAGCATTTCGTCGTGGAACAGGTACAGCTCGCGCATGACGTGCTGGTACCGGCGGAAATCGGCCTCGGACACCGTCGCCATCCGCGGGGGATGGTAGGGCATGAACCGGTGCCCCGCGACGTCCAGGCCGTCGTAGTAGACCGCCAGGAAGTCCCACGGCTCGGACTCCATCAGCGCGGTCGCCACGCTGTGGACCGATACCGAGCGGGCCACGACCTCGGCGAGCTGGCCGGGCGCGGGTCGGCGGCGAGGTCGATCCGGTCGATCTCCGGGATCAGGGCGCCAGGTCGGGCGGACCCAACTCGGCCGGGTGCAACCGGCAGTCGGCCAGGGCCGACGCCAGCGCTTCGGGATGGACGGCGCCGGCGGGCACGGGCCAGGGGTCGTCCGGCGAGGCGGGGCGCCCCTCGAACAGGCTGCCGGCGACGCAGGCCCCGCGGATCGGCTCGGCCGGGTGGCTGGCGTACCAGTGGACCACCACGCTGTTCAGGCCGCTCTGGGAGAGGATGTTCCAGAGGGCCTTGGTGGTCCTGGATGTGCTCGTGGACAGCCGGACGCCCGCCCCGCCCGGGATCGGCTCCACGAAGCCGGTGATGCCGTGCTTGTCGGCCGTCTTGCCGGTGGCGATCGACGTCCAGAGGATCGGCGACAGGCAGGGCCGCAGGCTGGCGAGGTTGGCGATCACGCCGCCGTCGACCAGCCGCGCCAGGTTCGGCATCAGGCCGGCGTCGAGCAGCGGGTTGATGAACTTCCAGTCGGCCGCGTCCCAGCCGACCAGCAGGACCTTCGAGGCCAGACGGGGTCCGGTCACGGCCAGTTCTCCGGGCGCCCCAAAAGGCGGCCCATGCCGCGGCCGGCATGGGCCGGATCGATCTCGGCCGGGAGGGGCGGACGGGCCCGGCGGAACCCGGGCCCCGCCCCGATCAGACGGCGCGGCGGCGGGCCAGGCGGAACGCGGCCAGGCCGGCCACGCCCGTCGCCAGCATCGCCAGCGTCGCGGGCTCGGGCACAGCGCCCACCCGGATGGCCGCCCCCGTGTTCTCGTAGGCGTAGGCGACGATCGAACGCGGCTGGCCGTTGAGGCTGCTGGACAGGCTGAATTGCATCCAGCCATAATTCAGCGAGTTGGTCGACTCATTGAAGAAGCGGAAGCCGATGTAATTATTGGCGCTGTTGACGAGAAAGGCCGTGGGGCCGGTCGTCTCGACGCTCGATTGTGCAGCATAGGAGTACGATCCGTCCACGATCGTGCCCACGGGCAGGTTATCGGTGAGCGTCGAGGAGCTGCCCCCGGCGAAGTTCGTGACGACGCCGGTCCCGGACGTAGCGGTGTTCGCCCAGATGAAGAATGAGGAGCTTCCCCACGGATTGATGTCCCAGCCCGGGACGGCGCCGGGCGAAGCGGACGAGACGCCGGTCACCACGTTGAGATAGATGCCGGCGGTGGTGCTGGGAACATTGATGTTGACCGGACCGCTATAAATGATGTCCGCCTGGGCCGTCCCCGCCTGGCTAACCAGGCCGGCCCCCGTCGCGGCCGCGAGGGCCGTGGCCGCCCTGGCCAGGATCCGATCGGCCTTGTCGCTGAGACGTATCTTGCGAGTCGTCGCGGTCATCAAGGTGAACTCCTCCCGATAGATCGGTCGCATGGTGTCATGGACGCAGACATCGAGGAGAGATGTCAATGCCGGCAGATCCCGGGGAGTGAATCTAGCCCAGGCTTGTGGGCGAGTCAATGATGCAACGCTACAATAGTTTTCGAGAGTTACTTTTTGGCAACACACCGGGCGTTCCCGCAGGATTCACCGGGGAATCGGGTCGAATCCGGCGGTCCTCGACCGATAAAGTTGCGGGTCGATGGCCCCGATCATCGCCTCCCGGTCGAGGTCCGGCCGCTCCAGGAACCGGACGATCCGGTCGATGACCGTCCCGGGTTCGGCCAGCAAATCGCGATGATCGACCGTTTCGACGGCCGTGAGCGGCTGCCGACCGAGGAATTCCCGGGCCGTTGCCAGTTGAGCCTCGAAGGCGGCGGCCAGCGCCGCGTCATCGCCGCCCGGCGATTGGCCGAGGGCCCGGAGCATGGCCGACTGCGACCGGAGGACCTCGCCCATGTCCCTCTGCAGGAAGAGCACGCGATAGCGCGGGCCGCTCGGCAGGAACGGCAAGAGCGGTGCGATGACCTTCAAGGCCCGTCCCCGCGCCTCGCCCAGCCAGGAGTTGTCCGCGGCCAACCGCTTGACCTTCTCGTACTCGAAATAGCCGCGGGGGTTGCTCGTATCGGCCGCGCGCAGCCCGTCCGCGAGCACCGGGATCCCGCCGGCCAGCAGCACCTGCATCAGGAGGGAGGTGCCGGATCGGGGCAACCCGGACACCACGATGACGGGATCATCGGCCGAACCTGGCCCGTCGCTCATCCGCGCGTCCTCCGCACGGTAAGGCAAGGTGCCAGGGCAAGAAAAGGTGTCGGGAACCGTTCCTTCGTGAGCGAAGACGGTTCCCGACACCTTTTCTAGCCCTTTCCTTGCCCCCGCTCAACCGAGCAGCTTGTGCACATCCTTCAGCTTGGCCGGGATGTCGATCCCTTGCGAGCAGGCCGTGAGGCATTCGCCGCAGCCGGCGCACGAGGTGCCGTTCTTGGTGAGGCCGGCGTATTCCTTGCGGGCGCGGTCGAGGTCGTAGTAGTCGCGGGCGTACCGCTCGTACCGGAAGATGTCGGCCACCGCGATGTGCTCGGGGCACTGGGAGACGCACTCGGCGCACAGCAGGCAGGTGAGTCCCTTGTTGTAGGCCGACAGCAGGCCGAGCGCCTCGCGGTCGGGCTGGTGCATCGCCAGGTGGATGGCCGCGGCGGCGTTCTCGCGGAACTGATCGAAGTTGCGGTTGGCGATCACGGCGGCGTTGAGGTTGTCGTTGGACCTCAGCCACTTCACCATCGCCGCGGCCGGCGTGCTGCCCTGGAACTTGGGGTCGGCGAGCAGCTTCTTGAACTTGTCGTCATTCGCCGCGCGGCCGACGCCGCCCATCGTCTTCATGGCGATGGTGCCGATGTCCTTCTTCTTGGCCACGTCGATCCATTCCGCGACTTCCTTGCGATCGTTGTACGTGTAGAAGAACTGGGTGGCCTCGTACGGGCGGTTGTCGGCCAGGTAGTTGAGGATCTCCCAGGCCATGTTGCCGCCTTCGAGGTTGCTGTAGTGGTGCTGCGAGATCGCCAGGTGCTTGACCAGCCCCTCCTTCTTGAGCCGCTCGAACGCCTTGACCATGCCCGAGTTCTGCTTCACCTCCTCGATCGAGTGGTAACCGAAGTGGAACTTGAACACATCATAATAGCCGACGCCCGACGCCTTCAGCCGCGCCTTGACGAACTCGTAATGCCGCTCCTCGTCGATCTTGCCGCGAGTGTGGTCGCCGTCGACGCGATCGACGACGCATTCGAGGTAGTACGACTCCCTCGGCAGGGCCTTGAGGGCCGCCGGGAACGTGTCGGCGTTCCAGGCCTGGGCCTTGTGCCAGTAGTTGACCCCGGCGCTGATGGCCTGGGGGATCAGCTGCGCCGTCCAGTCGGAGGCGCCCACCAGCCAGCCGATCTCCAGCCCGGTCTGGCCGTACCGACGCTTGGGCAGCTTGCCGCCCGCGACCGGCTCCTGGCCCAGCACCGGCAGGTTGGCGAGGCCGGCCGCGGCCACCCCCGTCGCCCCGATCCGCATCATGTCCCGGCGAGAAAGGCTCTTCGGACATTCGGACATCGCCGTGCTCCTCGGCTTCTGGGGATCGAACGGAAGATCGCGACGCGGTCGCCCCGACCGGGTTCAGTCTACAGTGTCGGCGGTGGCGGTCAATGATTCGCCCGCGCGGAGATCGGGTCGCAGGCCTTGCGGGCGAGCCCCCCGACGGCCGTTTGAACCGGCTGCGGCGGGCCGGTAGTCTGATCCGGGCGGCGCCGCCTCCCTCGCCGCGCATGGATCGACGCCCCTGCCCCTCGCACCGGAGCATTTTATGTTCATGCGATTGACGGTAGCGCTGCTCGTCCTGGCCCCGGCCCCCGCAACCCGGGCCCAGTCACCGTACCAAGGGCCCGGGGAGTCCGGGGCCGAGGTGAAGGCGGTGACCCGCGCCATCCTCGACGAGGTCGACAAGAACTCCGAGCTGATGGCCAACCTCGAATACCTCTGCGACATGATCGGGCCGAGGCTCACCGGTTCGCCCAACCTGAAGCTCGCCAACGAGTGGACCCGGTCGAAGTTCGAGCAGTATGGCCTCAAGAACGCGAAGCTCGAGCCCTGGACGATCCACCGCTCCTGGACGCGCGGGCCGTCGAGCGGCCGGGTGTTGGTGCCCGTGGAGCAGCGGCTCTTGGTCGAGTCGGCCGGCTGGGCGCCCTCGACCAAAGGGCCGATCCGCGGGCCGGTGGTCCACCTCCAGGGCGAGTCGGAGGCCGACCTCGCCGCCTACAAGGGGAAGCTGAAGGGGGCGTGGATCCTCCTGGCACCGGTTTCCATCCAGGCCGACCCGAGGAAGCCGAAGGCCGACCTGGCGGCCGACAGGCCCCGGCGGATGCGGGAATACCTCCGCCAGCAGAAGTTCATGGAGCTGGCCGAGCCGATGCTCCAGGCCGAGGGGATCGCCGGCGTGCTCCGCGACTCGGACAAGGAGCACGGCCTGGTCAACATGACCGGCGCGACCGGCAACTTCACCATCTCCGCGTACCCCTCGGCCTTCCTGACGACCGAATCCTACGGCCTGATCTGGCGGCTCCTGAAGCGGGGGCCGGTCGAGATCGAACTCGACATCCGGAATAAGATCAGCGACGCCCCGGTGGAGGTCGACAACACGGTCGCCGAGATCCCCGGCACCGAGAAGCCCGACGAGGTGGTGATCCTGGGCGGCCACATCGATAGCTGGGACCTCGGCACCGGCGCCACCGACAACGGCACCGGCATCATGGCCGTGATGGAGGCCGCCCGCGCCCTCCAGGCCCTGAAGATCAAGCCCAAGCGGACGATCCGGTTCGTCCTCTTCTCGGGCGAGGAGCAGGGCCTGCACGGCTCCCGCGCCTACGCCAGGGCGCACCGGGCGGAGATGGACAAGGTCTCCGGCGTGCTCGTGCACGACATGGGAACGGGCCGGGTCACCAGCATCGGCCTCCAGGGCCGCTACGACTTGCGAGAGCGGATGGACCAGGTCGTCGCCCCGTTCAAGGACGAGCTGAGGCTCGACGAGCTCAGCCTCCGCGAGATGGGCGGCACCGACCACCTGTCGTTCCTGCCGTTCGGCGTGCCGGCCTTCGCGGTCGTCCAGGACGGCGCCGAGTACCGCAAGACGCACCACACCGAGAGCGACACCGTCGACAAGGTGTACGCCGACGAGATCAACCAGGGGGCGAAGGTGCTCGCGGCCTGGGCCTACAACGTCGCCATGCTGCCCGAGATCCTGCCCCGCGACCCGAAGCCGGCGAAGCCCGGGATGTTCGACACGCCGGAATACACCCAGCCCGGCGACAAGGCCGACGGTACGACCGCCCGTTGAACATCGCTCGGGCACCCCGAACCGCGGCCCATGCGTGGCCACCATCCATCCCACGAACGGCGAGCGGCCGGGGCCGGCCCGGGAAGGTCGGCCCCCCGCATTCGATCGGCCCGCGCCTACTCGATCACGGCGGGCAACTCTTCGCCCTCGGCGTAGAACTTCATCGACACCGAGTTGACGCAGTGCCGCGTGTTCTTGGCCGTGAAGCCCTCGCCGATGAAGACGTGGCCCAGGTGGCCGCCGCAGTTCTGGCAGAGGATCTCGGTCCGGTGGCCGTCGGCGTCGCGGACCTTCTTGACCGCACCGGCGATCTCGTCGTCGAAGCTGGGCCAGCCGCACTCGCTGGCGAACTTGTCGGCCGAGCGATACAGCGGGGCGTTGCACCGACGGCAGACGTAGGTGCCGGGCGCCTTCAGGTCGGTGTACTCGCCGGTGAAGGGCCGCTCCGTGCCCTTGCGGAGGATCACGTACTCCTCGGCGGCCGACAGGGGGTTGTACTTCGGAGCGGTGGCGGGCTGGCCTTCGTTCTCGATCGGCGGCATCTCGGCGTCTCCGGCGGGGGCGGGGCGATCGATGGGCGGTGCGGCGGATGTCGGAGCTTCGACGGGGGCCTCTTCGCACCCGGCAAGGGCGAGGCAAATCAACGCCGATGCCGGAAGCCATCCAGTTCGGGGCATGAATCGTCTCCTGCGGGGCGACGCGAATGGGGTGCCTGCCGCCATCATACCGGGTCGGCCAAGGGGAGGAGGCCGGCGCCCCCCGGCCCCTCGACGGCCTGTCAGGGCGCCGGCCACAGGGAGTTGATCCCGGCCACCGTGCGCTCGACCAGCACCCGCCCGCCTTCCGGGCCGACCTCGCTGCTGGCGGGGATCGCGCTGTAGCCGCCCCCCTGCACCGCCACCTCGGTGGGTAGGTACGAACCGGGGCCGGTGAGCTGGATCACGAAGGTTTGCAGCGCCCGGCTCCGGGCCTTCATCTGGATCCCGTATTGCGTGTACAACTCGAACGGGTTGGTGGCGATCGCCACGTCGCCCAGGCGGAGGACGTGCAGCTCCATCCGGTACGGTTCGGCCTGGCCGGCCTGCTGGCGTTCGTAGCGATCGACGACCGCCTTCTTCCATCGGGCGATCCAGTGCTGGTTCGGGTTTTTGGACAGGGTTTCGACCTCCTTGCGGGCCTCGTCGGCCTCCCCCACGCTGACCATGCGGATCGGCAACTCGACATCCTCGACCCGGTGGACCAAAACCGCGTCGGCGTGCTGTTCCTGCCTGGCGCCCTCATGGGCTTCTTCCCAGGCCGAGACGACCCTTCGGGCCAGTTCTTCGAGCCTCGTCACACCCCGGAGCTTCCGCATCCGTTCCTCGGCCTGCTTGCGGTACATCAGGTGGGGCGACTGGTCGCCCGCGGCGCCGGTCCAGCCGAGGACGTGCAGCCCCTCGCCGTGCTTCGCCTTCAGGGCTTGCCGGATCTCGTGCCAGAAGTCGGCATCGACGTTCGTATCCCCCTCCACCTCCTGCGACGGGCAGGCGACGTTGACCGCCGTCGCGATCAGCTTGCCGTCCGCGTCCCAGAAGCAGAGAACCTCGACGCCCTGGTCCTCCGGGCCCTCGATGCCCCGGAAATCGGCCTTCGACGTGTCGCCGTACATCACCGTTTTCCCGTCGGCATACATCGCCCGGCGATTCTGCGCGACCACCGCATGGCCCAGGCCCCAGCCGACCCGCCCCGGCTTCCGCGACTTCCACGCCTCCGTAGCCGCCTGCGCCACCCGATCGGCCAGGAATTCCGCATACTCGGCCGGCGGCACCACGCCTCCCTCCGGGAGCAGGTATTGCCCTTCGATCACCACCGGCGCGGTATGCGTGTGCGTGGCGCTAACCACCAGCTTCCGCCCGTCGAAGTCCGGCAAGCGTTCCTTCAGCAGCGTGCGGGCCCGATCGAGGACCGGCCGCTCGATCCCGACCAAATCGCAGGCGACAAGGATGGCCTGATCGACCCCCTTCCCATCCTGCCGCGCCTCGATCGCGATCGCCGAAGCCAGCACCGGGCTCCGGACCCCCTTCGAGATTCGCGTATGCATCTGCCCCGCCAGGGCGACGGGCCGGTCGGGCGTGATGCTCACGGTGGAGCCGCCCAGGAGCAACTCGCCGGCCCGCCCCTCGACGGCCGCCAGGAGGGCGAACGCGACGGCCAGGGCGAGGAAACGGGGACGGGGCGTGAACCGGGTGCGCATGCCAGGGTCCTGTAAGGCGGCCGGGTTTTGGGCGCAAGGCCGGCATGGGGAGGGGCCCAGGCCGGTCTCGCGGTCCGTGCAGTCTAGTCGGGCGGGTCGCAGGAAGCACCACCCGCACCCACCTCGACAGCGGCCCGCCGCCCCGCCCACCCGTTGAAATCCGGCCGGCGTACCTTTACGATAAACCAGGCAAGCCCGCTCGCGATGGGCGGGCCTATCCCGGCTACGGCGGCCCCGCGCGGCGACCCCGAAGGTCCCGCGGCGGGGTTTTTTGTTGCACGACGCACGACAGGACCTGCGGGGTACCGCCAGGCCCCGCTCCCGGGTGATGACCGCCGCACCACCGCGACCGCACGGCCGCGGGTTGAGATCGGTGGCTTTCCAGGGCGTCTTTTCGCCCGCGACTCACGGAGGCAGGTCCGATGATTCCGCACGTGAAGCCCATGCGCCGCCCGCCTCGGCGGGTGCCCGTCTACGATGGCTGGCTGCCGCGAGGTGCTGTCGCTGGTCGGGCCCGAGTTGGCCGTCAACGTGAAGACGCACAATCACCAGTTCGAGGCGGCCACGGCCAGCTCGCTCGGCGGCATGTCGGTGATCGCCTGGACCGACGTCAAGGCAGGCGCCGACACCGACATCCGGGCCCGGCTCTACAACGCGGCCGGGAATCCGGTCGGCGGCGATATCGTCGTCAACAACTCCACCTTCGCCGACTCCGACCCGGCGGTGGCCATGGACCGCTCCGGCCGGTTCGTCGTCGCATGGACCCGCACGCTGCCCTCCGGCGACACCGACGTGCAGGTCGCCCGGTTCTCGGCGGCCGGCGCCAACCTCAACGGCGTCAACGGCAGCCTCATCGTGGGCGGGACGGCCCGGCCGGAATCCGACCCGAGCGCCGCCATCGACGGCGTCGGCAACTTCGTCGTGTCGTATACGAGGGTCAGCACGCCGGGGAACCAGGACATCCTGGCCCGGAGGTACGATTCCGCGGGGGTGATCCTGGGGGACGTCTTCGTGTCGTCCCTGGCCGGGTCGAACGAGACCCGCTCCAGCGCCTCCCGCTCCTCGGACGGCCGCTTCGTGATCGCGTACCAGGTCGATACCCCGGGCCTGAGTTCCGACATCCGCATGCGGCTCTACACGGCCGCCGGGGGCTACGCCGGCGTCTATGCGGTCGCGGCAACCGGCGATGCGGAGCGGTCGCCGAGCGTCTCGCTGAACGATTCCGGCAACGGCGTGGTGGCCTACCAGCGGATCACGGGGAGGAATTCCAACATCCGGGCCAGGCGGTTCACCTTCGCCGCCGGCATGGGCGGGGAGATCAACGTTAGGAGCACCTCGGCCGGCGAGACGGCGCCCAAGGTCGCCATCCAGCGAAGCGGGAACAAGTTCGTCGCGACCTACATCCAGGACCTCGGCGCCGTCATGGTGACCGAGGTGTCGGCGGCGAACGTGCCGGTCTACACGGCCAAGCTGGATTCCCGCTACCGGCCGTCGGTGAGCATCGATGCCCGGTCCGTTTACCAGGTGGCCTACGAGACCCTGCTACCGGCCACCGACGGCTCCGGCATCGGCATCCGGCGACGCCGGGGCCTGCTTTGAATCCGGGCGGGCTGTGGCCCCGCACGATCCCATCGGGCAAGGTGGGGCCCGAACACCCTCGGGCCCCACCGTTCCCGATCGAAAACCCGCGGGTGCGACCGACCCCGCTTATTTCTCGCGCGTGCCTTCGATGTCGAACTCCTGCTTCTGGCCGCCGAACTCCGCCGCGCCCTTCCCCTGGAGCTTGTCCCCGTCGACCGTGAAGGTGTAGTCGAGGGGGATCTCGTTCTCCATGAACTTCCGCACGGCGGAGAAGGTCAGCTTGCCGTCCTTGAACTTCACGTCCTTGAGCTTCTCGTCCTTCTGGTCGGGCCAGCTCATCGTGCCGACGTAGTTGTCCCCCTCCTTCTTGATCATCAGGGTCGACATCCGCTTCTGCTCGCCGATCTCATAGCGGCACTGCCAGGTCCCGACCGGATCGGCGGCCTTGTCGTCCGCAGCCTTCGCCAGGCCGCATGCCCCGAGGGCCAACGCCAGGGAGAGAATCGCCTTCATGATCGCCTCCGAGATCCCAGCGCACTGGGAGGCGCCCGATGTGGGCAGCCTCCCGGCGCCGGCCGAGATTGTATCCGGGCCGCGGGCTCTCGCCAGGCCCTGGAGGTCCGGCCGTGATCTCCATCCTCGCCCGCCCGGCCCGCACGCGGACCGACCCCGAATCCCGATCGGCCCATCATGATGGGCCCCCGCGCCGGACTCAGCGGCCCCCGGCGGGGCCCTTCTCCTTCTCGACGACAGCGTCCGGATCCTTTCCCCTGCCCTTCTCCATCCCCTCGACCAGGTCCAGCTCCTCGGTCCGGTAGAGGGGGAGGAAGCGGTAGTAGACCTCCAGGCAGAGGAGCGACAGGGCCGTCTGGTAGACGCGGCCGGCACGGGCACCCCAGGCGTCGGGCTCGGGCCAGGTCGGGTCCCAGCTCCCCCGGCTGCATCCGGGCCGGGTCAACTGCTCGGCGATCAGGGTGTCGCGCATCTTGGCGTTCCAGGCGTCCCAGGTCGGCCCGCCGAAGTTGTGCAGGAGCTGCGTCGCGTAGTACCAGTAGTAGATGTTCCGGCCCATCTCGTCGGCGTGCAGGCTCGACGACACCAGGCTAACGCCCTCGACCATCGCCGGATGGTCCCTGTCCCAGCCGAGGTACTGGCGGGCCAGCAGCCCCTCGGCCGTCATTGATGGCGAGGGGGCCCAGCCCGGCATGTAGCCGTACGTCGCTCGCCTCCGGTCGGTCGAGGCCGAATCGACGTACCGCCTCGTCAGGGCGATCGTGTTTTTGGGCAACGCGAACCCGGCGAACTGGGCGCTCCGCAGGGCGAACAACTGCCAGCCGAGGACCGACGTATCGGCGTCGAATCCGGGGACGTACCTCCAGCCGCCGCTCGTCTTGTTCTGCGCCCGGATGATGAAGTTCAGCCCCTTGACGGCCGGCTTCTGGAGCGCCTTGTCCTCGGTCATCGCCAGCGACTCGCAGATCGCCATGCAGGCGATGGCCTGGCTATACAGGGCCGCGTGGCCGTCGCCGCCGGTGAAGAAGTTGCCGTCGCCCGACTGGTGCGAGGCCAGCCAGCGGAGGCCGCGGGTGACCGTGTGCTGGTAGCGGCCCTCCTCGGTGTGGGTATGCCCCGCCCCCAGGAAGGCCAGCAGCGCCAACCCGGTGGCGCCGGTGTCGCTGTTCATAGGCCCGCGTGGGCGGGCAGGGTTCGTTATAGCTCTTGCAGAGGCCCTCGGTGTCGAGCGACCAGGAGCCGTCGGATCGCTGGTGCCGCGCCGAGCCATTCCAGGCCCTGGTCGACCGCCTTTTCCGAGGCGGGCGTCCCGCCCCCGATGTGCAGCAACTCCCACTTGAGCGGGCCTCGACGCCCCGCGACCGGCCGGTTCGACGGCTCGCCCTCGCCCAGCCGCTGCCCCTCGCCGGCCCGGCCTCGCACCGCGTCGTCGCCCGCGACGTTGTCGCCCGCGATCGGGGCCGATCCGCCCTGGGCCTTCGACCGGGGCGTCGGCGGCCGGATGGTGAGCGACTCGACGTCGGGCATCGGCCGATCGATCATCTCGACCGGGACCGACTTCTCCTCCATCCCCTCGGCCTCCAGCGACAGGGGGTCGCCCACGCCGGGGACGCGCGCCAAAGCGGTCAAATCCCCCGTCGGATCCCCGTCGGCCGGGCCGAGAAGCTCCAGGCCGAAGCCTCCCCCGCCCCCGCCGCCTTCCCCGAGGTCCACGACGAGGAAGACGCCCAGGAACAGGAGCACCCCGACGTGGAGCAGCAGGCTGATCCCCCAACGCGCCGCCTGCCGGGCCCGATCCGCCGGCCGGGCCATCGGGGGCGGATCGGCGACGCCCAGCTTCAGGCGGATTCGGGGCATCGCGGGCATCCCTTGGGGACGGAATCGATCGGAGGTGGCGGTCCATCTTAAGAGAGCGTCGCACGCCGGGGAAGCGAAGCGCCAACCCCGCGTGTCGGAAAGGTCCAGGGCCCGCCTTTCTCTCGGAAAGGACGCCCATATCCGGGACACGCATTCATTGCACGATCATCCGGATACAGCAAATTGGCCATGGCCGAGGGAAAGGGGTAAATTGGCGTCGGATCATGTTCCATGATCGCCGGCCGGGGTACGCTCGCTTCTAGCTTCGGGCGATGGTCCGCCTCGACCGATCCGGACCGCGGAAATGACCTGACATCGATCTCCGCCCCGATTCCCGTACCGACGTCGAATTCCGCCCCAAGGGCTCCTTGTAGCCATGAAATGAAATTCTATGCGAATTTGTGTTCTGATGATCGCTTTTGCGGCGCATCAAGAAATTGGCCATGGATTGTTCGACACGGAATGGGAATTCGTTTCCGCCGAGCACAAGGGGGAATTCAAGAGCGATCAAGCCTGGAAACACCTAAGGTTTAGGGGCGACCTACGTTATTTCCACGGGGACCCGGAGGGCGGATCGCAAGGCGGCCCTTTCTATAGCGGATACTACAGAACCTTGAAATCGGGGGATTTGAACTTGATAGAATTGACTACCAGGGATCAAAAAAACAAACAAACCAAGATCAATGGAATATACAAGATCATGAAAGGCGAAGTTACTTTTTCTTTCGCCGGCCCTGGGGAAGAAGCCCCGAAATCCTTCGATCCGAGTTTCTACAAAATTGAAAGATGGAAGAAGATCGAGCGGCAGACCCCAAGACCACGCACCACGTTAGACTAATCCGTCTGGTAGGGCGCGCCAGCCCCGGAGCCTTGCCGCCAACGCTCCCTCGCCTTGCCCCACCCCCTGGTGCGTCTTGCGACGGAACCCCCGAAATCACCCCCGGCCCCCGTTCAAGAGAGCGCCGAGGCCAGGCGGTCGCGGGCCTCGGGGGTGTTCAGGCGGGCCTTGCCGATGCCCGGGAGGGCGCCCAGGGCGACGGCCTGGGCCTGGGCGTCCTCGTAGTTGCTCACGAGCATCACCGGGACGCCGTGGAAGGTCGGGTCGGTGCGGATCGTCCGGATCAGGTCGAGGCCGCGGGTGCCGTCGGCGTCGGTCTCGCGGTTGACGAGGACGAGATCGACCGTGCGCTCGCCCCGGAGGATGGCGAGGGCCTCGTCGAAGTCGTGGGCTCGCAGGACCTCGGCGGCGAAGTCGCGCGCGAGGAACCGGGAGATCGTCGCGTGGTCGGGCCCGCACTGGCCGACGCTCAGGATGACGGGCCGGGTCGGGGGCGTTGTCGGGCATCGGTCGTGTCCCCGAGGCAGGAATTCGTGACCAAACAGGAACGGCTGACAGGGCAAAAGCAATGCCAGGGAATCGCCTGGATGGCCGGCCTGCCCCCGCCCGTCGGGGCGATGGAGCACCTCAACCAATCCGGGGGAAGGCCGCAACGGGATCGGACACCGATCCCCGCCCCCGGTCGCGGTAAGCTACCCGGCCCGGCCTCGCCGGGCAATGGCTGTCGCGCGTCAGGGTTCCACCACGACCACCTCGTGGATCGAGACCTTCGGGACCGTCAGCTGCACGGTCCCCTCCCGGAACTCGAACGGCAGCTCGATGCCGGCCGGCTGGAGCGACACCCGGCCGGGTCGGTCCTTCGTCCGGATCGTCACCGACAAGGGGCCGACCGGCTCGATCGACTCCAGGATCGGCTCCGTCCGGTGCGGGCCCGAGACGTTCACGAGGCTGACCAGCAGCTTGCCGCCCTGGCGGGCCGGGCACACGTCCACCGACGGGCTCCCCGTCACCTCCACCACCGGCTCGGGGACGAGCCTGCGCACGAGGTCATTCAACAGGCGCCTCGCCCCCTCGTCGGGCGACTTCTGATAGGCCTGGCCGAACGCCGCCGGCATCGCCGCGATCCGGCCCCGGCCGAGCGGCTTGATCGTCGGGCCGCCATCCGTGACCTCGCCGATTTCCGACGCGAACAGGGCGACTGTCCTGGGCCCGATCAGGAGCAGGTTGCCGCCGCCCTTCGCGTAGGAGACGAGCGCGTCGCGGAACGAGGGTTCGAGGTACTCCCACTCCGGCACGACGATCAGCGGGTATTCGCCCATCCGGCCGATCAGGTGGTGCTCGGCCAGCAGCTCCACCGAATTCTGCGCGTCGAGCAGCGCCTGAAGGACGCCCGCGACCCGGGCGTTGTCGCGGCCGAACAGGCTGTTGATCTGCCGATAGTGCGCGGCGGTCGAGAACAAGACGGCCACCTGCGGCACGGCCTCGGCGCGGTGGCACAGGGCCTGGCGTTCCCGGCAGAACCGGGCCACCTCGGCCATCACCGGCATCAGCTCCAGGGGGACCGAGCCGTCGCGACGCTGGTTGAAATAGGCCTGGAAGCCGCCTCCAAGGGCCAGGATGACGGCCGCCTCGCGTTGCAGTTGCACGGCGGTCTTGTGCTGGCGAGTCGGCTTGGTGGCGAAGCCCCAGGCCATCAGGTCCCAGGGCTTCCCCTGGCGCGCCAGGAATCGGCCCGAGAGCCGCGCCGAGTTGACGCTATCCTCGGGCGAGAAGTCGCCGGAGAGGAAGTCGACGGGCGCCGCGACCGGTTCGGGCATGTGGTCGGTGAACGCCCAGTTGCTGCAGTACTGGAAGCCCGGGTTCGTCGCCTTCACGGCGGCGATGTCGCGGCAGAGGTAGCGTCGGAAGGCGTCTCGCTGGAAGTCGAGGAAGGCCCGCCAGTGCGGGTCGCCGGGCTTGCGTGGCGCCTGCTCGATGCCGGTCGCCTCGCGGAACGCCGCCAGGGCGGCCGGCGAGTAATCGGCGACGGCCGCCCAGCAATCGCCGTCCACCCAGGCGCCATCGACCCCATAGACGCCGGCCAGCTCGCGGAGCTGCGGGATGAGCCGCTCCTCGGCATAGGGACCGAAGACCGACGTCGCCTTGGGGCTGGGCTTGCCGGCCGCGTCGACGGCCGCCCATTCCGGGTGCTCCTTCACCGCGTTCGAGTCCCAGACGCCCGAGTAGTGCATGAACAAACCGACCCCGCGCCGCGCGGTCACCTCGCGCCAGATCCGCAGGGGGTCGCCCACGAACCCGGGGGCCGGGTGGCCGACCTTCGTCGGGTAGCTCGACACGCCGGGGTGGCCCTTGCAGTCGACCTGCAGGTAATCGGGATGGACGAGATCGACGATCCGCTCGACCATCGCCGCATCCACGCCTTTGCCGACCTCCTTGCAGTCCTCGCCGGCATGGAAGTCGAAGTGGATGCCCAGGAAGCTATCGGCGCGCCGGAGTCGGGGCGGATCCTGCGCGTTGGCCAGGACGATCGGGCCCAGGATCACGGCGAAACTTGCGAGCAGGATGCGCGCGTGGCGGCGCCCGCGGCGTGCGACGCCCAGAGGAAGCGTCCTCATGTTCGGGTCTCCGGGACGGGACCACGCCGGGCGGCGTCACCCCGTCAAGGCGGGTCGGCCCACCACCGGGGCCGATGTCACCAGCCTAACGCGCGCCGGGGCCGATCTGGAGGGCCCAGTCCGCCGCCCGTGATCGATGATTCGGTTCGTGGGGGGGGCGTCGAAAGCCGGACCGATCGATTGCATTCGGCCAGGCACCTCGCTTCCCCTGTCCTCCCGATCGACCGGATGCCGGATCGGGGCCGCCTCGGCCCTATCGGCCCGCGTGCTTGCCCGCCTTGATGGCCAGGATGGAGCCGCAGATCACGGCGGTGGTGCCGACGACCGAGGCCGTCACCCAGGCCTCGATGCTCCTCCGCTCGCGCGAGGCCAGCCAGGCGAACCCGAACACACCGAGCGGCACCAGGCAAGCGATCGCCGCCCCGGCCTCCCGGCCCGGACCCACCCCGCCCGGCCGCGCCCTCAACCCCTCCGATACCCCGACGATCGCCACGCCATGCCCCCTTCCCGAACCGGAAGAATCGCCCACGATCGCCCCACGATCGCAGGCAAATCCGATGCCCCGCCCGCGCCGCCCCGGGGCCGATCCCCGGCCATGCAGGGCCTTCGACGGGGAAACTCCGCACGGAAAAGGGGGGCACGGAGAAGGGTGGATGTTCGGATTTTCGGCCGTCGTCGCCGTCGAGGACGGCTCGCAGCCTGGGCTCCCCTCGAGGCGGAACGTAGGCGACCCGCGCCCACCGATTTCGGCCCCGGCGTGTGGTCCTGCTGGACTGCCCATCGGGGCCACCCGAGGCCAGCACGCCGACGAAGGCCAACACCCGACTCGACTTGTGATTCCAGGTGGGCTCATCGGGATAACCGGGCCCCACCGACGGCAACTGGTAGGCCAGGGTCGACCTGATCTCCACCAGGTATTCGGCAACGATCCGCACGGTTCCGGCCGTCTCGGGCTTGCCCGTCTCGTGGGGCTCCCGGCCCGGGCGCGACCGGGGCCCACTCCCGCAGGTCGAGGACGCGCGAGTCCTGGAGGACTTCGAAATGGATCGGTGATACAGCGGCATGATCGCGGCGGCGGAGGGGGGCGACGCGAGTGCTGTGCGGCGATCGTGCGACGAACCCAGGCGGCGAGGGCCATGATCGATCGAATGGTGCTTCGTCGGTGCTTTCTGGGATCTGCCGATGTTCAGGACGTCCGCTTTTTCCACCCCGTCCCCGATCCCGGCGCGTGCGGGCCGTCGTCGGGCAGGCGGACGGTGAACCGGCTGCCCGCGCCGGGCGACGATTCGACGGCGATCCGCCCGCGGTGCCGCTGCACGATGCCGTAGCTGATGGCCAGGCCAAGCCCGGCGCCCGACCCGATCGGCCTGGTGGTGAAGAACGGATCGAAGATCCGGTCGAGGATCGACGGGTCGATCCCGTGCCCGGTGTCGGCCACCTCGATCTCCAGGCCGTCGCCGACCCGTCGGGTCGTCAGGGTGACGCGGCCTCCGGGCTGGCACGCGTCGATCGCGTTGGTCACGAGGTTGAGCACGAGTTGGTTCACCTGGCCCGGGTAGCAGAGCACGGGCTCGGCCGCGCCCAGCCGGAGCTCCAGGCCGACGCCGGCCCGCTCGGCGTGGCCGACGTACAGGATCGCGGTCGCGCGGATGCCCGCGTCGACGTCGACCTCCTTGAGCTCGGCCTCGTCGAGCCGGGCGAAGCTGCGGAGGTCGGCCACGATCCGGGATCCGCCTCAACCCGGCGTCGGTCCGGCCCAGCCCAGCAGGCCGTCGATGTTCTCCAGCACGTAATCGGCGTCGACCCGCCCGGCGAGGTCGACGATCCGAGCCAGGAGGTCGGGCCTGTGCTCGGCCAGCGTCGGCTCCCCGCGCTGGAGGCGGATCAGTTCGGCCAGGCCGGCGATCGCGCATCAGCACGGCCACGTTCGTGCCCACGAACGCCAGGGGGTTGTTGGTTCTCGTGGGCGATGCCGGCGACCAGTTGCCCCAGCCGCCGACATCTTCTCGGAATGCACGAGCTGGGCTTCGGCGCGTTGCAGGTCCTTCAACGCCCGCTCGAGCCGCTCGCAGGCCTCGGCTCGCGAGCTCGCCATCCGATCGAGGTCGTCGGCCAGCCGGCGGAGTCGCCCGTAGGATTCGGCCAGCTCGGCGGCCCCGCGGACCACCTCCTGCTCGGCGAGCTTGCGGTCGGTGATCGTCAGGTGCGAGGTGACCGCGCCGCCCTCGTCCAGCGGCGTCACGTGCAGCAGGAACCAGCGTTGCTCGGTGGGCGAGTGGCAGGGATATTCGAGGCGGAACTCCGGCATCTCCCCGCGGAGCACCGCCCGGAGGCCCTGGGCCGTCGCGCAGGCGTCGCGATGCCCCTGATCCTCGGCCGACCGGCAGACCTCCAGGTAGTTCATGCCGATGCCCGTGGTGCCGTCGTCGCCGCCGTTCTCCCGGGAGAAGCGGCGCCAGGCCCGGTTCACGGCGGTGATCCGACCGGCGAGGTCGAGTACCGCGATGTGGGCATCGAGAGCATCCAGGACCGACTGGGCGTCAGGAGCCAACGCAGGATCCCCTCGGTTGGAAGCCGGAGCCCCGGCAAGCCGGGCGGGTACCCCGGAAGGCACCTCCCGAGGGGCCGGCGGCCTCGATGGCTCGGGACGGGGCCCACCAGGGGCCGCGGTCGGCGACGCGAGGGGCAGGCCCGGACCCGGCCCGCCGCGGCGACGGTCGCGCCCCGCCTCGCCTCGACCCTCCGCACCGATCGCGCACGCCCCTCCCCCAAGTCTAATGCGGCCCGACCCGCCGGGGAACCGTCCCCGGGCCGGAAACCAGACGAGATTGGCGGCCATGATCCTCACCGAGGGCCCAGCGACCGAGGGAGGGCCGCGTCGATGGCGATCGAGCAGGACGACGTCGATCTGGCCCGCGACGTGAAAGGGCGGGACGGGATCTTCACCAGCCGCAACAGCGAGACCTGGCGCGGCCGGCACGGCATTACCTGCAAGACCGGCATGTGTCGCCAGAACGTCGGCTCGACGAGGCTGTCGATGAACGTGGCCACGATCCCCCCGGCGGCGTGGCGAGGGCGCACATCCACGTCGGCTTCGAGTCGCCGTGTCCCGCTCCGACGCCGACGAGTGGCAGAAGATCGTCCCCTACGACCCGGCGCAGGACGCATGAGCCGCGGGCCGGCCCTCCTCCCGAACGCGAGGGGAAAGGGGCCATTCCGCGATGCCCATTCCATGCCCCGGTAGCGGACTGCCAGGGCCAAAATCGTGCGCCTGAAATCCGGGGACGTCGGCACCCGTTTGGTCTGGGCGGTCCGCTGGGAACGATCGTGAAAATGGGGCGAATCGAACAACGCCCCCTTTTCCGCGGTCGTCCCCTTTCCTGCGGCCGGCTTCCGAGTGACAGAGGCCCCGACGCCCGGGCCGATGGCCCGGATCAGCGATCGACGAAGGTGTTATCGTCGACCGTGTTGGTCGACTCGATCTTGAGCTGCGTGATGTTCTTGTACAGGAGATTGCGGGTGATGGTGTTGTTCCGGGCGGACCGCTGGACCAGCACGCCGACCTTCTGGAGCGGGTCCTGGGATTGCCCCGGTTCCCCGCCGATGAGGTTGCTGACGATCGCGTTGTGCTGCGAGTTGCCGATCAGATCCACGCCCACGTTGTAGGTGTTCATGACGTTCTGCAGGGCCGGGGTCCAGGCCACGTTGCCGCCGATCGTGTTGCGGTTCCCGTTGCGGATGATGATCGCCTGGGTCAGCCGGGAATTTTGCTCGCCCGAGAACGCGCAGCCGTCGATCTTGACATTGTCCGCGTTGCGGATCTCGATGCCCGACTGGGAGTGCGCCAGGCTGACGACGCGGATCCCGCGCATCTGGGAGCCGCTCGCGCCCTTGCCCCAGAAGGCGAGTGCGGGGCCGGAGGACGCGAGATTCTTGATGGTCACCAGGACCTTGGCGTTGTTCGCGGCCGGGTCCGAGGAGGTGTTGCGCGCGGAGCCCGGCTGCGTGTAGCCGTCGATGATGACCTTGCTCTTGACGCTGACCCCGAGGAGGCCGGCCATGGGGATTTCGTGGTTCCCGTCGCCGGGGATGTTGAAGGTGATGGTGTCGGTGCCGGGCTTGTTGTTGGCCAGCTCGATGGCCCGACTCAGCGATCCGGCCCCCACGGCCCGGGTGTTGATCACCTGGAACGTCGCCAGGAGGGCCCGCGACTCGAGCGGATCACACGCAGGTCGGCAGCTTCGCCGGGATGACTTTCGTGCCACGGATTGTGTCTCCAGATGGGAAGGAAAGGGCAAGGCCGAATCGCTCAACGGGCCGCCGACAGGCACCGCCAGTTCGAGCGTCCCCAAACCCTCGAGCCCGAAGGGACGCCGAGGGCCCACCGCTCAACCCAACGTGGTGGCCGGCGTCGCCGTGAACAGGCGGTCGTCACCGGATGTCGGGCGTCGAATCATCGACGGTTTAGGCAACAGTCGCACGTCTTCTCGGTGGGAGCGCCTTGGTGCGGACCCATCCTAGGGAATCGAGGAACCCATCGGCAAGAGCAGACAAACCCGCCGTTGCGAAGAATGCGCAAGATGGGCAACACCCATCCCGAACGCGAGGAGAACGCCGTGCGGCAAGGAATGAACCCCATAATGATCATCGGCGCAGTATTCGAAGAGGGTGCCTCACGGAGGGGGTCTCACGAGACGCACTAAGCATCCGGCCGCGGTTTTCCTGGTCTTTCCGCCCCTCCGGGGCTCGAAAACCGAGAAGGATGCAAGGACCATGTCCGCCCGCTTAGACGCGAGCCCCCGGCCCGTACCGCCGAGGTTACCTCGCCTTGCCCTACACTGTCGGTGCGTCCTGCGCCGCACCCTATTCGACGACCCAGGCCAAACAGGTGCGTCATTCGGCCCTATATTCCGCGGCGTTGCGCCCGAGTCACCGGGGCCAACCTGCGTCATTTACCTTGGTCGTCTAATATTAAGCTCTTGTGAAGATGCTATGAAATGAAGAATGTCTCCCCTTGCTTCTCCTTCTTCCTCTCTCCTTGCTTCCACCGAGCAATGTCCCCCTTTCTTCCTCCCGGGAAGCCCAAGCATCGAGTACTCCCCGGGCGTTCTCGCCCGACCGCCTCAGGGCCCGGCCGGTCCGTCGACCTCCAGCTTGCGGAGTGCCGCGAGGTGGTCGTCGAGGCGGTGTCGGATGAGCGGGAGATTCGGGGCCATGGCCAGGGCCTTCTCCTGGCGGACCCTGGCCGACCTGAGCCAGGAGCGGGCCTGGTCCGGGCTGCCCATCCGTCCCTGGGCAGCCGCGAGGCCGGCCATCGCCTGGCCCAGGTCGCTGTGGTCCTCGAAGGCGCCGCGGTCGTCGCCGCCGGCGAGGACCTGCTCGGCCAGCACCTCGCGGGCGGCCTCGAACTCGGCGAGGGCTTCGGCGGGGCGGCCCTCCCGGAGCAGGAGCCGGCCGGAAACGGCGTGGACCTTGGCCACGTCGCCCTGATACACCTTGTCGGCGGCCAGGTCGCCGAGCTTGCCCAGGGTGGCCCTCGCGGCGTCCCGGGCGCCCCGGGCCTTGTCTAAGCGGCCCAGCTCCAGCTCGAAGTCGGCGCGATCGGCCTGGGCGCGGGCCAGGCCCAGGTAGCTCTTGAGCCGGCCGGGCTTGAGAGCGACCAGCCGGGCGTAGTGGGCCTCGGCGCCGTCGAGGTGCGTGAGGCCCTCGTTCAGGCGACCGTCCTCGGCGAGGAACTCGCCGAGCCGGCGTTCGCCGGCCGCCCGGTCGTCCAGGGCCTCGGCGAGCATCCGGGCGACCCCGTCTTCCAGGCCGTCGCCGTCGCGGGCCCCCCGCGCCCGGGCCGCCTCCAACTCGTCCACCAGCTCCTCTGAGGCGGCAAGCCTCCTCTTGATGGGCCGTGCGGCGGTCGGGTCGCCGTTGTATCGGGCGATCCAGGCGAGGTTGTTGTAGCTGCGGGCGAGCTGGAACTTGAGCGGCCGCCGCGCCTCCGCCGCGACGGCCGGGTCGTCGGCGAACCGGTCGGACAGGCCCTTGCGGATCGCGTGCGACCGCTTGTAGGCGCGGTCCCCCTCCTCGTGGCGGCCCTGGTTGATGTGGATGTCGCCGAGGTAGCCGTGGCTGCGGCCCAGCTCGGCGCGGAGGGGGATATCCGCGCGGGTCAGGCAGGCGTCGCAGGCCGGGTCCCCGTGGGGGGCGCAGGCGCAGAGGGCCTCGCGGATGTCGCGGCCCTCCTCGAAGTGATACAGGGCCTTGCCGAAGGCGTTGCCGGCTTGGTGGAGGATGCCGAACTCGTGGTGGAGGCGGGCCAGCTCGGCCTTCCAGCCGCGGGGGGCGTCGGCTGGGGCCCCGGGCGGGGGGGCGGCGAGCAGGCGATCGAGGGTGTCGATGGCCGTCTCGTAGTAGCGGTGGGCGTCCTCCCGGGCGCCGAGGTCGCGGGTGTAGTCGGCCATCTTGCCGTAGGCGGCGGCCAGGTCGGCCAGGCGGTCGTGGTCGCCCTCCCAGCGGCGGGCAGCGTCCTCGAAATGGCCCAGCGCGAAGCGGAGCAGGCGGCGGCGGAGGGGCTCCAAGGCCGGGTCGGCGGCCAGCTCGGTCTCGACGACGCGGAGCAGCTCCTCGATCCTCGCGTTCGAGCGCCGGAAGTTATCCTCCGCGGCCCCCATCTCGGCCTTGAGGCGGGCGGCCTCGGCCTCGCCCGTCCTGGCCCTGGCCTCGGCCAGCAGCGCCTGTTGCCGCGACTCTCGCTCGCGGATCGCCATGCCGGCGAACCAGGCGCCCAGCCCCTGGCAGGCGAGCAGCAGGCCGGCCAGGGCGGCCTGCCACGGCTCGCGGCGGACCCAGCGGGCCAGCCGCTCGGAACGCCCGGCGCGGCGGGCGTGGACCGGCCGGCCCTCCCTCCAGCGGGCCAGGTCGCGGGCGAACGCCTCGGCCGAGTCGTAACGCGACGAGGGGTCCTTCTGGAGGCACTTCAGGCAGACCGCCTCCAGGTCGCGATCCACCTGCCGGTCGAGCTCGCGGGGCGGCTGGACCGGGTCGTCGAGAACCTTCGCGATGATGTCGAAGGGCCCCGTGCCGATGAAGGGCGGCCGGCCGGTCAGCAGCTCGTACAATACGGCCCCCAGGCCGTAGACGTCCGAGAGCGTCGAGACCTGCTTGAGCTGGCCCCGGGCCTGCTCCGGCGGCATGTAACTGGGCGTCCCCAGGATTGAGCCGCCCTCGGTCTCGGTGCCGCTGGAGAACTCCTCCCTCGTGCCTTCGATGGCGGCCGGGGTCCGGGCGGGGCCGGCCGCGCCGGGCCCCTCGGGCGCCGGGGCCTCGACGGGCGTGGCCGCGGAGATCGTGGCCGAGGGGGAGGTCGGATCGACCCGCTTGGCCAGGCCGAAGTCGGTGACGAACGGGTGCCCGGCCTCGTCGATCAGGATGTTGTCGGGCTTGAG
>JAXMBD010000038.1:0-69753 GCA_046350035.1 Isosphaeraceae bacterium | reverse complement strand
GGCCGGGAGGCTGGCCTTCAGGAACTTGACGCGTCCGTCGGCGAATGCCGCGTTGAAGCCACCGTCGTGGACCGTCTTCGAGTTGAGGCCGAGGCTCAGGATTGTTGCCTCGTCCGCATCAATCGGGGCCATCCAGGGGACGGCTGACTCTTCACCAACCTCGATCAACAGGAGCGTGTCCGACGACCCGTCGGTGAACTCCTCGAGACGCCGGGGCCGGTCGGGGAGGCACCAGCCGCCCGGCGCTATGATTGCGAGGTAGGTCGCCGTGTTGAGTGGGTCCGCTTTCATTTGCGAGAGGGGACATTGGTAGAACGGCGGGGGCTTCGCAAATGCCTGGGCATTGGCCGGGTCGTTCCAGGGCTTCGAAAGGTCGATCGAATCGTAAAGGGCCTGCTGATCCAGGAACGGAAGGATCAACGTCCGCCAGCTATGCAAGGGCCGACCCTGGTCATCGACGGTGTACTGGGGTGGGAAGGCGCCGTAAGCCCCCTGATAGTTGTGCAGGGCGAGGGCGATCGACTTCAGGTTGTTCGAACACCAAATCCGCTTCGCCCGTTCCCGGGCATCGTGGTGTGCCAGCATCGATCCCGCGGCGAGGACCCCGATGACGATCAGGGCCGTGACGACCGGCAGGCACCCATTCTTGCGGGGGACTTCCGGTTTGGGTGACGGCCCGCGGAATTCGGGATCGTTCTGGGGATCGATCGGCATCGTCGGGACTCCCCGAGGCTCGTCAGGACAGAGCAATTTCGAAGCACCCGATCCAGGATGACCGGAAGTTGCCCGTCCAGTCGCCCGCCAGGTCCAGTTGCGGATGGCCAGCGGGGCCGGATCAGACTTCGCCGCTTTGAACTCAGGTGTTATCCATGCTCACTCACCGGCGAGGCCTTAATCCGAGTTGAGTTTCACCTTCTCACCCCCAGCGATCGTGCTCAAGGCCCGGAGTGTTTCGGCGGACAGGCCAGGGTTCAGGGACTTCACGCTGCCGTCGGCGAACACGGCGTGGATCCGGCCGTGGGGCGGGTTCGGGCCGCGGCCCAGGATGGTCGCCGTGTCGGCATCGATCGGGGCGCCCCAGGGCACGGCCGAGGCCTCGTCGACCTCGATCACCAGGAGCGTCTCCGACAGCCCGTCGGTGAACTCCTCGATGCGACGGCGTTTGCCGGGCTGGGCCCATCCGTCCGGCGCGGTGATCGCCAGGTAGGTCGTCTTATTTCTGCCGGAAGCTCCGAGGTTGGGGCAGCGGTAAATCCCGATGGGAGTCTCCAGGAACCTGGCGTTCACCTCGTCGTCCCAGGGTTTCTTCAGGTCGATGTCCTCGTACAGGGGCGCATTATCCAGGTACGGCAGGATTAAGGTCCGCCAGCTATGCAGGGGCTTGCCGTCGGCATCAACGGTGTATGCGGGCGGGAAGGCTCCGTACCTGTCGCGGTAACCTTGCAGGGCGATAGCAATGTTCTTCAAGTTGTTCTTGCAAACAATCGGCCTGGGAACGCCATCTCCTGGGATCAAGAGAGAAGGTAACAAGAGCGCGAATAATATCCCGGCCGCGCCCAAAACCAGTATCTTCTCGACAATCCAGGTCTCTTGAGAACCGCATTTCTTGGGTGACGGCCCGCCAAACTCGGGATCATTCCTGGGATTGACCGTCATGGGCGGACCTCCTTAGCTCATCAAGAGTGGACGGTTCCGTACAACGTTCATCCCTAGCTGTCCCGGGGGACGATGGACCGGATCGGGCTCGTCGGCCGCTAATACGATTCGGGATCGACCTTCTCGCCCCCGGCGATCGTGATCAGGGCCCGGCGGGTTGCGGCCGGGAGGCTGGCCTTCAGGAACTTCACGCGGCCGTCGGCGAACACGGCGTGGAAGCCGCCGGGGTGGGCTGTCTTCGACTTGCCGCCGAGGTTCAGGATCGTCGCCAGGTCCGCATCGATCGGGGCACCCCAAGGGACGGCCGACCTGTCATCGACCTCGATCAGCAAGAGCGTATTCGATGGCCCGTCGGTGATCTCCTCAATGGCCCGGGGCCGGCCGGGTTGGCTCCATCCGCCCGCGGCGGTGATCGCCAGGTAGGTCGTCGCGTTGCGGGGGGTTTCCGATTCGGGACCGAGATAAATCCCGATCGGAGTCTCGAACACCCTGGCGTTGGCCGGGTCATCCCAGGGCTTCGTCAGGTCGAGATCCTCGTACAGGAACGGCTCATCGATGAAAGGTAGGATTAAGGTCCTCCAGCTATGCAGGGGCTGCCCGTCGGCGTCGACGGTGTATGCGGGCGGGAAGGCGCCGTACTTGTTATGATAAAGCTGCAAACCTAGGGCTATCTGCCTCATGTTGCGACTGCATTGAGTCGCTCTGGAGACCTCACAGTTTGAGCTGATCGCCGGCAACAACAGGATGACCAGAAGTCCCGTGACTCCCAACGCCAGGAGGATTTCGATCAGCCAGCTCTTTTGCAGAGAACCCGGCTTGGGAACGGGACCATGGAACTCAGGATCATCCCTGGGATCTACCGTCATGGGCGGATCTCCGTGGCTCAGCAGGACGGGCCAGTTCCGCACGACACCGATCCAGCATAATCCAGCCTAGCCCGACCTATCGACGCCCCGTCGCCCGCCGAATCCGGTCCCGCACGGCCCTCCAGGCCGGTTCATCCGGCGGGGGGCCAATCGCGATCAGGTCCAGCCCGGCGTCGTCCAGGCGGTGGAGCAGTTCGAACAGGGCCGGTTCGGCGATCTTGGGGTCGGTGAGCGGGTAGATCGGGGGGAGCCCGACTCCCAGCGACCAGGGCTCGAACGGCCCCAACAAGACCAGCGCTGCCCTTTCGGGCCAGGGAAACCTGGACAACTCCCTGCGTTCGACCCAGGCCGTCGGCGTATTCGGGGCGTAGTGGATCGGCAGTTGGCCCGGGCTGATTCCGATGGCATCCGTCGAGGCCGATTCGATCGGTAGGCCCGTCTCGCTCGCCAGGAATTCGGCGGTGAGCGGGCCGGGGCGGAGGACCCGATACGGGGGGCCTTGCGAGAGGTCCACCACCGTCGATTCGATCCCGGCCGGCGTCGGGCCGCTGTCCAGAATGATCGCGATCTTCGAGGCGAGTTCGGTATCCTTCCCGATATGTTCGGCCCTGGTGGGCGAGATCCGGTTCGATCGGTTGGCGCTGGGGGCCGCGATCGGCCGACCGGCGTGGCGGATCAGGCCCAGGGCCACCGCCGAGGCCGGGATTCGGACTCCGACCGTCTCCCTGCCCGCCGACACCGCCGGGGCGATCTTCGCCGATCTCGGCAGGACCAGCGTCAGCGGGCCGGGCCACAATTTCGAGAGCCGTTCGGCCGCCTCGGGCCATTGCGATGTACATCCCCGGGCGCCTTCCACATCCGCCACGTGGACGATGAGCGGGTTGGTCGGCGGCCTCCCCTTGGCGGCGTAGATCCTCGCGACCGCTTCGGGATTCGTCGCGTCGGCGCCCAGGCCGTACACCGTCTCGGCGGCGAAGGCGACCAGCTCGCCGGCCCGGATCCTCGCCCCGGCCTCTTCCAGGATCGCGGGGTCGGGGGAATCGGGGTCGACCGGGCGGACTGCGGAAATCATGCGACTCGGCTTTCGTACACGAAAAGACGCGTAATTCGAGGGGGCGTTGGCGCTACCAACGCGCCCCGGGCCGCGTTACCATCGGGTGATGGGGCCGACGGTGATGCGTTCGGTCGGCCCCCACAGGGACAGAGATCCCGGGGAGCTTGGCGGTTCATGGCACGCACGGTCGAGGTCACGGAACTGGTCCTTCGCGATGCCCACCAGAGTCTGCTGGCGACGCGGATGGGCCTGGAAGACATGGTGCCGATCTGCTCGGAAATCGACCAGGCCGGCTACTGGAGCGTCGAGTGCTGGGGCGGGGCCACGTTCGATTCGTGCATCCGGTTCCTCAACGAGGACCCCTGGGAGCGGCTGCGGACCTTCCGCAAGCTGATGCCCAACTCTCGCCTCCAGATGCTGCTCCGCGGCCAGAACCTGCTCGGCTACCGCCATTATGAAGATACGGTCGTCGACCGGTTCGTCGACAAGTCGGCCGAGAACGGCATGGACGTGTTCCGCGTCTTCGACGCCCTGAACGACGTCCGCAACATCCGACGCGCCCTGGAGGCGGTCAAGCGGACCGGCAAGCACGCCGAGGGGACGATCTGCTACACCACCTCGCCCCTGCACACCGTCGCCAAGTTCGTCGACATGGCCAAGCAGTTGCAGGACCTGGGCTGCCAGTCGATCTGCGTCAAGGACATGGCCGCCCTGCTCCGCCCGCAGCCGGCGTACGACATCGTGAAGGGGATCAAGGAGGCGTGCGGCAAGGACACCGTCGTCCATGTGCACGTCCATTCGACCACCGGCGTGACGCTGGTTAGCCTGATGAAGGCGATCGAGGCGGGCGCCGACATCGTCGATACGTCGATCTCGTCGATGAGCCTGGGCCCCGGCCACAACCCGACCGAGGCGCTCGTCGAGATGCTCGCCGGCACCGGCTACACGACGCGGCTCGACAAGGCCCGGCTGGCGAAGATCAAGGACTACTTCGCCAAGGTCCGCCCGCGTTACGCCGAGTTCGAGTCGAAGTTCGTCGGCGTCGAGACCGAGATCTTCGACAGCCAGATCCCCGGCGGCATGATCTCGAACATGGAAAGCCAGCTCAAGCAGCAGGGCGCCGGCGACCGCGTGAAGGACGTGTTGCTGGAAGTGCCCCGAGTCCGCGAGGACGCCGGCTTCCCGCCCCTGGTGACCCCTTCGAGCCAGATCGTGGGCACGCAGGCGGTCTTCAACGTGCTGATGGGCCGGTACAAGGTGCTCACCGGCGAGTTCGCCGACCTGATGCTGGGCTACTACGGCGAGTCGATCGCCCCCCGGAACGCCCAGGTCGTCGCCGCCGCCCAGGAGCACGCCAAGAAGCCGCCGATCACCGACCGCCCCGCCGACCACCTCAAGCCCGAGTGGGACACCTTGCGCGAGCAGGCGATCGCCCTGGAAGGCTGCGACGGCAGCGACGAGGACGTGTTGACCGCCGCCATGTTCCCCCAGGTCGCCCCCAAATTCTTCGCCAAGCGGTCGGAAGGCCCCAAGAACCTGGGCAAGGCCGCGGCCGCCGCGGCTCCGTCGGCTCCCGCGCCGGCCGCCAAGGGCGACGGCAAGGCCGCCGGCAATGGGCCGATCGCCGGCCCCGTGACCTACGAGATCAAGCTGGGCGACAAGACCCACAAGGTCACGGTCCAGCCCGCCTGAACCCGGCCCGACTGAGGACACCGCACCGATGAGCGCGCCGAAGCGGAAGTCGATGGATCAACTCGTCGAGGACCTCCGCAAGAAGAAGGAAGAGCTGAGAGCCGGCGGCGGGGCCGACCGGATCGCCAAGCAGCACCAGGCCGGGAAGCTGTCCGCCCGCGAGCGGATCGACGGCATGGTCGATCCCGGCAGCTTCGAGGAGATCGGCCTGTTCGCCCAGCACCGCCAGACCCTCTTCGGCCTGGCCGGCAAGGAAGTGCCCGCCGACGGCGTCGTCACCGGCGTCGCCGCGATCGACGGCCGCGCCGTGCACCTCGCCAGCCAGGACTTCACCGTCCTGGGCGGCTCGGCCGGCGAGGTCCACTCGCTGAAGGTCGCCGAGGTGATGGACCGGGCCCTCAAGAACGGCACCCCCTTCATCTTCGTGAACGACTCGGGCGGCGCCCGCGTGCAGGAGGGGATCGACTCGCTCTCCGGCTACGGCCGCGTCTTCTTCGGCAACGTCGAACTCTCCGGCGTCGTCCCCCAGATCTCGCTGATCTGCGGCCCGTGCGCCGGCGGCGCCTCGTACTCGCCGGCGCTCACCGACTTCATCATCCAGACCCGCCGCGCCCAGATGTTCATCACGGGCCCGCAGGTCATCAAGCAGGTCACCGGCGAGCAGATCGACGCCGAGTCTCTGGGCGGGGCCGACGCCCACATGACCCACTCGGGGGTGATCCATTTCATCGCCGAGGACGACCAGGAAGCCCTGTACATCTGCCGGCGGCTGCTCAGCTTCCTGCCGTCGAACAACCTGGAGAACCCGCCCCGGGTGGCGTTCGAGAACGACGTCGACCCCAACCCGAAGCTCCGCGAGATCGTCCCGGTCGAGCCCAAGCAGGGGTACGACATCCGCGACGTGATTTGCGGCGTGGTCGATCGCGGCGACTTCCTGGAGGTCCAATCCGGCTGGGCGATGAACATCGTCGTCGGCTTCGCCCGGATCCTGGGCCGGACGATCGGCATCATCGCCAGCCAGCCCAAGGTGCTCTCGGGGGCGCT
Organism: Isosphaeraceae bacterium; assembly: GCA_046350035.1. Lineage (GTDB taxonomy): Bacteria > Planctomycetota > Planctomycetia > Isosphaerales > Isosphaeraceae > CALLYK01. Next base: position 63,441 of record JAXMBD010000038.1, on the reverse strand, counting down.
TGACATCAACGCCTCGGTGAAATCGAGCCGGTTCATCCGCTTCTGCAACGCCTTCAACATCCCGCTGGTCACGTTCGTGGACGTGCCCGGGTTCCTGCCCGGCGTCCAGCAGGAATACGGCGGGATCATCCGCCACGGCGCCAAGATGCTGTTCGCCTACTCGGCGGCCACCGTCCCCAAGATCCAGGTGATCCTGCGGAAGTCGTACGGCGGCTCGCACCTGGCGATGTGCTCGAAGGACCTGGGCGCCGACCGCGTCCTGGCCTGGCCGACCGCCGAGGTCGCCGTCATGGGGGCCGAGGGGGCCGTCGAGGTCGTCTTCCGCAAGGAGATCGACCAGGCGCCCGACAAGGCCGCCCGACGCGCCGAGTTGATCGAGGAGTACCGCAACACCTTCTCGACCCCCTACGTCGCCGCCGGCCGACGCCTCGTCGACGACATCATCGACCCGGCCGATACCCGCAAGCACCTGGCCCAGGCCCTGGAATACCTGCAGGCCAAGCGCGACCACCGGCCGCCCAAGAAGCACGGCCTGATCCCGCTCTGATCCAGGCATCGCACAGCCCAGCCCAGCCCAGCACACGACCCGGAACCGGAACGACCCGCCATGAACCCGTCTCCCGCCGACTTCGCCCAGGTGGCCGAGGCCCTGGCCGCGCTCCGGGGCGAGGTCGCCCGCCTGAACGATCGGGTCGCCGCCCTGGAGGCCGCGGCCCTCGCCGACGTCGCCGTCCCCCTGCCCGCCCCCGCCGCCGCCCCCGCCCCCGCCGAGCCGGAAGAACTCGGCGAGGAGCTGGTGATGGTCATCGGCGCGGCGATCGCCGCCTTCCTGGGGAAGAAGGCGCACATCCGCCAGATCCGCCTGATCGGCTCGCCCGCCTGGGGGATGCAGGGTCGGGTGACGATCCAGGCCTCGCACACGCTCGCCTCGAACAACTAAGTTCAGCAAGGACCCGGCGGTGAAACTCAAGCTGACGATCGACAACAAGGTGTACGAGGTCGAGGTCGAGGTCGCCGAGCCCGAGGCGCCCGGACCCAGCTACATCCCGCCGATCCCGTTCGGCCAGGCGAGGGTGCCCGCCAGCCCGCCCCCGGGCGCGCCCGCACCGGCCCGGCCCTCGGCCGGCGCCGCCCCGGTGGCCGACGAAGCCAAGGTCTGCCGGAGCCCGTTCGCCGGCACGGTCTCCCGGGTCGCGGCCCAGGTCGGCCAGGCGATCCAGGCGCACGACGTCCTGCTCGTCATCGAGGCGATGAAGATGGAGACCGTCATCACCGCCCCGATCGCCGGCAAGGTCGCCAGGATCAACGTCCAGGGCGGCGACGCCGTCCAGCAGGGGCAGGTGCTGGTCGAATTCGAGTGAGATGAGCAAGGAACGAAGCATGAACACGCCCGTCAAGGCGATCAACCACATCGGCATCGCGGTCAAGTCGATCGACGCCCACCGCCCGTTCTACGAGGAATCGCTGGGCGCCACGTTCGAGGGCGACGAGATCGTCGCCGACCAGAAGGTCCGCGTCGGCTTCTTCCGCGTCGGCGACGTCCGCCTGGAGCTGCTCGAACCGACCGACCCGACCAGCACGATCGCCACCTTCATCGACAAGAAGGGCGAAGGGCTGCACCACGTCGCCTACACCGTCGAATCGATCGAAGACCGGATCGCCGAGCTGAAGAACTCCGGAATCCGCATGATCGACGAAACCCCCCGGCCGGGCGCGCACCACACGAGGATCGCTTTTTTGCACCCCAAGAGCTCCTGCGGCGTGCTCACGGAACTGTGCGAGCCGGTCGGCACGGCGCACGCCTGAGACCATCGCGGTCGATTCCATCCCAGCGATTCGCCAGCCGATCCGATACGAGCCCGAAGCGCAAGCGAGTGAATCGTCTTCAACGGCCGCTTGGGAAAGGTCCACTCGCTTGCGCTTCGGGCTCGTCTCGGTTCTCAAGCCGCGCCAGGCTGTGCAGGGAAAGCCGACCGACCGCCGACGAAACCTCGCGAACGAGCCCGGGGCCGTCCCCATGAACCCACCCCCGCTCCCCGGCCTCACGCCCGAAGAAATCGCCCGACACAGGGCGGCGGCCGAGGCGATGTTCCCGGCGATCGAGGGGCGGCCCGCGGTCTACGTCGAGCCGTCCCGCGATCAGCTCCGGGTCTTCGCCATCGGGAAGGTGAGCAATCTTCGGATGGAGGTCGACTCGGTCTGGTGGACGAACGACTGGCTCGACCGCAAGGACTCGTGGCCCGACGAGATTACGGATGAGTTCTTCATCTCCGAAGATTGCCTGACGGTCGGGCCGGGATGCTGGTACGACACCTATTTCGGCTCCTGGTTCCTCTTCGACCCGGAGCGCGTCGCAAGGTCGCTGGCCGGGGACGATGGCTGGATCCCCGCGTACCTGAAGGAACACGCGGACCTCATCCCGCCCTTCATCGAAGTGGATCTGGATGCGTTCGGTCCGCCCGTCCGCCTGGCCTGAAGTCCCGGAAGCCGTCCTTGGGGTGGTTCACATCTGCATGGCCCATGGGAGGGAAACGGGGACTGGCTCCGTCCCGAAGGGCGGTGCCTGTCCCCGTTTCCAAGTCCTGCGGTTTGTAGAGTGCGTCTTACCGCGCAGCCCGCCGGGTTCATGCCCGATTTTTGCGACATTTACAACAAAACACTTGCAATTTATTGCTTAGATTTCATGCGAGGAGTGAATTTTCTCCACGTCTCCACCGCATGTTCAGCCGAATCCAACGATTTTGGCCTTTGCTTTCCGATTTCTGCAAATGAGATTTTCATGCAATCACCTTGAATTTCGTAAACGCCGAGCAACCTCATTTCTTTTTTGTACTTTACCTGACCGTTATTGGCCACGAAATCGATCGTTTTTTGCGGGCCCGATGTGCCTATTTCGTACGACCCCCGATAGAATAGGCCTCCGGCCGATCCGGGTACGTCATTTTTTACATACCTGTAATCGCCGCTATCGCCAAACACAATGAGGCCCCAACCGTTTTTCGGCTTATCACTAGCAACGCCATTGCAATTGGAATCCACGAACCGCCACCAAGTCCCCGACAACTCGTCCTCATTAAGATGACCAGGACAACTTGTGATTGCAATCCCAATGACGATGATGAATGCGGGCACCTTCGAATCTCCCTTTGCAAGTGCTGGAGCTCTTGAGCGGCTCCCTGGGTTCAAACAGATGACCCCGTGTGCCTCGTCTTTCTCGTCGTGGATCGCGGCGGGCAGCCGATTCATGTGGTAAGGCGCTGAAGTCGGGCCTTGACCTCCTCCCAGGGGGAACCCGCTTTGGGGTTCTCGCGGTGAGCCTCCAGGCGACGGCGCAAGTCGCCTTCCTGGGCTTCGGTCAATATCCCCGCTTCAGGGGCTGCGGAGAGGCGGTCCCAAATGGCCTCGATGAGCCGGAGGCGGTCCTCCGCGGACCAGGGATGCACCTCGCTCAGGACAGCCTGCAGGTCCATGAGCCACCTCCCTGCCTGGGGTGCTCGCCGAGTGCCGATGGGGCCGAACCCGCCCCCATCCAGCATAACCGGCCATCGCGGCAAGGCCCAGGGTGGCTGAGACCCACGCCATCGGCTCGTGGCTGCGGCGGGCGGCACTGCTGGATTGATCCCCAGAATCTTCGTGAATTTCATGCGATCGCTGCTCGAAGACCCACCTGTACCACCCGCCGTTTACGATGAAGCGGGGCCTTGGGCCCCCCACGGCCACCACCATCGACGCCGCGCCGTCGGGCGACTCGCCCGGCTCGCGCGGGCTTCCTCCTCGTAGCGTTTCTGCTGAGCGACGAACTCATCGAGATCCGCCGCCTCCTGGGTCACCCGGTGCGTCTCATGGTCCCACACGAAAACCGCCGGGGAAGAGCCGGCCAGGTCGAGGAAGTACGTGTCCCCGCAAGGGCTGCAACCGATCGCGAACCGATCGGCGGACCACTCGGCCGACCATTCCCCCTCCCTCAGCTCGGCGTTCCAGGCGAGCACCGACCGCACGTCATCGTCCAGGGCGATCCGGGAATTCGCGTCCCCCGGGTCCAGCGGGTACGCGGCCATGAGCTCCCGATACCGCCTCGGGATGGGGCGGACGAGATCGCGTTCCAACTCCTCGAAATCCGCCTCGGTCATCCCCCCGAGTCCTCGCTTATCGCAGGAATTTCCCGGCCATCCCCGGCCACGGGATCACGGGACCATCTTCCCATGCTTCAACCATGCCGCGAACGCGGCCGTCCAGTGGTCGCACGGCCGGCCCACCTTGCGGACGCCGAAATCGTGGGTGGAGTCGGCGTAGACGTGCAACTCGGCCGGCACCCCGGCACGCTTCAAGGCCCGGTAGAACACCAGACTGTGCTCCGGGTCGCTGACGATGTCGTCGCCGCCGTGCGCCAGGAAGACCGGCGGGGCGTCCTTCGGCACGACCATCCAGGGGGCCAGCTCGTCCCGATCCTTTGCCTTGAGGTATCCCGGATAGACGCACCCGGCGAAGTCGGGCCGGCCGCTCGCCTTGTCGATGTCGTCCAGCGGCTTGTACATCCGCTCCGAGAACCGCGTGGCCGTTGCGGCGGCCAGGTGCCCGCCGGCGGAGAAGCCGATGATCCCGATCCGGTCGGGCGCCAAACCCCACTCCCCGGCGCGGCTCCGCACCAGGCGGACGGCCCGTTGGGCATCCAGCAAGGGGCGTCGGGCCGGCTCCGATTCGACCTCGCCCGGGCGCCTCGGCACGCGGTATTTGAGGACGATCCCGGTCACGCCGATCGAGTTGAGCCAGGCGGCCACCTCCTCCCCCTCGACCTCCCAGTAAAGGTTCCAGTACCCGCCGCCGGGGCAGATGATGACCGAAGTGCCCGTGTCCTTCTCCCGATCGGGTCGATAAATCGTCAACGTCGGCCGGGTGACGTTCGTGATCATCCGGGTCGATTCGGTGATCTCGACCTGCTTCCGCGCCAGCTTCGGCGACGGAACCACCTTCTCGGCCCCGATCCCGCCCACCTCCTCGGGCGGCTCGCCCGGCCAGAGATCCACGACGATCGGCGGGTCGGCCGGCGGAAAGTCGGCGGCGGGGGCGGGGAACGAGCAGGCGCAAACGAAGACCGCCGGGAAGACGTGCATGGAACTACCCCCTGGGGGCCTGCATTCGGACCGTCGCGGGATGACGCGGGCTGCCCGGCGGCGGGTCGCCGGAATCCGCCACCGCCGAGCCTCCGGCGAACCAAGGAGAGGGCCGCATCCTCGGCTTCAGGAAATTCTCACGAGGACCTGCCCCGGACGGAAGTGGGAAACGGCGGGCGGCCTGCTCCAGCGGGTCCCATGCTATCCTGGGACAATCGCGGCGGGCGGGTCCGCCTGGATTTCGCACTCGGCGGCAGGAGGCGGGATGGATCAACTCTTCCTGAACTCGGTCGGCTTCCCCATCCGCAAGGGAACCCTGTCACGCAACCGGGACGATTCGGTCGTGCGGGGTTGGTGCATCGAGATCCAATGCGAAGAGTCGCCCCAGCTGGACTCTCGCGACTGGCCGGACGACCGGGAGGAAGACGAGTTGGACTGGATGGCCGGCACGGAGCCGTTGCTTTACGCGACAATGCTGCCAATACCGGCGGACTCGCCCGACGAGCTGGTGGGCCGGACCTTCTCCTTTCCCCAGGCCCCGAACGACGTCCCCGCGGATTGGGATCGGTGTGAGGGGTGGCTCTTCTTCTGCCTGTATCTGTGGGAGCACGACCTCGTCTACCCGACAACCGTCGCCTTCACCGAGCGGGATGGGCGGCGGTATCGGGTGAAGATCGACAGTTCCTACCCCGTCGGTCCGGGTCATGACAACCTGCGGGCCGAGGCGTGGCTCAACTGGGTGGAATAGCGGCCCCGAATCCCACGCCGCAGTTCGCCGTTGTGGTTCCAACACGCCGGCCTGCGTGCAACGCCCTCGTAAACGATCTCACGCGCATCCGGCCGCAAGGTCGCCCGACGTGATCCTGCATATACCCGCCCAGCTTCTCCTCAGGCGTCCCCACGCCCGCAAGGCCAGTCACCCGCCATCGACAGATCGCCCGTTCCACCCGCCCGAACTCGGCGGCCACGCGCGGGTACGTCGATGCGCCGTACGGCAGTGAGGTGCCATGGCGGGCCGGCTTCACCGCGGCACCGGGCTAGACGACGGGCAGCGTCCGCTGCTTCGCGTTGCGGATCTGCTCGCGCGCGGCGGCCATCAGTTCCTGGTCCTCGATATTCCACACGGCCCCTTCCTGGTCGCCCCGGGCCCAGAAGGCGAGGTTGGCGATCAGTTGCCCGAGGCGGAATTCGGGGTAGCCCTTGCTCATCTCCTCGATGAGCCTCAGCAGTTCCTGTCGTTCGGCCGGGATCATGGGTTGCGATCTCCGATGGTGGGATAGCCCCCGACGGCGGCCCGCCAGTCGCCGGCGACTTCCACGGTGACCAAACTCCCCGGCAGGAGGCGAGCCACTCGCGTGGCCCTGGTGACGCCGTCGGCGATGACCAGCCCGCCGTCGGCCGGGTGGCACTGGCGGCTTGTCCACCAGTGCGTGCATCGGGCAAGTTGGGCCGTCTCGCGGAGGCCTTCTTGGAACACTGGTGGACAAGCCACCAGTGCCACCCGCCGGACCTAGGATTCGAGATCATCTTCGAAGGGACCGGCACGGAATGTGACCTTCCCGTCTTGGAAGAGGCGGAGCCAGACGTCGGGGAACTCCTCGCCCATGCCGCGGACGTAGAACGTGACCCCGGGGAACCCCGAGGAGACGTGAACCATTAGGCCCTCGATATCATCGGACCAGAATCCCTTGATATCGCCCTTCTCTTCCTCAAAACAGCGGCGCAGCTGATCGAGCACGAATTCCACATCGGGATACGTGTCGCCCTGAGACTGCAGATACGAGCGGGCCCGGTCGATGGCGGCCTCGAAGTCGGGCGGATCGTCGGCGAATGTGATCTCGACAGTCGTGTAGTAGCTCATTCCTACGCCGCCTCACACCCGAGTCCAGCGGGCCCAGCACCATGCCAGGTGACGCTCCAACATGATGCCGCGGGATCGCGTCCCCTGCAACGATGCGTTCGAGGCCCCGGAAGGCTATCGCAGCAGGAACTCCCGGGCCCTCCGGCGGATCCATTGCCAGTCCGGATGCTCCGAGAAGGCACGATTCGTCCAGAACCCTTCCTCGTAGTCGGGACTGCCGTTGCTGCGCCGGTCAAGCAGCTCATCGATATCCGCTGCGAGCCGCATGACGGCGAGGTCGGCCGCCTCCGGGTATTTCTCAAGGATGGATCGACGGAAGTGGTGGAGGTGATTGGCCTGGTCCTCCGTGACGGCGATCCGGTTCCCGATGCGGCTTATGGTGGACTCCGGTTTGTCGGCGAACGCCGTCAAGACCGAATACAACTCACGGAATAACCAAGAATCACCGTCCTCGATATCGAGCGCCATACCGACGGTCCCGTGTCGCCACTTGCGCATCCGGCCGCAAGATCGCCCGACGGCCGACCGACCTGATCCTTCGAATCACCCCTCGAATTCTGCCCGGGCGTCCTCTCGACAACAAGGCCATCGACCCGCCATCGACGGTCGGCCAGGGCCACCCGCCCGCCTCGGGCGGTTCCCGATCGGGTCGCCGATGGAAGCGGCCCCTCGGGCGTGACCCCAGCACGACGCGTCCGCGAGGGAATCGGCCCCTCCGGCTCCGCGGCGGCCCCGACGGAAACCGTCCGAGTGGGCGATATCCCCTCGCTGGCGCTTCGTGCTGGGGTCCGATCCGGCGAAGCGGGCCCGAAAAGCGCGACTTCAAAGCTGGCGTGTCGTGCTGGGGTCACGCCGGTGAGGGTGGAACAGGCGGCAAACCATTCGTGTTCCGCCAGAGGCCGAGGCGTTCGCCGTCCATCGGCTGGTCTCCGCGAATGTTAATACTCCAGCGTGGGCTTGACGGATGTGGGTTCTTCGATGGCAGGCGCCCGGCTCGTCAGTAGCTACACGGGTCCTTCGCCGTAGCGGTCGGGTCCTTAAGCAGCTTCTCCGGGTCGCCATAAAATTGGACGTCGTACTTCGGTCGGAATAGGGAGGTGATCCGCCACCTCACATCCTGTCCCAATGGCCCAACATAGATGAGAGCCTTCGGCCGCTCATCGCCCTGGGCTCGCAGCGTCACCGCACTGATCGTTCCCTTGGGCGGTTGCTCGAAAAGGAATTCCCGGAGAAACGTCTTCAGCCCTACCTGGCTGACGACCCGCTCGAGGTCGAGCGGCTCTGGCCAATTGACCTTCGACGGCTCCGACCGGAGTGGCCCCTCACGTTCACGATTAAGGGAGACTGCACGCAGGGCCCGCCCCGCACGAAACCACAAGATCCAGACGTCATCGATCTCCTGGCCGACCCAACGAACGGCGAACTCCTCCTCCGGGAAACGCGCGGACAATGCTAAGAAGAGTCCCTTGACCCATTGCACTTCGAGCCCTTCAATCTCGACTGATTCCGAGAAGAATGCATCACTTATGTCTTCGAGCAAGTTGATGCTTCCATCGCGCCGGAGGAGATCTTCCAGCGAGGATAGAACCTGATCGCGCTCTTTGCCCGACCAGAAGACCTTCAGGCGGGGCTCATGTTGCATGCGACGCCTCCCGCCACCTAATGCGGATCCGGCTGTAAGATCGTTCGACGGCCGACCTCACCTATCCTTCAAATCCTTCCACCCAATTCTGCCCAGGCGTCTTCTCACCCACAAGGTCGCCCAGCCACTCGTCCCGGAACCGATGGAACCCCCGCCCCTGCGCCGGCCATTTTGACCCAATCCGCAAACGAATTCCGGTCGTATCGGGCTCCCACCGACTTTTGCCATAGTTCCCCGAGAAAGACCTCACGAAACCGATCGCCCGGGACGATTCGATCGGGCAGATGGGTGCGAATTCCTTGCGCCAACTTCCCAGGTCCCGTGTTGAGAAGACTCCGATGTCCCCCGCGATGACGCTCGATGAAAACGATGCCCCCCGGAAAGGGCGGGAGAACTCGCTCAAGCATGGTTTGAGCGGGGCCGGCGTGGTTTTGCCCGAGGCCTTGCGGCTTCAGGTGGATCGCCGGCGGATCGCGTATGCCCGGGTTTTCCCGCCCGTGGATCAGTTGGATGTGGATGATATCGATGCGGCCGCTTTGGGGTGGTGCCGGTTCCTCGAATGCCGGTCGGAGCGGACCCATCGGGCGGCGATCCGGTCCGAGATGGCGGTCGGCAAGTGGGGCCTTTTGCGGCAGATCGATGCGCAGGAACGGGCCCGGCGGTTGGGCCATAATCCGCCGTCGGTGGTGTTGAGGTTGAAGGCCAGCTTCGGCGGCGTGCTCTGGATGCTCGACCAGTGGCGGCTGTTGAAACTGGCCCTGGAGACGTCGGAGGCGGGTGCCTGGACCGTTAAACAGTTGGAACGGGCCAACAACCTGGCCGGCGTCGATCGGCTTTTTCGCGAGAACGATCCGCACCGGATCCGCGATGGGTCCGCCGAGGATCGCCGGAAGCTGGTGGAAGGGCAGGTCGCCGAATTGAAGGCGCTGCTGGCCGACGGCGAACTCGAACGGCTCGATGAGATCGAGCGGCAGGCCACCATCCGCGCCGATCATGCCTTGAATGATCCGTCTTATGAGAGGCTCTGCCTGTATGAGCAGCGGGCCTTTCGGATGTACGAACGCGCCATCGGGCGGCTCCGGGAACGCCATCCGGACGCGATGCCGGGCAAGCGGAAACGCCTGGATCGCCGGTCGGCCGAGGAGTTCGAGGAGCAAGTCGATCGCACGATCGCCGAGGAAGCCGCCGGGGAGCCGGACCCGCCTCTCGAATCGATCGCCGATCGGCCCGCGGCCTTGCCGGTGGCCGATCCAATCGATCCGCCGTCGGCCCCGTTGCTGGCCTCCGAGCGGGACGATTTGAAGGCCGCCTTCGTGGCGCGGATCCTGTCGGCCGAGTCGCAGTCGCGCGTGTCCGACGCCGAGATGCGGCTGCTTGACCGCCGCGGCCGCGACGCGTTCCGGGAATGGCACTCGGAAACCGTGCCGGAACTGGACCTCGACACGGCGATCCGGGGCCTGATCGGCTACACGCGGCTCCAGGCCGAGCTGGGGAATTACCACGACCCCAACGGCGACTTCTTCGCCGAGGCCAAGGCCCGACTCGACCAGGAGCAGGCCGAACGCGACAAGGAACGCCGCCGACGGAAGGCGATCAAGGCGGCCCGGAAGCGGAATCGGGGGCGTTGATCGGGTCGGCATGTCCGGTCGGTGGGACGATGCAGTTGCACGATGTTATTATGGATCTTCTGTTACAACAATTTATTTTATTGATTCGATTGCAGCCCCGAAGGGGCGACCGTGAATAGCCAGGGGCGTGAGCCCCTGGACCCGGACGGCCGCAAAAATTCAGCCCCGGCACGGCGCCGGAAACCCCTGTAAGGTAGGGGTTTCCGGCGCCGTGCCGGGGCGGGGATTCGAGTCCTACGCGGATCCCAGGGGCTCACGCCCCTGGCTATTCACGGCCGCCCTGCGGGGCTTGGTTTGCGATCGATGACGGCCGACCCTGCGTCGGGTGGCATGGGTTTCCCATCGGCGCAGCCGATGAAACCCATGAGAGAAGGCCCCTCTCGAAGCCAGTTCGACGGGCCATGCCGGCGCCGGTTCGCCCTGGGCTGGAACTCGCCGGCGGACGCCCCCCACACGGGTTTCATCGGCTGCGCCGATGGGAAACCCGTGCCACCCGGGCGGGCGTAAATCCTTTTGGTGGTGGGCGATGCGGCCTTCTTGCCTCGCGACGACTAAACGAGATCCCGGGATCGGCGTCAACGGCCGCCGACCGCCGTGAACTCCACCGGCGAGCCTTCCGGCCGGGCCAGTTCGACGCGGAATTCGTCGGCCCTGGCCTTCGACGTGTCGACCCGCACGATCAGGGCCCGACGACCGGCCGATGCCTCGATCACCCCCGAGTCGCCGATCGGCTGGTCGTCGAGCCAGGCGACGATTCCGTCCTTCGGCTCGATCTTGATCGCGATCGGCCCGGCCGCGGTGACCTCGATCTCCCCCTTCAGGTAAACCACCGGGCCGCCCGAGGCTTCGGCGATTTCCTTCAACGGCACGCGGCCGCCGACGCGGGCGTACCAGGGGACCCATCGATTCGGGTCGACTCCGAGCACGTCGCCCTGAATCGCGTTGGTGTCGGGGACGGCGCCTGCCAGGTCGTCGCCGACCGGCTTCAGGACGCGCCAACGCATCAGGACGGGGGTGGTCGGCACGGCGTAGCGGCCCGGCTTGCCGAGGTCGGCGATGAACCGGCAGAGGTCGACGAATTCGGCATGCGTCATCAGGTTGACGAGCCCCTGGGGCATCAGCGAGCCCCCTTCCTTGCTGTCCTCGATCGACTCGACCGCCACCGTCTTGACGTTGCCGGTCGCGTCCTTCAGGAGGATCCGCTTGTCGTCCTTGTCGACCACGATCCCCTGCAGGATCTGGCCGTCGTCGGTGAGAACAACGCGCGTTTGATATTCCTCCTTGATCGCCTGGTCGGGCAGCAGGATCGAGTTGATCACGTAGTCGACCGGCGAGCTGCCGCCCAGGGCGCTCAGGTCCGGGCCGATCCCGCCGCCGGCCTGGCCCAGCGCGTGGCATCGGGCGCAGTTCAGGTCGGCGCGCCGGAACAGGGCCTCGCCGCGGGCCGGGTCGCCCTTCGTGTTGACCTCGTCGATCAGGGCATCGAGCGCCTTCTGGTCGAGCGGCTTGACCTCGGCATCGAGCCCGGCGGCCTTGCTGAACAGGGCCACCAGCGCGGCATCGGATCGGCCCAGGCCGTAGAGCGAACGCAGGCCGAGGCGGGCGGCGTCGGGCGTGAGCTTGTTCTTCTCGCCGAAGGCGGCGGCCAGCGTATCGGCCCCATCCTGGCGGGCGAGCAGGGCGTCGAAGACCGGCTGCATGTCGGTGTCGGGCCTCGCCTCGATCAGCAAGGCCGCGCCCAGGTTCGCGGCGGCCCTGGGGTCGAGCTTCGCCAGCGCGGCGATCGCGGCGGCCCGGGTATTGCCGGGCATTGCCTTCGCGGTCAGGGCCTCGATCGCCGGCCGGGCCTCCTCGCCGCGGATCGCCACCAGGGCTTCGAGCGCCTCGGCGCGTACGGGCTCGGGAGTCTTCGGCGAACCGGCCAGTTTCGCCAGCGAGTCGCCGGCCGCCTCGACCTTCCACAGGCCCGCCAGCCGCGCGGCGGTGCGGAGGTCGTCGGGCGAAAGGGTCGCGTCTTCGAGGACCGCGCGGATCCCGGACAGGTCGCCGGCGGGGGTCGCCTTCCGCGAGAGGGTCGCGTCGGTCAGGGCGGCGAGGGCCTTGCGTCGGACGGCCGGCGCGAAGCCGTCGGCCTGGCCGCTTTTCTTGAGGAGGTAGGCGAGGTCGGCGTCGGTGCCGCGCTTGCCGATCATCTCGACGATGGTACCCTGGCGATCGGCGGGGACCTTGCCGCCGTCGAGCAGCTTGACCAGCGCGCTCGGCTCCTGGGCCGAAGAAAAGGCGGCCGGGCCCGCGACCGAAAGGATCGCGAGGCCCGCCGCCAGGCGGACCGTCGATAGCAGGCGCATCGGGGGCATCCTGGGCGGGGCGTCTCGGAGGGCGGGCCGTTCGATTCGGCCCGCCCCGTGAGACGTCCAGTCTAGGAAGACGCCCGGCCGGCCGGAAGGGATTTCCCGGGGTGCGGGCTGGCCGCGTCGATCCGGATATGGGGGTGGTAGCCCGAATCGGTCGGTTTCCGCGACTCGCCCGCGTAGGCGAGCCGGATTTGCTCCACCAGGCCGGCGCATCGGTTGTGGCGCTGGGCGTGGGCCATCTCGTAGGACCGCCTCGACATCGAGGCGAGCATCTCGTTGGGGGTCTTGTCGCGGTTGAGGATCTTCTCGATGGCGGCCACGAGGCCCCAGTAGTCCTCGGCCCCGGCGAGGTATCCGTTCTCGCCGTCGACGAGCTGCTCGTCGATCCCCGAGCATTCGTTGCGGAGGATCGGGTGCCCGGCGAGCATCCCCTCGAAGACGAACATCGGCAGGCACTCGCGGATCGAGTAGCAGAGCGTGACGTTCGCCTCGCGGATGTGCCGCCACGATTGCTCGCGGGTGACCTTGTCGAACAGCTTCAGGCGGCCGCCCAGGGCGCCCCGATGCTTCTCGATCTGATCGGCGGCGAAGCTCTTCTCCAGGCCGATGAACGTGAGGGTGAAGTCGCGGTAATGCTCGGGCTTGCGCAGGACGTGATCGTGCAGGGCCGTCGCGCAGGCGTAGAGCACCGGCAACTGGCCCTTGCGGCCGTCGCCGACGGAGCCGGGGAGGATGAACCGGATCGCCTCGAAGTCCTCGGGCTCGCGGACCCGGTGGCATTCGATCGGCAGGTCGAACGGGAACGGCTCGACGGCCGGCCCGAAGCCGAAGAAGTCGGCGAACCGCGACGCCGCCCCCTTCGCGGGCAGGGCCATCGACAGCTTGCCGTCCCGCTGCAGGCGGCGGATCCGCTCGGCCTCGGTCGGTGTGAAGATCTGCTCGGGGTGGTCCTCGTGGATGTACCAGACCAGCTTCTTGAGGACGTTGTGTTCCAGGGAGTCGTAGATGTCGGCCCGGACCGGGCGCCGGGAATCCGACCGTGTTCAGCAGCAGGACATCGCCGGCAAGGAACCGGGGGCGCCGGCGAGCCGGGGGCAAGGTGCGGGGTCGCAGGCCCATCTCGCGGAGCCGCCGCAAGTTCCTCGACTCGGCCGGCGGGTAGCCGAGGAATTCCACCGACGGCCTCATCCCCGTTCACCATCTGATGGACCACGTCCATCAGGGCATAGGGGGCGCCCGAGTGGTCGAGCTGGTGCGAGAGGACCACGATCGACGGGTCCCGCTTCGCCACCTTCGCGGCCCGGCCGCCCAGCTTCGCGGACAAGCGGCTTTGGACCTTCGTGGCGGTCGCCCGCAGGCCGTGGTCCTGCACATGGCGGGCGGCCCGGCCGACGAGGCGTCGCCCCCGGATGCCAGTAGCGGACCAGCCGCCCGGGACCGGCCGAGCGCCCTGGTCGCCCGCATGGCCGGCCGTCTCCTCGTAGACCAGGTCGGCCGCACGGCGGCCCCGGCCGATCCACTCGGCGAGCGGCCGGGTGACCTCGTCCCACCGGAGCTCGTCGCGGAACGGGGCCTGCCGCGACCGGAGCCGTTCCAGCTCGTCGGGCCGGGTTAGCAGGCCGTGCAGCGTGTCGGCGATGGCTTCGGGATCCAGCGACGGGAACCGGGCCGAGGCTCCGGCGGCGATCAGGCGGTCGCCCAGCGGGTCGCCGCCGTTGGTGACGATCGGCACGCCCGCCCACAGGAAATCGGCCAGGCGGGTCCGCCAGGAGAGCGCGTTCTCGTCGCCCGGCTTGTTGACGACGACGACCAGGTCGGCGTCGCAGTACCAGTCGGCCCGCTCGCGGAATCCGACCCAGTCCTGGAGCTTGACGACCCCGCGGAACTCGGGCCGGGAGGCGTACCGGGCCAGCTCGTCCGATCGGGCGACGAAGTCGGGGTGGGTGTTGAACGGGTTCCGGGCGCCCACGATCGTCAAGGTGGCCCGCTCCCGGCGATTCACCAGGGCCACGGCGTCGATCAGGCCGCGGAGGTCGAACCAGGGGTAGATGCCGCCGAACCAGAGGATCTTCTTGCCGTCGCCGGGCCCGGCCAGGGCCGAAACGGGCCTCGAGGCCGGTTCGGGGGGATCGGGATAGATCCCGTACGGGACGCGGAGCAGCAGGTCCTCGCCGTAGGTCAGCGGGTTGAGCCGGCCGTTGGCGCCCAGGACGCCCAGGTAGTAGGGCCGCTGGGCCGGGCTGGCGTAGAGCATCAGGTCGCCGCGGCGGAGCACCTCGTTCCAGATGCCGGCGTCGCGGTGGAAGGCGGCATACTCGCCGTCGACGTCGCGCGATTCCCTGGCGCAGACCTCGACGTGGATCGGCACGTAGCAGTCGAGGATCAGGCGCTGGTCGGGCCTCAGGGCGTGGGCAATATCGCGGGAGAGCGTCCCCATGCAGTAGCTCACGAGCACCGCATCGAACCGGCCGACCAGCGCGGGGAGCGTGGCCGGCTCCCAGGTGGCCAGGGCGATGCCGTCCTGCTCGTGGGGCGACCCGGCTTTCCGGTAGTGCTCGTGATAGGCCACGGTGATGGCCAGTTCGGGGTCGTTGCGGCGGAGGCCCCAGGCCAGTCCCCAGCAACGCAACCCCCCCCCTTCGACCACCGGCTGATCGGCGGTGGGCGGGGGCCCGTTCGAGACGATCAGCAACCGCTTCCGTGCGTACATACCCAAACCCCACGCGGATCCATCCGTGGGCGCAAGCTCCCCCCGTCACGACGACCGGATGAACATCGGGGGGCTCATCAGCAAGGGCCGGGGGGGAACTCGGCGGACCTTTCATAACCGGTCAAGGCGATTGCGGCAACCTCAATGAGGGGCCGGCGACGGCCGCAACGGCAGCAGATCGGCGTCGTCCTTCGCATTCTCGCGGAGCCCGGGATCGCGCAAGAAGGCCCGATCGAGGCTCTCCCGGGCGCGGGCCTTGAGATCGTCACGCAAGAGGCCCTCGGGGGCGGCGGCCGAGGCCAGGGAGAGGGCGCACGCGAGGTTGTAGCGGTCGGCCGCGGCGAGCCCTTCGGCCTCCTCCATCGCCGAGGCCCCCTCGGCCACGGCGCCGAAATCGCCGACCCTGGCCAGGCAGAGCAGCCTCCGGAGCCGGTAGCCGGTCGCCTCCGGGCGGCCGCCGTCGAGCTCGAGCACGCGGTCCCAATCCGGCACGGCCTCGCCGTGGCGGCCGGCCGCTTCCAGCGCCGAGGCGCGGGCGCCGTGGAGGTTGAGGGCCGTCGAGCGGATGCGCTCCAGGTCGGGGGCCAGCCGGAGGAGCGGCGCGATATCCCGGAGGCCGACGTCGAAGCACTCCAGGGCCGATTCCGGGCGGCCCAGGGCAGCTTCGAGGTTCCCCAGGTTCACCGCCAGGTCGCAGCGGGTCACGAGGAAGTGCTGATCGCCGGGGCGCGCGAGGATCGCGGCTTCCAGCAGCGAGTCGGCACGCCGGTAGTACTCCTCGGCCGCCACGGGGGAACCCGTCTGCGAGCGGGCGAGGCCGGCATTGATCAGCGATTCGGCCAGCTCGACGTCGAGCGCGACATCGCCGGGGCCGGATCCCCGGACCCCCTCGTACAGGGCGATGGCGCGGTCGTAGTGGGGGATCGCCGCGGCCGGGTCGCCCGCGAGTTGCCGCGCGGAGCCCAGGTTATGCTCGCACCAGGCGAGGTCGAGTCCCGGCGGCCGCTGGCCGTCGCCCGGGTGGTCTACCCTCCGCCGGGCCAGGGCCCTGGCCGCCTCCAGGGCCTCGACCGAACGCCGCGGATCCCGGCCCATGAGCAGGACCCCGAGCTTGATCCGACAGGTCATCAATTCGCGGAGCAGCGCGGCGTCGTCCGGATCGCCCTCCAGCAGGCCCTCGTACAGCCGGCCGGCGCGGAGCAGGATCGGCTCGGCCTGATCCGCGCGGCCGAGCGCGATCTGCAGGTTGGCCGCCTCGACGGCGGCGCCGGCGGTGTCGCGGCGGACGACCGGATCGGCCGAATCGTCCTCGCCCAGGGCCTGCTCGTAGAATTCGAGGGCCGATTCGGCCTGGGATCGGCGGAGGCTCGTCATGCCCGGGATGCCGGCGTACCGGGGGTCGGACAGGGAGGCCAGGATCCGGGTGATCGCCTCGCGGGCATTCCGGTAGTTCGATTCGGCCACGCCCCGCTGGCGTCGCGCCTCGCGGGCGGCCTCGGCCTCGCGGTCGAGCGCCGCATTCAACCGGGCCTGGTGGGCCAGCAGGCCGGCGATCGTGCCGGCCATCGCCAGGGCGACCAGGACGATCAGCCCCGCCTCGGCCGGCCGCCTTCGGGCCCACTTCGCCAGCCGGAGGAGCGGCCCGGTAGGCCGCGCCCGGATCGGCTCTCCCAGGCTGTATCGCCGGAGGTCTTCGGCCAGGGCGACGGCCGAGGCGTATCGGCGGGCGGGATCCTTGTCGAGGCAGGTCAGGCAGATCGTCGCCAGGTCGGTCGGCAGCCCGGCGCGAAGTTGCGAGGGGCTCAGCGGTTCGGCCGTGCGGATCCGTTCCAGGGTCTCCAGCGGCGTGGGCGCCAGGAACGGCGGCCGACCGGTGAGGCATTCGAACAGGATCGCCCCCAGGGCATGGATGTCGGCCGAAGGCCCTACCTCCCCCGGGCGGCCCGACGCCTGCTCGGGCGCCATGTACGACGGCGTCCCCAGCAAGAAGCTGGATCGCGTGGCGTCGTCGGGGTCGGCGTCGAGCCGCTTGGCCAGGCCGAAATCGGCCACCCGGGCGTGGCCGTCGGCCCCGAACAGGATGTTGGACGGCTTCAAATCGCGGTGGACGATCCCCTGCCGATGGGCGTGATCGACCGCCCGTGCGAGGCCCTCCAGCAGGGCCGTCGCCTCGGCCAGCGGCAACGGCTTGCCGGCCAGGCGCTCGGCCAGCGAGCCGCCGTCGAGCAGTTCCATCGTATAGAACGGGACGCCGTCGCGGACGCCCACGTCGTAGATCGGCACGATCCCCGGGTGGCTCAGGCGGGCGACCGCCTCGACCTCGCGGCGGAACCGATCGACCTGCATCGGGCTGGCGTCCCGGCCGGCGGCGATCATCTTGAGCGCCACCCGGCGATCCAGCCCGACGTGCCTGGCCCGATGGACAACCCCCATCCCGCCCCGGCCGAGGATGCCTTCGAGTTCGTAGCCGGGGGCGGGCAACGGCCGGGATTCGGCCGGTTTCGCCCCCCGGCCGGCCTTGCGGATCAGCGCGACCCAGGAATCGGACGTCCCCGGCCCGTCGAATTGGCTCAGGCAAGCTTCGCAGGCCGCCAGGTGGCGCTCGATCGCGTCGGCCAGCGGGCCGTCGATCCGGCCGCGGTCGAATTCGGCGAGTTGCTCATCGCTGGGATGCTCGCCGGCCTGGAATTCGGGCATCGCCGCGGCCCTCGCATCGCGGTCTCAGGAAGCCCTGCGCCGCGAACGGACCAGGGCGACGATCCCCAAACCCAATCCGCCCAGGGCCGACATGACCATCGTCGACGGTTCGGGGACCGCCCGAAGATAACCATATTCGACCACGCCGGGCTGCTGGTTGTTCGCCCCGCCGCCGGCGCCGGCGTCGATGAAGCCGCCGTTATTATGGACGGTGGCGTCGTTCGTGAGGATCAGGATCCGGCCGCCGCCGCCGAAAGGGGCCCCGCCCTGGGCCGTCACCACGCTGCCGAACTGGAGGCCGATCGTGGGGGCATGGATCAGCAATCCACCGCCCGATCCCGCGCCGGCATTCGCCGCGAAGGCCGAGCCCGTGCCGCCGCCGTTGGTCACGAGCTTGCCGGTGTTGGCGAACGTGATCGACCCCAGCGCGCCCAGTTCGATCGCACCCCCGCCGCCGCCGCCGCCGGCCCCGTTGCCGCCGTCGAAGAACGAGCCACCGGTGCCGCCGCCGCCCGACCCGCCCTGGAGGAACTGATAGAGGTTCCCGTAGGGGGCACCGTAAGTGCCGAAAACGCTATCGCCCCCCTTCCCGCCGAACCCTCCGCCGCCGGCCTGGACCACGCCGATACCGAACGCGCCCGCCGGGCCGCCGCCCGGCCCCTGGCCGGCTTGAGCCCAGTTCCCGCCGGCACCGGCCCCCGCCCCGCCGGCGCCGCCGGCCCCATCGCCGCCGAACCGGGCGCTATCGTGCCCGGCGAAGCCGCTGGCATCCAGCGTGCCCGCGAGCAAGACGCTCGACTTCGACAGCAACGCCAGGGGATTGCTGCCGACCGCCCGGATGTTCACTCCGGCCGCGATCGTGATCGAATCGAAGGTCAGGACCGAGATCGTGGGATCGAACGAGCCGCCCTGGAAATAGGTCGTGCCGGTATACAGGATGTTGTTCGACGAGTCGCGCAAGGTGGGCGCCCCGTTGGTATCGATCGTGTAATTCCCGGCCGCCAGGTTGAGGGTGCCCACCGAGGCGAACGCCGATGGGTCGAGGTAATCGGCCCGAACCGGCGCGGCCGTGGCCAGCAAGGCGAGCACACCGAACAGGGCGCAACAATCGCGGCGCATCATCGAGGAGTTCTCCCGGCGAGCACCGATCATCCCGGGGCCCTCGACCGCCGAGGCGCCCCCGACGCGACGATCGGGATCGTCCGGGGAGTGCATCGGGCGACGATTCCTGTCAGCAACCGTCGGGAATGATGCCAAAAAGCATCGACGGTCCGCCGGCCCTCAATCGATCAGGCCCCGGCCCTCCTGCCGCAACCGGCGGAGCACGCGGGACTTGGCGATCCAGACGGCGTTCACCGAGATCCCCAGTTCGGAAGCCACCTCGGCGGGCGACCGCTCCTCCAGCACGACCTGGCGGAAGCAACGCCAGGTGGATGGCGAGAATTCCGGCTCGATCATCTCCATCAAGGAACGGGCGACATGTTCATCATGCTCCCGATCCCAGGCCCGGCCCGGCTCGCTCTCGGGATCTTCGAGCTGCGCCAACTGATCTTCCAGGCCATTCAACGGCCCCGCCCGCCGACCGCGCCAGTAATTCCGCAGCCGATGGACGGTGATCGACCGCACCCAGAACCGAAAAGCCCCGACCCGGCCGTTATGATCGAACCCGCCCAAATCCTTCGACATCGCCAGCAAGACTTCCTGCGCCAGATCCTCGGCATCGGCCTCGGGCGTCTGGTGCTGCAAAAGCCAACGGCGGATCAGCGGCGAATAAAGCGCCTCCAGGCGCCGCCACGAGGGCTGATCGTCCGGCTGGCTACGGAGCCGGTCGAGGAGGCTGAGGGGGGTCTCATGCATGACTCCAATATAGGCCAACCCGCGAGGCATCGCGACCGGATCGTGTCGTCAGGGCGACTTCGATCGGCCCAGTTCAGCGGCCTTTGCGATCGAACGGTCGCGGATGCGGCCCGGTTCGCCGTCGGCTTCCGGCCCGATCTCCTTCGCCAGCCGGCGGTAGTCGTCGAGGATGGCCGGCGTGCGAAAAGGATTGCCGGACCATAAGGATTCGCGACGGGCAAGGGCCGTCTCGGCGACGTCGAATCGGCCTGCCGTCAAGGCATGACGGAATGTCCGATGGATCCGGTTGTCCACCAGGTCGCGGTAAGACGCTTGACCAGGCTCCATGACCATGGCCTTCTTTGCCGCTTCCTCCGCTTCCCGCAAGGCGGCGAAGGCGGCCTCTTCGTCCACGGGATCTTCCTGGACGCGTTGCTTAAACGTATGAGTCGCGATTTCGCTGAGGGCAGCCCAGTAGCTGGCGCGACCGGGGGCGTCGGGGTCGGGGCGGGCGAGGATTTGACGGGCTACCTCGAAGTAGGTCTCAGCCGCCTCGGCGGAGCGGCGGACGCGAATCCTCATGCCGAATTGGGCCACGACGTTGGCGATCAGCTCGCAATTTGGAATATTACCGAATCTTCTATCATGGTCTAAGCTCAAAATAATCTGGCTCAATTCACTCTTAATTGCCATGGCGTTAACGGTGTAGCCTTTCCGGAGGCGAATATCGAGGAGGCTCATCATGGCCCGGGACACGGCCTCCGTATCGTTTGCGCCCCAGTTGTATACCCGCTGGTTGCGCCTCGCATGCTGGATCGCCGATTGGTAATGCACCTCGGCCTCGTCCAGCCTGCCGACCTCGATCAGCGCGAGCCCGATCGCACAGTCGATCAGGACGAGCACGTCGCAGTCGCCGCCCTTCCTCGGCCGATCAGCCTCGCGCCGAAGGAACTCGTGAAGCGGGCGCTCCATCGTGAGGATCTCGGCCGCGATCCGGCCGCGCTGCTCGACGTCGACGGTCTGGTCGAGGTCCTCGGCCCGCAAGAGCATCAGGAAGCTGCGGGCGTAATCATCGTCGGGCCGTCGGGCGATCCGCGACTCTAGCGCCTCGCGGAAACGCGCGATTTCGCCGATCACCCGGATGCCGGGCTCCAAATGGTAAAGTTCGGCCCACTCCCATTCGCTATCCCTGTCCAGCAGGCGATCCAGCCCGCCCAGGATCCTGAGAAAGATCGGCCTCGCCTCGTCGTACCGCTTCAGATGGGCGAGGATAGATGCATAAAGTTGCTCGAAGGAATTGACCCCGGCGTCATCCCCCACCGAACGTTTCCATTGGGCGTAGAGCTCTGAGGCACGATGGACATCGTCCACCCCTCTAAAGTCACCGGTTTGCACCCTGGCGGTGCCGCGACTACTCAGCGACCCGGACTGGAGGACGTGATATTCCTCATTGCCGGGATCCTCCCGGAGCAGTTCCTCGGCCAGCCGGATGGCACGATCCTGGTAGGAGATCACCTCGGCCCATTCAGCATACTGCCACGCCCAGGTGCCGAGGGTGTTCGTAGCCCAGAGCAGGCGGGCTTTGACTCGGAGGTCGTGGGGCCGACGGTCGGCCAGCTTCTCGTAGAACTTCAGCACTCCCGCGACCTGGGTTCGGAGGTGCCCATTGGGACCGTTAAGAAGCTGTGGGTCGCGCGGGTTGATCAGGCCGTCGAGGGCCGCGAGCGTGGCCTCGAACTCGTCCTCGGTCTTCTGGCGCATCCCGGCTTCCCGCTCGCGGGCCTGGCCGGCGATCCTCGCCTGTTCGCGGGCATCGTTGGCGTTCCGCTCGGCCTGGCGGGCATAGTTGAAGGTGACGGCGAAAGCGGACGCGATCACCAGGACGAGCAAAACCAGGGCGGCCGCCAGGTCGGGCCGACGCCGGGCCCATCGCCAGGCGCGGCCGGGCGGCGAGATGGGCCGGGCGACGACCGGGCATCGATCCAGATACCGATGCAGGTCATCTGCCAGATCCCGGGCGGTCGCGTAACGCCGCGCCGGGGAGTTTTCGAGGCACTTCAGGCAGATCGCCTCCAGGTCCCGGGGCAGGCCCGGCACGAGCCGGCCGGGCGGGATCGGGTCGGACCAGGCGATCCGCTGGATCCAATGCGAAATCGACGAGGATGCGTGGGGCGGGCGACCGGTCAGGCATCGGTACAGGATCGCGCCCAGGCTGTAAATGTCGGAGGCGACCACCGCCTTGCCGAATAACTGTTCGGGGGCCATGTAGCCGGGCGTGCCGATCCCGGCGAGCGAATCGGTATCGCCGCCCTCCAGGGGACGGGCCAGGCCGAAGTCGGCGACCTTGGCGTTCCCCCGGTCGTCCAGCAGGATGTTCGAGGGCTTCAGGTCGCGATGCAGGATCCCCCGGCGGTGGGCCGACTCGACCGCGCCCGCGAGGGCCTCGACCAGCCTGGCTGCCTCGCGGGGCGGGAGCGGCCCATCCTTCATCCGGCGTTCGAGCGTGCCGCCGCCGGCCAGCTCCATGACGAGGTACGGCCGATCCTCGGCGATCCCGACGTCGTGGATCTCGATCACATGCTCATGCGGGACGCGGGCCAGTAACTGGGCCTCGCGGAGGGCCCGGCCTAGCCAGTCGCCCTTCGACCGATCGGCGCGGACCGGCTGGAACACCTTCACGGCCACGTCGCGGTCGAGCCGGATGTGGCGGGCCCGATAGACATCGCCCATGGCGCCGTCGCCCAGCAGCGGCCCGAAGATCAATCCCGGGATCGACGGCGGGGTCGGTGGCCGGCCCTCGATCAGCCGACGCAGGTCGGTTCGGACTTGCAAATGCCCTTCGAGGATTTGCTGGCAACGCCGGCAGGCCGCGAGATGGGCCTCGATCGTCGGGAACCGCTCGCTGCCATCGGCCAGGGCGGCGAGTTCCCGAAGATCGGCATCGGCCGGGCAGGTGCTCATCCGGCGGCCCCCCGATCGAGTTCGGCCTCTTGGCGGAGCATCTTCACGACACGGGCATGCGCGGACAACCCGGAAATAATCCCAACCCATCAGCCGGGCCGCCTCGGAGCGAGGCATCCGTTCGTGCTGGACCAATTGATAAGCCCGCCAGGTTTCGGGCTGGACTCGCCGGCTGACCCGCTCCTCCAGCCTCGCCAGCAATTCCTCGAAGGAGGCCTTGCCGGCCATCGGGGTGGCTGTATCAGTCCTCGGCTCGACCGCCGCCATCAAACCCGAGTCCAGCTCGGCATAGGGCGGGAACTCCTCGCGGACGTTTAGCGCCTGGCTGGACGTGACCCTGCGGAGAAAGGCCCGAAAGGATCGGGCCGGATCATAATCGAACGTCCTGAGACGCACGAAGAGGATGGAAAACACCCGTTGGACGACCTCATCGGCCAGCCCGCAGTCCAGCCCGTGCCCGGCCGCATGGCGGGCCACCGGCCCCCGATACCGTTCCCAAATTTCCTCGAAAGCCACCGCGTCGCCTGCAAGGCGATAACGTTGGAGGGCTTCCACCGGCGTGACGGGCCAGGGATTCATGGCCATAAGATCATTCCTTATCTAGCGTTAGACACCCGTTCAAAAAAGCCCGAAAAATTAGTATTCAGGGGCGGGGTATCTCCTAGTGGAGGGATAAGCGCCATGCCGCCGATCGCGGCAGCACGATTATCCTTTCGAGATACGCGCGAAGGCAAGGGTAGGAATCGATCCTTTTACACCCCTAAAGGATGCCCTTGCCCGTGTTCTTCGTCCGCGCAGAGATCGGGAGAAGCAGGGTTGGGCGAACCCCCGGAATGGGGCTCGTTGATCCGAATCAAACCCACTGGAGATACACCATGCGACCAAGCTATCTGGCGGCGCTAATCCTGTCAGCGCTCCCGATTTCAGGGTGGGCCGACACTATCCTATGGGTTGACGATGCCAGTGGTGTACTCGGCAAGGTCAACGTTGATACGGGAGCTGTCACCGTCGTTGGCAATATGGGTGTGGTCATGACCGACATCGCCTTCGCCCCGAACGGGGACCTCTATGGCATTACCTTCAACGGCCTTTACCGGATCAACCCGACCACAGCGGCAGCAACGCTAATAGGCCAGTTGACATTCGCGGGTGCCAACGCCCTCGTATTCGGCACGGACGGAACTCTTTATGTAGCGAACTCCAACACCACTAGTCTGTATCGGGCTAACACTAGCACGGGGGCAGAGACCGTTCTGGGCAATATCGGCTTCTCGTCGGCGGGCGATCTCGCGTTCGTGGCAGGTAATCTTTACATGAGCTCCAGTGCGGATCACCTCATTCGCATCAATCTCGCGGGCACGGTCAGCGGCACCGACATCGGGGCCTTCGGTTTTAGCAATGTCTATGGCCTAGCGACGCCTGACAACAACATATTGTACGGGGTGGCTGGCACACAAGTGTTCTCGGTAAATACAACCACGGGCACCGGGACATTGTTGTCGAATTATGGTGGAAGGGGCTTAGGACAAGCCAACGGATCGAGCTTCGTGACGGAAGCGATAGGCGTCCCCGAGCCTTCGTCACTAATCTCGCTCGGTATCGGTGTCGTCGTCGTGTCCGGCTACATCGTATCCCGCAAATGCCGGGTTGCCCTGTCATGATCTCCCACAAGTAAACAACCTGTGATTTAGCGCTGTCTAACAGGATTGCACACTCATCTTGTGTCTGCGATTCTGCGATCCAGCATGGAACGGGCGGGACGGGTCGACAAGCATTATCCCGAGCGTCCCGGTTTGCGATGGCTGGGGATGGCGACACCGCACAGCCCACCTGGCCAACAAGGTCAACACAATACAGCCTTGTTGAAGGCTGTATGCGGCCGGCTTCGGGCTAGGTGTTCCTGCTTCCGATCAACTTGAGGCGGATGCCGCATTACTCCGCGGTATCCGCTCTGTTTCTCGCGACTTCCAGCGGTTATTGCGGCCCACTCGCTCACACTCTCTTTCCCGCTACCTCCCACTCCCCCATCAGCGGCCGGAGCATCTCGGGCCCATCGAGCAGGCCATCCGCCGGCCGATCATTCTCCACTCCCGTGTTAATTGTGCGGCGAATCGGGAAATCGAACGAGGAATCAGAAGGGGTGCCCTGCCTGAGACCGGGACACAGGAGGGCCGGGGCGAGCGGTTGGGTTCAAGGTGTCGGCGCCGATGATTTACGGGTCGCGGATGCTTGCAGCAAATCGTCAAGTTTGCGGCGGTCGTCCTCCAGGTCTTTCCTGAGGAAAGGGTTCTCCCCCACGAGCGACTCGCGGCGCGCCAGGGCGTGCTCGGCCAGGGCATAGCGCTGATGCTGGATGGCGTAGCGGAAGAGGCGACCGGCCTTGTATTCGGCCTGCCCGAGGAGCGCACCCCGCCGCGGTGCGAGGCGGGCCGCCTTCTCGTTGGCTTCCAGCGCGCACATCAGGTCGGCGATGGCGGCTTCCGTATTTTTGGGTTCGCGACGGGCTCGCTGCTTGAACTCCCCGGTCGCGATCTCGCTAAGGCTCCTCCAGTAGTCGGCGCGGCCCTCCTCGCCGGGATCGGGCCGTTGGATCACCTGCCGGGCGATTGCCATGTAGGGCTCGGCACCCGCCCAGTTGGACCGGGTCCGTGCATGGATCGACATGACCACGAGGCCGTGGGCGATGATATCGGACCAGGCGAAGGGCTGGGCGTCGGGATCGAGGGGCGCGGGCGGGGGGCCCAGCCGCTGTTCGCAAAGGGTTACAAGATCAACCTCGCGGGCGTCCGTCGCCGGTAGATCTCCGCAAGCCCCGCCAGGGCCCGGGCGATCTGCCTCATCTCGTTCTCGGTTTGGCGGAACTCCCGGAAGCAGCCGCCCGAATCGCGGAGGGCCGTTTTCAGGCAATCCTCGGCCTCATCGAAGCGCCCCAACTCGGTCAAGCTCTCGCCCGCCAGGCAGGCAAGTGGATTCAAGGTACCCGTGTTTCCCATGGGACGCGACAGGGTCATCCAAAGGTCGAGCGAAGGCAGCATCGGGTCGACCCGCCCGACGATTTCTGCCGCGATTTCACGGCGCCGATCGCCCCGCGCGTCGAACCATTCCGATTCCTTGAGCATCACGAGCGTGCAGAACGCCACCCGATGGCTCGGTTCCCTTCGCAAGGCGGCCTCCAGGGACGCCTGAAACCGGCGGACTTCGCCGAGCTCGCACGCGGTACGCTCCAGGCATACTATAAACCACCAGTCCGACCTCAAATCGGGACGCGCGGCGAAGTCATCTAATAGATTGAGGAGAACTGTACGAGCCTCCGCCCGCCGGCCGAATTTCAGATAGATTTCGAGGATCGTCGGGAATACCGGGTTCACTGCCCTCCGCACCCTCTCATCCGGATATTGACCGCATTCCCGTTCCTCGAACAGGCGATGTGCTCGCAGGATGTCATCCAGGGCGGTGGGATCGCCCAGATCCGACTTGGCATTGGCGACCCTCACGAGCGTGTTTAACCAATCGGCGAAGCTGATCCCGTCGGCTTGACGGTCCGATGGGGGCTCGGCAGCCAGCCGAATGGCCCGCTCGAGGATTGGGAGGCTTGCATCCGTACCTTTCCGAGACATCTCCAGGATACCCAGATTACTTTGGGCCCAGAAAAGGCGGTGCTGGACCCATCGATCGTCCGGGCGTTGGGCCGCGAGCAATTCGTAGAAGGGCAGGGCTTGCTGGAGTCGTCGCCGGAAAACCTCGCCCTCCATCCCGATCCCCGCTTCGTCGGGCCGGACCAGCCGGTCGAGGATGTTGCGGGTCGCCTCGAATTGCTCCTCCGACTTTCGACGGAGCATGGCCTCCCCCTCGCGAGCCTTCTCCGCGCGATCGGCCTGGATGGAGGCGGCCTGGGCGTTCCGCTCGGCGCGGCGGGCGTAGGCGAGGGTGATGGCGAACGAGGCGACGACCACCGCGGCCAGCGCGGCCGTGAGGGCCGCCAGGTCGGGCCGTCGGCGGGCCCATCGGCGGGCGTGGCCGATCGGCGAGATGGGCCGGGCCTGGATCGGCCGGTCTTCCAGGAACCTCCGCAGGTCCTCGGCCAGCTCGCCGGCGGCCCCGTATCGAGCCGCGGGCGAGGCATCGAGGCATTTGAGGCAGATCGTCTCCAGGTCGCGGGGCAGATCGGCGGCGTGGCGGCGGGGCGAGGGCGGCGCCGATTCGGCGATGGCCCGGGCCCAGCCGGAAAGCGTTGCCTCCTGGAACGGGGCCCGGCCGGCGAGGAGGTGGTACAGGATCGCGCCCAAGCTGTAGATGTCGGAGGCCTCGCTCGCGCGGCCGGCGAATTGTTCGGGGGCCATGTAGCCGGGGGTGCCGAGATGGGCGAGCGAATCGGTGGTGTCGCCGGGTTCCAGGGGCCTCGCCAGGCCGAAGTCGGCCACCTTCGGCCGGCCGTCGGCGGTCAGCAGGATGTTCGAGGGCTTCAAGTCGCGATGCAGGATCCCCCGGCGATGGGCCGAGTCGACCGCGTCGGCGATGGTCGCGACCAGCTCGGCGGCCTCCCGGGGCGGCATCCGGCCGCCTTCCTGCAGGCGGCCGGCGAGCGTGCCGCCGATGACCAGTTCCATCACGATGTACGGGCGACCGCCGGCGATGCCGACCTTGTAGACCTGGATCACGTGCTCATGCGGCACGCGGGCCAGGACCCGGGCTTCGCGGAGGGCCCTGTCGAGCCAGTCGCTTTCCGAACGCCCCGACCGCTCCGCCCGGATCGGCGCGAAGACCTTCACCGCCACCTCGCGCCTCAAGGCCCGCTCGCGGGCCATGTAGACGTCGCCCATGGCCCCCGAGCCGATCGACGGGCCCAACTTGAACCCCCGGATTCTCGGCGGCGGCAGCCCCCGCCCCTCGATCATCCGCCGGAGGTCGGTGCGGATCGGCAAGAGCCGTTCGACGGCCGCCTGGCATCGGGCGCATTCGGCCAGGTGCTCCTCGATCCCCGGCAAGCGCCCGCGGCCGCCGGCCAGGGCCACGAACCTTCGCAATTCGTCCTCGGAGGGGCAAGGGGTCATCGCCCGGCCCCCCGCTCGCGTTCGGCCTCGCGCATCAGCATCGCCAGGACCCGGGCGTGCGCCTGGAACACCCGTGCATAATCCCATCCCATCAAACGGGCCACCTCGAGCCGGGTGATCTTCTCGTGCTGGACCAGCCGGTAGGCCCGCCAGGTGTCCGGCTGGACCCGCGATCGGACGCGTTCCTCCAGCTTCGCCAGGGCGTCCTCGGGCGAAACCTTGCCGTCGCCCAGGGAGGACGTATCGAAGGTCGGCGGGGTGTCCGCAGCGGCCATGTTCGAGTCCAACTCGGCGAACGGCGGGAACTCCCCGAGCTGCTTGCTGACCTGGCTGCGGATGACGCGCCGAAGGTAGGCCCGGAAGGATCGGTTTGGATCGTAATCGAACGTCCTCAGGCGTTTCATCAGCTTGAGGAAAGTCCGCTGGACGACGTCATCGGCCGAGGCACCGTCGGCACCGCAGTACATCGCGAACCTCGCGGCCGGCCCCTGGTAGCTCTCCCAGAGCTTGCGGAAGGCCCGGGGGTCGCCGAGGCGTCGGTAGAGGTCCAGGGCATCCCTGGGGGTATCGGGACAAGAATTGGTCGCCATAACAAGAACTCTCCCAAACCGTTGCGATCGGATGCAAGAAAATCCGGGAGAATGCAATAAGCGGCGGGGTATTCCATAGGGACGGGATCGATGTCCACCGCCAGGGGAGATCGACAGGGAGTTTATACCGGTCAAAATCGATCGCAATCAAGGGAAATGCAACCCTTTGTCTCAGGGAACTGAGAGGTGCAATTCCCCGGTTCGCCGTCCGCGCACGAACGGAGGAAAGCACCCATGAATCGCTCGCGATGGCTCGGGATAGCGGCCCTGCTGGCGATGGCATCGCCGGCCGTTGAGGCGCGGCCCGACGGCAAGGGTTCGCCCGCGCAGGTGATCCGCGACAAAGGCCTGGAGATCGTCCGGGGCCGCTTGGTCCTGGCCGAGGAATCCAAGGCGATCCGGGCCGCGCAGGAAGCCCGCGAGGCCCTGGCCGAGTTCCAGGAGGCGATAGCGGCCTGTTCGGAGATCGTGGACATCCGGGCCAGGCTTGATGGGGCACAGCAACTGCGGACCGACAAGGAGCTGGAGTTGCGTGATGTGCAGCTCCAGATCGACGAACTCAACAGGAATAATCGGGGCTACCGGGGGAGCATCAACGCGGGAGTCGCCGCCGACTTGAAGGTGGCCGAGAACCACAAGAGTTCGATTCGGTCCGACCTGAACAGGCTCGAAGCCGAGATCGTCCGGTTGAAGCGCCTAAGGGTAACCGACCAGCAAGCGGATCGGGCGTGGAGCGCCTTCCAGGTCCGCCAGGCAAAGCTGGTGCGGTCCGCGGACGACCTGAAGGACGCCATCGAACCAGTCCAGGCCCGTTACCAGGCGCTCTCGAAGGATGCCGAATTGAAGAAGGCTACGGACGCCCTCAAGGCCACCAGCCGCGTCACGCCCCGGTTCCACTCGCCGGAATTCGACGCGGCGGTCAAGGGACTGAGCGAGTTGCGGAGGGCGATGGGCGGCCGGATGCCGAGAAAATGAGCCAGAGTTCTCGAAGAAGAAACATCCTTACGAGCAAAGGAACCGAAATCGATGATCCGTTCAATGATGCGGATTGGCCTGGCCGTGACCGGCCTGATAGCACCGTTCGCCGGAACCGCACGAGCCGACTTCGTGCTCAACGCGACGATCCGTGACTTCACTCCGGCGACCAACCCCGACTTCGAGCGATTCTCGAACATTGACGATCGAGGGATCGTGCAGTCACATCTGGGTGCCGACGGGGTTCCGGTGTATTCGGGCGGCACGCACCCGACGATCACCTCGGCCACCACTTTCTACCAGTGGTACCACGACACACCCGGCGTCAACATTGCGATCCAGAAGTCATTCAATCTGATCGAAACCTCGCCCGGGGTCTTTCAGTACACGAACTCCAGTTTCTTCCCGATTGATGGCCAAGGCTTCGGCAACTATGCCAACACAGGCCACAACTTCCATTTCACGACCGAGATCCACAGTAATTTTATTTACCACTCCGGGCAATATTTCACCTTCACCGGTGACGACGACGTTTTTGTCTTCATCGACGGGCGTTTGGCGATCGATCTGGGGGGTTCTCATAACCCGGAGAGCCAGACAATTACCCTCGATTCCTGGGGCTTGAACGCAGGCCAGATCTACAACCTCGACATCTTTCACGCGGAACGTCACACCACGGCATCGAACTTCGGGATCAGGAGCAACCTAAGTTTCACGGCCGTCCCCGAGCCATCGAGTTTCTTACTTCTCGGCTTGGCGATGTCCGGACTCGTCCTCACCTCGGCCACCCGACATTACCGATCGGGCCGAGACTCGGACTGAGAGCCGCATCGGTGCCGCACTCGGGCTGAGCGCCGGATCGGTGCCGCTACTCCTACGAAGGCCTGTCCCCCCCAGGCCTGGCTCATCCCAGGCGAAGAAACCTCAGCAAGGCGATTCGTGCCGAAGTGAAGTCCGCCAAGTCTTGTTTTTGAGCGACGGTGACACTTCTTTCGTCGCGTCGGTTGATAACTACGACTAGAGGAGCCTCAAAGAATGCGAAGATCGAAAACACTGTCGCTGGCCGTTGCCGCTGCGCTGGCCTTGGGGGCCCAGGCCAAGGCCGACACAATAACCCTGTTCAACTCGGGCGTCGGCCCCGGCGGCAGCCTGCTATCTGGCGGCTCGCTGGATCCTCATTGGTCGATCATCGCTGGCCCAGGCATCACGAGCCCGATATCTGCCGTGGTCCTCAACAATCAGCAGGTCGGCAATTACGCCCAATCGACCGATTCGCGATGGGTGTGGGTCAACGCGGGCGGCGTCGCCGCTACTGGATCGCCCTATACGTTCCGACTGACCTTCGATTTGACGGGCTACAATCCAAGCACGGCGACGATCTCGGGCTCCTGGGGCGTCGATAATGACGGCACGATCCTCCTGAACGGGGCGGCTCCTGCGGGCTCCGGGGCCTTGACCCTCCTTGGCGGGGATATCCCCAATCACTATACGTCATTTCATAATTTTTCAATTACAGGGGATTTGTCGCCGGGATCAACACCCTGGATTTCACCGCGGACGGACCTGGGAGTCATCGGCGGTTTGAACGTGAACCATTTGGTGGGAACCGTCACGGCGGTCCCTGAGCCGTCCTCGGTCTTGATGGTCGCCTTCGGGGTCGCCATCTTGGCGACTTGCTCTCGGGGACGACGCTTGCTCGCGTCGCCGCATTCCGAGGCCCCCCAGCGATCGAGCGACCGCTAAAGCACCCGGTCAGCGAGTGACCTGATAAGTGGCAGCGGTCATCTCACCGGCAATTTCGGCCCGCGCTCCACCGCCGGGGATGACGCGGGTCGATGCTGACGTACAAGGCGGCCTATCAATTGGTCGACGGCAGCTTCCACGCCCGCGTGCTGAATTTCCCGGCGGCGATCACCTGCGGAGCGGATCTGGCCGAGGCCAGACTGTTGCTCGTACGGCCTTGCTCGATTTGGCCGGTACGCCTTGGAGCGAGGCGAGTCGCTGCCCAGGCCCGCCCCATCGCTCTGCGACCCGGAAGCAAGCATCGAGGAGCCTTTGTACCTGCACCCACGGGCGAGCGAGGTGGTCGATCGGATACCGTCCGGAATCGTCGTCGCGTGAGCCGCCGGGAATTGATCCGTCACCTGCGTCGACACGGTTGAGTTCTGGCACGCGAAGGTTCGGACCACTCGATCTCGGAGCATCCTGAAAGAGGCCGCCTGGCAGCGGTCCTGCGGCACCGAGAAGTCCTGAATTCGACGGCCCGGGCTATCTGTCGCCAACTCGGAGTCCCGGATCCATGATCCGGCGGCATCGACCCTCCCGACATTTCTGGTGAACGACATCCTATCCCGCTCAACCCTTCCCCCCCATCACCTGCCGACCGCCCATCAAGGGCCGCAGCACCTCGGGCACCTCGATCAGCCCGTCGGATCGCTGGTAGTTCTCCATCACCGCGATGATCGCCCGGCTGATCGCCACGGCCGTGCCGTTGAGGGTGTGGACCAGCTTGGTCCCCTTCTGGCCGGCCGATTTGTAGCGGATGTTCAATCGCCTGGCCTGGTAGTCGGTGCAGTCCGATGTGCTGGTCACCTCACCGTATTCGCCCGATTCGCCGCGGCCGGGCATCCAGGCTTCGATGTCGAACTTGCGGTAGGCCGGGCCGCCCAGGTCGCCCGTGCCGATGTCGAGCACGCGGTAGGGTAGGCCCAGGCCCTGGAAGATCTGTTCCTCGATCTCCAGCAGTTCCTTGTGCATGGCTCCCGAGGCTTCCAGGGTGCCCTCGGTGAAGGCGAACATCTCCACCTTCGTGAACTGGTGGACGCGGTAGAGCCCCTTGCTCGCCTTGCCCGCGGCGCCGGCCTCGGTTCGGAAGCAGTGCGAGAGCCCGGCGTATCGGATCGGCAGTTGTTCCTCGTCGATCACCTCGTCGGCGAGCATGCCGCCCAGCGTGATCTCGGCCGTGCCCACGAGGCAGAGGTCGGAGTTGTCGATCGAGTAGACCTGCGTCTCATTCCCGCGCGGGTTGAAGCCGATCCCTTCCAGGATCGCGCCCCGCGCCAGGTCGGGCGTGACGATCGGCGTGAAGCCCCGGGCCATCAGGATGTCGAGCGCGTAGCGCTGCAGGGCCAGGTCGAGCAGGACGGCGTCGTTCTTGAGGAAGTAGAAGCCCGAGCCGGTCACCTTGCCGCCGGCCTCGAAGTCGATCAGGTCGAGGTCCTTGCCGAGTTCGACGTGGTCCTTCGGGAGATCCAGACGCCCGGGGCGTGCCCCACGTGCGGATGACGGCGTTGGCCTCTACGTCCCGGCCGATCGGGGCGTCGGATGGGTGAGGTTCGGGATCCGGCCCAGGCGGCTGCGGACCTCGTCTCCGGGGCCGCCTTCAAGGACCTTCGCTCTCGCCACCTCGGCCTTGAGTCTCTTCCCCTCCGCGACCAGCTCAACGCGTTTGGCGGGAGTCCTTTCCTTGCCGGTCGCCTGGGCCACACGTTCTGTCGCCTACGGATCGACTCGACCTCGTTAACCAAGAGCTTCCGGCGGCTTTCGAAACCGACCACCTTGTCGAGTTCCTCCCGAGGATCTCGTCGGGGACGTTCCGATCCCGGCACGGTTCTGCCCACTGACCTGATCCCGGGCCGGACGGGCTGGGGGTCGACATGGGACGGTCGGGGTCGCGGGTCGATTTTTATCGAAGGACGCCGGAAAGCCCGGCGTTCGCAGGATTCCGAGGATACCAGATCGGCGGCCGATCCGCCCCTGCGGCGCGAAAGAGGGGCCGGAAGCCGCGTTCCCCTGACCGGAAAGGTGGTTCCCGTCCCTCCCCGCGTCCGCCCGTTTCCGCTCGTCACCCCGTCTCGGGCTCGGGTATGATGGCCCGTCCATCAATCGTGGGGGGTCCGTGGTGAATCGGCCTGGGACGGTGGTGATCGTGGGGGTAGGGCTGATCGGCGGGTCGATCGGGCTGGCCCTCCGCGCCCGCGGCCTGGCCCGCCGGGTGATCGGGGTGGGCCATCGGCCCGCCTCGCTGCAGGAAGCGGCCCGGATCGGCGCCATCGACGATTTGACGATGGACCTCCCCCGCGCCGTCGCCGAGGCCGACATCGCCGTGATCTGCACGCCCGTGTCGAGGATCGCCGACGATATCCTGTCCGCCGCCCGCCACGGGCCCGACGGGATCCTCGTGACCGACGCCGGGAGCACCAAGCGGAGGATCGTCGAGGCGGCCGAGGCCGATCCGAGGGGCCTGGCGGCGTTCGTGGCGGCCCACCCGATCGCCGGTTCGGAGAAGAAGGGGGCCGGGCATGCGCGGGCCGACCTCTGCGACGGCCGCGCCTGTGTGCTGACGCCCACCCCCAGGACGCCCCCCGATCGGCTGGAGCGGGCCCGATCGTTCTGGGCCTCGATCGGCTGCCGGATCGAGGAGATGGGCCCCGACGAGCACGACCGGGCGCTGGCCCTGACCAGTCATCTGCCCCACGTCGTGGCCGCCTCGATGGCCGGGTGCGTGCCGGCCGATTTGCTCCACCTGGCCGCCGGCGCCTACCGCGACGTGACCCGCGTCGTCGGCTCCGACGCCGACCTCTGGACCGCCATCTTCCGGGACAACCGACGCCCCCTGCTGGACTCCCTGGACTCCCTGCAGCAGCAGCTCGACCGGTTCCGCGACGCGCTCGAGCGCGACGACGCCGGCGCCCTGCACGCCTGGTGGCAGGCCGCCAAGCTTCGGCGTTCGGGCTACGCCGAGCCGGTATCCGTCCCCGCCCCCCTGGATCCTTGACCTCCTGGAAGCACTTTCTGGATCGACCCCCTTCATGTTATGGCACCTCCGCATTGATCCCGCCCCCGGACGACCCGACCGAGAGGGGGCCCGCCTGGCGAGCGAGGCGGCAGACCTGGGCCTCCCCGGGCCCTGGTCGATCCAGGCCAGCCGCGGCTTCCTCGTGGAAGGCGACCTCCCGGCCGAGAAACTGGAGGCGGCCGCGCGGGCCGTGCTCGTCGACCCGATCGCCGAGTCGTTCGCGATCGAGCCGGTCGCCGGCGACGGATCGTCAACCGGGGCCGACGGTACCCTCGTCCATGTCCTGCCCAAGTCGGGCGTGACCGACCCCGAGGCCGAGAGCGCCCTGGCCCTGCTCCGCGACCTGGGCTACCCGGTCGAGAACGTCCGGTCGATCCGCAGCTACCGGGCGGATGGCCCGGCCGACGCCCTGCCCCGCCTGATCCGCCGCCTGCTGGCCAACGACGCGGTCGAGCAGGCGGTGGTCGGCCCCCTGCCCTTCGATCGCCTGGGCCAGGGCCATTCTTACACCTTCCGGCTGGTCCACGTCCCGATCCGCGGCCTCGACGACGACGCCCTGGCGAAGATCAGCCGGGAAGGCCAGCTCTCGCTCAACCGCGACGAGATGCGGGCCATCCAGGCCCATTTCGAAGGGCTCGGCCGCGACCCCACCGACTGCGAACTCGAGACGATCGCCCAGACCTGGAGCGAGCATTGCTCGCACAAGACCCTGAAGGGCCGGGTCGAGACCCCGACGCGGACCTATGAAAACCTGCTGAAGGAGACGATCTTCGCCGCCACGCAGGAACTCCGGCAGCGCCCGGGGATGGGCGACTGGCTGGTGAGCGTCTTCGAGGACAACGCGGGCGTCGTCCGGTTCGACGACGACAATGACGTCTGCTTCAAGGTCGAGACGCATAATCACCCGTCGGCGATCGACCCCTACGGCGGCTCGAACACCGGCCTGGGGGGCGTGATCCGCGACATCCTGGGCACCGGCCTGGGCGCCCGGCCGATCGCCAACACCGACGTCTTCTGCGTGGCGCCGGGGTCAACGCCCGCCGACTCGCTGCCGCCCGGCGTGATGCACCCGCGCCGGATCCTGCGGGGCGTGGTGGCGGGCGTCCGCGATTACGGAAACCGGATGGGCATCCCCACCGTCAACGGGGCCCTGATCGAGGATCCCGGCTACCTGGCCAATCCGCTGGTCTTCTGCGGGACGGTGGGCGTCATCCCGAAAGGCAAGGCGTTCAAGTCGGTCGAGCCGGGCGACCGGATCGTCGCCATCGGCGGCCGGACCGGCCGCGACGGCATCCACGGCATACCTTCAGCTCGATCGAGCTGTCGAGCGGAAACGAGGAAATCTCAGGCGGCGCCCGTGCGGATCGGCAACGCGATCGCCGAGAAGCAGGTCCTGGACGTGGTCCGCCGCCCGGGACCTGGGCCTCTTCCGGGCGATCACCGATTGCGGCGCCCGGCGGGTTCAGCTCGGCCGTCGAAGATGGGGCCGAGACCGGAGCGGCCGTCGACCTGGAAAAGGCCCCGCTCAGTACGCCGGCCTATCGTACACCGAGATCTGGATCTCGGAGGCCAAGAACGGATGGTCCTGGCCGTGCCGCCCGAGCATTACGGGGCGTTCGACCGGCTTTGCCGGGAGGAAGGCATCGAGGCCACCGACCTGGGCGGTTCGAGGCGACCGGGCGTTTGCTGCTCCGCTACCAGGGGCAGACCGTCGGCGACCTGTCGATGGACTTCCTCCACAACGGCAGGCCCAGGTAACCCGCTCGGCCCTTTTCAACCCGCCGCCGAGGCCCCGTTGCCGGACGAATCCGGCGGAGATTTTCGAGCCGACCTGCTGCTTGATCGCGCATCGGAGCGTCGCCAGCAAGGAATGGATCATCCGCCAGTATGATCATGAGGTGCCGGCGATCACGGCGATCAAGCCGCTGGTGGGCAAGGCCGACGACGGGCCGGGCGACGCCGCCGTGATGCTGCCGGTGCCCCGGATCGTACCGGGGCTGGCGATCGCCTCGGGATCAACCCCTTGCCGGGCCGCCTCGACCCCTACGCGATGGCCGCCACGGCGATCGACGAGACGGTACGGAACTGCGTGGCCGTCGACGCCGACCCCTCGCAAATCGCCCTGCTCGACAATTTCTGCTGGGGCAGCCCCGAGCGGCCCGAAACGCTCGGCTCGCTGGTCCTCGCCGCCGAGGCGTGCCGGGACCTGTCGCTGGCCTACGGCACCCCTTTCATTTCGGGCAAGGATAGCCTCTATAACGAATATTTGCATGAAGGCACGAAGCAGGCGATCCCTGGGACCCTGCTCATCAGCGCGATGGGGATCGTGCCCGACGCCCGCCGATGCGTGACGATGGACCTGAAGGAGCCGGGCAACGCCCTGCTGGTCGCCGGGCTCACGCGGGACGAGCGGGGCGGGTCGCACTGGGCGCTCGCCCGGGGCCTCGACGGCGGCTACCGCTAGGGTCGATCCGTCGGCGGCCGTCCCCCTTTTCCAGGCCGTCCATCAGGCGATCCCGGGAGGGGCTCGTCCGTTCGTGCCACGACCTGAGCGAGGGCGGCCTGGCGGTCTTGGCCGAAATGGTGATGGCCGGCGGCCTGGACTTGCGACGGCCGAGATGTCGGCGATCCCGTGCGATGATTCGGCAGCCGGCCGGGACGACGCTCTGCTCTTTCGGGAAAGCCCCTCGCGGTTCCTGCTGGAGGCCCGGCCCGAGGCCCTCGGCCGCTGCTGGCCCTGTTCGAGGGGTTGCCGATCGCTGGGTCCGGCAGGGTCCTCAGGCCCGAGTCCCCCCGGTTAGTAGTCCTCGGCGCGGGCGGGCGGCCCGCCCTCGAAGCGGGGATTGATGCGCTCAAATCGGCCTGGCAACGCCCTTCTTTGACGGCGGGGAACCGCCGAACTTTTGGGAAAGGAATGGGTCCTTCATGGTTCGATTCGTCACGTTCGTGGATGGCTCCAACCTCGATGGTGTGCTCAAGCATTTGAACCTCCGCGTGGACGATTACGGCTCGTTCTACCGACACGTCTTCGACCAGAGCGTGCAGGACTGGGGCCGGACGTTCGCCGACGGCTCACCCTGGCCCTCCGCCCAACATTCGCGGATCTACTGGTACGTGGTCGGCAAGATGGACGAGTGGGACCTGAACGATCCCAAGGCCGAGAGCCGCCTGCGGAGCCGGTTCGAGATGAACCCGCGGCTCCGCGAGAGCTACGGCGACGAGATCGCCCGGCGGCGTCCCGAGCTTTCCCCGGAGCGTCGCTCGGAGGAATCCTGGCAGCTCTGCTTCGCCGAGACCCGCGACTGGTACGACGGAAAGCGCAAGGCCCTCGAACGAAAGAAGCGGTTCTACCACGGCGTCCAGGCCGCGACCGACTTCGTCGAGATCCGCCAGGAAGGCCACTGGAAGGTGGACCTGCTGCACCACACGATGTCGAGAAGGGCCTCGACGTCAGCCTGGCGGTCGACATGATCGCGGCAGGACACCTACGATGTGGCCCTCTTGATCTCGGGCGACGCCGACGGGATCCCCGGCATCAACTATGTGAAGAGCCGGGCCAAGCACGTCGGCGTGGTCGAGTTCCGCCGGGGTGCCCCGGCCGATTTCCCCGGCAAGGGTACGTCCTCCCGCCTCAAGATCGCCGCCGATTTCGTGGTACAGATCTACGAAACCGACCTGATCCGTCGGAACCTCGCCTACCGCGCTGAGATCGATTTCGGTGGCGCGGGCGCGCCCTTACAACCCCGAACCCAGCTTCTGAGCGGAACAAACCGGGCGCCCCGCAACGGGCGCCCGATCGACGACGGAGAGCCGAACCGTGCCCCAGCCGAAAGCCCTGGTGATCCGCGCCCCCCGAGACCAACTGCGAGGAAAAGCCGCCCGCACCAGGAACTCGCCCGGCGCCTCGGCCGAAATCCGGCACATCGGCCGATTGCTGGAAGACCCCGACGGCCTGCTCGATTTCCCGATCCTGACGATCCCCGGCGGCTTCTCCTACGGCGACGACCTCGGCACCGGCCGGATCGTCGCTCGGCGACGTGCTCCGTCGCCACCACGACCGGGCGGCCTGACCCTGGGGATCTGCAACGGCTTCCAGGTGCTGGTGAAGGCCGGCCTCCTGCCGGGCGGGCCGATACCGGCCACGCTAACCCGGAACGACACGGGCCATTACGAGGCCCGATGGGTCCGCCTCGCCTGCACGCCGGGCCTGTCGCCGTTCGTGACCGACGACGAGCCGATCGAGCTGCCCTCGGCCCACGGCGAGGGCAAGTTCCTCACGGCCGACGGCGCCGCCCTCGGATCCGGCCAGGTCGTCTTCCGCTACCTCGACGGATCGGGCCAACCGACCGAGCAATTCCCGGCCAACCCCAACGGCTCGCCCGGCGGCGTGGCAGGCGTCTGCGACCCGACCGGCCGGATCCTGGGCCTGATGCCCCACCCCGAGCGGAACGTCGATCCCCTGCACCACCCGCGCTGGACGCGGCGGCCCGCCTCGACCGAGGGGGACGGCCTGCGGATCTTCCGCAATGCGGTCAACGCGCTGAGATCGTAGGGGCCAAGAAAAACCGTCGGGAACCATTGATAGGTTTCCCCTACAAATGGTCCCCTGACACCGGCTGTGCTTCAACGCTTGCCGTTCGGGATCGCCCCCTTGATATCCACGCGTGGCGCGGGCGCCGGCTGGATGCGGGGCGGCGGTGGGGTGGCCTGGGCGGGCTCGTCGGCGCGGAGGTTGATCGTCGTCTTCTGGGAGCTCGGCATCTCGATCCCGAGGTCGTCGAACCGGCGCTTGATCCGGCGGAGCATCTCGCGGCGGACCGCCCATTGCTTCAGGGTCCGCGTCTTGATGTAGAACTTGATCGTGACGGCCGATTCGCCCAGCGCGTCGACGCCCAGCATCGTCGGGTCCTCCAGGATCGCCCCGGCGAACGCGGCGTCCTGGCGGAGTTCCTTGCCGATCTCGACGAGCAGGTCCATCACGCGATCGACGTCCTGCTTGTAGTCGACGGCCAGCTCGATCACGGCCCTCGACCAGCCGTGCGTCATGTTGGTGACGGTGGTGATCTGGCCGTTGGGGATGAAGTGGACCGAGCCGCCGTCGTCGCGGAGCACGGTCATCCGCAGGGTGATCCGCTCGACCTGACCGGAGACCCCGCCCAGCTTGATGATGTCGTTGAGCTTGTACTGGTTCTCCATCAGGATGACGAAGCCGTAGAAGTAGTCGCGGATCAGGTTCTGGGCGCCGAAGGCCACCGCCAGGCCGAAGACTGCCGCACCGCCGAGCAGGGGTGCGACCGGCACGCCGACTTCCTGGAAGAACATCATGCCGCCGACGCCGACGATCGCCAGCGACGCGGCGTTGTGGAAGACGCCGACCAGGGTCTTGGCCCGGTCCTCGCGCTCCTCGGCCGAGCCCCTGGCGGTGCTGCGGGCGATCACGCGGATGATCCGGTGCGAGAACAGCTCGATCGACCAGTAGATCGCCGCCATCCCCAAAAGGATCGCCAGCAGCCGCGGCCCGTGATCGATGATCCAGGGGAGCAGGTTCCGGGGGTGCAGCGGGTTCCGCGGGTTCTCGACCCGCGATTCGGCGCGGTCAGCTCGGCCTGGGCCTCCTGGGCCTTCTTCTGGGCCGGACCTCCTGGGCCAGCAGGGCGATCCGCTCGGCCTCGTCCTCGATGACCGGTCAGTGTGCTCGCGGACCTCCTCGCTTGCGTCTCCTGGCTCCGCCGCTCGGCGTCGCGGACCCTGGCCATCATCTCGCGGGCTCGGCCGGCGGGGCGGCCCGTCGAGCGAGCCGCGTGGAACTCGTCGGACAGGGCGTTCCGGGATTGCTGGGCGTTGTCCGCCTTCCGGCGGGCGTTGCTGACCAGCTTCTGCTCCAGCGCGATCGCCTTGTTCAGCGAGTCGAGCCGTTCGGCGATCGACTGCTCCTGGGCGGCCTGGCGGACGGCCTTTCCTTCTCTTTTTCCTCTTCCTTGGCCTTGCTGAGTTCCGCGTCGTTGCGTTCCTCGGCCTCCTGCTTCTCGCGTTCCTCGGCCTTGGCCTGTTCGGCGTCCTTTTCGGCCTCGGCGTCCTTGTCCTTGGACTCGGCGGCCTTGGGGATCAGCGAGGGCGTGGCCTCGTCCTGGGATTCGGCCGGCCTGGGCTTGCCGTGGGGCTTTTCGTGCTCGGGCTGGTCCTTGGCGTGGGGTTTGTCCTTGGCTTCGTCCTTCTCGGGCTCGGCCGTGCCGGAGAGCTTGTCGTAGGCCTCGCGGTCGCCTTCGAGCTTCTCCTCGAGGGTGCCGATCTGCTCCTTGAGCGTCTTGCGCTCCTCGATGGCCAGGTCGAAGCGATCCTTGGCCAGGTTCCACGACTTCTCCAGGGCCTGGATGTCGCCCTGGATCTTGGCCGCCTGAGCCTTCCCCTTCGCCGGCGTTCCGTCGTCCGGGATGGCGGCCAGGGCCTTCTTCTTGCGTTCCAGCTCCTCGTCGACTTTCTGGAACTCGGCCTCGGCTTGCCGGGCGTATTCGCTCTGGGGGTTGGCCACCTCGGTCGAGAGTTCGGCCAGGCGCTTCTGGGTCGCCTCGATCGACCGCCGGAGCTTGGCGATCTGCTCGGCATCCGAGGGGGCGGCCCCGGTGATCGTGGGCGTCTTCTTGCCCGTCCCGGGGATCTTCTGGGCGGCGCACAGGGCGGGGGTCAGAATACCCCAGCAGGCCGCGATCATCGCCAGGTGACGCACAAACCGGGACATATGCCGTGGCATGGTGACGACCTTTCCGTGCCTACGAGCACGCCGTCCTGGGGAATTTGGGGCACGGCGTTCT
This sequence comes from Isosphaeraceae bacterium, assembly GCA_046350035.1. Classification (GTDB taxonomy): domain Bacteria; phylum Planctomycetota; class Planctomycetia; order Isosphaerales; family Isosphaeraceae; genus CALLYK01. The sequence goes on along the minus strand of JAXMBD010000038.1, from coordinate 22,418 downwards.
ACCACAAGAAGCCGCGATCGCATCAACTCCAATCAAGGTCTCCCGGGTCCCCGAAACCGTCGTCCTCCCCTTGGCCGCCCTCAGGAGGGCGGGCCCCGGCTGGGCTGCTTCCTCGGGGCGACGGGGGTGGAACTGGCCGGTCGTGTCGGCTTAGCCGAACCGGGGACCGGCCCCGTTCAGGCGGGGCGTGGGCAAGGTCGGGATGCCGGCGATCGGGTTGTGGGTCCTCCCCGCCCGATCGTCGAGCAACCGGCCCGGCCAACCATCGACCCTCGACGGCATCAGCGGAGCCGCGGCGGCGCGGCCAGGTGCGCGACCGGCCGAGGTCCCCGAAGCGTCCGGCGCGATGCCGGCGACCCCGGGTTCGTCGTCCGTCGGGCAGGCCGGAGGCCCCTCTGGGGGGGCCTCGGCGTCCGGTCCTGGTCCGGCTTCGCAGGCTCCGACCGGCTCGGTCGGGGTGGTGGCGGCTTCCTCGCCGCCCGGCTCTCGAACTTCCGCGTATCCCAGGTGCTCGTCGGGGTGTCTTTCCGGCGACTCGACTTCCGGCCCATCGTCGGGCCCGGGGTCGTCGCCCGGCCCCGGATCGTCGCGATCGGGGGCCTCGTAGATCAAGGTGATTTTCCCCCGGACTTCGATCCCGGCCTCGTTCTCGTCGTCGGGCCGCATCGGCGGGTCGAATCCGGCCTCGCCCGGGTCCAGCCCGTCGTCGGGCGGCGGATCGGGCGGGCGGTCCTGGCCTCCGATCGGGCTGGGGGGCGATCCCCCATCGATTTCGGCCGGATTGGCTTCCTCGACCGGCGGGGCCGTGGGCGATTCGACCCGGATGAACTTGCCGGGAGCCACCTGGACCCAGTTCACCGAGACCGGCACGACGACGGACGGCGTGGGTTCCTTGTCTTTCGCCTTCGACCGGGCCCGGGGCTTCCGCGCCTTCGCGGGCCGCGTCGGGGTCGCCGCGACCGGCGATGGCTCGTCGATCGGCGCAGGCACCGCCGCCGATGTCGGGCCCACCTCAATCGTCGGGGCCGGCGGCACCGTAGCCGAGCCGGCCGACTTGTCGCGTTCGTCGGCCGGCAGCAGTAGCCAGGCCATCAGGGCGACGTACGGCGGCACGATCCACCAGGATACCGCCCAACCTGCGACCGCCGCCGTCGCCAGGACCAGCACCAGGATGCCGGCCGCCGTCCAGCCTCCCCGAGCCTTCCCCAACATACGTTCAGGCATCGAGGCGGCCCGATCGCGTTGTTGGTGGTCCGGGCGGGCATCGAGGGTGGTTTGGTCCGAAGAGCGCACGCAAGCCGCTCCGGGTCCGCGGAAGGTCCCGACGCGCCGGCGCCGGGTCACCTTGTCTAGGATCGGTGGCCCGCCCCGCGGGGCCGAGCGATTCGACGTGAGCATCCGATCAGGAACCCCGCGTGGGACGCAAGAGGCGCCCCGCTCCGAGATCCCGCAGCCTTTGCGCCACCCGGATCCCGAGCAGGTCCGGCTCGTCGATCGGCCCCTCGTCGGCCGTCCGCAGGCATTCCCCACCATTCTCATCCCAGACCGCCACATCCAGGGCCAGCCGGCCCGGTTGCGACCCCCGCCCCCAGGCGCCCAGGGGGATGATGCAGCCCCCTTCCAGCTCGGCCAGGGCGCGGCGCTCGGCCTCGACGGCCCGGTGCGTGCGCGGGTCATCGAGCGGTGCGAGCAGCCGTGCGGTCCCCGAGTCATCGGCACGACATTCGATCCCCAGGGCCCCCTGCCCGACGGCCGGCAGGAACCTCGGCGGTTCGAGCCGTTCGGTGATGCGGCCTTCCAGCCCCAGGCGGTTCAGCCCGGCCACCGCCAGCACCACGGCGTCGAGCTTGCCGATCAGGCCCAGGCGGGTTTCGACATTCCCCCGGATCGACTCCACGCGGAGGTCGGGCCTCAAATTCAGCAACTGGGCACGCCTTCGGGGCGAGCCGGTGCCGATCGTCGCCCCCGACGGCAGGGCGTCGAGCGTCCGGTGGGCCGGCGCGATCAGGGCGTCGGCCAGGTCCTCGCGGGTCGGCACGGCGCCCAGGATCAGGCCCGGCACGCCCTGCGTGGGCAGGTCCTTCAAGCTGTGGACGGCCGCATCGACCCGGCCGTCGATCAGCGCCCGCTGGATCTCCTTGGTGAACAGGCCGGTGCCGCCGATCTCCGCCAGCGGCGAGTTCCGGTCGCGATCGCCCTGCGTGCGGACCTCCACCAGTTCGACCGCCAAGCCCGGGTGGATGGCGCGGAGGCGATCGGCGACCCAGCCCGACTGCCAGCGGGCCAGCGGGCTGCCGCGGGTGCCGATCCTCAAGGTTCCGGCCGAATCGCTCACATCACACCCCAAGGAATCTCAAGGGAATCAGGCCCGGGCGATGACCGCCGCGATCACGCGACGGGCGCCGGCCCGTTTCAGGGCCCTCGCCGCGGCGCCGCAGGTGGCCCCGGTGGTCAGGATGTCGTCCACGAGCAGGATCGTCCGACCGGCCACCTGGCGGCGGCCCCGCCAGCCGACCCGGAACGCGCCCCGCATCAGGCGGCCCCGGTCGGTCCGGGAGAGCCCCGCCAGCTTGGGCGTCTTGCGGACCCGCTTCAGGGCCCCGCACGACGGCACGCCGAGGGCCTTGCCGAGGGCCGACGCGAGGGCTTCCGCCTGGTCGTAGCCCCGGCTGTAATGCCGCCACCAGTGCAGCGGGACCGGCACCACCAGCAGGTTCTCGTCGTCCCCGATCGGCAGGCGATGGCCCCGCGACTGGGCCCAGAGGCCCCCCAATCGGGCGGCCAGCCAGGCGTCGGCCTGGTGCTTGATCCGCAGGCATAGCTCGCGGATCGGCCCGTCGTAGGGCCCCAGGGCCAGGGCCGCGTCGAAGCCGAGGCGTCGGCCCTCGCACTGGCGGCAGCCTTTCGGCAGGGCGGCCTCCTCGAACGGGCCGATCGGCAGGGCGCACCTCGGGCAGGAGCGGTGCGACTCGTCGATGATCGAGGCGCGGCAAGCTTCGCAGAACGGGCCGTCGGACTCGACGCCGCAGAGGCTGCAGCTCCAGGGGAACAGCTCGTCGAGCAGGCCCCGGAAGCCCCCCGGTAGCGATCGGATGACGGGCAATGGCGTGATCGCCATGGATCACCCCCGTCGGCCGGTTTGCAGGTACGGTTCGAGCCGGTCGCGCAGCCGGAGCCGGGCGCGGGACAGCAGCGACTTCACCGCCGCCTCGCTCCGGTTCATCACCGCGGCGATCTCGGAGTAGCGCATCTCCTCGAACTTGCTCAGGAGCACCGCCAGCCGCTGGTCGTCGTCCAGGGCCGCCACCGCCTCGCGGACGATCTCCTCCAGCTCCACCTGCCTCATCTGCGCCGAGGCGGTCCCCTGCGGGCCGGGCGCCGTTTCCACCGCCCTCCGGGCGCCGGAGGCGTCGGCCGAGACCGGGTTCCGGCCCTTGCCGCGGAGGTGGTTGCTCGCCAGGTTGGTCGCCATGCGGAACAGCCAGGTCGAGAACCGGGCCTGCGGCTTGTACCCCTTGCGGGCCCGGTAGACCCGCAGGAAGACCTCCTGCGCCAGGTCCTCGGCCTCCTGCCGGCTGCCGATCATGTGCGCCAGCAGGCCGATGAGCCGGTTCTGATACCGGCCCACCAGCTCCTCGAACGCGGCGTTGTCGTCCTCGCGGACCCGCAGCATCAGGCCGACGTCGGGATCGGTCGATTCCAGGAATTTGCCCAGGGTTTCCTGACCGCCGGTGGCCACCTATTTCCCCTCCGCCAGCGCGACGACGGGCTGGTCCTGGGATGTCCCCTCGACGCGCCGCCGCAACTGCCCGCAGGCGGCGTCGATCTCCCGGCCCTTGGTCTTGCGGACCGTCAGGCTCACGCCGGCCGCCTTCACCGACGCGGCGAACCGGCGGACGCCCTCCGGGTCGGGCCGCTTGTACGGGAGCCCCGGCACCGGGTTGTACGGGATCAGGTTGACGTGCGCCTTCCGCCTCGCCAGCAGGCGGCCCAGGTCGCGGGCGTCCTGCGGGCGGTCGTTGATGCCCCCCAGCAGCACATATTCATAGGTAATTTGCCGGCCGGTCCGCTCGAAGTAGGCGTCGGCCGCCTCCAGGACCGCCGCCAGGCCGACCTTGTCGTTGATCGGCACCAGCTCGTCCCGCAGCTCCTCGGTCGGGGCGTGGAGCGAGACCGCCAGGTGATAAGGCCGGTCGATCTCGGCCAACCGGCGGATCTTGGACGGCAGGCCGACGGTCGAGATCGTCACCCGGCGGGGGGACAGCCCGAGGCCCTCGGGCGAGCAGGCGCGGTCGAGCCCCGCCAGCAGGTTGTCGAGGTTCGCCAGGCTCTCGCCCATGCCCATCACCACCACGTTCGTCAGGCGTTCGTCGATCGGCAGCAGGTTGCGGAGCCGGAGCAACTGCTCGACGATCTCCGCGGCGGTCAGGTTCCGTTCGACCCCCTTCAGGCCGCTGGCGCAGAAGACGCAGCCCATCCCGCAGCCCACCTGCGTGCTGATGCAGGCGGTCCGGCGGTCGTCCTCGGCCATCAGGACGCACTCGATCCGACGGCCGTCGTTGCAGGACAGCAGCAACTTGTCGGTGCCGTCGGGCGAGGCGTGATGGTGGGCGACCGTCGTGCCGAACACCGACCAGGCCGACGCCAGTTCGTCGCGGAGCCCCTTGGGGAGGTCGGTCATCGACCCGAAATCGACGGCCCGCCGGTCGAAGACCCACTTCGAGACCTGGCCGGCGCGGTAGGCCGGGTGGCCCCGCTCGGCCAGCCAGGCGGCGAGCTCCCCGCGATCGGCTTCCAGGAGCGGGCGCATCTTCCGGGATCCCCCCTACGCACGGGCCGACAGACCCCGCCATTCTACGGCGGGGCCGGCCGAAAAGCGACGCGTCGGGGGAAGTCCGAAGCGGCTCATGCCCCATCGGTTGCCCCCTCCTGCCCGGCGATCGCCGCGACGCCTCGGCCGATGGTCAGGTCGTACAGCCAGGCCCCGGCGACGCCGCCGACGAGCGGCGCCAGGATCGGCACCCAGAAGTAGTACTCGTGCGACTCGAACACGGAAGTGCCCCAGCCCGTCGCAAAGGCGACCAATCGCGGGCCCAGGTCCCGCGCGGGATTGATCGCGTACCCGGTCAGCCCCCCCAGGGACAGGCCGATCGCCCAGACCAGGGCGCCGATCGCAGCCGGCCCGAAATAGCCGGGTCGGCCGGCGTTCCGGGGATCGGTCAACGCCCGGGCGCCGAACAGCAGGACGGCCGTGCCCAGGAACTCGCTGAACAGGTTGCCCAGCAGATTGTCGTGGGCCGGGAAGGTGGCGAAAACCCCCGCGCCGCCGGCGAACGGGCCGACGAGTTGGTCCCCCTTCATCGTGCCGCGGACCAGCACATGCTTGGCCTCGAAGGCGGTGAACGCCGAGGCGTAATCGAGGTAGACCAGGGCCGCCGCCGGCGATCGCCCCCAGGAGCTGCGCCAGCATGTAGGGGCCGACCCGGCCGCCCGGGAAGTCGCCGCGGGACCAGAGCGCCAGCGTCACCGCCGGGTTGAGGTGGCCGCCGCTGAGCCTGGCGCTGACGAACACCCCGAGCGTCACCGCCAGGCCCCAGCCGGTGGTGATCACGATCCAGTCGGCCTGCTTCTCCAGCAGGGCGACCGAGGCGACGACGCCGTCGCCCAGCAGGACCAGCAGCAAGGTCCCCAGGAATTCGGCGGCCAGGGCATGCGGGAGTGGGGTCTTCATGGTCAACTCGGCTGGGACGGGTGATTCGTGGGATAGAGAGGGCCTCGCGGCCACGATCCTATCGGGGGCCATCGGCGATCGCGAGATCCCGCCGCCGCGGCCGTACCCTGATCGCCGCCCCTGTTTTTCGGGGGCCATTTGTGCCGACTTTACCGGTCCTGACTCGCCCCTCAGCGGGGCAAATCAGGCTCATCCGGCGGCCTCAAGCGCCGATCGGCGGTTGGAGCGTGCTTTCGCCGCCGATCACCTGCTTGTTGCCCTTCCCGTCGCAGTCCACCCCGTTCCAGGTCGCGTCGCTAAACGTTTCCGTCTCATAGGGTTTCGCCATCGCGGCCGCTTCCCGGGCGGCGTTTCGGGAATCGCGATCGTAGTACCGCTGCTCGCGGTGCAGGATGCGGATCATGGCGTCGATCTGGTCGTACGGGCAGAGCCGGCTCAGCTCGTTGGGCAGGTGGATCCCCAGCGGCCCGACCCGGAACATCACCGGGTACTTCTTCTGCACCGCGTGCATCTCGCGGTCGTAGCTGACCATCAGGTTGCCGCGGATCGCCTTGAACCCCTTCAGGTTGCGGTAGTACGACGACTCGTACTCCTTGCGATACCGGTGCAGCTTGCGGTACTCGTCGGAGAGGAACAGCAGCACGTCCTTATCGACCGGCCGCCGTGTCGACCGTGATCAGGTCGCGCTGGGCCTTCTCCAGGAGGTTCCGAGGTTCATCACGTGCTTCTGGACCCAGCCCAGGAGGTGCTTCAGGTCCTCCTCCGAGCGCGTCCAGGCCCATCCGATACTCGCGGAACTCGGGCGAGCTGCGGTCGGCCCCGGCGCCTGGAGAACTTCCGGTGCAGCTCCATCAGGCGGGGCTCGGCGATGGCATTCGAATGCAAGTAGGAGAACTCCCGAGCGGCCGGATCCTTCATCTCCTTGCCGCGCGAGGCCGGGTCGACATCCTTCAGCAGGGTGGGGTAGGCATCCCCGGAAACCCTTGCCGAAGACGAGATCTTGCGAGCTCAGCGCGTTCCCAGATCCGCAGCGAGAGGTCTCCAGCTGGACGATCTCGGCCTCCAGCGGCTTGACGCTCGGCCTTGTGCTTGTCGATGGCATTAATGGCCTGCGACTGGATGGCCCGATCGCACTTCTCGCCCATGAACCGGGCGGTGGCCATCCGATCGACGCACGCGGCCTCGTCGTTGGACTCGGGCGATGCTCGGCGTAGAGGTGCCCCTGGATCTCGCGATAATGGCCGACCTCCGACACATGAATGGTCTTCGCCGTACACCCATGCGACGTGGCATTCTGGGTCGGATCGATCCCATCGGGCCGGAGCGGCCCATTGCGGGTCGAGAGCCCTCCAGGGGCCGCGACAGGTGGAAAATGGCCTGGGCCCCGGCGGTGGAGGGGTCGTCGGCCATGGCGATATCGTTGGGCGAAGCCGGCGGCTCGAACCGGTTCACGAACTCGCCGAGCGGGCGATCGGGCAGCCCATTCAAGGCATCCGGGCGAACGACGGGGGCCTCATCGCCCTGGGGCGGGATCGGCTGGGGAGCGGACATGATCGGGACCTTCGTGTCATGAAAAGACTCATGGACGAAGGGCTCTTCCCAGGTCGATCGGCTCCTCCCCGGCCCGCATGCACGGATGCGGCTCCGGTCTGGGATGGGGACATCCCAACGTGGAGACTATGGATCACGAAAGGCAAGCGGGCCAGGGAAACCCGGCCGGTTTTCCGGGCCGGCGAACGATTGCGACGAAAGTCGCGATTGGAGCGGTCTCCGAGCGATCCCTCCCACGGATCGGGCGGTTTCCTGGCCCCAACGGGGCGACCGGGAATAGCCCGGGGTGGAGCGCAGCGGAACCCCGGGAAACCGGTCCAACCCAGAATAGGCCCTGGCACGAGGCGCCGGCCTGGAAAATCAGGGGTTTCGAGCCGTGCTGGGCGGGATCTTGGCCGCGACCGCGGATCCCCGGGGTTTGCACGCCTGGCTATCCACCGTCGCCCGCCTGCGACAACTGTCACAGAATATTCCGGTTTTTGTCTCCAGAATGTCCCGGTTTTGTCTCCTCCACCGACTGACATACGATTTTGACCTTGGCGGTCCTGTACGAACTGCTGACCGGCTCGCTGGTGAGCCCGAAAGGCAGTTGGCCGGTCGCACTCGTGAACAAGCCATCGGATTCGCCCGCCGCATCGAACGTCAGGGCCGGGGCCTTGCGGCCCATGCGGCTGATCGCAAGATGCCCGCCTGACCGCACCGGGCCCGATCGCTCCTCATCATCGGGGCGATCGGGCCGGCGATGCCCGTAATCCCGGGCCGAGGCGGTGCGGGCCGCGACGGCGGGACTGGCTGGCGTTAGGGAGGACGGCCCCGGGAAGAACCGTGCCACAGATTACTAGGATTGATGGGTCGAAAAGAAAAGTAAATCTTCTTCGTTGATTGCGACATTAACACCCAAACTCTGAGAATTTGCTGTATTGCTGACCGTCATATGGGACAGGTCGGGCAGGACGAAATTGGGCGGTATGTAGGCCCACCCCTGCTGTGCCGCCTGGCCGTTAGGCGGGTTGAAAGAGGAGCTGTCGGTGTAGATCGATTGGTAGGATTGCCACCAGGGAGCCGCAAAAGTCATAGGGAGCGAGGCGTACTGGATGGAATCCCTGCCGCTCCGCCGTTCGCGTAGCTGATCGACCTGGAGGACTGGTCGATCCGGATCGTGTCGTTCCCCCCGTATCCGCTGACCGAGACGGCGTGGACCGAGCTTCGGGGGAACAGGCCCGCGATGCGAAGGCCGGTGTCGCCGCTGCGGACCACGACCCAGTTGAGGACGTCGTTGCTCACCGCGACCTCGATCCGGTCGGCGATCGGCGTGCCGCTGACGACCAGCGTGCCGGCCGGATTCAGGACGGCGGTCACGTCGGCCGTCATCAGTTGCCTCGAGTCGAGCGCATCGACGGTCGGCCTGGCCCGGCGCATCGAGCGGCGAGCCTGACGATCGACCCCGGACTTCGCCCATCGCTTCGTCCAATCGCGGAACATGGGACTCTCCTTCGGACTGGCGGCCTATCGAGCAAGGGACACACCAGATACAGAAGCAACGGGGCGCCGAGGTGACGCGGTCGCCGGCTTTTTCTCGCGCCGATCGACCGGCGGCCGGATAGCACCTGTGGCTTCCCCACCAGTGCTCAAGTCGGCCTCCAAAGACACTCCTGGTCCATGCACCAATCCCATCCGATGGATCATCTGCATGCCCGACGACCACTTCGAGCGGATCATGGCCCACGCCCACCGCAAGGACCGGACGATCAGCGAATCCGAGAATCCTTCCCACACAGCCGCCGTCGCGCAATGGACCACGCACCGGGCCCATCACGTGTCGCGGTCGAACGGGAGGGTAACCGCGGACCCAAGGGCATTCGCGGCGCAAATAATGAGGGCGGGGGAGGCCCCCAGGCTCATCGCCCGGAGGCCTCCCCCGCCTCGTGAATTTCATCACCTCGACGCCGCCAGCCACGGGACTCAGCCGGTATGCTCACACCCGAAACGTGCTCTGTAATTTCGCGACCCAGTCGTTGCCCGAACCATACGACCAGTCGCGCCGCACCCTGGTCCCATTCCAGGTGAGGTTTCTGATGCTTGAAGGCGAGTCGCTGTACAGGAAGAACTCGGGTCCGGTCGAGGTCGGATTCGGGTTGTCAGGATCGGGGGCGGTGAGGATCTGCGTGTTGCTGACAGAGCCTTCAAAAAGGATGTGATCCGGCTGGTCGCCGACGAAACGCCTGATGGTGACGTCGCGTGTATTCAACAATTCCGTGAAGTCCTCGCCATCGCCGCCATTCACGACAGCCTGCGTCGATACGCTGGAATCCGCCTGCAGGACAGCCATCAAATCGTTGCCCGCGCCGCCGAGGAGCTGGATGGTCTGGCAATTGGCCGCGTACAACAGATCATCCCCGGCATCGCCCTCAAGGGACACATTCTGCGAGTCGAAAACAGCCAAATTGTCGTCGTGTCTGCCGCCGCTGATGTGGCTCAGTTCCGGCGTCCTCAGGCCGAGTCCCGTGAACGTATCATTGCCCTTGGCGAGCGTGACACTGATCGATCGAACATCCGCGACCGAAAAGCTTCCATAGACAATGGTGACTGGACTCCATTGGAAATTGCCGTTCTGGTCGTAGCCGCCCTTGGCTTGGAAGACAAGCAATGTGTTGGCATCGTAACGTAACGGGGCGATGGCGACCCTATCATCGCCATCGGTGCCCCGGACTCGAAGCACCCCGTCCTGTAGCACCGCCGACACTTGCGCCGGGGCGGCGGCCGGCAGGAGATCGGCCGCCATGAGCAGCCGGGTGGGCAGACCGTCGACCGAGGGCTTCCTGGCATTCCGGGGCGCCTTCCGGCCCAACTCTCGCGTCGACCGACCCAGCATGCTGCGCGTGAAGAAGTTCATCACCCGGCCTCCGTTGGTGGACATCGAGGCAGCGACCATTCGAGGAATGTCGACGCACCGGAACACCCGACATTCGGGTGGCCATCCCGGCCGCGACGATCTCAAGTCGCCCTCTCGTCCCACACCCTTCACCACAGCGGATGCTGCGGAAGGTGACGCCGGCTACGGAAAATCGATAGAAAAGATATTCGTTCATTTTCAACAAATTTGTTTTTGTTTTATCCCCAAAAGATGGAGGGGCGATTCCGGTTCTTCAGGAGATCCCCTTTTCTAAGCACCCGGCCGCGGTTTTCCCGGACTTTCCGCCCCGGAGGGGCGGTGGTAGGTAGCCCGGGGCGTCAGCCCCGGGGAATGGCCAACCCCAACGAATAGGCCTCGGCACGCGCGCCGGAAATCCCTGGTTTTCCAGGATTTCCGGCGCCGTGCCGGCATACTTCCGAGCCGGTCGCGGATCCCGGCCGGGCGCCCCGGGCTATCCACCGTCGCCTCACCGGGGCTCCAAAACGAAGAAGCATGCAAGGACGATGTCCGGTTGCTTAGGTCCAGCTCGGGAAGTGGGTGCGATCTTGCTGGTTTCACGCAATCTTCAGGTCAACTTCTCTTGCTGAGTCGCGTCCTGGTCGGTAGCGTTTCCGCTCCCGTCGGCCCCTTTCCCGAGGGATTTCGCCGCGTCCAGTGATTGATCCCCCCGGGCAGCGGGGCACCGGAGGCCCACTGTAGCCGGCATCGTGGCACCTGCTCCCGCCGATACAATGAGCGTGATGGCCCGGTCCTTGCGGAGATCGCCCATGGCCCCGCTACGTCGCACGCTGCGATTCGAGAGCTTCGACGAGGTCATGCCCCATGTCGAGCGGCTGCTGAGCGAGGGCCATGTCACGGTCGGCCGCTGGACGCTGGCCCAGATCTGCCACCATCTGGCCGTGGTCCTCCGTCGGCACGTCGACCTGCCCGCTTCCACGCGGTTCGACCCGGCCGATCGGGCCGGCGAGGAGGGGAAGCGGCGGATGCTGGAGTCGGGGGTGCTGCCCGATGGCATCGACGCCCCGCCCGGCGCCTCGCCCGATGCGGTCGGCAGCGATCGCGAGGAGGCGGAGAACTTGCGGGCCGCCATCGCCTATTACCGGAGTTCGAGCGGGCCCGCCATCCCGCACCGCGTCTTCGGGCCGCTGACGAAGGAAGAATGGGACCGCTTCGAACTGGTCCACCTGGCCCATCACCTCAGCTTCGCGGTCCCGCGGCCGGGCTGACGGCGGGGAGCGGCGTTGGGGGAGGACCGTTCGGGGGTGTTGTTGGGCGCATCGATCGTCCTGGAGCGGTTCCCGAATCGGTATCCGTCGGTTGCAAACCCAACGGCGTGACGCCAGCACGACGCATCCGCGAGGGAAGAACACCCGCCTTTCCGTCGTTGCCGCCTCTCGGGGCCGGTGAGGGCCGATTCCCTTGCGGACGCTTTCTGAAGAGGCGATTTTCGGTCCCGCTTCGCCGGATCGGACCCCAGCACCAAGCGTCCGCGGGGGTATCTCGCCAGATCGGTCGGGCTCGGGGCGTGTCTTCGCCGCCGGGACCCGGCCGGCGCCGGCTTCGGCCCGATCCCCTCGCGGACGGTTCGGGCTGGGGTCACGACGGAGCAGGCGGAACGGAAAGCTGCCATTTCAGCACCGGGCGCTTCGTGCTGGCGTCACGCCCGAGAAGGCCGGTTCAGGGGGCGATGCGTGCGTGAGCCGCTTCGTCCTGGAGGTCCGCAAGAGCGGCCCCTACCAGACGCTCGATTTCGGAGCGACCCGACCAAAATGGTGAGTCGCGGGCTTCCGGTCGCGCGAACGGGGATTTGCGGGGAGGATCGGGGCCTTCATGCTGGCTTAAGGTTGGCCTCATACAATCCGCCATGCAAGGTCGAACCGGGGTCAGGTTCGACGCGGCGACTTCAACCGAAATCCTCCGGTTGGTCGCGGGACCTTGCCGTTCGGGGCCGGACTTCTTGGGGTCCTGGCCGGTTCGGCACTTCGAGGTGCAAGGAGTCGCTCCGTGCTGATTCGACTTTCCCAATGGTGTCTGTCGCTCGCGGTCTTGCTCCTGATCCCTGGCCTTGCCCTAGCGCAGTGGCCGGGAGGGCCTTCCGGGATGGGCCGCCGCCCGGCGATCGGGGCGGTCCGCCGCCGGGCGGCGATATGCCGCCGCCGAATCCGATCGTGGAGGCCCTCGATAGGGATCATGATGGCGTCCTTTCGGCCGAGGAGATCCAGGGCGCAGCCAAGGCGCTGCTGACTCTCGACCGCAACAAGGACGGCAAGCTGACCGAGGACGAACTGCGACCCCCACCCCGGAGAACAGCAAGGTCGGCGGGGCGGGCCCGGCGATGGTCCTCCGGGTGGTGGTCCTCCGGGTGGCGGTCCTCCCGGCGGTGGGCCGGGTCGTCCGGGCGCGGGTCGGGCCGGTGGCGGAGGCGCTCCCACGCTGGGCCATGCGTTGCCGCCGTTCGTCCGCGAGGGCTCACCTGAGCGCGGAGCAGGAGAAGCAGATTGCGACGCTGGAGGCCGAGGTGAAGTCTCGGTTGCTCAAGATCCTCACGCCCGAGCAGGTCAAGGAGGCGGAAGAACTGCTGAGGACTCGCGGGCCTGGCGGTCCGGGTGGCGGGCCTGTCGGTCCGGGTGGCCCGGGTGGGCGACAGGCGGGTCCTCCGCAGGGTGGCCCGCCGGGCGGGCCTCCTGGAGGCGATGCCCCTGGACGACCGGAGCGGCCCCGTCGTCCTTGACGCGATGGCCGGACGTCGTCGCGACGATTCCCCGTCGCGGTGCGTTGCTCGGCAGATCTCACGATGCTCGATCCATCCTGAACTCCTATTTTCGAGGGGCCCGCTTCCCATGTCCGCTCGCGTTCAGCCGCAGGGAGGAAGACTCCGGAGCATCCCGCTGGGCCTGGCGATGGCCTTCTCGTGGGCCGTCGCCTCGCCGGGGAGCGACGATCCCGCGGTGCCGGCCGACCTGAAGCCGATCGGCGGGCGCTGGTACGTCCGGGGCGGGGAACGGCCGTTGTACTTCTATCGGGACGCCGATCGCTACGTGGACCTGTTCTCTTACCACATGAGCGATTCCAACAAGGACGGGATCGAGAACATCCGGCTCCGGCATGACGAGCGCTGCCTGATCGTGGACAGCCAGGGGTATCCCAACCACCCGACGGCGCTGTTCCCCAACAGCGGCAACCCCAACCGGATCCTCGTGCAGGATTTCCACTTTCGATTCCCCCTGGAACCCCGCCGGGCCGGCGCGAACACCCGAGTGCCGATGGGGCCGATCGGCATGGCGATCAACGGTGTGGTCTTCTTCAACCCGTTCGAGCAGGGGGGGATGAACGCGATCGAGGGCTACTCGGAAGTGTGGCTCGATGCCTGCTGCGGCCATCCCGAGCAGCGCGGGGTTTATCATTACCACAAGTACCCGAGCTGCGTGAAAACCCCGTTCGCCGACGACGGCGAGGGCCACTCGCCGATCCTCGGCTTCGCCTTCGACGGCTACCCTCTGCACGGCCCCTACGAGGACAAGGGTGTCATGGCCCTCGACCTGAAGGGCGAGCGGGCGCTCGACGTCTGCAACGGCCATGAGGATCCCAAGCGCGGCTATCACTACCATGTGACCCCGGGTCGGTTCCCGTACCTGCTGGGCGGCTATGCGGGCGTGCCGGAGCCGTCGAACAATCGGGGGCTGGCCCGGGCCGGCACCGGTGCCCTCGTCGACAACTCGTCGGGCACGAGCCGGCAGGGCTCGTCGATCCGGTCGGTCACCCCGGGCTCGGGCGCCCGCGGCAAGGCGCAGTCGATCCGCATCGAGCTCGACCCCGGGCCCCGCGGCCGGCTGCCGGATGGCAAGCCGAGCTGGGTGCAGATCGGCCCGATGGAGGCCACGAAGATCGATCGCGAGGGCGACACGATCGTCGTCGAGATCGACGTCCCCGACGACGCCCCGCTGGGGTTGTTGCTCGACCTGCACATCGAGTTCGAGCCGGCGACCGGGGGGCGGATCGCGGCCCTCAAGAAGAACGACGTCTTCCGGGTCGTCGAGTAGGTTCCCCTTCGCTCGTCCGTAGCCTGCCTGCCCGTCCGCAGTGGCCCGCCGGGGAATCCTCACCTCCTTCCGGTCGGGCCGGGAGTCGGCCTGCGCGCCCCCGGGGCGCAACCCCGCGGGCCGCCCCCTTTCCTCTCTCACGTCTCTCCTCACATCGTTCGGAGGTATCCCCATGAAGCCGAGGCGGAAGTCGCGACAGCGTTGCTCCTGCGAATCCCTGGAAGGCCGCCAACTGATGACCGGCGGCCGCCGCCGCCCGCGGGGCCGCCCAGCAGTTCGGTCGTCGCCGGCTACAGCGTGGACGGCACGGGCAACAACCCGTCGCACCCCGGGTGGGGCGGCACGAACACCGACCTGCTCCGGCTCGCCCCGGCCGCCTACGCGGACGGCCTCTCGGCCCCCGCCGGCGCCAACCGGCCCAGCGCCCGGGCCATCAGCAACGCTTTGTCGGACCAGGGGGACGCCGATATCCTGAGCGCCCGCGAACTCTCGGCGATGAGCTACGCCTGGGGCCAGTTCATCGACCACGACCTGGACCTCACGCCCGCCGGTACGCCCGGCGAGTCGTTCCCGATCGCCGTGCCGACCGGGGACCCTTCGTTCGATCCGTCGGGCACGGGCACCCAGGTCATCCCCCTGGCTCGATCGCTGTTCGACCCGGCCACCGGCACGATCTCGCCTCGCCAGCAGGTGAACACGATCACGGCCTGGCTCGACGGGTCGATGGTTTACGGCTCCGCATGTCCACCGCCAACGCGCTGCGGACCTTCCGCGGCGGGATGCTCAAGACGAGCGCGGGCGGCCTGCTGCCGATCAACGACGCGGCGACCTTCCCGGGCGGCCCGCTGCCGATGGCGAACGACGCCCACATCGTCCCCGACGACCAGCTCTTCGCCGCGGGCGACGTGCGGGCCGATGAGAACATCGAGCTGACCTCGCTGCAGACGCTCTTCGTCCGCGAGCACAACGCCTGGGCGGCGCGGATCTCGGCCGGCGATCCTTCGCTGAACGACGAGCCGATCTACCAGCGGGCGAGGGCCATCGTGATCGGCGAGATCCAGGCCATCACGTACAACCAGTGGCTGCCCACGCTGCTGGGCCCCGGCGCCATCGCCCCCTATCGCGGCTACAATCCCGCCGTGAATCCCGGGATCAGCAACGAATTCTCGACGGCCGCCTTCCGATTCGGGCACAGCATGCTGGGCGACGACGTCGAATTCCTCGACAACCAGGGCCTGGAGGTCCGCGACTCCATCCCGCTCAGCCAGGCGTTCTCCAATCCGGGCGTCGTGAAGCAAGCGGGAATCGACCCGTTGCTCAAGTACCTGGCCTCCGACCCCGCCTCGGAAGTCGACGTGAAGGTGGTCGATAGCGTGCGCAACATGCTGTTCGGCCCGCCGGGCTCGGGCGGCCTCGACCTGGCCAGCCTCAACATCCAAAGGGGCCGCGATCACGGCCTGGCCGACTACAACACCGTCCGACAGGCCCTCGGCCTGCCCCGCGTGACCGGCTTCGATCAGATCACGTCCGACGGTACGCTGGCCGCGAAGCTCCGGTCGCTCTACGGGTCGGTGGACAACGTCGACCTCTGGGTCGGCGCCCTGGCCGAGGATCACGTCCCCGGCGGCAGCGTCGGGCCGACGACCCGCGCGATCCTCGCGGACCAGTTCACCCGGCTCCGCGACGGCGACCGCTTCTGGTATCAGAACGCCTTCTCCGGCCCGATGCTCCGGCAGATCGACGGGACGAACCTGTCCGACGTCATCCGCCGCGACACCGGCGTGGCGAACTTGCAGGACAACCCGTTCGTGTTCCGGGCGGGGATCTCGGGCGTCGTTTTCGTCGACGGCAACCGCAACGGCCGGCAGGATCGCGGCGAGCCGGGGCTGCCCGCGAAGTCGGTGCAGTTGGTGGACGTCGCGAGCGGCCTGGTGGTCGCCACCGCGAAGACCGATGCGCAGGGCGTCTATCGCTTCCGCGTGGCCGACGGCCTGCGGACCGGGCGGTACCGCGTGGGCGTGGCCGTGCCCCGGGGGCCGGCGTTGCTCAGCCCGACCCTGGCGATCACGCGCGGCGACCAGTTCGCCGACGGCGTGAACTTCGGCATGGCCCCTCCCGGCGGCGCGGCGAGGAAGGGTGCCCTGGTGGTGACCGGCTCGGCCACGCCCGCCGGGCCCGCCGGACGGTCCCTTGCCAGGCCGAGGGGTCGTCGTTCACAGTAATGCATCGAATCCAGCGGCGAACGCCTACCGGGGCCCGGTGACGTCGGGCCTCGCATATCCGTGGGAGCATCGCGACCGTGCGAGTGCTGGTGATCGAGGACGAGCCGGACCTGCTCGACGCCCTGGCCCAGTCGCTCCGCGAGGAGGGCTACGCGGTCGACCGCGCGAGCGAGGGGATCGACGGCCTCTACAAGGCGGAGAGCTACGACTACGAGGCGATCGTCCTCGACGTCATGATGCCGGGCATGAGCGGCCTGCAGATCCTCCGACGGCTCCGGGAGCGGCAGCGCAGGACCCCCGTGCTGATCCTGACCGCCCGCGACGGCGTGGAGGATCGCGTGCAAGGGTTGGACGCCGGGGCGGACGACTACCTCGTGAAGCCGTTCGACCTGAACGAGCTCCTCGCCCGATTGCGGGCCCTGATCCGGCGGTCGGTCGGGCTGGCCGCGCCCGCCATCCGGATCGACGGCGTGGAGATCGACACGACCACCCGCACCATCACGCTCGATGGCCGGCCGGTGCCGATGACCGCGCGGGAGTACGCCTTGGTCGAGCTGCTCGCCCATTACCGGGGCCGGTTGATCACCCGCGCGATGATCTACGACCGGCTATTCGGCGAGGAGGACGACACGTTCTCCAACGTGGTGGAGGTGCATGTCTCCCACATCCGCAAGAAGCTGGGCAAGGATTTCATCGTGACCCGGCGCGGGCAGGGATACCTGATCGATGGTTAGGTCGCTCCGATGGCGGTTGCAGGCCTGGCATGCCCTGATCCTGCTGCTCGTGGTGGCCGGGTTCGGCGCGGCCTTCTACTTCCAGGCGCGTCGGGCCCGGTTCGATGAGATCGACGCGGAGCTGCTCGCCGGCGCGCGGGTGCTGGAAGGCGTGCTCCGCTCGATCCCCCCCGCGGCGTTGGCCGAACGGATGGCCGACGATCGGCCCGCCGACCAACCCCCGCCGCCCCCGCCGCAGCCCCGCGATCCGCCGTTCGCCAGCGCCCCCCGCCCCGCAAGGGTCAATCGCCGCAGCCGGGCGGTCCGCGTCGCGAACCCCCCGCCCCGAGGATCCGCCCGGCTCTCCTGATCAGCCGCGGTCGACCGATCGCTGAGGGCCCCGCGGCTCCTGGTCGTTCGCCGAGCGTTACGTCGAGGAGGGCCAACCCCCCTACTTCCTGATCCGGCTGGGCGATGGCAAGCTGCTGAGGGCCGACCCCCCCTCGGCGACGTCGCCCCCGGGGAACCTCGACTCCGCGCCGAGCTCGATTATCGACGCCGGGGCCCGCTCCGCGAGGTCATCCTCCGCGGGCCGAGCGACACGGAGATCCTCGTGGGGCGGCCGATCGGTCGCGAGCTGGGCGAACTGGCCCGCCTGGCCGGCCGGATCGCTCTCACGGGATTATCGGTCTTCGTCGCGGGTCTCCTGGGCGGGCTCTGGCTTCGGCCCGCGCGGTCCGGCCGATCCGGGCGATGAGCGGCACCGTCGCCGGCATCACCGCGAGCAACCTGTCGCGTCGCATCGACCTCGGCGAGGTCGACGCGGAACTGGGCCAGCTCGGCTCGCTGCTCAACGGGATGCTCGACCGGATCGAATCCGCCTTCGAACAGCAGGTGCGCGGTTCACGGCCGACGCCTCCCATGGAGCCTGACGCCGCCGACGGTCATCCTGACGCACCTCGATCTCGCGCTCGCCCGCCCCCGCTCCCCGGAGGAATACCGCCAGACCCTCGCGACCTGCAAGCGAGCCGCCGGGCGCATGCGGTCGCTGGTCGACGACCTGCTCGCCCTCGCGCGAGTCGACGCCGGACGCCTGGAGCTGAAGTATCAGGACGTGGACATTCGGCAGGTCGTAAGGCAGTGCGTCGCGCAGCTCGAGCCCCTGGCGACCGGCCGGGACGTTCGCCTGGTCGTCGCGGGCGACCCCGCCCCGCTTCGGGGCGACCCCGACCGGCTCGCACAGGTCGTGACCAACCTGCTCCACAACGCCATCCAGTACAACAAGCCCGGCGGGCGGGTGTCGCTGACGACGCGGATTGATCGGGGCGAAGCCGTGCTGGACGTCGCCGACACCGGCATCGGCATCGCCGAGGACGACCTGGCGCACCTGTTCGACCGCTTCTACCGGGTGGATGCCGCCCGGTCCCGTGAATCGGGCGGCAGCGGGCTGGGCCTTGCCATCGGCAAGGGGCTGGTCGAGGCCCACGGCGGCCGGGTCGCCGTCGCCAGCACGCCCGGCCGGGGAACCACCTTCACCGTCCGCCTCCCCCAATCGGAAGCCCGCCCGTTCGTGGTCGACGACCAACCCTAGGACGGCCCGGCCGGAGCCCCTCCGGTCGCGGGACGGGATGCCTCCGAAGGTACGGAGGCGACCCGCCGCGAGGAGACATCCCGGCGGATCAGGCCTCGGCCCGGCCCGGGTCGGGGCCCAGGCCGGCCTTCAACGAACCCGTCGGGAGCAGGGCGGGGACTCGTCGGCGATAGTCGCGGTATTCCTGGCCGAACAGCCGGATGAGTTTGAGTTCTTCGATCGGGATCCCGACCGCCAGGTAGGCCGCCGCCGCCAGGAACAGGAGCAGGCGGTCGAGCGAGAGGGCCGGGCCGAGCAGGAACATCGCGAGCAAGCCGGTGTAAACCGGGTGCCTCACGCAGCCGTAAATGCCGTTCGTCCGCAGCCTGGGCGTGCCCGCGGTCCGCGCCGAATCCGAGGCCGGGCCGTACAACTGGGCCCAGCCGAGGAATTCGAAGAACCCGAGCCGCGCCACCATGTGCAGGATGATGGCGGCCGTCGCGGCGAAGCAGGCGAACGCGAGGATGTCGCCGACCGGCTCGGGTGCCGGGAGACGCCAGACGACCACCCCCGTCGGCTGCCAGAGGCCCATCATCACGAACAGGGCCGTCCCGGTGACCGCGAGGAAGAACGAACGCATCGCCGGCGCCGGCACCAGGGACCGCACGCGGGCCTGGACGCCCACCTGCGCGAAGATCGTATGCAAGGCCCCGAAGGCCATGAAGAGCCCCATGTTCCAGGCCGACCGGCCGGCCAGCGAATGGATCCCGGGGTCGATCCACGGCCAACCCAGCAGCGACCCGGCCGCCGGCCAGGTGCAGTCCTGCTCGACCCAGGCGAAAAACAACAAGGTGGGGGCCAGTCCCAGCAGCAGGTTGACCGCGAGCCAGGACATCCTCGTGGACAGGCCGGGGCCGTCCAACGCAACTGCGGATTCTCGTTCGGCGATGGTCATGGACGGCTACCGGTCAGCAAGTGGGGTGCCGTCGCGGTACGGGGCGCGAATCCGGCCTCCGGGCCCAGCCGGCAGGCGTTCGCGTGCAGGATGTCTCATGAGAATCTGACGTTACGCACATTGTCGTCGGGAGGATGTCGGGGGAAACCGGCAAGGCCTTGCGGCTTGGCCCGACGCATCACGGGGGGATGGGCAGGCCCCGTCCCAGGCCCGGGAAATGCGGTGCATCCGGCACGGGACCGCCTCCCGGGGGCGGGTCGAACGTTCCCCCCTACCCGCGGGAACGGCGCGACATCAACGACCGGGCGGGCCGGTGTTGCTGATGAAGGCGGCGGACCGGCTATCGGGGGACCACGACGGCACGTTGATCGTCCCCTGGCCGCCGTAGACGTAGGCGACGACCTTCGGCGGGCCGCCGGAGATGGGCATCATGCGGAGATAGACCGGCTTGTAGAACGGATGATCGCCGGGGTCGACCTCCGGGCCGAACGAGAGGAACAGGATCTTCTTGCCGTCGGGCGAGATGTGCGGGAACCAGTCGTTGAAGCCGTCGTCGGTGAGCTGTTCCTGGCCCGACCCGTCGGGCTTCATCCGCCAGAGCTGCATGCGTCCCGTGCGGTTCGAGTTGAAGTAAATGCGGGAGCCGTCGGGCGTGTATTCGGGCCCGTCGTCGAGGCCCTTCGCGGTGGTCAATCGCGTCTCGTCGCCGCCGGCGGCGGGGATCGTGTAGACGTCGAACTCGCCGTCGCGCTGGCCGGTGAAGGCGAGCGTCTTGCCGTCGGGCGACCAGCCGTGGAGATAAGAGGGGCCTCGCTCCGTCACCTTGCGGGGCATGCCGCCTTCGACGGGGACGGTGTAGATGAGCGACTTGCCGTCGGATTCGGGGCTGGAGCTGCTGATCGCCAGGGTTCGCCCGTCGAACGAGATTGCGTGGTCGTTGTTGTTGCGATCGACCGCCCCCGTATCGATCCGGGTGGGCTTGCGGGTGGCCAGGTCGAATCGGAACAGATGGCCGTCCGCGTTGTAGATCAGGGCCTTCCCGTCCGGCGTCCAGTTGGGGGCCTGGATCGAGCCCGGGGTGCGGTGGAGAATTCGCCGATCGCCGCTGGTGACATCGAGCGTTTCGAGGTTCGACCCCAGGAATTCGCGGTAGGGGCGGAGATTCGCGGGCGCGGGGAGGATGACGCGGACGTCGCGGAAGACGGCCGTCTCGACCACGTCGGGATTGTGCGCGCAAACGAACAGGCCGACGAGCAGGCGATCGCCCAGGTCGAGGTCGTCGACCGTCGTCCCGGTGAACGTGTCGCCGAATTTGGCGACCGACATCGTCAGCGAGCGGCCCTTGCGGGCGAGCTGGATCACGTCGGCCCCCTGGAGCGAGGATTTGGCTTCCTGCGTCGGGCCGTCGGCCTCGCGGCGGTACTGGAGCGAGACGAGGCCGTCGCCGTGGACGGCGGCGTCGGCGTAGGGGGAGCCCGGCTCGCGATTCTTGCGGGCGATCAGGCCGAGCTTGCGGTGGGGGTCGGTCCCCTGCCCTTCGAAGCTCGCCCGGGCCTGGATGATGAAGTCGCCGGAGAGCTCGGCCCAGACGAAACGGAACTCATCGCGCTGGGCCCACATGTTCTTCCCCGCGCCCGACACGCGGAACGTCTGGGTCCCCGCGTCGTAGAAGGCGGCCCCCGCCTTCGCGGGATCGCCGACGTCGGACGTGGCGGTGAACGGGCCGAGGTCCTCGCGGGTTGGCGCGAGGCCCAGCGAGAGCAACGCGAAAGCGGCGGCGATGCGGCGGATCATGGCGAAGGCACCTCGTGGAGGGAGGGTTCCGTTCGGGCCGGCGGCGAATCGAGGGAGTCCTACTTTCTCCTCGGCCTGTTCCTCGTATCCAGAGGAAAAAGCAGGCCCACAGGAAGGAGGTTCGAGGGATGGTGCGGTGGCCGAGGGCCCGTCTCCACTCCCGCCGTCGCAGGCGGCCCGGCGAGCCGTGCGTCCGCCGCGGGGTCCGGGGGCGCCGGATCGCCCCGTCCCCATCGACCGGGAGGCCCTGGCGCTGAGATAATGAGGGCCGTTCGACGGCGCCGAGGAGGTGCTCGGGATCACGCAGGAGGCCGTGGCGAAGCGACCCTTCCGCGCCCCGAGACGGTTCGACGACGTGCTGGTGACGCCGCCAGGCGGCTGGGAGGATCCCTGACCTTGAACGCATCCTCCGGCACGCGCGATTACGGTCGGTTTGACGAACTCGCCAGGGAGTACGCCGAGCGGTCCCGCCGTGGCGAGCGGCCGAACCTCCAGGAGTACATCGATCGCCTGCCGGAGATGGCCGACGCGATCCGGGAGAAGTTCCCGGCCCTGGCCGCAGCCGACCAGGCCGAGGGCGACGCCCGCGAGGACGCATCCCCGCCGCCCGCCGTCGCGCGGCTCCGCCAGGTCGGCGACTACCGGATCTTGCGCGAGGTCGGCCGGGGGGGCATGGGGGTGGTTTACGAGGCCGAGCAGGTCTCGCTGGGCCGCCGCGTGGCGTTGAAGATCCTGCCCGGCCACGTGGCGGGCCACCGCAGGGCCCTGCTGCGGTTCCGCCGCGAGGCGAGGGCCGCGGCGGGCCTGCACCACACCAACATCGTGCCCGTCTTCGAGGTGGGGCGGGACGGCGACGTCGACGTTTACGTCATGCAATTCATCCAGGGGCAGGGACTCGACCGGGTCATCGACGATCTGAGGGAACTTC
>JAXMBD010000037.1:0-69815 GCA_046350035.1 Isosphaeraceae bacterium | reverse complement strand
GCACCCTTGACCGCGTTGAATCGCTGCCCGAAGGCCTTCTTGGCTTCGTTGGGCAGGGTCTTCAGGCGCTCCTGGGCCGAGCGGACCTTGCCCTGCTTCTGGCCCAGGTAGTCGATGCGCGCGGCCTCGACTTCCGGGGCGGAGCGGGCCAGCCGGAAAGCTTCGAGCCCGGCGGCCTCGAGGGCGTCGAGCTCTTGTATCGCCTCGTTCATGGCGGGGTCGTTCGGGCCGGGGGCTTTGTCAGGCGGACTTGACGCGGACTTGCCGGGCGGCCAGTTCGGCATCGAACTTGTCGATCTCGGCCTTGGCCTTGGCGAGGATGGCGTCGAACGTCGCCGCGTCGTGGATGGCGATTTCGGACAGGCTCTTCCGGTCCAGGCCGATCCCGGCCAAACGGAGGCCCTGGATCAGCCGGCTGTAGCGGATACCTCGCATCTCGGCGGCGGCGCTCAGGCGGGTGATCCAGAGCTTGCGAAACTCTCGCTTCTTGGCGCGACGGTCGCGGAAGGCGAACACGCCGGCGCGGAGCAGCGTTTCCTTGGCGGTTCGCAGGAGGCGGCGACGGCCGCCGACGAAACCCTTGACGGCCTGGAACAGCTTCTTCTTGCGGCGGGTCCGGGCCGCTCCACTCTTGGCACGCATCGTAAGGCTCTCTCAATTTCAAGACAGCGACAGGCGTTCGAATTCGATCCGGGGAGCGGTCTCTGTTGGAGGGCGCAGGATCAGACGGCGGCGTCGGGGTTCGATTCCGGGGTGGCGGCCGCATCGGCGACATCCGGCTGGCGGACCAGGCGGCCGCGACGGCGGGTTCGCATGGCGGCGCGGAGCCGGGCGGCGTCGGCGCCAACCCGCAGGACCGTCTTCTTCTTCAGCTTGCGGATCTTGTTGCCGCTCTTGTGGCTGTTCAGGTGCGACGAACCGCAACGCTTGTGCATCACCTTGCCGGTGGCGGACACCGTGAATCGCTTCTTGGTACCCTTATGGGTCTTCATCTTGGGCATGACGATCAACCTTGCTGGGCTGAGAAAGTCGGGTGGCGGCCACTTCAAACCGGCCCGAAGCCGGGCTGGGATGGTGCAATTGAGGCGGTGGCGCGGCCAGGCCGGGGCGGATAGGTCCGGCCATCCGGGGCCGAAAGATCCCCAGCATATCAGGCAACGCGGCCCCTCGTCCAGGGGCCGCGCGGATTACGCCATCGGTTTCGGGCCGGGAGGCCCTATCCTACGCGATCGGCCCGACTCAGCTCGGGCCGGTCCCGGGGCCAGTCGTTCCGCCCGCGCGGGGGGCCACGATCGCGGTCATCCGTCGGCCTTCCATCGAGGGGTTCTTTTCGAGCTTGCCGACGTCCTCCAGGGCCTGGAGTACCTCGTCCATCACCTTACGGCCCTCCTCAATGTGGGCCATCTCCCGCCCCCGGAAGAGGACGTTCACCAGCACCTTATCCTTGTGCTCGATGAACTCGCGGGCCCGCTTGACCTTGACCTCAATATCGTGGTCGCCGGTCTTGGGGCGGACCCGGATTTCCTTGATCTGGATCTGGTGGGTCTTCTGCTTCTTGGTCTTGATCTTCTGCTGATACTTGAACTTACCGTAGTCCATGATCTTGCAGACCGGCGGCCGCTCGTTGGCGGCCACCTCGACCAGGTCCATGCCGGCCTCGCGGGCCAGTTCCATCGCCTTGCCGGTGGGCATCACGCCGAGCATCTCGCCATCGCCGGAGATCACCCGGACCGGGGAAATGCGGATCTGCTCGTTGACGCGCTGGCCACGATCGACGTTGGGGGCGGTGCGGTCACGATCGAAGGGTCCGATAGCGTCCTCCTCGGGGACGGAGCGGGGTCGCCCGGCGATTCCCGGAGGCCATACTCCCTGGCTTGGGGGAGGCCCGGTCCATCGGCCGCGAAACAACACCCCAACCCTCTGTGGGGGCGCCGCGGCCGTCGCAAGGCAATCATTGCTTCTACTCATCGGCGGGCGGGAAGTCAATCCGATTCCGATTCGCTCCCGAGGCTTGTTCGTCCGACACAAGCCAAGAAGTCCTCGGCCGTCCAATGGCCGTTGACCTGAGTAATAAGCGAATATGATCCAGGCCACGGGATTCTTGCGGGCGGAGGCTACGGCTTGGTACCGCCGGGAAGATCCCGTATTCGTCACCACCTCGATGGCCATAGGATCGGAGACCTGGCCCTCCTGCCCCGGCCGATCGAGATGATCAAGGGCGAAGGGGGGATTCCAACCCCTTTTGGCCCAGCGACTCAGGGCTCGATTTGCCGATGTTTTGGCCCCACGTCGGGGGCTCCTTTCTCATGACGCTGGTCGCCGTCCTGATCACCTGGGGCCTGGGTTGCGCCGTACAAGCAACCGTCCTCTGGCCCCCATTTGGAAGTTGGGGGACACGCCGACTCCCTCATGGCTTGAGCGGTTTCCATGTGGGCGTTCACCGATGGTTACCGGCCGAGCGTAGACAGATGCCAGCGACGGGACGCCACCGGCTGACCCAGTCAATGGCCGGTGTCGGGCCTTTCCTCGGGCACTGTAAGGCATAATCACCGCCATTTTGCCCGTTGTCCCGATACTCGCAGGGCGAGCAGGCCTGCTACAGTAACCCCGGCTGGGCCCGCGATCCAGCGTCTTCGAGGCAAGGCACTCCGGCGGGAACGTCGCTCGCCGGGTGGTTTCCTGGGATATCCCTCGGGGCGTGCAGGATTACGCAAAACCAGCGATTTTCGGGCGCGCCGATCTGCCAATCGGCGACGCCCCTCGAAATCCGGGCGGGGCCGATTCCGACCCCGCACCCTCGTGCCGGGCCATCGTCAGGGACGGCGATTGCCGGTCGGTGAGTACACCCAGAATCGGGATATACCCCGGCACGGGCCGTATACCCACGCCGACCATCCGCGCAGGGCCGACCGCCCGCGCGAAAGCGGGCCCACGCCCACGCGGATTCCAACCCCAGAACAACTCAGGGAGCCATCAGCAATGAAGAAATTCGCACTCGTGACGATGATCGCATTGGTCGCATCGACGGGCCGCCATGTCCAGGCGCAAGACCAGGGCAAGGGTAACTCGCAGAAGGGCCAGCCCGGAACCGATCAGGGCCTCGGTCACCAGGGCCAGAAGCGGACGATCCACGGGACGGTCGCGGGCGTGACCGTGCTGGGCGAGACTGTCTTCGACTACCAGTCGGAGCGGGCCATCAATGCCCAGGCCAGCTACCTGACCATCGTCGAGACTCCTTCGGACGAGGGCAAGTCGAACGACAGCAAGTCGAACGACAGCAAGTCGGGCCAGTCCGGGAAAAGCGGCGAGCAGGGCCAGGCATCAAAGTCGGGCGACGGGTCGAAGTCCCGGGCCAGGATCTTCCTCGTATCCGTCGGCCCGAAGACCGAGGTCTGCGAGTGCGAGGAGGGCAAGGGCGAGAAGGACAAGAAAAAGTGCGACATGGCTCGCCTCGAACTGGGTGACCAGGTCGAAGTCGAGATGACGGCCCAGAACATGGGCTCGCAGGGCGGGGGTCAGGACGCGCAGCGAGCGGGCGAGGGTCGGCAGCAGCCCGGCAGCACCAAGCACGGCCGGCAGCGGATCATCCGGGGCGAGGCCAATTCGATCACGATCCTGCACCATCCGGAATCCGGGTCGGGCTCGGGCCAGGGTTCGCAATCGCCCTCGAAGTCGGCCAACGGGCAGCGATAAAGCCATCAACGAGGTAGGCACGGGGGTCCGGCCGGCGAAGGCCGAACCCCGGCTGCCAGGTACGCCGGTGGAAGGCCCGACGCTCCCTTCACCCGGCCCAAGGCGTGAGGGGGCAGCACGGCCCGCGTCGAAAACGGTCCTAGAGTATGGCGGAGCCCGGGTTCCGAAGGCGGGACCGGCCGTTCGGCAATGCCGACCTCGGGGGTTGGCTTTTCTTTTCCGATCGGCCATACTACGGGCCGCACGTCCCGCGGGCGGTGCCGGGCCGTCGGCCCGCATCCTCTGTTTTGAATTTTCGGGAGACGGACCGAGGTGGGTCAAGCACAAGTCGTCGATCGGCTCCGGGATCTCGCCCGCAACCTCTGGTGGACGTGGCAGCCCAACGTTGTCAACCTGTTCCGCGACCTCGACCCGCTCCTCTGGCGGCAGACCGATCACAACCCGATCGAGTTCCTCCAGAAGTTGGCCCCCGAGCAGATCGAGAAGCGCGCCGCCGAGTTGGCGCTCCAATCGCGAATCGACTACGCCTTCCGGCGGCTCAACGAGTATCTGGCGAATACCGATAGCTGGGGCGCCACCTTCGCGGGTACCCTGCGGGCCCGTCCGGTCGGCTACCTGTCGATGGAGTTCGGACTCCACGAAAGCCTGCCGATCTACTCGGGCGGGCTGGGCGTGCTGGCAGGCGACCACCTCAAGAGCGCAAGCGACCTGGGCATTCCCCTGGTCGGGGTCGGCATCCTTTACGACCAGGGCTATTTCCGACAGAGCCTCGACGCCAACGGTTGGCAGCAGGAGAACTACCCCGAAACCTCGCCCGATCACCTACCGATCACGCCGGCGATCGGTTCCGACGGCAAGCCGGTGCGGATCCAGGTCGCCACCAACGCTGGGGTCCTCCGGGCCAGGGTCTGGCGGGTCGACGTGGGCCGGGTCGATCTCCTCCTGCTCGACTCCAATCTCCCGGAGAATAGCGAGTCCGATCGCCGGCTGACCGCGCGGCTCTATGGCGGCGATGCCCGCGTGCGGATCCGGCAGGAGCTGCTGCTCGGCGTCGGCGGGATCCGCGCCTTGAGGGCGATCGGCGTCTCCCCCTCGGTCCTCCACCTGAATGAAGGCCATAGCGCCTTCGCCGGCCTGGAACTGATCCGGGACAAGATGGAAAACGAGGGCCTGCCGTTCGGCGAGGCGGCCCGCGACGTGGCCTCGATGACCGTCTTCACCACGCACACGCCGGTCGCCGCCGGGCACGATCGATTCGGCGCCGGCCTGGTGGAGGAGCACCTGGGCAAGATCCGCGAGGCCCTGCACCTGTCGTACGACGACTTCATGGGCCTGGGCCGTGTCAACCCTTCCGACCCCAATGAGCCGTTCTGCATGACCGTGCTGGCGCTCAAGTTGTCGAGGCACGCCAACGGCGTCAGCGCCCTCCATGGCCAGGTTTCCCGGCGGATGTGGCACCCGCTGTTCCCGCAGAAGACGGAGGACGAGGTCCCGATCGGGCATATCACCAATGGCGTCCACGTCCTGACCTGGCTGGCGCCCCAGATGCACGCGATCTACGACCGGCACCTGGGCGTCGACTGGCCCAAAAGGATGCGCCACCCCGAGACCTGGGCGGGCATCAGCAACGTCGACGACGGCGAACTCTGGGAGACCCACCAGGTCCTCAAGGCTCGCCTGATCGAGTTCGTCCGCCGACGGTTGTCGATGCAATCGGAACGCCGGGGCGAGGGCGCCGATCGGATGAAGCGGGCGGCCGAGGTGCTCGACCTGGATACCCTCACGATCGGCTTCGCACGCCGATTCGCGACCTACAAGCGGGCCAACCTGGTCCTGCGCGACCCGGCCCGCCTGACCGAGATGATCAACTCGCTCGACCAGCCCCTGCAGATCATCTTCGCCGGCAAGGCCCACCCCGAGGACCAGCTCGGCAAGGAACTGATCCAGAACATCCTCAAGCTGACGCGCGAAAGCCGTTTCGAGCACCGGATTGTCTTCGTCGAGGATTACGACATGAACGTCGCCCGGCACCTGGTGCAAGGGGTCGACGTCTGGCTGAACAACCCTCGGCGCCCGCAGGAGGCCAGCGGCACCTCCGGCGAGAAGGTCCTGCTCAACGGCGGCCTGAATTTCTCCGTGCTCGACGGCTGGTGGGCCGAGGCCTACGACGGCCGGAACGGCTTCTCCATCGGCATGGGCCAGGCGCACTCGGTGCCATCGATCCAGGACGACCACGACCATCAGGCCCTGATCGAGACCCTTCGCGATCAGGTCGTGCCGCTCTACTACGATCGGGACGCCAGCGGCCTCCCCCGGCGATGGATCGCCCGCATGAAGGCGTCGATGCGGTCGCTCGGCTGGCGGTTCAATGCCGACCGGATGGTGATGGATTACGTCGAGAACGGCTACCTGCCCGCCGCCTTGGGGAAATCATGCCAGATGAAGAGTTGAGGCCGGGCGCCCCGCCTACGCCCGGCGCCCGGGCCGCCGCGAAGCGACCAGGGTCCTGATTTTCATCGAGGGGGGGCCGCCCCGGCGGCGGCCCGCCGACATCACCATGAAGCCCGGCGATAAACTCGGCTCGTTCACCATCGGCGAGACCCTCGGCGAAGGCGCGATGGGCGTCGTCTACCGGGCGGTCCACGACCGGACCGGCAAGATCGCCGCGATCAAGGTCATTTCCAGCGAGCTGGCCACCAAGGGGAATGCTGCCGAGCGATTCGAACGCGAGGCCGAAATCCTCAAGCAATTCAGCCACCCGAATATCGTCCGCTTCTACGCGTATGGGCGTTACCAGAAACGAACTTACCTGGCGATGGAGTTCATCCCGGGCAAGACCCTCGACCGCGTCCTCGCCAGGCGCGAGATGCTCCCCTGGGAAGAGGTGCTCGAGCTGGGGGTCCAGCTTTCCGAGGCGCTGCACTACGCCCACCAGAAGGGGGTCGTCCATCGCGACCTCAAGCCGTCGAACCTGATGATCACCGATGACGGCGTCCTGAAGCTGACGGATTTCGGCATCGCCAAGGACCTCGACGCCACCGCCCTGACCGGCACGGGGCGGACCCTGGGCACGGCCGCTTACATGGCTCCCGAGCAGATTCGGGGCACGCCGGCCGTGAGCCACAAGACCGACCTGTATGCCCTGGGCGCGGTCCTGTATGAGATGCTCACCGGTCGCCCCCCCTTCCAGGGCAAATCGGCCATGATCCTGATGCACGCCCACCTGTCCGAGCCGGCGCCCCGCGTCAGCGGCAAGGTCCCCGACGTGCCCAAGCTGCTCGATGACCTGGTGAACAAGCTGCTGGCCAAGGAACCCGCCGACAGGCCCTGGGACGCCGCCGACGTTTCCCACCGGCTGGCCGAGATCCGCAAGAAGGCCGCCACCGGCAAGCTGGCCCGCGCCTTCCCGGGTACCGGCAACCCCGAACGAGGCGGCATGCCAACCGAGATGGCTACGTCCACGGCGGCCGGGACCATCCAGGCCGGCACGTCAGCCGCCGCGAAGAAACGCAGGAAGGGGGGCGCGGCCCACCCCGATCGCTGGAGCCGGGATGGTGAGGGACCGGACGGCGGGATGCCACCCTGGCTGGGGACCGCGGGCTTGATCGCCGCCCTCGTCCTGATCGTCGGCTTCGCCGGCTATATGCTTTTCGTCCCCTACGGCGAGGATGAATTGATGAAGCGGGCCGGCGACCTGATGAAGCAGCCCGAACGTCAGAGCAAGCTGAAGGCCCAGGAAGATTACTTCCCCGAGATCGAGCGGCGGTTCCCGCAGCATCGCCAGCAGGTCCAGGACTGGCGCGACGAGATCGCCCTCGAGAAGATCCGAGGCCGGGCCAACGTCCTGGAGAAACCCAACCTCATGGCCAGCTCGAAACCGAGCACGCCGAACGAAGCCCAATACGTCGCCGCCTACACCGCCGCCGAGGCCGCCGCGCGGGACGGCGACCAGCCCCACGCCTACCAGACGTGGAAGGACCTGGCCGAGGTCTACAACGCCGGCACCGAGGAGGACGCCCGGCTCTGGGCCCGCCTGGCGAAGGACAAGGCCGACGCGATCCAGTTCCAGGTGAACGCCGACCGCGATACCGTCCTCCGTCTGCTCTCGGAGGCCGATGGGGCCGCGATGGCCGGCCGTGCCAACCAGGCCCTGACGATCCGCCGCCAGATCATCGAACGGTACGGCAAGCAGAAGCACCTCGTCGAATTCGTCGCCAAGGCGGCCGAGGGCCTTCCCAAGTCGCCGGAATCGGAATCGGAAAAAGAAAAGCCGTGAGCCTGGCCGGGACCGCAGCCCTCTTGTTTGCGGCCGCCGCCCTGGCATCGACCTTGCTGTGCGCCGGGATGAAGCGATTCGCCCCGCTCGTCGGCCTGGTGGACAAGCCGGGCGGCAGGAAGGCTCACAAGGCCCCGACGCCCCTCGGCGGCGGCGTGGCCTTCGCGGCGGCCCTGGGCCTCGTCCTCCTCGCCGGCTGGCTGGTGCTGGCCCACATGCCCGGCCTGCTGCCGCCGGAAGTCGCCCGGTACGCCGACGGCCTCCGCTCCCGCTGGCCCGAGCTGCTCGGGATCCTGGGCCTCTCGACCCTCATGATGATCATGGGCCTGATCGACGACCGATTCGGGCTCCCCTGGCAGCCCAGGCTGGTCGTCCAGACGCTGGCGGCCGTGGGACTGGTCTGCCTGGGTGTCCGCGCCACGTTGTTCCCGCCGTTCTCGAATGTCGCCTTCTCCGGCGCCGTCACGGTGCTTTGGGTCGTGGCGATGACCAATGCCTTCAACTTCCTCGACAACATGGACGGCCTCGCCGCCAGCGTGGCCCTGATCGCGGCCCTCCTGTTCGCCGGGGCGCAGGCGTTGGCCGGCAGCCTGTTCGTCCCCGCCTTGCTGGTGGTCCTGGCCGGATCCCTGGCCGGTTTCCTGGCCCACAACCGCCCGCCTGCCCGGCTGTTCATGGGCGATGCCGGTAGCAACTTCCTCGGTTTCTTCCTGGCGGCGATGACGGTCGCCGGGACGTTCACCCGACCCTACGATCGCGAGCACCCGACCAGCCCCTACAGTGTCCTGACCCCCCTGCTGGTGATGGCCGTGCCGATCTACGACATGATCAGCGTGATCCTCATCCGCATCCGGGAAGGGCGGAGCCCGTTCCAGGCCGATCGCCGCCATTTCTCTCACCGGCTGGTCGAGCGGGGTTTGACGCCGCCGCGTGCCGTCGCCACCATGGATTTCATCACCCTCGTCGCCGGCTTCGGGGCGCTCCTGCTGCATCAGCCGTGGCTGTCGGCATTCGACGCCGCCCTGGTCGTGGGTCAGACCGCTTGCCTCCTGATCATCGTGGCGATCCTCGAGGGCACCACCATCGCCCCAGCCCCAGCAACGCGACAAGGACCAGCCGATGGCCAGGGCCCGAGCCCAGACCCCCCCGCCGCCAGCCCGATCGGAATCGAGCCTCCGGCCGATGGCCCTTGAGGAGCCGTTCGTCGCCCAGGCGGGCGAATTTCTCCGTCGCGCGTCTTTAGGACTCATCACGGCCCTTATCGTCGCCAGGGCCTTCTGGCCGCCCGAGAACGCCGCCGACGGCACCGGCCGATCCTGGATCGTCGCCGTCTTCGCGGCGGTCGCGATGGCGATCGGTGGCGGCATGTTCTCGGGGTCGATCCGGCTGCGTTTCTCGTGGGCCGACCTGGCCTTCCTGGCGCTCGTCGCCCTGGTCGCGTACAGTTCGGCTCACGCGGCCGACCGCCGCCCGGCACTCAATCTTGCCTGGGAGTGGATCGCGCTGGGGATGGCCTACATCCTGGCCCGGAACCTGCCGATCAATCGTGCCGAATCGTCGGCGGTGGCAGGCTGCCTGATCGCCACTGCGGTCGCCCTCTCCGCTTACGGGCTGGTGCAGGCCGGGATCGAATTTCCCGAGATGCACCGAGCGTTCGATCAGAATCCACGCAGAGCCTTGCTGGAAGCTGGCCTTGACCCCAACCTCGACCCCTCCTCGCCCGAGTTCCGCCACTTCCGCGATCGTGTGGTCGGCTCCAACGAGGTTTTCGCGACGTTCGCCCTGGCCAACTCGCTCGCCGGTTTCCTGGTCGGCCCGGCCGTCCTTGGCCTGGCGATCGCACTCGACCGCCTCAAGAATCGCGAGGGCAAGGCACACCTCGGCGATTTGTTTCTGGCCTCAATCCCGGGCCTAATCCTGATCGCCTGCCTGATCCTCACCAAAAGCCGGAGCGCCTATCTCGGGTTGCTGGTCGGGGTCGGGATCGTGCTGGCCGGCTCCATCCGATCGTTCCCCCGACGCCGTATCCTCTGGGGGCTGTGCGGTGCGGCGGTTGCCATCCTCGCGGTCGTAGCGATTGCCGTCGCGACGCACCACCTGGATGTGCTCGTCCTGACCGAATCGACCAAGTCACTCCGCTACCGGATGGAGTACTGGCGGGGTACGATCGGCTTGCTCCAGGACGGATCGAATTGGTGGTCCGGGATAGGCCCGGGTAACTTCGGCAATGCTTATCTCTTGCACAAGTTGCCGGAGTCGAGCGAGGAAATCCTCGACCCGCACAATATGCTCCTCGACGTCTGGTCCAGTTCGGGTTTGCTGGCCCTACTCGCCCTGATGGCAGCCCTGGGCCTGGCGGGGCGGGAACTCTTCGGCCCGTCGGACCCCCTCGTCAACGAGGGCCCCCAGGAGGACCGTCCGAGGACCGCGTGGCTGATCGCCTGCGGGTTCGGCGGCTGGATCCTCGCTTGGCCGCTTGGCGGTTTGCACCCGTTCGGCGGGTTGGAAACCCGATGGTTCGTCCTGGGCGCGACCTGGGCCGGTTGCTGGCTCTTCCTGGGGCCCTTGCTAGGCCGTGGCCCGATCCCCTCGAAGGGACTGGGGGCGGCCGCCGCGGCCCTGGCGGTCCACCTGCTCGCGGCCGGCGGAATCGGTTATCCATCGGTAGCACTCGCACTCTGGATCCCGATCGCCCTGGGGATGAACTTGCGTATCGATCGAGGATGCGGCCGACGGGTCGAGCGGGGGGGCTATCTGCTGGGGTTCGTGATGGCCGCGATCGGGGCGGCGCTGTTCGGCTGGTTCTGGGGCTCGGTGTTCTCGCCGACCTGGGCTACCGAATCGCTCCTTCAGCAGGCCCGGTCCGCTCGGGACCGCCAGCCGCCGAATCTCGCCGAGGCCCGCCGGCTCTTCCACGATGCTTCCGAGCGGGACCGATATGACCCCAACCCCTGGATCGAGTTGGCCGGCTTCGACCTCCTGGCCGCCGATGCCTCCCGGGAGCCGCCCGGTGATCGCGAGGCCCTGCACATCGCCAATCACTTGGCGACCGCGCTGGAACCTCCCCGAAACCCCAATAATTATCGGGTGCTGACCAGCCACGACCGGATGATCACCGCCCTGCTCCAGAGGCTGGGCACCACGCCCACGCAAACCACGATCGCCGGCTTGAAGAAGCAGCGCCTCGAAGTCCTCCGCCGATCCGCCGGCCTGTACCCGACCAATACTCGCCTCCGGGCCCGATTGGCGGTCGCGCTCGCCGAAGCCGGCGACTTCCCGGGGGCCATCACCCAAGCCCGCGAGGCGCTCCGCTTCGATGAACTCACCCCGCACTCCGAGAAGAAACTGCCCGACCGGGAGAAATTAGAGGCCGACGTCCGCCGCTGGGAGGCTCGCCTGCAGGCGTCGCCGGCAGGCTGAGGTGGGAAGGGGGCCGCCGCGGACGGAGACGGCCCCATCCTCCCCGGTTCAGGCCAGGTGACGCTCGACCTCGGCCAGGAGTCGGGCGAAGTCGAGTCGTCCCGGGCAGGCCTGTCGCGCCGCCGCGAGATCGGCGGCCGCCCAATCCTTCGCCTCCGGCGGCAACTCGGCATAAAGGCGGCGGGCCTCGGCGCGGTCGCCCAGGTGCTGGTGGTAGGTCAGGTAGCGTGTCATCACGCCGAGCTCGGCCTTCGTGGCCGCGGCTGCCATGCAGCGGCCGTCACAATCGGCACAAAGGGTCGGATTGTGGGCCAGGGTGGCGTCGCGGAGTTGACGCATGTCGGCCTCCTTCAGCGGTTCGAACCGCCGGGCGGCATCGACATTCTCCTTGATCTGGTCGAAATTCCGCATCGACACGCAGATCGAGCTGATCCGCTCGTCCGACCAGATGGCGTGCAGCAGGCCCTGGAAAGGGGTTAGCTTCCGCTCGTTCAGCATGGGTACGCGTTTCTTGACGTCGTCCAGGATGTTGCCGGTCGGCTTGTCGCCGAAGTAGTTTCCGGCGATCTGCTTCATCGAAATGAGCCCGATATCGGCCTTGTGTGCCGCGTCGATGGCCTTGTTGAGCGGGCTATCCTTGTCGAGCCAGGGGCGATACTGGAGCATGATGGCATCGATGATGTTGGCCTTCGCGGCCGCCTCGATGATGGGCGCACGGTCCTTATGGTGGGTCGAAAAACCGATAAATCTCGCCTTGCCGGACTTGCGGATCTTGTCGGCCGCCTCCTTGAACTCCTGGCCGGTGACCAGGTCGATCGCGCCGTCGAGCGTATGATCGTCGCCGAGGCCGTGGATGAAGAAGAGGTCGATGTAATCGGTGCCGAGGGCCTCCAGGCGCTCGTCGACCATCTTCGTCATCTGGGATGCCGTCTTGGGCATGTCCTTGGTAATGAGGAAGATCGACTTCCGCAGGTTGGCGTCGCGCTCGAACCACTTCCTGAAATTGCCCTCGGTGCCGTAGACCTTGGCGGTGTCGAAGGTGCGGATGCCCTGGGAGTAGGCAAATGGCAGGATGCTATCCACGGCCTGACCGCGGACGGCACCCTGGTCGATCATCGTGATTTCAACCCCCGTCTTGCCCAGCAACCGCCGTGGGAAATCGGCCCGGGATCCCTGGGGCCCGGGGCCCGGTTCCTGGGCCTGCAGGCCGCCCTCGGGCACGCTCGCGGCGGTCGCGGCCATCGCAGCCGCCTGCAGGAAGCGTCGGCGGTTGGGGCAGGTGTCGGAATGCTGAGACATGGAGCAATCCTCGGGCTGGGTTGGGTGGCGCATCGCCTGCCTGTTGGGGACGGCCACGCAAACGGGCAAGGGGATCTTAATCCCGACGCCGTGCATCGCCAACGGATTTTCTGAACGCAACAAAAATAAAAATGAATGACAAGATTGTTAATAGAATATATTAAATAATATCTTTTTATATATATAAATCTATAATTAATTGTTATGGTTGATGGGTCGAGGGGGTCTCGTCATCGCCCCGGCTTTCGCGGCGAAACGTCCCTGAACCCGTTGTGGTCTCTGTATGGGAGGCCGGGCCGGGGGCGGGGGTGGGCCGAAACGGACGTCCCGGCATCTCCAGGTAGTCCTCGCATCCATGGATAGCGGTCGCAAGGAAATGGCCTGGCGAAGGGAGTAGGTCGCCGGCAGTGTGGGGTAGGGCGCCCTCGAATGGTGTGGGTGCGTGGGATTATGCATGTGGGCCTGATCGGCCCTTTCTGGCGCCAAATTTGCATTGCGGTTATCCCCGGCATTTCCACCGAATACCACCGGTGATGATCGATGCGCTTGTTCACTATTGTTTCTGATCAACAAGCGAATTTCACGTCAACGACAAGCCCGTTCGGCAACACTGTCATCTCGCCTACAACGCTTGCCGCTCGCCAGTTGGGCGTGCTATATTGCCCCGATGCAAACTACTGAATACTTGAACCAGGATCGGGTGTCGCAACTCCGGCGAGGCGCCAGGAGCCGGCTCTTGCGCATGCATTATGAGAGCGGGGTCGGACACCTCGGCGGGAACCTCTCCTGCCTGGATCTGATCCTGGCGATGCACCACGCGACGATGGGCCCCGACGACCAGTTCGTCCTATCCAAGGGGCACTCGGCCGGGGCCTACTATGTCGCGCTCTGGACCCTGGGCAAGCTCGATGAGGCGGATCTTGTGCAATTCCACAAGGATGGGACTCGCCTGAGTGGGCACCCGCCGACCACCGGGATCCCCGAAATCCTGTTCGCGACCGGCAGCCTGGGCCATGGGCTGTCGTTGGCCGCGGGGTTGGCGCTGGGCAAGCGCTTCCGCGGCGAGCCCGGCCGTGTCTTCTGCCTGACCTCGGACGGTGAGTGGAACGAAGGCTCTTGCTGGGAAGCCCTAATCTTCGCCAAGCATCATGGGCTCAGCAACCTGACGATCGTGCTGGATCAGAACGGCCTGCAGGGCTTCGGCTCGACGCGGGAAGTGGCGGATATCGAGCCGTTGGCGGAGAAGTTCCGCGCGTTCGGCGTGGCGACCAGGGAGGTTGACGGCCACGACTGGGGGCCGTTGGTGTCCGCCCTGGAGGCCGGTCGGGGCGAATTGAATGCGGTCGTAGCATCCACTCGCAAAGGTTGCGGCGTTTCCTTCATGGAGCACCGGATGGAGTGGCATTACTTGCCGCTGACCGAGGCCCAGTACCGCCAGGCGCTCGAGGAACTGGATTAGGCATGCGTAGCACCTTCTGTCAGGCGTTGGTAGAGTCGGCGGATCGGCCGGAGTTCGTGTTCCTCACCGGCGACCTGGGCTACAAGGCCCTGGAGCCACTTCGCGACGCCCTTGGCCCCCGATTCGTGAACGCGGGAGTGGCCGAGCAGAACATGGTATCGGTTGCGGCGGGGCTAGCCCGCAATGGCCTGCGTCCGTGGGTCTACAGCATCGCGCCTTTCGCCTACGCCCGGCCGTTCGAGCAGGTCCGCAACGACGTCTGCCTGCACAAGCTCCCGGTCGTGGTGGTCGGCAACGGCGGCGGCTACGGCTATGGAGTGATGGGGGCTACTCACCACGCGCTCGAGGATTACGGTGTGCTGCTCTGCCTCCCCAACCTGCGCGCCTACGTGCCGGCATTCGACGGGGACCTGAAGGCCCAGATCCGCGGCCTGTTCGACGAGGAGCGGCCCCGCCCGACCTATCTCCGGCTCGGACTCTCGGAGGAACCCCAGGGGGCCGAGTTGCCCGCCTACGCGCCCTGGCGTAGGTTGCAGGAAGGTGGCGGCTGGACCGTACTGGTGGTGGGGACCCTGGTCGGCGGGATCTGGGAGGCCACACGTCAACTCGACGACGCCGACCGGCCCACTCTGTGGTCCCTCTGCGAGCTGCCGATCGAAGCCATGCCGCCGGCATTCCTGTCCGACCTGGCGCGGTCGCGGCGTCTTTTGGTCGTCGAGGAGCACGTCGCCCAGGGGGGGGTATCGCAGATGCTCGCCGCCCGCCTGCTCCAGGCGGAAGTCTCCCTCACGCATTTCGCCGCGAAGACGGCCCAGGGATATCTCTCCGGGCGATATGGCTCGCAGAAGTTTCATCGCCGCGAGTGCGGCCTCGATCCCGGGTCGATCGTGCAGTTCCTGGTGCAAGGGGGCACGGGCGATGTCGGCTGAGGGGGACGCGACCACCAGCAAGCGGGAGCCGCTCGCCGAGAAGATCCGACGCCTTCAGGGCCCGATCTTGGTCCTGGGCGCCAGCGGGTTCGTCGGTGCCAACTTGATGAGGACCGTATTCGAACGCCGGCGCGACGTGTACGGGACGACCACCCGCAAGCCGGCCTGGCGGCTCGAAGACCTACCCGACGACCACGTCCGCCAGGTCGACCTGCTGATCGACTCGAACCTCGACGCCCTGCTCGACGAGTTGAAGCCGCGCACGATCCTCGACTGCGTCGCCTACGGCGCCTACTCGTTCGAGACCGACAGCCCGCTCATCTACCGGACCAACTTCCAGTTCCTGCGGCGGCTGCTGGCGCGGCTCGAGTCCCGCTCGATCGCCGGCTTCATCCACGCCGGCAGCTCGTCCGAGTACGGCGACAACGCCTCCGGGCCCTCCGAACGCGACCCGACCGAGCCCAACAGCGATTACGCCGTTTCGAAGGTGGCCGCCGCCAATCTGCTTTACTTCTACGGCAAGCGTAAGAATTTTCCCTGCGCCAACCTGCGGCTCTATTCCGTTTACGGCCCCTACGAGGACTCGGCCCGGCTGATCCCCAACCTGATCGCCCATGGGCTGGAGGGAAAGTACCCCGGCTTCGTCAACCCGGCGATCTCGCGTGACTTCGTCTACGTCGATGACGTAACCGAGGCATTCGTCGATGCGGCCCTGAACCTCGCCACGCCCGACTTCGGCGAGTCCTTCAACGTCGGCACCGGACGCAAGACCACCATCGGTGAAGTCGCCCACACCGCCCGCGATCTCTTCGGCATCGCCGAGGAACCCAGCTTCACCATGCCCGAGCGGTCGTGGGACGTGCAGGACTGGTTCGCGAACGTGGAGAAGGTCCGCGACCGCCTGGGTTGGACCCCCCGGACCGACTTTCGCGAGGGTCTCCGCCGCACGATCGACTGGTACAAGGCCATCCCCGACAAGGCGAAGTACCGCCAGGTGTCCAAGAAGTTCGGCCTCGACACCGTCTACAGCGTCAGCGCCATCATCGCCTGCTACAAGGACAACCAGGCGATCCCGATCATGTACGACCGCCTGAAGGCGACCTTCACGAAGCTGAACGTCGACTTCGAGATCATCTTCGTCAACGACTGCAGCCCCGACGATTCCGAGGAGGTGATCCGCCGGATCTCGGGCAACGACCGCCGGGTGGTGGGGATCAGCCACTCGCGCAACTTCGGCTCGCAGTCGGCCTTCCGCAGCGGCATGGAGATCGCCAGCAAGAACGCCTGCGTCCTGCTCGACGGCGACCTGCAGGATCCCCCCGAACTGATCGAGGAGTTCGTCAAGCACTGGCGCGAGGGCTACGACGTCGTCTACGGCCGCCGGGTGAAGCGCGAGGCGACTCCGTTCATGCAGTTCGCCTACAAGGCGTTCTACCGGATCTTCGACTACTTCTCCTACGTGCCCATCCCCCACGACGCCGGCGACTTCTCGCTCATGGACCGCCGCGTCGTACAGGCGCTGCTGCGGTTCCCCGAGCGCGACCTGTTCCTCCGCGGCGTGCGGGCGTTCGCCGGCTTCAAGCAGATCGGCGTCGATTACGTCCGGCCCGAGCGCATGTTCGGCGTCACCACCAACAGCCTGCTCAAGAACCTGGGCTGGGCCAAGAAGGGGATCCTCAGCTTCAGCAATACGCCGCTGAACATCATGACCTTCGGCGGCATCGGCCTATTGACGCTCACCTTCCTGGCCGCCATCGCCCAGGTGGTCGGCCGGTTCTTCTTCCCCCAGTTGGTGCCCCGGGGCGTGACCACCATAATCGTGATGGTCATGTTCTTCGGCTCGCTGAACTTCTTCGGGATCAGCCTGCTGGGCGAGTACCTCGCTAAGGTATTCGAGGAGGCGAAGCGACGGCCCCACTTCATCCGCCGCAGCCTGATTCGCGACGGCGAGGTCCGTCCCTCCACCGAGGACCTCGCGAGGCCCGATCGGGGGATGAGCCGATGAGCGGCCGATTGCCCCGCACAAATATGGTCTATTACCAGGCCGAGGCGTGGCGCCCACCTCCCTTTCACAGGGTCGTCACACGACTGGACGCGACCAAGGCGGCCGCCCGCCGGTTCCTCGACCTCCAGGCGGGCTCAATATGGGCTGACTTGAAGGCCCTCCTCCCCGACTGCCGGGGCATCGTCCTGGACGTTGGCTGCGGCGCTCAACCCTATCGCCATTTGTTGGCGGCCGGCGCACAGTACCGCGGTATCGATCACGTCTACGCCCGGGAGCATTTCGGCTACGAGATGCCCGACACCACCTACTACGACGGCGAACGTTGGCCGGTCGAATCCGGATCGGTCGATGTCGTCCTGGCGACGGAGACCTTGGAACACGTCCCAGAGCCCGTATCGTTCCTCGCCGAAGCGGCCCGCTGCGCAAGGCCCGGGGGCAGGATCATCCTCACCGTGCCCTTCGCGGCCCGATGGCACTACATCCCGCACGACTACTGGCGCTTCACCCCGTCGAGCCTTCGGCAGATGCTCGAAGACGCTGGATTCGCAAATGTTGAGATCTATGCCCGTGGGAACGCCGTGACAGTGGCTTGTTACAAGGTCATAGCCCTGATCCTGCCGTTGCTCATGCCCTCGACAGGCGGTCCGGCGGCCCGCTGGCTGGCCCGAACGGCCGGCCTGCTTTGCAGCCCGGCACTACCGCTCCTGGCCGTAATCGCCCAACTCTCGTTGAGGTCCGCGGGTGGCGCCGACTGCCTCGGCTACACGGTTGTCGCCGCTCGCCCGTAAGATCGTACCGTTGTCCGGAGACCGAACGGTCATGGCCCAGATTCACCTGCACCCGCGCACCTGCCCCATCTGCGGCTCGGGCCAGGAATCCCGGCTATTCGCCGAGGCGAACGTCGACCTCGCGGCCCTCGACGGCTTCGCCTTCGCCTCGCGTAAGCTGCCGGAATACATGCACTGGCGGCTGATGGAATGCAGCCATTGCGATCTGCTCTACGCCGACCCGGCCCCGACCCTCGACGACCTCGCCTCTCTGTACCGTGACGCCGACTTCGATAGTAGCGAGGAGGCGCGGCGGGCCCGCCGCCCCGAGGGGCGACTGACGCACGGGATCGTGCCACGGCTGCCGCCCGACCGGGACGCCGCCGCGGACATCGGCACCGGTGACGGCATCTTCCTGCGCGAGTTGATCGACGCCGGCTTCCGCGAAGTCGTCGGTATCGAGCCCTCGGCGGCCCCGATCGCCGCCGCGGCGGACGACCTCCGACCCTTGATCCGCCAGGAGATGTTCAAGCCCGACACTTTCCCGTCCGGCTCGATGAGCTTGATCACCTGCTTCCAGACGATCGAACACCTGGCCGACCCCCTGGCCTTCTGCCGCGACGCCCATCGCGCCCTCAAGCCGGGCGGGGCGCTGCTTCTGGTCGGCCATAACCGGCGGGCCCTTTCGGCCCGGCTCCTGGGCCGCAAGTCGCCCATCTTCGACATCGAACACCTGCAACTGTTCTCGCCCGCCGCGGCCCGCGCCCTGGCGAGGGCCGCCGGCTTCGACCGGGTCGACGTCGGTGTCGTCTACAACCGCTATCCCGCCCGTTACTGGGCCCGCCTGTTCCCCTTCCCCAGGGCGGTCAAGCCGGCCGTGCAGGGCATGCTCGACCGCACGGGGCTAGGGAAGGTTCCGATCCCCCTGGCGGCCGGGAATATGGCGGTTGCATGCTACAGGTAACTTAGGCTTCAAGTAGGAGCCGATGGAGTGGCGTACCTTTGGGGTTCGCTAGCCGTTCGCGAAAATGACAACTTGGACAAGCGTCACTGGATGGGAAAACGCTGAGTCGGATGCGAGAACGCTCCTCGTCGACTAGAACAAGGTCCGTCAAATGCACGCGAAGTCGCTCTTGTCGAATGCAAAGTTGGAAGCAGGCAAATGGATGATAGGCGCATCCGTCCTTGCACTCGTCGCTTGGCTGCTCGCCCCGGGATTGTGGGGACGAGTCCTCGTTATGCATGACCTGGGGAATTACTCGCTCCCGGGTCGCTGGTTCCTTGCTACGTGCCTCAGGAATGGCGATGCGTACCTCTGGGACCCTCGACTCTGGTGCGGGAACTTCGTCTTCGGCGAGAACCCCGGCACGGCACACCCGCTAATAATGTTGCTGTACCGCGTGCTACCGTTCGCGACGGCCGCCTCCTTCGAGTTCGCGGCCTGCTACTTGCTAATGTTCGTTGCGATGTACTTGTTCACGAGGCGAGTCGCCGGCGTGGACGCAGTGAGCGGTTCGATGGCCGCGTTCCTGTATGCATTCACAGGATTCAACATCCAACATTACGTCCACGCGTCGTTCTGGTTCGCCGGTGTACACCTGCCCCTCCTGCTCCTCGCCGTCGACAGCCTGCTCAAATCGCCCGATCGGAAATGTGCGTCCCTCGCAGGCTTGTCGCTAGCAGTGCTGACGACCTCGGAGATCCTCACCGTCCATCCCCAGATGCTCTGGGTGCTAGGGCTCTGCGAACTGACCTACGCGGGCGCCGCCTGTCTCCAACACGCCCCCGCCCGCCGTCGCCTGCTCGCTCTGGCCTCTTCTAAGATGCTAGGCATTCTGGGCGGGTGCGTTCAATTGCTGCCTAGCCTGGAGGTTTTCAGCCAGTCACATCGCACGCAGGTGTCCCGCGAGTTTCTTGCCACCGGTTCACTCCCGCCGATCAGTTGGGCCGTGCAGTCGCTGTCGCCCTACTTATTCAAGGCGAGCGTCGTGGCGGCGCCTACGACAATCCCCGTTCCTCCCGTGGGGACCCTCACATTTGGACCCGCTGTGGATTTGACCGATTGGAGGGCCTGCGAGTTGGGCATCTATGCCGGTGCCATCGTCCCTGCACTTGTGGCATGGCTCGTCATCCGATGGACGGAACTGAATGCCCGGCAGCGCGTCGTCGCTCGCCTAAGCTTGTGCCTGGCGTTGGTCGGTCTGATGCTCTCGTTCGGCGAGTTCACCCCCCTGTTCGAGCTCACGTCACGGCTCCCGCCCTTCAGCCTCTTCCGAGATCCGGCCCGGTATCGGATAGCCTACAGCTTCGCCACAGCCCTACTCGTAGCCGTATCGTTCCAGGACTTGCGGCGGGCCTCGTTGGAG
Source organism: Isosphaeraceae bacterium (assembly GCA_046350035.1). GTDB lineage: Bacteria > Planctomycetota > Planctomycetia > Isosphaerales > Isosphaeraceae > CALLYK01. Next base: position 49,601 of record JAXMBD010000037.1, on the reverse strand, counting down.
CGATTAACGATCTCGTTTCGGCGATGCTGGCCGATCTTCGCTGTCGTTGCGGCATCCATGGGTGTCACGATGGCTGGAAAGCTCTATGGTCGCATACACCCCGAAGCCCCTTTGGCCTGGGCGATCTCACAGAGCAAGACCGAGATCGTATTGGGCTGTTCCCTGGTCGCCACGGCGGGCGCCCTCGTTGTCCTGGCAGCGCGTAGAGGCCATTGGATCACAAACATTATAGTTGTTCTTTGTATAATTGATGTGATGTACTTTGACTATCGATACACGAAGCCCTCGTCGAGCCCCAGGTTAAGCGAGATCGCCAGCACGTACGATCCGGCCTTGCCCCGCGAAGTTCTGCGGCCCAGGGCAAACGACGGCCAAGATCATCGCGTCGGGATGGGGAAAGGCACGGTCTGGAGTAACGCGCCCACGATCGGGGGCGTCAAGTTTGTCGAAGGCTATACTCCGGTTATCCCCCTAAGGAGCCTCGATTACGACACGACGTCGGCCCTCCGCCTGGCGGGGGCAGACTGGAGAATAGAGGTCGGGGTCGAGGGAGAGTCGTCGTGGAAACCCGTCCCCGACCCCCTACCCCGAGTTCGCCTCGTCACCAAGACACGTCTCACCGACGACGCACGGCGCGATGTCGAGTTGATAGACGTCGAGGCTTGTGCCCTGGTGGAACGCGACCTCAATCTCACCAGCGGCGCTTCGGGTAAGGCAGCAATTGTAGTCGACCGTCCCGGGCAAATCGAAGTGGAAGCCGACGCACCGACAGCCCAGTTGCTGGTCCTGTCAGAACGCTTTGCCCATGGCTGGAAGGCCTTCGTCGACGGCCAGGCTGCGGAGGTGCTGCGGGTCAACGGGGACTTCCAGGGTTGCGTGATCCCGGCTGGGCGGCATACAGCTCAATTCGTCTTCGCGCCGCGTAGTTTCACGATTGGCCTGGTCTTGTCGCTCATGTCATTGCTCACGATGCTGATCTGGTTTGGTCTGACTCTTGCCAACCGGCGATGGACTGGCCGCCCGCTCGACGAACATCGAGGTCATGCCTGACGGTAGTGAGCGCGCCAAAGTGCAGAATCCCCCTTGGATTGCACGCTTTTCACCCACCAATGAAAAAATGCCCGCCACCGCTCCGCGAGGAGGCAGGGAGGGCAGAGGCGGTTCAGTAGATCCCGCTGCCCAGGACTGCTGTGGATTTCAGCCACGCAGGCCGGAAACCCGACGGGCCAAAGGCCGGGATGAAGCCCTTGCTGCGGCGCAGCAGGTTCGGATAGCCGTTCCGAGACTCGGCCCATAGTTGGGCGACTTCGGGTGCCGACAGGGCCCGCGACCAGATCGAGGCCTCGCCAATCCAAAGGTCGGCGTAGTTCTGATCCTTGTCGGTGCCGAGCCAGAATGGCATGCCGGCCGTGTTATTGGCGACCCCCGAACTAATTAAGAACGTCGTGGCGAGCGCGACGCCGTTGTGGTAGATCGTCGGGACTGCCCAGCCGGTCCCTGGCGCGGCCGATACCGTGAACACAGCCAAGCATTCGACCCCCGCGGCCAGGCCGGGCGGAGCGTCGGTGACTAGCGCGAAGCAGCTCTTTCCGTCGCAGTAGTAGCCCGCCGGGCTCAAACCGAGGCGTAGCCGGTTCACATCCCCGCCATCGAAGCTCGCGAACCGATTGACCAGGCTGCTGTAATGGCCGGCAAGCGACGGCATCGTGAATCGCGCGGCGAACGTGAATTCATTCAGCGTGCCCAAGCCGGGCGCCGGAGCCTGCATGTACTGCGACGAGGCGGAAGTGTAACGGAGCCCCTTGGCATCCCATATCGGCCCGTTGAAGGCTGCCGCGGGATACTGCCCCATCAAGTCGAATAGCGTGCTGCCGCCCATCCGGCCTGGGATGGGAAGCCACCAGGCGATCCGCCCTTGGTTGAGCGGGTGCTCGCGGATAACCGGGCAGTGGGTCGAGATGTTGCCGAATATCGAACCGCTCACGTTTATACCCCCGTCGTGGTGGATGCATCGACCTGGACGGTGACCGGCTGCCCCGTATTTCCGCCGAAGCGGACCCGGTAGTAAGCCCAATCGGCCCCGGCCCCGATCCCGATCGCGAATGGGATCAGCTTGACCGAGTTGGCGACCGTATCCGCGAGCCCGACCAGTGGGCCGTTGACCCAGGTGGAACCATCCGCGGAGAAATCGAGGTAGAGGCCGCAGGCAGTTGCAGGGGGATTCGCACCGTTCAGGATTCGGGCCACGCCCGAGACGCCGTAGTTCACCGGATAGGCCGTGCCGAGGACGGTCGCCCCCGCCGCGCACGGCGTCGGGCCGGGCGACAACTGTCCGGATTTGCTCAATGCCATGAGTTTAAGACCCCGTAGAAGATCAACCGTGGCGGATGGGCAGGCTGATGGTGCTCACACCATCGACGGACGGGGCTGGAAGTAGCCCCTCTAGCCCGTCGCGATCGGCTTGCTCGTTTTTTTTGCCACGATGTCACCGTAAAGATTTCTCTGACAATAGATTAGAGCGGCGTGACCATGGCCGGTTTTGATCCCCCTGTCCATCACGCACTGCCGATGGGGACCCGGTAGGCTACGTTCGATGAGGCAATATCCACACCCCAAGGGCCGGCGATCCATCTGCTTCTTGAAACATATAAGCATATCCATGGAAAGAGCGGCACGGGAGGATGCGAATGCGACGGCATAGGCCACAAGCCATGGCCAAGTCGCCGAACCAATTCCGGGGTCGCGGGGAAGCTGGCATCGTTATCGATCCCGAATTCCCCTGGCCCGAGCCAACCCGCCATGGAGGTCGATTCCATCCTCGAGGAATCCCCGGTGGCCAGGTACGTTTGCAATCGACCTGGGGAGGCGGCGGGTCAGGCATTCGGTTCGCCAGGCACGATCTTGGTCACTTCGCGGAATCGCCGTTCATAGCCGGGGTTGTTGGTGCCCATCAGGCGGTCCCACGCGTTGAAATAGAGCCCGAAGTTCGACCGATACTTCTCGTGATGCTGCGTGTGATGCGTGGGCGTGTTCAAGAGCCAGCCCAGCGGGCTCCGCAGGAACCAACGGGGGGCTAGCTCGTGGCCGCAGTGGCCGTAGACGTTGAACGCCACCTGCCAGACCATGAACAGCAGGAAGACCGAGAAATGCATCGGCACCGCGTAGATCAGGATCGGGCCGATGAGCGCCTGGACGATCGCTTCGGGGATGCTGAAGCTGTATGCCGCCCAGGGAGCAGGGTTGTCCGAAAGGTGATGCGCCCGGTGGACCAACCGGAACAGCCTCGGGTGGTGCATCAACCGGTGCGTCCAGTAGAAATAGGTGTCGTGGAGGACGATGCAGATCCCGAGCGATGCCCAGTACCAGGCCCGGCCGTGACGGTCGATCGGCCGGTATAATTGGCTTTTCCACCCCAGGGCGATCAGGGCCGCCACGACACCGCTGACCAGGCCGAAGATCAGCAGGCTTCTCAGGGACAGGGCGATCTCCCGGGGGATCTGGCCACGTTCGGGGACTTCGGGGTTGATCTTGCGGTGCCGGACCCGGCGCCGGAGCAGCACATAGAGCAGTAACCAGGCGAGGCCGGCCAGGAGCAGATACCAGAGGCCTGCTCCCAGCGAGAACTCCTGGATTTCCAGCAGGGCCCTTCGGATTACCCGTTCCGCTTGCATGGGAGATCTTCAATTGATGAGGGATGGCAGGCAGGAATGGCGACTGGACAAGGCCCTGGAAGGGCTGGGGGCCAGGGCCGCCGGGCACTGGGCTCTTCAGGGCAATTCGTTGGTGCAACGGGATTTCCGGGCTGCCTCGGATATGCCCGAGGAAATCGCTCGGGCATTCGCCGAGGCGACCCGGGTTGTACCCCTGGACCGCCTCGAACTGGGGATCGTCCGGGCGGCGGCCGAGGGCCTGACGGCGGTCTCGGTGGCGTCCGAACTCGACCCTGCGGCCGGATCGGGATACTGGCTCCGCGCCTTCGGGGCCGATCGGTCGATCGCCGTCCCCCGTTTCGACGCATCGGGGCGGGTCAGCGGGGTCTCCTCCGTGGCGATGATCGGAGGAAACCCCGATGCGGAAACCCTCCGGTCGATCCTCGGGGCGATCGATCGAGATCAGGGCTGACGGACCGAGGCCATCAGGGCTTCGATCGCATCGGGCGCGCTGGGAATCTTGCCGCTCAACTTCACGAGTCCCTTCTCGGTGACGAGGTAATCGTCCTCGATGCGGACTCCCAGGGCCTCGTCGGCCAGGTAGATCCCGGGCTCGATGGTGAAGACCGAGCCGACCGGCAGCGGGCCGTTGTAGCTGCCCACGTCGTGGACGTCCATGCCGACCCAGTGCCCGAGGCCATGGACGAAGTGGCGGTCGAGCGTGTTCCCCTTCGAATCGCGGAGCGGACTCTCCTTCATCGCCCTCTGGGCGGCCGCCGTCAGCGTGCCCAGGTTCGACTTGCCCACCTCGAACGAATCTTCGGCCGCCTTCTGGGCATCCAGGACGAGCTGATAGACCTGCCGTTGCCGGGGCGTGAACTTGCCCGAGGTCGGATAGGTCCGCGTGATGTCGGCGGTGTAGTAGTGGTATTCGGCGCCGATGTCGACGACGACCAGTTCGTTTTCCTTCATCTTGCGGCGGTTGTCGTTGTAGTGCAGGACGCACGAGTTGGGCCCGGAGCCGACGATCGAGAAGAAGCCGAGTCGCTCGGCGCCGCCCTTGATGAAGGCTCCTTCCAGGGCTCCCTGCGCCTCGTACTCGAACGCGCCCGGGCGGATCGCCCTGGCGGCCTCGCGCTGGCCGTCGCCGGTGATGTCGATGGCCTTCTGTAGCAGGGCGACCTCGGCGGGCGACTTGATCTTTCGGAGCTCGCCGATCGCCTGCGAGGGCCGCCCGGTGGTGACGCCCGGGTTCCGTTTCTTGAGCTGCTCGACGAGCCTGGCCTCCCTCGAGAAGTTCGAGTCATGCCCCCGTGGGATGTCGATGTAGACCTTCGGGGCCTTGGCCCCATCGTGCCCCTCGGCGGCGGGGATCAGCGAGTCGAGAGTCGACTGGAACTTGTCGGCGGGCAGCACCTCGGCGATCCCGTAATGTTCGGAGCCCTCGGTCCCGGGCCCGACCCGGGCGCCCATCCACTGCTCGGTGCCGCGGTTCCGGGCCGGCAAAAACAGGATCTCGCGGGCCTTCTTGTCGGGTGCCAGGTCGGCCGGGACGAGGATCAGGCTGGCGTCCGGCTGCGAGGCGCCCGTGAGATACTGCAAGTCGTTCCGCTGGCGGAATTTGACGAACTCGCCGAATTCCTCGTCCCGGGTGCCCAGCATCACGACGATTCCGTCCTTGAACGCCTCCAGGGCCTTCGCCCGTCGGTCGCGGAACTCGGCCTTGGGGATATCGGGGCCGTCCACCTCGGCCTGCTGGGCGATGGATGGGGTCGGCGACGTCCAGGCGACGAACCCGGCGAACACGATGGCCAGCCCCGAGCGGGCTGACTTCTTGAGCAATTCCAGCGACATGAAAGACCTCGCGAATGCGTCGTTTTCGGGAATCCGGTGGGGACCAGACTAACGTGGTCCGTCGTGCTCGGCCACCGGACCGAAGGAAATCGGGGAATGTCGTCGTCGCTTTCCCCGTTTCGATGCCATGTAGACCTCCCTTCCAGATCGATTCGTGACCCGGCGTGGGTCGGCCAATTCCCCTCGATCGGGCATGATCGCAACGCGGCCTCGGCTCGCCAACGTTCGAGCGGCTCGGTGGCGTCCGCTGCCCTCTTTCCCGGGTAGGCCCGCCTCGCAACCCGGCCTGAGGCGATCGGAGGGGGTCCATCCAGCCCCATCGGCGGGTAGAATTTCGTGCAAAACCAGCCGAAGTTGTTCGGGCGAGATCGAGGAGGATTCGCCATGTTTCGGATGCGGATTGCCCTGGCCATCCTGGCCTTGATCCCGGCGATTTCGGCCCGGGCGGGGGTCGACGAACCGTTCGCCGAGCGTTGCTCGTGGGCATCAATAAGTACTCCACGCACAAGCTGCGGGAGTTGAATTACTCGGTGAACGACGTCGTGGCCCTTTCGCCCAAGCTGCGCGAATCGGGGTACTCGGTGACGCTACTGACCGACGATGTAGGGGGCAGGTCGGCCGAAGCCCTCCCGACCCTGGCGAATATCCGGGCCCAATTGGAGCGGATCACCCGGGAGGGTCGCCGAGGCGATACCTTGCTGATCGCCCTGGTCGGGCACGGCGTCCAGTTCACCGGCGACCGCGACAGCTACTTCTGCCCGGCCGACGCCGACCCCAAGGACACCGAAAAGCCGCCGATCATGGCCACGAATTGGCCATGTACAACCTGGGCCGCTGGATTGAGGCAGGGCGCTAATACCGAAAGGACCAGGCCGCGGCCATCTCCTGGTATCGCAAGGCGGCGGCCAAGGGCAATCCCGATGCCAAGGCGGCTCTCAAGCGATTGGGCGTCGGACCTTAACGATCCTTCTCCGCATCCGTGCCCGACGTATCAGGGCCGGTCCTGTGGCGAGGGCCGGCCAGCCCTTTCCCAAGCCCAGATGCTCCCCGGCTTGTGCCGGTCGAGCCACTTGACGATCTCGGGGAAGATCTCATCGGGCGCGTGGCGGCTCCAGACCAGGTCGCAATGGCCGTAGTCGTCGACGTGCCCTTCCTTCTTGCCGAAGCGGAGCAACGTCTTGTCGGGGCTCCCCAGCTTGGCGAAGGTCGCCTCGGTCGAGGGGATGTCGACCATGATGTCGCCATCGCCCGCGATGAGCAGGGTGGGGTTCTGGATTCGGTCGAGGTGGTTGGCATAGTCGATCGTGCCGTCGGCCGAGGTTAAGTGGCCGGCCTTGAGCCAGGGGTCCATCTGCTTGAGCGCCCGGCCGCTCAGGTCTTCGAGCGTGTAGCCGTAGACCCGATCGACCGTCTGCTTGTCCACGTTCTCGGCCGTGTAATAGAACTTGTCGATCGTCGCCAGGCCCGGCGGCCGGTGGTACTGCATCGGCCGGGCGAACCGGCTGGTGCTGAACAGGTGCGCGATCAGCCGCAGGCCGAAGTTGGCGCGGATCATCTCGGTCTGCGGGACCGTCGTCAGGTCGGTCGAGCAACCCATGCCCACGAACGTGGCGATCCGCCCGGGCCGGTCGGTCGTCTCGAGGTGGGCGAACATCAGCATGCCGCCCAGGCTGTGGCCCACCCAGTTCACCCGCGGGCGCCCCGTCGCCTGCTCGACGTAGTCGAGGATCGCCGGCACGTCGTAATTGGCCTGGTCGTCCATCGTCCAGGATCCGGCGCCGATCTCGGGGATAATCGTCTGGCGGAGGAGGTCGTTGATCTCGCCCACCCGCCCGACCTTCCGGCTGGCCCCCGATCCTCGCATGTCGGGGATGAACACCTCGTAGCCGTGATCGGCCAGGAGCTGGGCCAGGTGGCGTTCGGGGATCGTCCAGAACGTGCCGTTGAGGCCCAGGCCGTGGCAGAGGACGACCGGGTCCTTGTCGGGGTCGGGTACGAGAGGCCGGACGTGACGAACCCCCAGCATCCAGCCGTCCTGCGTGTAGGCGAAGCCGTCATCGCACGGGCGGAGGTCCGGCGATTCGGCCCGCAGCCGGCAGTTGGCGCAGCCCGATCCCAGGGCCAGGGCGATCGAGAGGATCGCCAGCAATCGAGCCCCGAACGCGGATCGGGGCCGTCGGGCGGGGATCGGCATGGACGGGAAGGTTCCTTACCGGCACGGGGCCTTCATGACCGGGGCGGGCCGATCCCCTGACCATCGGGGGGGGCGCCCTCCGGGGGCGCCGGACATTGCCTGATCGGCAATCTCGGCGCGATCGCTTCAATCCGAATACGCCGCGACTCAGCGGTATCCCGGGCCCAGCATCGAAGCGGGCCGTCCCGACGAGCCCGGGCTGGGGTCGAGGCCGGGGACCTGATAACCGGCGGCACGCTCGGGGACGCCGTCGGGGGGGAGGTCGAACGGATTGGGCGGGATCGTCTGGGCGGTGCTGCCTCGGAAGGTGGTCGAGCCGGGGGCTCCGTTGGCGAACGACGGGCCGCCGTTAGCCCCGGGGGTGCTGCCGAAGCCGACGCCGGGGTTGTCGGAGAGGGCGGTTGAGACCGGCAGATTCGGGCGGGTCCCGCCCATCTTTCGGCCCGGGGGGACCTCGGGCACGCTCTTGCAGCCGGCAAGGGCCAGGGCCATCGCAATCGCCGCCGCAACGGGGCGCTTGCGGGCGTCCGGGAAACGCCGATCCATCGGCGTACCTCCTTCTTCCTGAAGGAAATGGCGGTCGGCGGGCCGCGATCGTTCGATGGGGAGGGGACGCGTGGGTGGGCCGGCCGCCCCGGGCGCGAACCGGCCCGGAAGCGGGATCGTAACCGATCGTCGCCGCCGGTCAAGGCCGGGCGGGTACTGGCGGGCCGACCGCGCGTGTCGTAAGATCGCGCATTATCGCGGTCGTCCCCGGAGACGATAGGCCGATGGGCCGCCGGCCCCTCGCGGGCCGGTTTCGCGGCAAATGCCCTGGAATCCGGCGACGACCCCCGCCCGGCAAGCCGGCGAGGCGGCCGTCGCTTCGCCGATTCGAGCCGGGCCTTTCCTCCTATCCCGCCCGTCGGGAAAGGTCGGCTCGACGATGAAGGTCCACGAATACCAGGCGAAAGAACTGCTCGAAGCGGCCGGCTGCGCCGTACCGGCCGGGATCGTGGTCGATACCGGCGATCAGGCGGCGGAGGCCTTCGACAAGCTGAAGGTCCCGCTGGCGGTCGTCAAGGCCCAGGTCCACGCCGGCGGCCGAGGCAAGGGGATCGCGGTCGCCGAGGGCGCGGACAAGGCCAACGCCCTGGAGATCGCCTCCGGCCGGAAGCCCCGCCCCGAGGGGGCCATCAAGGGCGTCCAGCTGGTCAAGTCGCGTGAAGAGGCAAGGAGGGCGGCCGCCGACCTGCTGGGGAAGACCCTGGTCACCTACCAGACCGGCGCCGAGGGGGCGCCGATCCACAAGGTGCTGGTCTCCGCGGGCCACGACATCGCCCGGGAACTGTACCTGGGCCTGGCGGTGGACCGCGCCCTGCAATGCCCCGTGCTGATGGCCTCGACCGAGGGGGGCGTCGAGATCGAGAAGGTCGCCGCGGAGACCCCCGAGAAGATCCACCGCGAGCCGATCGATACGCTGTTCGGCCTGGCCGACTTCCAGGCCCGCAAGGTCTGCCAGGCCCTCGGATTCACCGGCAAGACCGCGAAGTCCGGCGAGAAATTCCTGAAGGCGTTCGTGAAGATGTTCCTCGACAACGATTGCTCGCTGGCCGAGATCAACCCGTTGATCGTCACCGATCAGGGCGAGGTCCTGGCGCTCGACTGCAAGCTGAACTTCGACGACAATGCGATGTTCCGCCACCCCAACATCGAAGCCTATCTCGACCCCAATGAGGAAGATCCCAACGAGCTGAGGGCCGGCAAGTCGGGGCTTAGCTACGTCCAACTCGACGGCGACATCGCCTGCCTGGTCAACGGGGCCGGGCTGGCGATGAGCACGATGGACCTGATCAAGTACCACGGGGGCGAGCCGGCCAACTTCCTCGACGTCGGCGGCGGGGCCAACAAGGAGCAGGTCCTGGAGGCCTTCCGCATCCTGCTCGCGTCCCCCGCCGTCAAGGCCGTGCTCGTGAACATCTTCGGCGGCATCATGAAGTGCGACATCATCGCCGCCGCGCTGCTGGCCGCCTACGACGAGCTGGATTTCCGGGTGCCGCTGGTCGTCCGCCTCGAAGGGACGAACGTCGAGGCGGCTATGAAGATGATCCAGGACAGCGGCCGGAAGATCATCACGGCCAAGGGCCTGACCGACGCGGCCAAGAAGGTTGTGGCGGCGGCGAAGGGGGCTTGAGGGCGTTTGGGGGCAGAGAGCGTGGCGCGTCGTCTGCTCGTCGTTGAAGATGCTATCTTCATCAAAGGCCGCGGCCTCGTCCCGTGCCGGGCCTTGTCCCGCAGGCGAGGAGCGGTTTCGGATCGGCGACTCGATCGTAATCAGGCGGCCAAACGGCTCACAACTCGTCTGGATGATCCGTGGTATCGAGACGATCCACTGCACGCCGACTAATCCGAAGACCGACGTCGTCATCGTGCTGAAGGACCTGAACAAAGAAGACGTACCCGTGGGCTCCGAGGTTTGGTCGATCGAAGCCTAGGGCGGTTCACGAATGGACTGGCCTCGTTTTGCCCCTTCGGACGCGATCCCAGCACGAATCGTCCGTGAGGGAATCGGATCACGCCGGCCGGGCAGGATTCCCTCGCGGACGATTCGTGCTGAAGTCTCGCTGCCGAGGGCAGGCATGACGACGCAATCATGAACCGACCTAATCCCCGACACCTTGAATGGTTAACCGACAATCGCCCACGATGATTCCAACCTCCCTTCCCATCCGTCTCCGAGACGAGGCCCTGCGAATGCTCGACGGCCGTGGCGCGATCCTCGACACCGCCCGCGAGTTGACCGTCGCGTTCCGGGCCCGGGGGATCTCGGCGGCCGTGATCGGCGGGGTGGCGGTCTTCCTGCACGGCCATGCCCGGACGACGCGAGATATCGATCTGATCGCCGGATCGGACCTGGAGGAAATCGCCCAGGCCCTGATCTCTCTTGGCTTTGTCCATGACCCCGCCCGTCGCGAGTTCGTCCGCGACGAGATCCCGGTCCACCTCGTGACCGCCGATCAGGCCGGCATGGCCCTGTCCCGGACCACGGAAATCGAGGGGATCGATACGATCCCGCTCGGCGACCTGATCGCCATGAAACTCCGTAGCGGGACCGCCAACATGCTCCGCGCCCAGGATCTTGCCGATGTCATCGGCCTGATCCGCCGCCATCGGCTGACCGGCGCCTTCGCGGCTCGGCTCGACAAGACGCTACGACCCGCATTCCGCAAGCTGGCCCGCGCCATCGAGCGGGAAGGCTGATCCCAACACCCCAACCGCCCACCTTCCGGGGCAGGACCACACCATGAGCATCCTCATCGACAAGAACACCCGCCTGATCTGCCAGGGGATCACCGGCAAGGCCGGCGCCTTCCACTCCGAGCAGTGCCAGGCCTACGGCACCAACCTCGTCGGCGGGGTCACGCCGGGCAAGGGGGGTACCTCCACCCTGAACGTCCCCATCTTCAACACCTGCGCCGAGGCGGTCGAAAAGGCGGGCGCCAACGCCACGATGATCTTCGTGCCGCCCCCGTTCGCCGCCGATTCGATCCTCGAAGCGGCCGACGCCGGCATCAGGGTGATCGTCGCCATCACCGAGGGCGTCCCCGTACTCGACATGGCCCGCGCCGTCGCCTACCTCAAGGCCCACCATCCCGATGTCCGCCTGGTCGGCCCGAATTGCCCCGGCGTGATCACCCCCGGCCAGTGCAAGATCGGGATCATGCCGGGCTACATCCACAAGCCGGGCAAGGTCGGCGTCGTCAGCCGGTCCGGCACGCTGACCTACGAAGCGGTCTGGCAGCTCACCGAATTGGGCATCGGCCAGAGCACCTGCGTCGGCATCGGCGGCGACCCGGTCAACGGCACGAGCTTCGTCGACGTCCTGAAGATGTTCGAGGCTGACCCCGGGACCGAGGCGATCCTGATGATGGGCGAGATCGGTGGCAACGCCGAGGAGCAGGCGGCCGAACTGAAGAAGGCCGGCGGGGTCACCAAGCCGATGGCCGCGTTCATCGCCGGCCAGACCGCACCGCCGGGCAAGCGGATGGGACACGCCGGCGCCATCATCTCGGGCGGATCGGGCAAGGCGTCCGACAAGATCGCGGCGCTGGAAGGCGCCGGGATCCTCATGGCCAAGAGCCCGGCCGACATGGGGACGACCCTCAAGAAGGCCATCGGCTGAAATGGGGACCGATCCCGACCACCACGCTTCGAACCCCTGGAAGACGCTGGATACCCGCCTCGTGTACGAGAATCCCTGGATTCGCGTCCGCGAGGACCGGGTCATTCGGCCCGACGGCCAGCCCGGCATCTACGGGGTTGTCCACTTCCGCAACCGGGCGGTCGGGGTCCTGCCGGTCGAGGACGACGGCCAGGTATGGCTCGTCGGCCAGCATCGGTACCCGCTCGACCTCTACTCCTGGGAGATCCCCGAGGGCGGCTGCCCCGATGGCGAGGACATCGAGGACTGCGCCCGTCGCGAACTCCGCGAAGAGACCGGGCTGACCGCCCGCAGCCTGGAGGTCATCGCCACCTCCCACCTCTCGAATTCGGTCTCCGACGAGTTCGCCATCATCTACCGGGCGACCGGCCTCGAGCACGGCCCCAGCGACCCCGAGGGGGCCGAACGGATCGAAGCCCGCAAGGTCCCCTTCGAGGAGGCGATCGCCATGCTCGATCGGGGCGAGATCACCGATTCGATGACCGTGATCGCCCTCCTCCGCGAAGCCCTTCGGCGGGCCCCGTCGCGGTAAATGCATCCAATCTTTCGGGCCTCGATACGAATCCCCTGAACAGTAAGCCGCCGCGCGAACCCGAAGGGGATTCGCGGTGACTGATTGGGGCATGGCGGTGCGGTCGGGTTCCGATGGGGGCGGTGCGGCGATGTGGGAGCAACTGGAGAAAAACCCGTTCTTCTCGGGGGGCGCCTCGCTGATGGTGCTGGGCGGGGCGATGGCCCTGCTGCGCAACCTGCCGATGAAGGTCTGGGGGTTCATCCTGCGGCGGATCATGATCACCGTCGAGGTCCCCGACCGCGACCCGGCCTTCCGGTGGCTGCAAAGCTGGGTGGCGCAGCAGAGCTACACCCGTCGCGCCCGGAACCTGAGCCTGACGACCACCTGGGAGAAGACCGATCCCGACGACGACGGCGAATATGCCTCCAGCGGCAAGGTCTCCGAGGCCCGATTCCTGCTCTCCCCGGCGCCCGGGACGCATATCCTCTGGTACCGGGGGCGCTTGCTGATCTTCCGCAGGGCCCGCCGCGACCTGGAAAACGGCGGGACGCTCGCCTTCCAGGAAACGCTTACGCTGGAACTGATCGGCGGCGACCGGGCGATGGTGGAGGAACTGCTCCGCGAGGCCCAGAAGTCAGCCCTGCCCAAGGTCCCCGGCGTGACGATCCTCACGTCGCGCTACGATAGCTGGTACGCGACATCCTGGAGGCCCCGCCGGCCCCTGGCGTCGATCGTGCTGGCCGATCGGATGCTCGAGGACCTGATCGCCGACATCCGCGAGTTCCTGGGGGCCGGGTCCTGGTACGCCCTGCGAGGTGTCCCCCACCGTCGCGGCTACTTGCTCCATGGTCCGCCCGGGAACGGCAAGACCAGCCTGGTGACGGCCGCCGCGGGCGAACTGGGGCTGTCGGTCGCCGTGCTCAGCCTGCACAACAAGACGATGAGCGACGAAAGCCTTCGGACCGTGGTCGATTCCTTGCCCGTGGGGGCGATGCTCCTGATCGAGGACGTGGATTGCGCCTTCGGGCCCAAGCGGAAGACGGGCGACGAGACCGGCGTTACGCTGAGCGGGCTGCTGAATGCGCTCGACGGCGTGAGCAGCCGGGAAGGTCGGATCCTGTTCCTGACCACGAACCATCCCGAGCGGCTCGACCCGGCGCTGGTCCGGCCCGGACGGGTGGATCGGAGCCTGCACCTGGCGAACACCACGCCCGACCAGGCCCGGCGGCTGTTCCTCTGGTTCTACGCCGGTCGGGAAGATGCACCCGCCGAGGTCGCGAACCTGGCCCAGGCGTTCGCCGACCGCGTCCCCGAAGGACGGGTTTGCATGGCGGCGATCCAGGAGCACCTGCTCCGATACCGGCACGACCCCGAGGCGGCCGTCACCGAGGCCGATTTCGAGCAACTCGCCGAGTTCACCCGACGCGGCGACCTGGTCGGGATGGAGCCGGAGGAGGAGTTGATCGAGGTCGAATGAGGCGAAGCGGGGTCGGCTACTTCCCTTCTTCCCGCGGGAAGAAGGGAAGTAGCCGACCCCGTTCCCCCGCTCCCAACCCCGATGGGACATGGCAGCGGCCGTCGTTCTGCACCATAATTGCCCCGACATCCTGGGATGGTGTCGAAGTCGGCCGCGATGGCGCAGGTGCCGAGGGGGGGGGAGAGATGACCGCGAAGTCTGCATGGCTTCGGGCGGGCCGTGCTCGCCGGTTCTCGGCGTTCGAGGCGCTGGAGACGAGGCGGTTGCTCGCCGGGGTGCCCGAACTGTTCATGACGGATCCGCCGGTCGCGACCGTGGTAGTCGGCCCGCGGGCGCGGGGGACATCTCACCGCGGTACGACTCGCACGTTCAGATCTTCGGCCCGGAGTATTTGGATTCGTCCAGCATTACCCTGAGTGCCCGCAATCCCGGTCGGACCGCCAAGGCCTTCACGTCCGCCGACTACCTCTCGACCCGGTTGGGGCGGCCGAGCCATGAATCGGATCATTTCAAACTGACCGCGAGCGGCATGGTCGATGCCGGCCTCACCGCTGCGGCCGAGCTGACGGCCAGGTTCACGTTGGGAGTGCCGCCCCTCGATCCGGAGATCGAGGGGATGACTGGCGAGTTCTCTCTCAAGATCGCGATCCGCCGGGCCAACGGCGTCATTTCGCTCACGGCCGGCGGCAAGGACCTGACGGCGGGTCTGACGTATTCCGAGGTGGATCACGCCGATGAGGGGATCCTCCGCGTGCCGGCCACCATCGGCCACGATCTGACGGTCGCGGCCGACCTCCGTACCGTCGATCCGACCCAAAATTCGTACATCCAGGTAGATGTCACGGCGATGCACTTCGCACGCGACTTCCGCACGCCGGTGATCCTCCTGCCCGGGATCTTCGGAAGCTTCGTGCCGAACGGGACCGGTAACAATTCGTCCTACCAGCATTTCCTCACCCAACCGGGCCTCTCACCCCAGCTCCTGGCGCTCGACCCGCTGTTGCATACTTACGACGGCATGGTCAACGCCCTGGTAACCTCGGGGTACGTCCTGAACGAGGATCTCTTCCTCGCCCCCTACGACTGGCGCTTGCCGGTCGCCCCCGAGAGCGCCGACCCCTCGTCCTACGACGGGGTGATCCCGAGGTCCGCGGCCGAGTTGGCCGCGCCGAGGCCCTATGGTGACTACCTCTACGGGATCGACTACCTGGGCTATGCCCTTCGGAGAGCCTCGGAGGCGTGGTTCAACAACGATTTCTTCATCGGCGGCTCGGACGCTTATCCCAACACGGCCGCCTGGAACGAGGCGATCACGTTGCAGAAGGTCGATATCATCGCCCACAGCATGGGCGGCCTGGTCGCCCAATCCTACATCCAGAGCACGGCCTACGGCCAATCGTACCCGACGGGGATTGGCGTCAACGGGGACGCCGGATTCTCGTTGAAGATGCCGACGGTCGATCACCTGATCACCATCGGCACGCCGTACCTGGGGGCGGCGAAGGCCTGGAACCCCTGGCACGACAACTGGACGGACGACTTCGCCTATAAGACCGTCCTGGCGATGGTGCTCGACCAAGCCTGGGAGACGCTGCGGAAAGGCACGCCGATCGTCGGTGGCGGGGAGGATCTCGAGCCCTCGGCCTACTCGAACGACGAGGCCGGCCGCCTACGGTTCATCCACGACTACGCCCGGGGTATCCGGGACCTCCTGCCGGCCTACGACGGATTCGCGGCGAATTTCGACCCGGCGCGGGCCGATCCCGACGCCGTGAACTATCTTGCGCGCGACCTCCAGGCCGGCAAGTTCGTCAACAAGGTCGGGCACGCCCTGTTCGTCGTGGGGTGGGAATACTCGACGATCCAGACGGTCGTTCGGCACGTCGGCACGGGCTACGATGGCGGGGTCGTCCCGTTCGGCTCCTTTCGCGGCAGGACCCCCGCGGCGGGCGAGGTCTGGTACGAGAGCCAGGCCGGCACCCAGAACGGCGACGGCACGGTACCGCTGGCCTCGGCCCTGGCCCCGCACCTGGCCGGCCAGGGCGGGACGCTCTTCCAGGAGGACCAGGGGGACGCCGAGCACAGCCCCCTCATGGGGAACGCCGACGTCCTGAGGGTCGTCCTCGCGCAGCTCGGGCGAGATACACCGTGCCGATCGACCTCGACCCGCTGGGCCTGAAGGGGAAGTTCGGTGCGCTGGGCGTGGTCCTGGCGACGAACTTCGTGCGGATCGACCCGGTCGATGCCGTGCTCGTGGACGCCGAAGGCCGGCGACTGGGCTACACCGCCGCGACCGGCCCGCTGACGGAGATCCCCGGCAGCGTGTACCTGGGCGACGCCGACGGCCTGGGATTCACCCTGGGCGATGTCGCTGGGCCGCTGTCTTTCCAGGTCTCGGGGGCGACGAGCGGCAGCGTTGCCCGGGCCATCGTCTTCGCCGGCAACCTGGTGGGCGAGGCCACGGTCACCGGGCCGAACGAGCCGGGGCAGGTCGTCACGCCCCCGTTCGTTTGGTCACCGGCCCCCGGAACGGGCGGGGGATCGTCGTCGCATCCCGGCAACTTCTCGTTCCGCGATTCGGTCGTGACGACCCTCGAAGCCTCCGGGGCCCTGACGCTGACGATCGACCGGCTCGGCGGGACCGACGGCGACGCCAGGGTGACCCTCCAGGTCGTGGGAGGGACGGCCACCGCGGGGGCCGATTACAGCGTGACCCTGGTCGAGATCGACTTCCCGGCCGGCATTTCCTCGCGGTCCGTGACCCTGCCGATCAGGCCCGACACGCTGGCCGAGGGGGTCGAAACGATCGTCTTCGGCCTCTCCTCGCCGACCGCCGGCGCCGGGCTCGGTGCGACGACCACGGCGACCGCACGGATCCTCGACGGCCCCCCCAACGTCCGATGGTCGGCATTCGTCCGCCAGGGCCGGCAACCGGCTCTGGTGGAGATCGCATTCAATGCGCCGGTCGCCAAGGCCGCCGCCCTGGATTTGCGACAGTATCGGATCGTCGAGGCGGGGCGGGACGGGAAATTCGGGACGAAGGACGACCGTCGGGTCAGGATTAGTAGGTCGGGGATGACCGACGACGGCCTGATCCTGGTCCTCGAGGTCGCGAAGCCGGCCGGTCTGAAGCCGATCCGGGTGGAAATCCGACCATCGCGACCAGCCGACGGTTCCGGCCAGTCGCTCGACGGCAATGGCGACGGCCGCCCCGGCGGGACCTACTCGGTCCGGCTCGTCCCCAAGGTCTACAAGCCAACCAAGAAGCCCAAGGGGCACCAGAATTAACCCCGACGACGACCCTTTCTCATTCCACGCTCAACTTCTCGACTTGCCACCCCCTGTCGCCCCGCGAGACGATTACCCGCAAGGTCGAGTCGATCGCCTTGTTCTTGGTTTTACCCTGGGCCCGGTAGGTGTGCTCGACCAGGGACAGGCCGCCGCGGTCAATACGCTTCGAATCGATGTGCTCGGGAGTCCCCTTCAGGGCGGGCCTGGTCTTGGCCAGGTCCTTGAGGCTCCCCAGGCCCATCAGCGACTTGAATTCGGTCGTTGTTCCCTGCCAGGCCGGCTCAATCCGGCCGGCCCGGAGGTCCTCCAGGAACTTGTCGGCCGCCGCCCGACCGTCCTCGCCCGCGCCCGACCCGGAGGGGTTGCCCCCCCCGCAGCCGATCAAGCCCATCGCGACCAGGATGGCCCAGCCTCGGCATTTAATAGGCATCATCGCTGACGACCTCGTTGCCCGATCGGGTCCCGAGGGCCCGCCAGACCTGCAGGTTGATCGAACTCTTGACGAACCGGACCGAGCCGTCGAGCCGCAGGGCGTTCACGCCGCCGGGGTGATAGCTCCGCGACGTGACGGCCGCGTAGGTCGGCGCCGTGATCGATTCGCCGTCGCGCATCGACGTGATATCGACGTCGAACGGCTGGCCATTGGCCATGACCAGGACCTTGGCGTTCGGGCCCATCGCGGTGGTGTAGCCGACCTCGTGGACGTCCCCCTCGACCCATTCGGTGTGTCCGTTGCTGTCGAACGTACCGCCGACGTAAGCGAGCAGGTCGTTAGGCGTAGCGGGCGGCAGCACGCCGAGCGTCGCCGGCAGGTTGGTGTCCCAGTAGTTCGGCTGGTAGGCCTTGGTCTCGGCCATCCCCATCGTGTTGCTCATGCCGTCGGTGATCGCGGCCGGCGAGTAGGCCCGGTTCGGGACGAACGTCCCGTCGCCGACCTGGTCGCTGGCCGGGTCGTAGACGAACCAGGTGCCCTGGTCGAAGCTGTAATTGCTCGGGTAGTAAACCAGGGTCGGGGTCGGCCGGGCCCGGTCGTTGATCTCGCTCGGGCACATGAAGGTGGCAACGCGGGTCTGGGCCAGCGTGGCGTTCGTCGTGAACTCGTAGTCGCGATCCCAGTTGATCACATTGAACAGGGCCTGCTGCTCCAGGTACGGCAGGATTCGGGTCAGGCCCGACCACGGCTGCGTCGTTCGGTTGCGGGGCAGGACGACGACCGGCGGGAAGGTGCCGTTGGTCGACATGTAGTTGTGCAGCGCCAGCCCGAGTTGCTTCAGGTTGTTGGTGCACTGGATCCGGCGGGCGGCCTCGCGGGCCTGCTGGACCGCAGGCAGGAGCAGGGCGATCAGGACGCCAATGATGGCGATCACCACGAGCAGCTCGATCAGCGTGAACGCCCCCCGGGGGCGTCTCTTCCTGCGTTCCATTCCAGGATTCTCCGGTCAGCCATGGGATCGATGCGGGGCAACAGGGTTCGCCCCGTCGGACCGCACTCAGGCTAACCGCGCAACCTGTTCGCGGGCATGGCCAACTCGATGAGTTCTTCTTAATCCCGGCCCTTCCGGGACGCCTGCGCCCGTCCGGGCGCGACGCGGATCGGCAACTCGACCCGAAAGGTGCTGCCCGATCCCTCGACGCTGGAGGCGCCGACGCTTCCGCCATGGCGCTCGACGACCGACTTGACGATGCTCAAACCCAGTCCTGTGCCGCCGGTCCTCCGGCTCCTCGACGGGTCGACCCGATAGAACCGATCGAAGATTCGGGGCAACTCCGCGGGCGGGATGCCGATGCCGGTATCGACCACTTCGACGACGGCGGCTCCTCTCTCGATCCGGGCCTTGAGGGCGATCGAGCCGCCGACGGCCGTGGCCTTCTCGGCGTTGTCCAGGAGATTGTCGAACGCCAGCCGGAGCAAGACGGGATCCCCTTCAACCCCGATCGGCGGCAAGGCCTCGAGCCCGCCGACCGACGGCCCCCGGGGTCGGCCCGACGCCGATTCCCGGAGGATGGAATCGAGCCGGATCGGGTCGCTCCGAATCGCGGTGCCGGCGTCTTCCTTCGAGAGGATCAGGAGGCGATCGACGAGCCGGGCCAGTCGGTCGGCCTCCTCGACAACACTCTTGAATGTCTCGGCATCGGACGCGGGCGATCGCGGCCCGGCGAGGGCCACCTCGACCTCGGTGCGGATCGTCGCCAGCGGCGTTTTCAACTCGTGCGCGGCGTCGGCGGTGAACCGCCGGACCGCCCGAAACCCGAGGTCGATCCGGTCGAGCATCTCGTTGAGCGTTCCGGCCAGCAGCCCCAGTTCGTCGGGTCGGCCGGTGGTCGATATCCGCCCGGCCAGGTTCGCGGCCGAGATCCGTCGGGCCGCTTCCGTCATCCGGCCGACCGGCGCCAGGGCCCGCCCCGTCAGCCAGTAGCCGCCGACCGTCGCGGCCGCCATCCCCGCCGGCAGGATCGTCCAGAGGATGCCCCCCAGTTCGGCCAGCCCGCGCCGATACGAGGCCAGGGACGTGATGATCTGGACGACTCGCCGTTCCGCCACGCCGGACACGATCCGACATTCGCCCAGCGGCCCCAGCATCGCGGTTTGGTGGGATAATCGGCCTTCCGTATCGTGGCCTGGCGATAACCCCGGGTCGATCGGCTTGATCCCCTCCAGGGCGGGGCTTCGGGAGACGACACGGCCTTCCGAATCCAGGATCAGAAGGTGGTAGACCTCGTGGAAGGCGGAAGGGGCCTCGGCGGGATCCGACGCGGGCAGGCCGCTGGCGAGGCGTTCGGCCGCCTCGTGGAACTCGAAGTCGAGGTTGGAGTCGATTCGGTCCCGCAGCGATCGGGCCATCAGCAGCCACGCGACGAGCCCCAGGCCGGCGATCGTCGGGGCCATCAGCACGGCGTACCAGGCGGTCAGGCGGAGTCGGATGCTGAATCGGTTCATCGGCCGGCCCGCCTACGGTTCGTCGAAGGCATACCCCGCCCCCCGGACGGTGCGGATCGCGCCCGGCGCGCCGGCCCGATCCAGCTTCTTGCGGACCTGATTCACGAAGACGTCGATCACGTTGGTGACGACGGCCCCCGGGTCACCCCAGACGTCCCGCGCCAGGTCGTCTCGCCCTGCGACCCGGCCGGCCCTTCGCATCAGGTAGTCCAGCAATTCCGACTCGCGCACGGTCAATTCGACCTCTCCGCCGGGGCCGACCAGCCGTCGTCGTGCGCGGTCGAGGCCGATGTCGCCCACCTTCAGGAGGGTTGATTCTCCCTCGGCCCTGCGTCGCAGGCAGGCGCGGAGTCTCGCCAGCAATTCGGTCCAGGCGAACGGCTTGGCCAGGTAGTCGTCGGCGCCGGCATCCAACCCCCGGACGCGGTCCTCGACCTCGCCCCTGGCGGAAAGCATCAGGACGGGCGTCGCCAGGCCGGCGTTGCGGAGGGCGTCGAGGATCTGCAGGCCATCCCGACCCGGCAGCATCCTGTCGAGGACCAGGGCATCGAAGCCGCCTTCCAGGGCCAGCGCCAGGCCGTCCTCGCCGTGATCCACGGCCTCCACATCATAACCGGCGTCGGCCAGGCCCCTGGCCAGGGCCCGTCGCAACTTGTCTTCGTCCTCGACGATGAGGATCTTCGGCATACTCTCGCCCCGGGACTTTCGGTCCCACGCCATTCTACGGCCGGGGGGGCGGTGTCGCTATTTACGTGCTTCCGAAGGGCCAGTTGCCCGCGAGCTTCGAGGGATTTCTCAGCGATTCACCAGGCTGCCGGCCGAGCCCAGGACCAGGATCTCTCGGGGGAACTTGCTCCCCGGGCAGTCGGGGACGCCGGTGGCGATCTGGTCGTGCGTGCCGATGTGGTCGGGCGCGATCTGATACCGCGAGGCGAGGTAGGAGACGAGGGCGCGGGTCGCCTCGACCTGCTTCGCGCTCGGCGGGCCGTCGTCGAAGTTACCGATCAGGCAGATGCCGATGCCGTAGTCGTTCATGGCGGTCTCGCGGGCGTCCCTGCAGTGGGCGCCGGGCTTCTGGTCGGACCAACGACGGGCCACCTCGATCCGGCCGTCGCCGCTCTCGGTGCCGTTGCCGATCACGAAGTGGTAGCCGCACCCCTGAAGGCCCTTCACCTTCTTGTGATCACCGTCGATTTGCGTCAGGCCGCCCGAGGCATGGGCGCTGTGATGCACCACGATGTACTGCCAGGCCCGCTCCGCCTTCGGCGGCTGGAGCAGGTCGGCGGGGTCGTCGGTGAGGTCGACCACCCGCGCGGCGAGCGCGGGTGTCGGGGCCGAATTCGAGGCGGAGGGTTCCGAGGCGTTCCAGGCGGCACCGCCCGAGGAACCCCGGGCGGAGGCGGGCGAGGCGCCCGGGATGCCGCGGAACCGCTTCGACTGCGAGTTGCCGGTGCCGTCGGGCAACTGCGGCGACTGGTAGCTGCGGGGCGTCGACTTGAGCCCTTCCAGCGGCGGCTCATCGCCCTGGTTCAGGCCCGGGTTGCCGCCCGCCGGGTTCACCGCGGGATCGCCGGCCGGAGCGGGCACGCCGACCGGGCCGCCGGGGACGATGGGTGCAGGGGGAGGGGTCAGCACGGCCGGGCCGGAGAACCCGGGGCGGACCACCGCGGGTGCGGGGATGGACACAGCCGAGGGGACGGCCACGGCACCGCCGGCACAGGGGGCACCGGACGGGCAGGGGGCCGCCGCCGGCGCCACCACCGTCGCGGGGGCCTGGCGGACGAAGATCGGCCGTTCGGCCCGACGCTGGAAGCACCGGCCATTATTGCAGCCGACGCCGGCCAGCACCGACATCGCCAGACCCGCGAGCACCAGGCTGCGATACGGCGAACGGACGGAGAACGTGGGCGCACGGGGAGCCATGATCCTACCTCCTGTTGTGACGGGCCCCCTCGCCTCGAACAGGATGGCGGGGCGGGCCGGCGGTCGAATGGGACGGGGTGGATAACCCAGGTGTGGATGCGAGTCGTGTCAACCGCAACCGCGATGCCGATCCCGGCGGCGCCGGCGGAAGAAAATCCGAGGCCCGCCGCGAATTCGCTCAACTCTACAAGGCATCCGGCCGACGGGCGGCGGTTCTCGAATTTTTTCCGGGGTTTTTCTCAAGGGTCGTCGCGATTCTGACGACGACCCTTTGTTCAAACCGTTTCAATGGCCCGCACGGCAGGATCGACCGTTCCCCTCGGCCGGATCCGCCCGGGAAGTCCTTCGGGAAAAGCCCGCACGATCGCCGCAAACGGTCGCCCGCGAACCCCGACCCGTTCGCTGGCGTCGATCCGTCGGATGTCGGTATCCTGGGGGATCGCGCCGAGGGGTTCCGTGGTCGGGAGTTTGCCGGATCATGCCGTCGTATCATTTCCAGAAGATCGAACCGAAGTGGCAAAAGCACTGGGAGGAGCACAAGACCTTCCGGGCCCTCGACTGCGACCCGAACCGCAAGAAGCTGTACGTCCTGGACATGTTCCCCTACCCCTCGGGGGCCGGCCTCCACGTCGGCCACCCCGAGGGTTACACAGCCACCGACATCTACTGCCGGTTCCAGCGGATGAAGGGGTTGAACGTCCTGCACCCGATGGGCTGGGACGCCTTCGGCCTGCCCGCCGAGCAGTACGCCGTCGAGAACAACGTCCACCCGGCGATCACCACCCGGAAGAACATCGATACGTTCCGGCGGCAGATCAAGGCGCTGGGGTTCTCGTACGACTGGGACCGCGAGATCAGCACGACCGACCCCGGCTACTACAGGTGGACCCAGTGGATTTTCCTGCAAATCCACGATACCTGGTACGACCCCGACTTCGAGTGGACCGATCCCCAGGGCAAGGCCCGCAAGGGGAAGGGGAGGCCGATCGCGGAGTTGCCGATCCCGGCCGGCGTCGATGCCGACGCCTATCGCGACGGCAAGCGGTTGGCCTACCGGGCCGAGGTCCCCGTCAACTGGTGCCCGGCCCTGGGCACGGTACTCGCCAATGAGGAAGTGATCGACGGCAAGTCGGAACGGGGCAACCATCCGGTCGTGCGGATGCCCCTCAAGCAATGGATGCTGAGGATCACCGCCTACGCCGATCGGCTGGTCGAGGACCTCGATGGCCTGGACTGGTCCCGGGCCATCAAGGACATGCAGCGCAACTGGGTTGGCCGGAGCGAGGGCGCCGAGGTCGATTTTCCGATCGCCGCCGGCTCGTTCGAGGATTGGGCCGGGGGCAGGAAGGCGGCCGGATTTCCAACAACGCCCGAGGTCGGCGTGATCCGCGTCTACACGACCCGGCCCGACACCCTGTTCGGCGCCACTTACATGGTGCTGGCACCCGAACACCCGCTCGTCGACAGGATCGCCACGGCCAGGCAGGCGAAGGCCGTCGCCGACTATCGCGATCAGGCGTCGCGCAAGAGCGACCTGGATCGGACCGACCTGGCCAAGACCAAGACGGGCGTGTTCACCGGCGGCTTCGCGATGAATCCGGTCAATGGGCGACCTATCCCGATCTGGATCGCCGATTACGTTTTGATGGGCTACGGCACGGGTGCCATCATGGCGGTGCCCGGCCACGACGAGCGTGACTTCGCCTTCGCGAAGACGTTCGATCTGCCGATCGTGCGGGTCGTCGCGAAGTCCGCCGAGGACGCCGGCAAGCCGCTCGTCGAGGCCGAATCCGAATATGGGGTCGCGGTCAATTCGAGCAACGAAGAGGTCTCGCTCGACGGCCTGCCGACCGACCAGGCCAAGTCGACCATCACGCGATGGCTGGCCGATCGCGGCCTGGGCCGGAAGGCGGTCAACTACAAGCTCCGCGACTGGCTGTTCAGCCGCCAGCGCTACTGGGGCGAGCCGTTCCCGGTCGTGATCGACGAGAACGATCAGGTCCGGGCGGTCCCCGAATCGGAACTGCCCGTCCTGCTGCCCGACCTCGACGACTTCAAGCCTTCGGGCAAGCCCGAGCCGCCCCTGGGCAAGGCGACGGCCTGGGTGAACTATTCCGACAAGGCCCGCCGCGAAACCAACACGATGCCGCAGTGGGCCGGCTCGTGCTGGTACTACATCCGGTTCATTGACCCGAAAAATCAGGTAAGTCCTTGGGACGCCGACAAGGCGAACTACTGGCTGCCGGTCGATCTCTACGTGGGCGGCGCCGAGCACGCCGTGTTGCACCTGCTGTATAGCCGGTTCTGGCACAAAGTCCTGTTCGACCGCGGATTGCTGAACACCCCGGAGCCTTTCCAGAAGCTGGTGAACCAGGGCATGATCCTGGGCGAGACCGAATACACCGCCTTCTGCGACGAGGCAGGCCGGTACGTCCATGTCGGCAAGGTCGAGGAAATCGAGGGACACTTTCGCGAGAAGAAGACGGGCACGTCCCTCCACCCGTTCAAGGTGAGGGACGATCAGGTCGTGAAGCAGGAGGATGGCTTCGTCCTGGTCGAGGACCCGACCGTCCGGGTCGATGCGCGCGCCCATAAGATGTCCAAGAGCCGCGGGAACGTCATTAATCCCGACGAGGTCATCTCCGAGTACGGCGCCGATAGCTTGCGCCTGTACGAGATGTTCATGGGCCCCTTGGAAGCGGTTAAGCCCTGGAGCATGAAGGGGGTCGAAGGGGTCTATCGGTTCCTGGGCCGTGCGTGGCGGATGATCGTCGATGAGAAGGCCGAGGAGATTCGGCTGGATCCGAAGGTCCAGGAAGTCGAACCGACCCAGGGACAGGCCAAGATCGTCGCCCGGACGATCGCCGGGGTCGAGGCGGATTGCGAAGGGCTCCGGTTCAACACGGCGATCAGCAAGCTGATGGAGTTCGTCAACTTCTTCACCGCGCAGGAGGTCCGACCGAAGGAGTCGATGGAGGCGTTCGCCCTGATCCTGGCCCCGTTCGCTCCTCACGCGGCGGAGGAACTCTGGGAGGCCCTGGGCCATTCGGAAAGCCTGGCCTTGCATCCGTGGCCGACCTATGACCCCGCCTTGCTGAAGGACGACGCCATCGAGATCCCGGTGCAGATCAACGGCCGCGTCCGGGGCCGCGTTACGGTCCCGGCCGAGGCAACTAACGACCAGATCGAGGCGGCGGCGAAGGCCGATGCGCGGATCGCCGAGTTGCTGGGAGGCAAGGCGATCCGCAAGACGATCGTGGTGCCCGGCAAGCTGGTCGGGTTCGTGGTTTGAAGGCGGCACGACCCGAGGGTTCCGTTCGGGGGCACTCGCCGCGATAATCGGGGCATTGCCCCGCCCGTCGGCGGGGACGGAACCCTGGGATCGGCCATGATCGACATCCCCGCCATCCAATCGGCCCTCCGCGAATTCGGCCTCGACGGCTGGCTGCTCTATGATTTTCGCGGCCTGAACGTGCTCGCCAGGCGCGTCCTGGCCCTCGAATCGGGCGGCCTGCAATCGCGCCGCTACCTCTACTTCATCCCGGCCCACGGCGAGCCCAGGAAGCTGGTCCACCGGATCGAGATGGCCGCGCTCGAGTCCCTGCCCGGGTCGAAGCAGGTCTACCTCAAGTGGCAGGAACTGGAGGCCGGCATCGCCGGCCTGCTGCAACGCTCGAAGCGGATCGCGATGGAGTATGCCCCCCGCGTGTCGAACCCGTACATCTCCCGGGTCGACGGCGGCACGATCGAGATGGTCCGATCCCTGGGCGTGGAAATCGTCTCTTCTGGCGACCTGGTGCAGCTCTTCGAATCGACCTGGGACGATTCGCAATGGCAGATGCACCAGGAGGCGGCCGTCTACACCCAGTCGGCCTACGAGATGGCCTGGAAGCTGATCGCCGACCGGGCGACCTCGGGCAAGCCGGCGACCGAGGTGGAAGTGCAGCAGGCGATCATGGATCACTTTCACAGGCACGGGATGACCACCTATAGCCCGCCAATCGTCGGCGTCGGCCCGCACAGCGGCGACCCGCATTTCGAGCCGTCGCCCGCCACCGATACCCCGATCGGCCCCGGCGCGTTCGTGCTGATCGACCTCTGGGCCAAGATGGACCGGCCCCGATCGGTTTACAGCGACCTGACCCGCGTCGGGTTCGTCGGCAAGTCGGTCCCCGACGAATACGAGAGCGTCTTCCAGGTCGTCCGGCTGGCCCGTGACGCTGCGATTGATTGCGTCCGCAAAGCCTATGACCAAGGCCGGCCGCTCGCCGGCTGGGAGGTCGATGACGCGGCCCGCGGGGTCATCGAATCGGCCGGATATGGGCCGTACTTCGTCCATCGGACCGGTCACAACATCGGCCAAGAAGTCCACGGCAACGGCGCCCACATGGACAACCTCGAAACCCACGAGGAGCGGCTCGTCCTGCCCCGCACCTGCTTCTCGATCGAGCCGGGGATCTATCGCGAGGAATTCGGCGTCCGCAGCGAGATCAACGTCTACATCGATTCCGACCGCAAGGTCCACGTCACGGGCGGACTGCAGAAGCGGGTCCGGCCGATCCTGGCCGGGATCCCGGATGACCTGATCGACTAAACGAGGACTCGTTCCGGGCCCGGGTCGCGGCACCGCAAGGGGACCGTACTTGAGCCCAGGGTTATGCGGCCGCCCGGTTCCATCAGAAGTCCGTCCGGTGGACGACCAGGGCGGGGAACGTGGCGACCTGATAGTGGGCCTCGCGCCGGAGCGATTGCCCGCGACGGTCGCGGAGCAAAAGCGTGACGGGCACGTCCTTCATCGGAACGATCGGCGTATCGCGCAACTCGTACCCGACCAACGCCCAGCCCGATGCCATGTCGTCGTCGGCGAACCGGATGGGGGGAAGGCGGCGATCGAGTTGCTTCGCCTTGCCCTGCTTCCAGGCGTCGAGGGCGGCGACGAGGGCATCACGCGCCGCATTGCCGTCGAATTCGCGAGCGGCGGCCTGCTCGGCGGCCCGTCGCTCGGAGTCGCCGGGCGAGCAGGCCGTGCAAGCGAATGCGACCAGGAGCAGCGCCAGGGGCGTTCTTCGCATCCGTTTCGACCCCGAATCAATAGGCGTCCGACGAAAGCACCTCGCCGCCGGCTACCGTACCGAGGGCCCTCCAGACCGTGTCCTGGACCGAGTTCTTGACGAACTTCACCGAGCCGTCGCCGAACAGGACGTTGACGCCACCCGGGTGGTAGCTGCGCGACGTGATCGCGGCGAAGGTCGGGCCGCCGATCCGCTCACGCTGGCTGGTGAGGTCGACGTCGGCGTAGGCCATCCCGGGGCCGCCCGGGGTCTTCTTGTTGGGCGGCCAGGCAGTCGTCATGCCGATGTGATGCACGGCCATCTCGGCCCATTGGGAATGGCCGTTGAGGAAGAAAGCACAACCGGACGACGCGTATTCCGGGGCGATCGCCGCCGGGTCGGCCGTCGGCGGGGGGATATTGGACGGGTTGTTGATTTGCGCCAGGCCGCCGCAGTCGCGGATGTACGGCTGGTAGTTCTTCACCTCGGCCATGAGCATCGTCTGGCTGGTTCCGTCCTGGAAATCGGCCCACTTTCGGCTGAGGTTCACCCCGAACGCGGAGCGGGTGATCGGGGCGTTGTCCGGGCCAAGCCAGACGAACCAGTCGCCCATCGTGAACCCGTAATTCACGCCCCCGATCAGGCCGAAGGTGGCATGGGGCTGCGGGTCCCGGCGGATTTCGCTCGGGCAGAGGAAGACGTCGATCACCTGCCCGGTGGCCGTGATGTTGGCCAGATCGCCGTAGGGGGCGTCCATGTTGAGGGCCGCGTACCGCCCCGACTGTTCCAGGTAGGGCAGGATCCGGGCGAAAGCGCACCAGCTATTGGTGAACAGGGCTCCGCCGTTGAGGCGGGTGATGATCGACGCGGGCGGCAGCCCCCCCATCGTCGATTCGTAGTTCAGGACCCCCAGGCCCAGTTGCTTCAGGTTGTTGGTGCACTGGATCCGGCGGGCGGCCTCGCGGGCCTGCTGCACGGCCGGCAGCAGCAACCCGATCAGGACACCGATGATCGCGATCACGACCAGCAATTCGATCAGCGTGAAGCCGTTGCGGCGTCTCATCGGGACACGCCCCCTTCCTTGAGAGATCGATGTCGCGGGAATTCCCAGGGGCCGACGTTGTCGCGGAGCCAGTCGAAGAAGAACCGAACGCCGCGATCATTCGGGCCGGTGCCGTAGCCGCCCGGCTCGGGATTCGGGGCCGATCCGCTCTTGTTCGAGATCCCCTGGACGTAGGCCGAATGGAACAGCATGGCCGCGTTGGGGGCGTCGCGGTACTGTTCCCACTCCTTCTTCATCGAGGCGATTTCGGCCGCGCTGAAGATACCGTCGTTCTCATAGAAGTCGTGCCGGGTCAGCTCGACGTTCACGACGAAGCCGGTCGAGGGGATTCCCATCGATTTCTGGATGATCCGCACGTCCATGCCGGGGTACTGGTCGTCGGTGCCGGTGTCCTGCGACGGGCAGACGCCCGTCTCGATCTCGGGGGCGATCGCGCGGAACCAACCGGCCAGCTTCGACTTCTTGTCGGCCCCGCCGGGCTCGCGGAGCAACTCGTGGTCGATCCGATCGGCGTTGTTGTACTCGTGCATCAGGTCGACGAAGACGTTGCGCAACTTCCGGGATTCGAGGAATCGGGCGGCCTCCTCGATGGCGCGTCGGATCGCCGCCTCGTCGTAAAGGTCCTGATCCTTCCGGGGGGATAGGACGCCGACCATCACGACCATCCCGCGTTTGTCGGCCTCGCGGATCAGCCATTCGAGCCGCTCGGCGACCTCGGGCTTGAGCCGGCCGTCCCGCCGGAAGCCGTCGAAGCCGGCCTCGGGGTTGGGCGATCCGCCGTTGCTCCCCTGGATATACGCCCCAATCAGGTTGATCCCGTGGGCCTTCATCGCGTCGAGCGCGTTCACGTGCCTCTCGGTCACCCCCCGGCTCATCAGGGCATTGCCGCAGCGGATCCCCCACAGTTTGATCGGCTCGCCCGCCAGGTAGGCGCGATCGCCGCGGATCGAGAATTCGCGAGTGGCCGACGGCTCGTCGGCGCCCCACGCGCCCCCGCCCGCCAGCAACCAGCAGACTGCCACAAATCGGCTCATCGACGGCCCTCCGATTGGAACCCGGATCTCCGAATTCCTAAGGAGTTTCTATCCGGGTTGGGCCGGGATGATCAAGCTTGTAATCCGAATTTTATCGGATCAAATCGAGGAAGGTCATCGCCGGTGGCCGCGGAGGGAGCGGGGTGGGCCCAGGATTTCGTTGAGGAGGAGGGCCTCGCGGAGCCGTCCCGGCGATCGGATCAGCTCGGCGAGCGGGTGAGGGGGCGTGGTCAGCGGTTCGATGGCGGGTGTGCTGGTGGATGTCCGCTCGTTGAGCTTCACGTCGATCGGGGTGTTCGTCAATCCGGTGGGCAAGGGCGCGCCCAATCGCTTGGGGGCGGCGGGCTCGGGCGCCTTCGGGGCGGCGGCCGGCCTGGAGCGGGCCGCGCGGCGGTGGATCGACGGCTTCGGGGCGGGGCGCACGAAGGGGTCGCCGTCGCCACGGATCACGAAGATGTCGTCGGAATCGGCGAAGGCGTCGGCCTTCGGCTTCGCCCGTGGCGGCGTGGCCGCGGCCGACGGCGACGGCCAACCCTGGGGGACCTCCCGGCTGACGGGGGGCCGGGGTGCGGGGGGCAGGCCGCCGGGCCGGGGGCCGACGGGCTGGCCCCGGGGCGGGGCGGTGACTTCTTCCTTGCCCAGCAGTTGGTTGACCGCCCAGATCACCAGGAAGATCGCCGGGATGATGAGCTTGAGCAGGTCGGCGAGGTTCACGACGCGTTGCCCCCCTCGCGGCGGACGTTGCCCGTCCCGGCGATCGAATTCCTCATCTCGGTGTCGGCCTGGATGTTCCGCAGGTTGTAGTAGTCGTGGATCCCCAGGTTCCCCTTGCGGAATGCCTCGGCGATGGCCCGGGGGACCTCGGCCTCGGCGGCGACGACCAGGGCCTTGTTCTCGTGGACCCGGGCGATGAATTCCTGCTCCATCGCCACGGCCAGGGCGCGGCGTTCCTCGGCCTTGGCGCGGGCGACCCGCATGTCGGCCTCGGCCTGGTTGGCCTGCAGGTTGGCTCCGATGTTGTCGCCGACGTCGACGTCGGCGATGTCGATGGAGAGAATTTCGAAAGCCGAGCCGGCGTCGAGGCCCTTTTCGAGCACCCGCTTGGAGATCATGTCGGGGTTTTCGAGGACCAGCTTATGGGTCTCGGCCGAGCCGATCGTGGTGACAATCCCCTCGCCGACCCGGGCGATGATGGTCTCCTCGGTGGCGCCGCCGACCAGGCGATCGACGTTGGTGCGGACCGTCACCCGGGCCTTGACCTTGAGCTGGATGCCGTCCTTGGCGACGGCATCGATCGTCTGGCGGCCCTTCGTCGGGTCGGGGCAGTCGATCACCTTGGGATTGACGCTGGTCTGGATCGCTTCCAGGACGTTTCGCCCGGCCAGGTCGATCGCGGTGGCCCGGCGCCAGTTGAGCGGGATTTCGGCCCGGGTCGCGGCGATCAGGGCCCGGATCACGTTGGGCACGTTGCCGCCGGCGAGGTAGTGGTTCTCCAGGCTCCGGGTGGTCAGGCCGTCGCGATCGGTCAGGCCCGCCTGAACGGCCATGATCTTGGACCGGACGATGATCTGCGGGTTCACCTTGCGGAAGGTCATGCCGATCAGGTCGCGGAGCTTGACGTCGGCGCCGCTGGTGGCCGCCTGGATCCAGAGCTGGAAGTACTTGGCGAAGACGATGAACGCGAACAGGGCGACGAACGCGATGAAGATGCAGGCGATGACGACGAAGGTGCCGACGTTGTTGTCGGCGAACAGGATGGGAATCATGGAGGGGTCTCGCGGGGACCGGCGATCGGGGCCGAACGGGCGTGGCGGATCGGGGAGCCGCCCGGCGCCTCCCCCTTCCTCTTGAGTTTACGCGTACGAGGTAGGCAGGGCCAGCCGCCCGCGGGCCGCCCGGCCCTAGGCTCAAACCCGCTTGACGAGGATGCGGCTCCCCTGGACGTCGACCACGACGACCAGGCGATCGGGCTCGATGTAGTCGCCCACGGCGATCACGTCGAGCAGGTCGGCCCCGAACCGGACCTTGCCGGCGGGGCGGAGCACGGTAGCGGTCCGGCCGGTCTCGCCGATCAGGTGGGACCGGGCGTAGGTCTCGGCCATGACCTTCGCGTCCCCAACTCCGTCGTAGGCCTCGGGCTTGAGGACCATCCGGTTCAGCAGCGGGATCGACTTGAAGTAGCGGCCCACCAGGGCCACGCCGGCGGCCACGGCGGTGAGCGCCAGCGCGATCTCGACCAGGGTGCCGGCCAGTTCCCGATATTCCGACTCGCTCGAAGGCCAGACGAACGTGTGGCTGGCCATCACCACGCTCACCAGCACGAGCAGGATGCCGCTCATGCCGAAGACCCCGAAGCCGGGGAAGACGAACAACTCGAGCGCGATGCAGACGAGGCCGACCAGGAACAGGATGATCTCCAGCGAATCGGCCGTGCCGCTGAGGTAACTGCTCCAGAAGAAGAGCAGGAAGGCCATCGCCGAGACGATTGCCGGCAGGCCGATGCCGGGCAGCTTGAGTTCGATCACCAGCATGAACAGCCCGATGAACAGCAGCATGCCCTTCATCCAGGGCGTGTTCAGGGCGGTCACCAGCGAATCGACCCAGTTCGCACCTTCGGCCCGGATCGACTGGCCGCGGAGGCCGTACAGCGCCTGGAATTCGGACGCGTCGGGTACCACCGCCTTCGCCAGACGCAAAGCCACCGCCTCATCGGCCTTGAGCAGGAGCGGTCGGCCGGCCTTCTTCTTGACGATCGGGTCGGAGTAGCGTTGGGGGTCGGCCAGGGCCTGCGATTCGAGCAGCAAGGCCGATGCGCCGGTCTGGTTATCCTTGGCGGCGACGAGGACCGCGTCGGGATCGACCATCGCATAGGCGAGGGCCTCGGGGTGCCCCTTCTGGCGGGCGAGGTCGGCCGCCTTCCGGGCCGCCGGCCCGATCAGCTTGGGGTCGAGCGGGTCGGACCGCTGGCCCGACCAGCCGACAAGCATCTCGTTCGCCTGGCCGAGTTGGCCGGCCCGGGCGAAGACGATCTCGTCGCACGCCAGGGCGGGCAGGGTGGCGACGCCCAGGGCCCGGTCGTCGATGAACGCCACCGTCTTGGCGTCGCGGACGCGTGCGATGTAGTCGGCCATGCTGTCGGCGGCCGGGTACGCGCCGCCGGGGCAGTCGAACTGGAAGAAGATCAGGTTGGCCCCTTCCTGCCGGGCCTGGCCGACCCGCCGGCGGAGGAACGATTCCTTGACCGTGTCGAGCGGCCCGCTGATCTTGATCCAGACCGGCTTGATCTTCTGGCCCAGGGTGGGGTCGTCGGCCAGGCCCTTCACGCCGTAGGCGCGGCCGACCTCGGCCCGGTCCTTTGCCAGCAGCTTGACCATCTCCTCGCGGGCGCGGGGGGCGTCGAGGATCCCCCGCTTGCCGGCGGGCCAGGCCGGGTCGTCCTGCTGGATCCCCAGGCGCTTGAGTTCGGCCAACCGTTCGGGAAGGGCGTACCGCAACCGCCCGTCCGCGGTGCGGACGCGCCTCAGATCGGCCTCCCGGTCGAGCATGCCGATCCAGAGGTCGGCGATCTCCTGGTTGCCGGTCCTCTGGGCGAGGATCCGCACGAACTCACGCTTGCTGGCGTCGACCGGCTGCCCCTGCGGGCTGATCGGGCCCAGGGTGGCCTCGGGGCCCATCACGATTTCCCGGCAGGCCAGGGCCGGCAGCAAGCCGTAGCCGCTGAGCGGCTCGGGGACGAAGGCGACCGTCCGGGCCCCGGTCAGGCGGGACGACAGGAAATCGGCCAGCTCATGGGCCAGCCCATAGGGCGAGTTGCCGGGCCGGATTTCGAAGAAAAGGATCGGCGCCTTGCCGGCCTTGGCCTGCTTCTGGACGACCTCGAGGGCCGACGCCTGGAGTTGCTCCAGCGCGTTGCTGGTGATCGGTTGGCTGATGAGGAAGAACTGGCCGGGGGTGCCTTCGGCATCGGCCCCCGCCCCTTGACCGCTCGCCCCCGGCGCTGCCAACAGCCCGGCGACGATCGCCAACAGGATCGTCGCGGGCAACTTCCGTGCGGAGGGGGGCTGCATCATGATGTCGAACTCCCACCGGCGGCGGATCCTGGCCGGATCGGACCGATCGGGAGGCCGACCTCGCCCGAGGAACCGGGCCGGGCCGGGACCGCCGTGCGATCCCGTTCCGTCCTCGGATCGTGCGGGTAGGGTCGTGCCCCGACCGGCCTGATTATAGGACAGGCCGCCGGGGAGTTCAAACCGCGATCAACGGAGGGCCTTCTTGGCGGGGGCGTTCGCCGGGGCCCCCTTCGAGGCCGCCTTGGCGGGCGCCGCCTGACCGCCGGCCCCGGGCACGGCCGGCGGGTTCAGATCGTTCCGGCCCGGGGGCGGGTTCTTGACCAACTCGTAGCCCAGCTTCTTCCAGGTCTCGGGGTTGTGGACGAAATTACCCTCGGGCACGTTGGCGTTGGGTTTCACCTGGGCCAGGTAGTACGACTGCTTGTTGCCATTGGGATCGACCAGCACCAGGATGTCGGGCAGGAACGTCTTCCGGTTGAGCTTGACCATCGCCTGCTCGAAGGCGTTGCGGTCGATGTCGAGCTTGGGCACGACCTGGAGGGTATAGAATTCCTCGTTTTCCTCCGAGACCAGCCGCATGTTGTACCGGCGGAGGACCTCGTCGCGGCGCATGTTGAAGAGGAATCGCAGGGGCCCTTGCTGGAGCGCCGCCTCGCGTTCCTCTTCGGCAAGCGGGTACTCGTAGATCTTCTTGACGTCGTTGACGTAATGGAGGATCGAGGTCCCGGTGCAGATGATTCGCTCGTGGAATGCCTTCTTGGCCTTGGGGATCGGGTCCGCGGGCGCGTTGGCCTGACCGGCCTGCGTCCGCTTCCATTTAATGGCGTCCTTGAACGCCTGGTTGTCGGCCGCGACCTTGAAGTCGAGGTCGATTTTCTGGGAATCGAGCACCGCCTGGTTTGGGCTCTTCAGCATCACGCGGCCTTCAAAGAACTCGACGTCGCCGACGACGCTATTCTGGTCGAAACGGTAGAAGGCGGCATCGAGCGACTTGATGGTGGCGCTCCGCTGCTCCCACTCCAGCAGCACCTTGTCGAGCCGGGCCTGGGCCTCGGGGTCGAGCTTGGGGGCCTCCTGCTTCGGATCGGGTCGGGCCTCCTTCGGCAGCATCACCGACTTCTGCGTATTCCCGGCCGGCGCCTGCCCGGCGGTGCTCCCCGGGGCCGTCGCGGCCTTGCCCTTGGGGGCGGCCTGCTGCCTGGGATCCTGGGCCCACCCGACCGTGGTGATCAGCAGCCCCAACATCGCCGGGACGGCCCGCATCTTGAGTGTCCGCATCGCAGGAGGCCCTCCATGTGCCCGCATCAAATTCGCATCCACCGACGATTCGGCGGCACCTTACCAAACGTCCCCTGGCCTGACCAGACAAGCTCGGCCGCCCGACCCTTGGGCGAGATGCCGCGTTTTTGGGCGGACGGCACCATCCATGCGGACCTTGCTGGTTAGGCCCGTTCGTGAATCCGGTCGTTCGGTGAATTGTGTGGGTCACGGAACGGGTTTTGCTCGTAGAACGTCGAAGAAGCTGGGCATCCGTTCGCCACGATCGCCGATTTTCTCCAAAGAGGTTCGCCATGAAGCCTGGAGACCCGCGCGAGATTGCCCCGAGCGACTGGCTATTGCCCCTGATCGGCACGCCCCCGCCGCGACCCCGTCGGGCCGCTTGACCGCCGCCCGCCGCCGCCCCAGAATGCCACGCGAAAGCCGGTAACGACCGGCCCGAGGGATTCCAGGCGAGGCCGACGGATGAGCACGCATCCGACCGCGATCGACCGCCCCAAGCTCCGCCGGGTCGCCGCCCGTCGCGTAGTTCAGGACGGAAAAACCTGGATCCGGATCGAAGATCCGCACGGGCTGTTCGCACCGCATCTGATCGCGCCCGAGGGCTATTTCGGGTTGCTCCAGCACTGCGACGGCAGGAACTCGCTGGAAGAGATCCGCCGCAAGATGAGCGCGCAGGTCGGTCGCCCGGTGCCGATGGGCGAGGTCCTGGATTTCTGCACGCAGCTGGATCGCTCGATGGTCCTCGACGGAGCCGCCTACCGGTCCTTCCTGGATGGCTACCGCGCCGAGTCCATCCGGCCGCCCGCGTTCTCGGGACGGTCTTACGATGCCGATGTTTCCAATCTGGTGCGTCGTCTGGACGGTTTTTACAACGGGACGCGGGGTGCAGGCCATGCCTCGCTGCCGGAAGCCCGGGGCAAGCTGCGGGCCGTGCTCTCGCCACACATCGATTTCCAGAGGGGCGGCCATGCCTATACCTTTGCCTACAAGGCGCTCCGCGAGCGGATCGGCGACGAGGTCGACACCTTCGTGATCCTGGGCGTTGCCCACCAGGGGACGGCCCACCGTTTCGCCGTCACCCGCAAGGCCTTCCGGACGCCGCTTGGCACGGCCCCGACCGACCAGGAATGTGTCGATCACCTCCTTTCGCGGGCGGGCTCCCACCTGCTCGACGACGAGCTGAGCCACCGGACCGAGCATTCCATCGAGTTCCAGGTCGTCTTCCTGCAACACGCCCTGGGTGCCCGCCCGTTTCGGATCGTGCCGATCCTGGTCGGCTCGTTCCACGACCTGCTGGGACGGGGCATCGATCCGATCGACGATCCCGATGTGGCCGGGTTCGTCTCGGCCCTCATGGAGGCCGAGTCGGCGAGGCCGAACCGGGTCGCCTACATCGGCGGGATCGACCTGTGCCATGTCGGGCCCGAATTCGGGGATCCCGGCCCGGTGACGGCCGAATTTCGGGAACAGATCGGCCAATTCGACGGGACGCTACTCGATCGGGCCGCCGACGGCGACCCCCGCGGTTGGTTCGAGACGGCCGCCCGGGTGAACGACCGCTGGCGGGTCTGCGGCCTGTCCGCCACTTATACCTTGCTGCACGCGGTCGGGCCGGTGAAGGGGACCAAACTCGCCTATGACCAGGCGGTCGACCCGGCCGGCGACTGCTGCGTGACGTTCGCGAGCATGGCCCTGGAGGCGGTCTGAAACCGCCCCCGATCAGTAACCCAGGGCGCAGCCGTCCTTCCGGGGATCGGAGCCGCCGATCAGGACCTTGCGCCCGACGTCGATGCGGATCGCCTGGTAGCCGCCGAAGCCGCCCGCACCCTGGCCGAGCCTGTGCCCTTTGTCCGCGAGGGCCGACTCGACTTCGGGCCCGAAGCCCGATTCCATCGCCAGCGTGCCCCCGTCCTTGGAGCGTTCGCCGGTCGGCTCGGACGATCCGAAGTGCCGCCACCGGGCGAAATCGCCTGCCTCCTGCGGGTCCATGCCGAAGTCGATCATGTTCACAAGGATCTGGACATGCCCCTGGGCCTGCATGTCGCCCCCATCACTCGAAACTCAGCCAGGGCTGGCCGTCCTTCGTGACGAACCCCGGGATGATCGTGTGAACGGCCGTTTCCCCGGTTCGATCCGGTTGGGATGCCGATCGTCAAGGGCGAACAGGCAGCCGCGATTCTGGAGCGGAAAGCCGAGGTCGCCCGGGACATGGTACGAGCCGAAGCCGTGGAAATTGCTCTGGATCAGGCTGACCGCGTTGAAATCGCCGTCCACGACCGTCATGTAGATCGTGTCGGCCTCGGGCGGCTGGCCGTGCGAAAGTTCCTGGCGGGCCTTCGACGGGTCGATCAACCGCCGACGCTGGGCCGCGTAATCCTTGGAAAGCAGCCCGGCCAGCGGGACCTTCGCGAAATCGGGGTCGGCGTAGAACCAACCCCGGTCCTCGTAGGCGAGCTTCTTGGCCTCAACCATCCGATGGATCAATTCGGGCGTGCCGGCGCCGAGAGCCTTGAGGTCGTACCCTTCGAGGATGTTGAGCATCTGGAGGGCCGCGATCCCCTGGGTATTGGGGGGTAGCTCCCAGACGTCGTACCCCCGATAGTTCACCGACGCCGGCTCGACCCAGTCGCTTCGATGCCGCCGGAAATCCTCGGGATGGAACAGGCCGCCGTTGTCGGCGGAATAGGCGACGATCGATCGGGCGATGGCCCCTTGATAGAAGGCATCCCGACCGCCGAGGGCGATCGCCTTCAGGCTCCGGGCCAGCCCGGGATTGCGGAAGACATCGCCCGTCCTGGGGGCGTGGCCGTCGGGCAGGAAGCAGGCCGCCGAGCTCGGCACTTCCGACAGCGAGGCGGCGGCCGATTGCCAGTCGGCGGCGATGATCTCGCTCACCGGGAAACCCTCCTCGGCCAGGCGGATCGCCGGTTGCAGGACCTGTTCCCACGGCTTCGAGCCGAACCGCTTGTGCAATTCGGACCAGCCATCGACGCAGCCGGGCACCGACCAACTGAGCGGCCCATGGGTCGGGATGCTCTGGAGGTTTTTGGCCCGGAATGCGGCGATCGTCGCGGCCATGGGGGCCCGTCCGCTGGCGTTCAACCCGTAGAGCTTCCGCGACTTCGCATCCCAGACGATCGCAAACAGGTCGCCGCCGATCCCGCATGACATCGGCTCGACGACCCCCAGCGCCGCGTTCGCCGCGACGGCGGCGTCGATCGCGTTGCCGCCTTCGCGGAGGACGCGGATGGCGACCTCGGTCGCCAGGGGCTGGCTGGTGGCCGCCATCCCGTTCCTCGCGATCACGCTCGATCGCGTCTTGCGGCGGGGCCCGCCGGGACGGTCGTGCCCCTGGGCCGAGGCGAATGCCGTCGCGGCCAGGGTCGCCGCCATCGCGATCAGGACCATCCGGAAACCCATGGCATCCCCCCCGGTCCGGGTCGAGTTTCGATCAATCCAGCGCCTGGGCGATCAGGCTGTCGATATCGACGCGGTGGGGAAGGGCCCCCTGCGCCCCGGTCCGGGTGACGGCCAGGGCCCCCGCAGCCCCGGCCCATTTCGCCGCCTCGATCAGGGGCCGGCCCTCGGCCAGCGCCACGGCGAGCGCCCCGTTGTAAGCGTCGCCGGCGCCGACCGTATCGACGACCTCGACCCGATGCGGGGGGATGAGCAACTCGTTGCCGTCCCGGTCGAGCACGAACGCACCGTCGTCGCCCAGGGTGATGACCACGCTCCCGGCCCCCGTCCGCCGGAATAGCGCGGCGGCGGCACGCATCGGCTCCCGGCCCGAACGGCCCAGGCCGGCCAGTTCCAGGGCCTCTTCCTGGTTGGGCGTCAGCACGTCCACCGTCGACAGGAGGCCGGCCTTCGAACCCGAGGGGGCGTCCTCGAACATCAGCGCCGGGTCGGCCGGCGCCGGGTTGAGGATCGTGGTCATGCCGGCCGCCCGGGCGCGTCGGAGGCCCCGGGCCACGGTCGCCAACGGGATCTCCAGGCAGGCCAGCAGCACCCCTCCGGCCGGGAAGGCCGAGTCGGGCAGGGCGTCGATGTCTTCGGGCGTGAGCGACTCGCTGGCACCCGGCGCGACCCCGATCAGGTTCTGGCCGTCCTCGCCGACGAAGATCAGGGCGACCTGATTGGGCCGGCCCTTCACCGTCTTCGCATACGAGAGGTCGAGCCCCTCGCGCCGGTCGTGCTCGCGGATCTGGCGGCCAAAGTCGTCGTCGCCGAATGCGGTCAGGAAGGTGACTTCGGCGCCGGCCCGCCTCGCCGCGATGGCCGCGTTGGCCCCCTTGCCGCCCGGCCCGGTGTGCAACTCTCCGCCGAGCAGGGTCTCGCCCGCCCTCGGCAGCCTCGGCAGGCGGATGGTCAGGTCGTAGCCGCTGGAGCCGAGCACGACGACGCGGGGCATGGCCCGGATTCCTGGTGGGTGGTTGCGAGGGGAGGGTCGCCGTCGGCGATCCTATCCGGTCCGAGGACCGATGTCACCCGAGCGATGGTCGGTTGACACCCCGTCGCCCCTCATTTGAGAATGGCGGCCGACCCAGCCCCGACTTCCCGTCCCGCAGAGCGCCCGATGTTCACCAGCGAGCCCAGCCTATCGCAGCGGATCGAACGGATGATCCGCGACACGCCCATCATCGACCCTCATACCCACCTGCGTTGCGACCAGCCGCAGGCGCCCGACCTGGCCTCGCTGATGGGCTACCACTGGGTCCGGAGTGAGTTGATCGCCGTCGGTATGCCGCCGGAGGATCTCGACCCCGCCCTGCCCGGCGACGAACGGGTCCGGCGATCGATCCCCTACCTGAAGCGGATGAGGAACACGGCGATGGCCTGGTGCCTGTTCCGCATCTTCCGCGACCTGTACGACTTCCACGACTACGAACTGACCGAATCGAACTACCAGGGCCTGATCGACAAGGTCGCCTCCACCGGCCGGGACGCTTCCTGGACCGACTCCGTACTCCAGCGTTGCAACATCCGCAAGGTGGTGACCAGCCTCGGCAACCGCTCGGCCGACCCCGCCCGCAATCGGGGCGATTTCCTCTACATGCTCGACGCCCATTACCTGTTTTGCCCGGGCGTCGCGACCGACCTGGAACCGTTCTTCAACGGCCGGTCCACCAAGGGCGAGTACCACGACGCGCTCGTCTCGATCCTCGGTGAAGCCCCCGGATCGGCCGATCGGCTCGAATCCGGCCTGCGGGACTGGCTCGATCGGACCGTGACGGGCCCGGTCCGCTTCACCAATACCTATATCCCGATCGAACAACGGTTCGTCGAGCCCGACAGGGCGGCCGCCGATGCGATCCTGGCGAGGGCCGCACGGGGCCAGTCTCCTTCGGATTCCGAGATCGATGAACTCGTGAAGCTGGTGACCTGGACGGTCCTGGGCTGGCACCACGATCATCGGAAGGCGTTTCAGATCGCCGTCGGCGCCGAATATTTCATCTGCGACGGCAAGAGCATCCCCCGTTTCCAGCAGGATTGGACGTCCGAGATGGCCCGGGCCCTCCACCATTTCTCGGGCGCCCGGTTCGACCTGATGATGGCGTCGGACGTCCTGACGCACGAGGTCGCCGTGGTGATCCGCCAGTTCCCGAACGTCTATGCTTCGGGCTACTGGTGGCACAATTTCTTCCCGCCGACGATCCGCAAGATCATCGAAATGCGGATGCAGATCGCGCCGATGACCAAGTTCAGCGGGTTCCTGTGCGATGCCTATTACGTCGAATGGACCTACGGCAAGCTGCAGGTGATCCGGCAGGCGATGGCGGAGGCGCTCGCGGGGCTGGTGGAAGCCCGGGCGTACGAGGAGCACGAGCTGCCGCCGATCCTCCGCCAGATCCTCCACGATTCGCCCCGGGACCTTTACGACCTGGCCTGAAGCGGCCCGGACGGGCCGGCGGGTGTCGATCTCGACCCACCCCGCATGGCCCTTCGGCCACGGGCCGGGGCGCCCATTTGACAGGCCCCCCTCGCGACCTACCCTACCCTTAATCCACCGCCCGAGCCCGCCTCTACCCTCGAGGCAACGGAGGCCGGCACGGATCGTGGTCCACGGTATTAGCGAGGCCCTTCCTTATGGACGAGCTGAGTGCAACTTTCATCGGCGACCTCCCCCCCGCGGCAGAAAACCCACCTCGGGCGGAAAGCCCGGCTCGACCGCTCTACTTCATCGTGGTCCGGGGGCGCCTACCGGGGGCCATGATCCGCCTGAGGCCCGGCCCGACGACGATCGGCCGGGCCGGCGACAACGTCCTGCAGATCGCCGATAACACGGTGTCGCGGCACCATGCCCGGCTCGACTTTCGCCCCGACGGCTCCGTACGCCTGATCGACTTCGGCAGCACCAACGGCACGCTGGTGAACGACCGGAAGGTCGAAGCGGCGGGCCCGATCGCCCTGAACGACGGCGACCACGTCCAGTTCGGCCACGGATTCGTCGTGAAGCTGAGCCGGCCGACCCCCCGCGAGGAGCGCTATCAGCTCGAGATGTTCGAGCGGGTGGTCCGGGATCCCCTCACCGGCCTGCATAACCGCGCCTTCCTGCTCGATCGCGTCCACACCCTGGCCAACCTGGCATCGAGGCGCGGCCTGGGCCTGGCCGTCCTGATGGTCGACATCGACCACTTCAAGCAGATCAACGATACGTTCGGCCATCATGCCGGCGACGGCGTCCTGCGGCAGGTCGCGGCCGAGATCCAGCGCATCACCCGCCAGGATGACCTGGTCGCCCGATTCGGCGGCGAGGAGTTCGTCATCGCCCTGCCGATGCCGGGCGTCCAGCAGGTGATCGACCGGGCCGACCGGATGCGCACGACGGTGGCCGACAAGGAGATCCCGATCGGCGAACGCCACGTGCGGGTGACCGTCAGCATCGGCCTCGCCTACGCCAAGGCCGATGCGATCCGCCCCTTCCACCTGGTCGCCGCCGCCGACCAGAACCTCTATCGAGCCAAGCAGGCCGGCCGGAATCGCGTCATCGCCGGCTCGGGCTCGGACGCCCAGCTCGACCTGGACCTGCTCACCCAGGAAGAATCGGCCTGGTGCCTGCCGGTCCTGTCCTCGCCCGAATCGGCCCGCTGAGGCCCGCCCGCAGGGATGCGGTTGTACGAAAGCGGGTTTCCCGCCAGATCTTGCCGGAACGATGGCGCCATCAGGCCGTCGCGTTCGGCCCGCGCGCGGGCTATGATCGAGCGCGTCCGCCGCATCCGATCGGCCCGGAATCGACCCGAATGCCCCGCGCGAGGCCCAGACGTGTCCGCCCATGCCCTCCCGCCGCTTGCCGTCGGTGTTTGCAGTTGGAGCTTGCAAGTCACCAGCATCCCCGAGTTGAAGCGCCTGATGGATGACCTCGGCGTTTCGCACACGCAGATCGCCTGCGGCGACCCCCACCACGCCAGCTGGGAGGAAGGCGACGACCTGCCCTCGGCGGCCCTGGCCTCGGGCCTGACGCTCACCGGCGCCATGCTCGGCTTCCCTGGAGAGGACTATACGACGCCGCAAACCATCCGGGCCACTGGCGGATTCGGGAATCCGAACGACCGGCCCGAACGCCTGGAACGGCTCGCCTGGGCCCTCGAACGGACGAAGGCCCTCGGCCTGCAAGACCTGATGCTCCACGCCGGATTCCTGCCCGAACCGGGCGACCCAGGCCGTTCCTCGTTCCTCGACACGCTGGCCCGGGCCGCCGGGATGGCCGCCGACGCCGGCATCACGCTGGCCTTCGAGACCGGCCAGGAGACCGCCGACCTGCTCCGCCGGACCCTCGACGACCTGGCGATGCCCAACCTCAAGGTCAACTTCGACCCGGCGAATATGCTGCTCTATGATAAGGGCGACCCGATCCGCGCCGTCGAGATCCTGGCGCCCGACATCCGCAGCGTCCACGTCAAGGACGCCTTCCGGCCCAAGGTCGCGGGCGAATGGGGCGAGGAAGTCCCGCTCGGGGCCGGTGACGTGGATATCCGGCTGTTCCTCAAGACCCTCCAGAAGGTCGGCTATCTGGGCCCCCTATCGATCGAACGCGAGGTCGGCGACCAGGCCGCCCGCGCCCGCGACATCCGGCATGGCCTGGACTTGGTCCGCGAATGCCTCGGCTCCTGAACCGCCCGGAGAGGAATCGACGATGCCCCCGATGACGATCCTGGCCCTCGGCCTGATCCTCGCGACGCCCCAGGACCGGGCACCCCAGAAATACCGCCTCGTCACCCCGAAGGAGGACGGCATCTCGGCCGCCGCCCTGAACAACAAGGGGGCAATCGTCGGCGGCGAGTGGTACGAGGAAGACGACAAGCCCGGCCAGATGGCCGAGCGGGCCATCTACGCCGAGGGCGACGAAATCACCCGGATCCCGCTCCTCGAAGGCTACACCTCGACCTTCCCGCTGGCCCTGAGCGACCAGGGCCGCGTCGCCGGCCGGGTCTCCAAGCCCGCCCCGCCCAACAGCAAGGTCTTCATGAGGACCCAGGCCTTCGTGTGGGAGAAGGGGAAGGGAATCCGGGGCCTCGGCGTCCTCGAAGGGGACATGGCGTCCATGGCTTCGGGCATCAGCCGGGACGGCACGGTCGTCGCCGGGGCCACGATGGGCCAGAACGTCATGCGGGTGTGCCTCTGGCAGTGGAAGGATGGGGCCTGGAAGGGG
Source organism: Isosphaeraceae bacterium (assembly GCA_046350035.1). Taxonomy (GTDB): domain Bacteria; phylum Planctomycetota; class Planctomycetia; order Isosphaerales; family Isosphaeraceae; genus CALLYK01. Next base: position 6,410 of record JAXMBD010000037.1, on the reverse strand, counting down.
ATGGCCCTCCCCTTCGACAAGGGGATGACCGGGAGCACCGTCGCGATCAGCCCGGACGCCCGGAATGTCGCCGCGCTGGATGGCGCCTTGCCCTGCCTGTGGACCCGCAACAAGTCGGGCCAATGGGAACGCGAGGTGATCGGCGGCACCGGCGAGATGGCACCCCGGGCCGTCAACGACTCGGGCCTAGTGGTCGGGGTCGCTACCACGCCCGACGGCCTGTCGCACGCCAAGGTCTGGAGTCGCGACAAGGGGATGAAAACGCTGGAGAAGCCGCCAGGCTACGTCCACTCGGAAGCCCTGGCGGTGAACAACCAGGGCGTCGTCGTCGGCATGGTCGACGGGCCGCACGGATCCGAGATCGGGCCCGACCCGTTCGTCTTCGAGGGCGGCAAACTGCGGATTCTCGACGAACTCGGCCCGTTCCTCGGCATCGCTACGGCCATCAACGATCGGGGCGAAATCGCCGGGGTGGTGACCAGGGAGGAAGAAGCGGCGCCCGAGAAGTAGTTCATGGCCGCGGAAAGTAGGGCCGGCGGGTACTCGTTTGAGATCGGCGGCCCTGAATCCAACCTCCCGTGAATTTTTGAACAGACTGATTTTGCTTGCAGGTGGCCATTTGTGAGGATACATTTCCCCCGATGACCCACGGATCGGGTCGTCGGGAGCCGCTCGGGTCGATGGACGTCCGCTATCTGTTCGTGGATATGAATTCGTATTTCGCCTCCGTCGAGCAGCGCGACCATCCCGAACTTCGGGGGCTGCCGGTGGCGGTGGTGCCGGTCGTGGCCGATACGACCTGCTGCATCGCCGCCAGCTACGAGGCCCGCCGGTTCGGCGTAAAAACCGGGACCCAGGTGGGATTGGCCCGTCGGCTTTGCCCTTCGCTCCGGTTGGTCCGGGCGCGGCCCGCCCGTTATGTGGAGGTCCATCACGAGATCGTGAGGGTGGTCGGGTCGTGCGCCCCGGTGCATCAGGTCCGGTCGATCGACGAGATGTCGTGCCGATTGATCGGCTCGGAGCGGCGGGGCGAGGAGGCCTTTCGGATCGCCAGGGGTTTGAAGGAGGCGATGCGGTCCGACCACGCCTTGGGGCCGTTCCTGCCCTGCTCGGTCGGCCTGGCGCCCAGCGAGTGGCTGGCGAAGGTCGCGGCCGACCTGCAGAAGCCCGACGGACTGGTGATGCTCTGGCGAGCCGACATGCCCGACGCCCTCTATCGTCTGGCCCTCCGCGACCTGCCCGGGATCGGGCCGAGGATGGAACGGCGTTTCCTGGCCGCCGGGGTGGGGACCGTCGAGCAGCTTTGCGATTTGACCGTTGAGCAGATGTCGCAGGTCTGGGGGAGCAAGCTGATCGGCTCGACCTGGTATCACCGCCTCCGGGGCGAAGATACCCCCGAGGCGCCGACCCGCCGCCGGACCCTGGGCCATTCGCACGTGCTCGCGCCGCAATGGCGGACCGAGGCCGGCTCGCGGGCCGTCTTGCTCCGGTTGGTGGAGAAGTCCGCGGCCCGCCTCCGCTCGATCGACTACTGGGCCGGGTCGATCACCGTGTTCGCCAAATTCCTCGGTCATCAACCCTGGGGGGATCGACTGCACCTGACCCCGACGCAGGACACGCTCGCCCTGATCCGGGCGGCCGTCACCCTGTGGGACAGGAAACCGGCCGTCGCCCCGCTGCAGGTGGCGGTCACCTTGACCGACCTGGTCGCGGGCCCGAACGTCGCCGAGCTCCTCTTTCAGGAGGATCGCAATCGCCTGGCGATGTCCCGCGCGATCGATAAGATCAACAAGCGTTTCGGCCCGCACGCCGCCCATTTCGGCGGGATGCACGGGGCCGAATCCCAGGCGCCGACGCGGATCGCCTTCGGGGTGATCCCGGATATGGAATGGGAGTGACCGCTCCGACCCCGGTGGTATCCGGGATTCGGCCATTGGGCCTTCAAGAAGTGCCTTCGGACCTCCCCGACTCAGGGCGAAATACCGTCCGTTCCGGCCGCTTGAAGAGGCGAAGTCCGCCCCAGAGCAGGACCATCGCCAGGAGGGCTACCCCGACGGCCATCGTGCCGGTCGTGCCGAGCGATTCGCCGGCCCAGATCAGTAGCTGTTGCAATCCCTTCCGGCGCCCGCTCGCCACGGCATGTCCACCGGCCTCGGCTTTCTGGGCCGCGTCGCGGAGGCCCATCCAGAGCAGCCCGCCGACGATACCGACGATGCCAGGCGGGATCAACGCCTCGAAGACGCCGATCGACTCGCGCGAGGTGGCGAAGCTCCGGCCGGATTTCTCCAGGATCCCATCGAGGATGGACCGTGCATCCGGCCCCGAGTTGTACGAGATCTTCCCGGGGTTCTCGCCCTCGACGTGGAGGGTGAATCCGTCGTTGTCGGGTTCCAGCTCCGCCCGGGTGATCGACCGAACGTCGAGGGCACCGTCCAGCTTCGCATCGGTCCCGCTCGGCGGCGTGCCCTGTTCCAACGCCTCCAACACCCTGCCCACGTTCTTCTTCAGCGTGAACATGTTCCCCGACACCTTCAGGAGCGAGACCTCATGGCCGCGGAGGACGAGGATCCTGGCGACTTTCTCCTCGACCTTCGACCAGATCCGGGTATCCATCGGGGTTCTCCCATGGGCTCATGAGGTAGGGGAGGGGGCCATGCTATCGAAGTCCTTGAGCGATGGCCACTGGTTCGGACGGCCTGCCTGGCGTATGTTCGGGCTGACATTCGGATTGCATGCAAAAAACCCTCGATCACGCGGGGTGCCGCCTTGACCTGGACCCAGAATTACGACCCGCTCGGATCGTGGCCGCTATCGACGGCGCTGGCGGCCTTGCCGGTTGTGGCGCTCCTCGGACTGCTGATGACCGGCAAGGTCAACGCCTGGCAATCGGCCCTGGCCGGGCTGATCGTGGCGTTCGGGATCGCGGTCGGGCCGTGCGGGATGCCGCTGGGGATGGCCTCGGCGGCGGCCGGTTACGGCGTGATCTTCGCCCTGTTCCGCATCGTCTGGCTGATCGTGGCGGCCGTCTTCCTCTACGACATCGCCGTGGCCACCGGCCAGTTCGAGGTGATGAAGGCGTCGATCGGCCGGTTGTCGGGCGACCGACGGTTGCAGGCGATCCTGGTGGCCTTCTCGTTCGGAGCGTTCATCGAGGGGTCGGCCGGGTTCGGGGCGCCCGTGGCGATCTCGGCGGCGTTCCTGGTCGGCCTGGGCTTCCGCCCGTTCCAGGCGGCCGTGCTCTGCCTGATCGCCAACACGGCGCCGGTCGCCTGGGGGGCGATCGGCACGCCGATCAAGACCCTGGGCATCGTCACCAAGCTCGACACCGAGGCGCTCAGCGCCTGCTCGGGCCGGATCCTGCCGCCCCTCTCCTTCATCGTGCCGATCTGGCTCGTCGTGGCGATGGTCGGCTGGCGATCGGCCCGGCAGGTCTGGCCGGCGTTCCTGGTGGTCGGGGGCACGTTCGCCGCCGTGCAGTTCCTCTGGTCGAATTACGTGGGCGTCGACCTGGTCGATATCGCCTCGGCGGTCGCCAGCCTGGTTGCCGGCGTGGCCCTCTTGCTGATCTGGAAGCCGGCGATCCCCTGGCGATTCCCCGAGGAACAAAACGCTCCCTCGCCGATGCCGAGCGAGCCGTATCACCCCCTGGCGGCTCGCCAGGTCGCGAGGGCCTGGATGCCGTTCGGACTGCTATCGATCACGGTGCTGATCTGGGGCCTGGTCCCGGTCAAGGCGTTCATGGACCGGTACACGTCGATCTCGCCCGGCATGCCCGGCTTGCACATGCAGGTGGCCCGCGGCGAGCAGGTGCTTCGCCCGGATACTCCTCCCGAGAAGGCGCTGGAGGAGGCCAAGTTGCCGATCGTGCCGATCTCCTCGACCGGCACGGCGGTGTTCCTGGCGGCCGTCGCCAGCGGGCTGCTGCTCGGAGTTTCGCCGGTGCGCCTGGTCCTGCTGTTCGGCCGAAGTGTCGTCCGCCTGATCCCGGCGATCGCCACGATCTTCGCGATGCTGGCGCTCGGATTCGTCACCCGTTACTCGGGGACGGACGCCATCCTGGGGATCGCCTTCACGAAGGTCGGCCCCGACCTCTTCCCGATCTTCGGCACCTTACTGGGCTGGCTGGGCGTGGCGCTGACCGGCTCGGATACGGCCAGCAACATCCTGTTCGGCAACCTGCAGGTGGTGACGGCCACGCAACTCGACCTGAACCCGGTCCCGATGGCCTCGGCCAACACCACGGGCGGCGTCATGGGCAAGATGATCGACGCCCAGTCGATCGTCGTGGCCGCCGCGGCGACCGGCGAGGCGGGGCAGGAGGGGAAGATCCTGCGGGCCGTCGTGCTCCACAGCATCGCCCTGGCGTTGCTCGTCGGGGCGATCGTGTGGCTGTATGCGAGGGTCTGGCCCGACCTGGTCCCGTCGCTCTGAGCTATTCCTGGGCGGCCGAGGCGACCGCGGGGGGGCCTTGCAGCTCCCTGGCCAGGTCGTTGATTTCGGCCAGCAAGGCCTCGAGTTGCGAACGGGCCGCATCGGCCTCGGCCTTCCGGGCGGCCAACGCCTGATCGGCCGCTTGCCTGGCCTTCTCCGCGGCCTCCAGTTCGCCGCTACACATGGCCAGGGCGAGCTTCGCCGAAGCCGCCTGGCGGGCCGCGAGGGGCAGCCTGGCTTCCGCGGCGAGCCGATCGGCTGTCGCGCGATCGGCGTTGGAACGGGCGGCGTTGGCGGCGTCGATCGCCGCGGCGAGCAGGGGCAGGTCGGTCGCGAGCTTCCGCGTCGACTCGTCGAGCACCGCCATCGCCTGCTCCATCACCATCCGATCGCGATCCGAGCGGGCCTGCTCGTACGCGGCGGAAGCGGCGGCGGCCCCGTCGGCGGCGGCCTTGTGCTGTTTCAGCACCTCTTCCCGGCGGGCGAGGGCCCGCGCTCGCTCGTCGCCTGCGGCGACGGCCGCCTGGTTGGCCTGCGCCTCGGCGGCCGACTTCGCCTGCGCCTCCGCCTGACGGGTGTTGGCGACCGCCTGGGCCTCCACGTCGGCTTTCTTGCCGGCCTCGACGGCCTGCTGGAGCCGGGCCACGTCGGCGGCGCGGGCCTCGGCGGCGGCCTGGGCTCCCTGCTGGGCTTTTGAGGAGGCGTCGGCCTGGGCCTGGAGGCCAGCGACCCTCGGCTTCAGGAGTTCGAGCCGCTGCGCGACGGGCAGCGGGTTGGCGGCGAGGGCGCCGATCCGCTTGCCTTCCTTCGGCTCGTACAGGCGGACCTCGCCCGAGAAGTCGCCCGCCACGATCGCCTGGTCGTCCTGCGTGAACTCGGCGTGCAGGGCGATGTCGGGGAACGCTTCGAATTGCTTCTGCACGGTGCCGTTCTGGTCCCAGAGCTTGACGAGGCGGTCGCGACCGGCCGTCACGATCCGGCCATCCCGGGCGAACCGGACCGAGGCGGCGCCGCCGCCGTGGGCGTTCCAGTTCTTCGCCTGGGTGCCGGTCTGCATCGCCCAGAGCCGGACCGTGCCGTCCTCGGCGGCCGAGGCCATTAGGTTTGAGTCGAGCCGCCAGGAGAGGTCGGAAATCAGCGCCTGATGGCCGCGGAGGTCATAGAACTCGCGGCCGTTGGGGGCCTCCCACACGACCAGGCCGCCGTTGCGGTCGCCCGAGGCCAGCAACACGCCATCGGGGCTGAAGGCGACGGCCGTCACCCACTCGGTGTGCTTCTTGCACTCGTAGGCCAGTTCGCCGTCGCTCGTGTTGTAGACGCGGAGGACCCGCGAGGGGCCGCCCATGGCGATCAACGATCGGTCGGGGCTGATGTCGGCCGCCAGGACGGTGTCGTATTCCTTGCCGACCTCGAAGACCCGCTCGCCCGTCTTGACATTCCAGACAACCACGCGGCCCGACTGGCCGCCCCGCCCGCCGCCGGCCAGCAGCAGGTCGCCGTCGGTGGTGAAACGGAGGGTCTCGACGTTCCCCTCGGGGAACGGCAGAACGCCCATCAAACGGCCGGTCCGGGTCTGGTACAGGAGCACCTGGCGATGGCCGCCGATGGCGGTGAGGGGGGCCCAGGGGCTGTGCGCCAAGCTGTGGATGGGGCCGGGGCGGGAACTCAGGACGACCGGCTGGGTGGGCAACCCCGAGGGCATGGCCGGCTCGCCGCTGGGCTTGCCGATCGAGGACGGGTCGAGCTTGAATTCGACCTTGGGCTTGGCCTTCATGGCCACGGCGCTGCCGGAGGTCTCCGGCGCACCGATCTCGATCCACTTGCGGAGCTTCTCCAGCTCCGCGTCGGGGACCCGGGGCGCGTTGGGGGGCATCTTCGGCTCTTCGGTGTGCGCCACCAGGGTGAAGAGCCGGCTCGAATCGGGGTCGCCCGCCTCGACGACGGCGCCGCCGGCGCCGCCCTGCATGGTGGCGGCGTAG
>JAXMBD010000036.1:0-71478 GCA_046350035.1 Isosphaeraceae bacterium | reverse complement strand
GATCGTGACGGCCTGGACCGACCAGGACGAGATCATGGGCGTCCGCCACCGCCGGTTCCCGCTCGAAGGCGTCCAGTACCACCCCGAGAGCTTCCTGACCATCGCCGGGATCGACCTGCTCCGCAACTTCCTGCGGGGCGAGCCCTGAACCGGAAGCCGCATGCTGCCGATCGAGGAAGCCTTTCAACGGGTCATGGGGCGGGTGGAGCCCTTGCCACCGGTCGATGTCGCGATCGATGAGGCGGCCGGGTTGGTCCTCGCCGAGCCCGTGACGGCCGACGGCGATTCCCCGCCGTTCGACAAGGCCCTGGTCGATGGCTTCGCCGTCCGTTCGGCCGATGGTGCCTCCCCGAGGACGATGATCGGCGAGATCCTGGCCGGGCAATGGCCCCCCGGGCCGGTCGGGCCGGGCGAGGCGATCCGCATCATGACGGGCGCGCCGATGCCCCCCGGCGCCGACGCCGTGGTGATGCTCGAGAAGGCCGGCCGGCTCGACGACGACCGGGTTCGGATCGACGAGGCCCCCCGCCCCGGTCAGCATCGGATGATCCAGGGTCGGGAATACCGATCGGGCGAAATCCTCCTGTCGGCCGGTTCGCGACTGGGGGCGGCATCGATCGGCGTTTGCGCCTCGGCCGGCCGCCTGGAAGTGAAAGCGATCCCCCGGCCTTGCCTCGCCATCGTCACGACCGGCGATGAAGTGGTCCCGCCCGGGACCCGGCCCGCACCGGGCCAGATCCGCGACAGCAACGGGCCGATGCTCCGGGCGGTGGCGAGGTCGGCCGGGGCGGAAGTCCGAACCGGCCAACCGCCCGCGCGGGACGAGCCCGGGCCGCTCCGGGCCTCGCTCCGGCGGGCCCTGGAACCCGGGCCCGATGCCCCCGATGGCGCCGACATGCTCGTCATCAGCGGGGGGGTTTCCGCCGGGGTCCGGGACCTGGTGCCCGGAATCCTGGAAGAGCTGGGGATCCGGCCGGTCTTTCACAAGGTTCGGATGAAGCCGGGGAAACCGCTCTGGTTCGGGGTCGGCCCGGATCGCGGCAACCGCCCCCCCGCCCTGGTCTTCGGGCTGCCCGGCAATCCGGTCAGCGGCCTGGTGGGGATGCTGGCATTCGTCCTGCCGGCGGTCCGGGTCCTGGCCGCGGTGGGCATGGCGGACGCGGGCCTACCTTGCGTCCCGGCGAGGCTCGCGGGCGATTTCCGTCACCGGGGCGACCGGCCAACCTTCCACCCGGCGTCGGGCGTCGGTTCGGATACGCCCGGATTGTGGGCCGCTCCGATCGAATGGGCCGGCTCGCCCGACCTGCGGGCGGTGACCCGGGCCGATGGCTTCCTCTGGTTCCCGGCCGGCGATCGGGATTGGAAGGCGGGCGAAATCCTGCCGTTCCTGCCGATCCCCTGAGGGCGGGGGAAGCCCCCCGGAACTAGGGATCAGGAACGCCGCTGCAATTCGAGGTGCAGGGTCTTGTAGTAGCTGGGCAGCGGCGTCGCATGGCCCTGGTCGACACGCTTCCGCACCGATTCGACCGGCAGCAGCGCCAGTCCACGGGCCTTCAGGGCGACCGAGTTGCCCCGGCCGTCGAGCCAGGAAACCCATTCGCCGCCGATTTCGCGGCGGAAGCATTCGCCCAGGTAGGCGCCCCAGGCCGAGACCAGGAGCTTGCGCTCTTCGGCGTCGAGCTTCTGGACCTCCATGGAGTGGATCCAGTCTTCCAGGCGATGCACGCTGGCGGCCGAGAAGTCCAGCACGTAGCCCGACTGGGCCGCCAGCTCGACGGCACGCTCGGCAAGGCATTCCATCGACTGGGAAACCGTGGCTTGATGCGACATGAAGGCACCTCGATGCAATGCTCGGTTCGGGTCCGCAGGGGCGGCGATGGCCAGGCCTCGCCGGTTCTACGGACCATAGCGGGCAAGTGTGATGCCCATCACCGCCGGAAGCAACAGGCGTGGCCCAAGAACAACACGGGCCCGAGGTGCCCAGGATACCTATTCGCCTCAATTGCTTACCTAGCGGGCTTCAATCAAGGCATCTTCCTCTTCGTCCTGTTCGTCTGTATAGAAGGCGAAGAAGCCCTGGCCGGCGAAATAGTCGGCCATGGCGCGGCGGACCGACTTCATCTGCTCCAGGAACCGGGCGTACTGGCCTATCAATTTGCGACGCCGTTCGGGGCTGAGTCTCAAAATGTCATGGTAATAGCGTTCGCCGGTCTGGGGGTCGCGGAAGCTCCAGAGCCGCTTCACGCGGAGGCCGGTCTCCTCATCCTCGTAGATCAGCTTGCGGGCGTACTGCCGGGCCTTCATCCGCTTGGCGTAGGCGATGAGCTCGGCGTTCGACTCGTAGCCGTGGTGCTGATCGATCCAGCGGACGATCCGGTCGGTGCTGATCCGTGGCCCATCCTCGGCGCACAGTTCCTTGAGGCTGACCACGATCTCGGCCGGTGACATCGGCATGGCCACCTCCGTCGCTGGGGGGAGCGGATCCGGGCGCGAACGCTACCCCGGGCACGTTCACGACTTCGATCCGATTATCCTAGCCCGAATGCGGGGCCGAGTCGATGGACTCGCGTACAAGATCGCAGATTTTCACGTACACGCCCGTTCCAATCCGAATAATCGGCGAGGTCGCAGCCCGGTTGTACGGCCCCTCGGGCCCGGCTACCGTGTCCCGGTAGACCCCCTTGGAGACCCGCACCATGCGCATGGCCTGCCGATTCGCATCCCTCCAGGCCCTGGCCTGGCTCCTCTTCGCGGCCGGGCCGGCGTCCCGTGCCCAGGATGACGGCTTCTTGCCCCTGTTCGACGGCAAGAACCTGGATCAGTGGACGATCCCCGAGGGGGACAACGGCCACTGGAAGGTCGTCGACGGCGTGATCGACTACGACGCCCGGAGCGAGGCGCCCGGCGACAAGAACCTGGCGACCAGGCGCGAGTTCGGCGACTTCATCCTCCGCCTCGAATGGCGGATCAAGGAAGCCCCCTACATCAACCCGAACGTCTTCTACGTCCTCCCCGACGGCAGCCACGCCCGCGGCATCGACGGCAAGGAGATCAAGCTGGCCCTGCCCGACAGCGATTCGGGCCTCTATCTGCGCGACCCGAAGGGGAAGAGCCAGGTCAACATCTGGTGCTGGCCGATCGGGTCGGGCGAGGTCTACGGCTATCGGATGGACAAGAGCCTGCCGGCCTCGGTCCGCGCCGGCGTCACGCCCAAACATCAGGCCGACAGGCCGGTCGGCGAGTGGAATCGGTTCGAGATCACCCTCAAGAAGGACCGCCTGACGGTTGTCCTCAATGGCGTGACCGTGATCGAAAACGCCGAGCTACCCGGGATCCCGGCGCGAGGGCCGATCTTCCTCCAGCACCACGGCGGCTACAAGGACGGCCGATACACCGGGCCGCCCAGCCTCGTCCAGTTCCGCGACATCCGGATCAAGCCGCTGGACTGAAGCCGGGCCGGGGCGGGCCCGTCGGACCCCGGCCTATTCCCCCAGCCACTTGGGGTTGTTGGCCGTGCCGTCGAAGTAGTGGGAGGTCTTGAACCGCTCGAACTTGCCCCCGGCGGCGGGTTCGGCGGTCCGGGCGAGCAACTCCTCCCGCTGATCCTCTCCGAGCGGCTTGAACGACTTCACGGCCTCGAGGTTCTTGCGGAGCAGGTCGAGGCTCTCCATGCCCGAGATCACGGTCGAGGTCGGCAGGCTCATCGCGTAACGCAGGCATTCGACCGGGGTCACGGCCTTGGTCTGGATGGCCATGCCGGAGGCCATCGGCTTCATCCCCAGGATGCCGATCCCCTTCTCGACCAGCACCGGGACGACCTGCTGGGCGAAGCTGCGGAAGTGGGCGTCGAGGACGTTCAGGGGCATCTGCACCGCGTCGAACCGGCAGCCGTGCTTCTCGGCGATCTCGAGCATCCGCAGGTGGACGATCGGATCCTTGTGGCCGGTGAAGCCGAGGAACCGGATCTTGCCGGCCTTCCGGGCTTCGACCATCGCCTCGTGCGCCCCGCCTTCCGCGAAGACACGGTCGGGGTCTTCCAGGCGGATGATCTCGTGGTGCTGCATGAGGTCGATGACGTCGGTCTGCAGCCGCTTCAGGCACTGGTCGATCTGCTCGGCGGCCGATTTCTTGGTCCGGCCGTCGATCTTGGTCATCAGGAAGGCCTTCTTGCGGTAGCCGTCGCGGAGGGCCTTCCCCATGCGGACCTCGCTGCCGCCGTCGTGGTAATCCCAGCAGTTGTCGAGGAAATTCAGGCCCGAGTCGAGGGCCGTGCGGATGATCGCGATCCCTTCCGATTCGTCCTTGGGCACGCCGATGTGATAGCCGCCCACGCCGAGGAGCGAGACCTGCTCGCCGGTCTTCCCGAGGGCCCGGTAGGGGATCTCGTCGCGGATTGTCTCCCCGAGGAGCGTGCCCGGGAGGAACGGGATGGCCGCGGTGGCCGACAGGTTTTCCAGGAATTCGCGCCGCTTCATGAGAGGTCCCCCCGCGAGGAGCGTGGCCCGACCGGCGGATATCGCCCTCGCTGGACGATACCCCGACGACCGCTCCCAGGCCAGCAAGAACCGCGCCGCGACGGCCCCGGCATCGCCCGGCGGGAAGATCCCGGCCGCCCTGATTTCAAGGGCGGGGCGTCTCCCATTCGGTCAGTTCGACCGTGATCGTGGTGCCGGCCTGGGGGATCTTCGTGACCGTCTTCACCAGGCGGCCGGGACCTCGTCGGAGATCCAGGTGCGGGCGAACCAGAGCCGCCCTTCGTCTTGTTGTCGTACCAGACCGCCTTGATCGTCCGGCCGGCGAGTTCGAGGGTCTCCTCGCCCTGGTCGAGCCGCTCGGCTTGCCGACGTCCTCCTTCTTCATCCCGCCCATCAGAGGGAACAGGCGGCGCTGGTCGTAGCTCTCCTCGGGTTGCACGACCCGCTTGCCGGTCGCGTCGGTGACCCGCTTGATTTCCAGGGTCACGAGCTCGGGGCCCTTCTTCTTGAGCGTGGTCTCGGTGGTGGTGGTGATGGTGTTGGCCTCGGAGACCGTCCGCGATCGCATCACGATCCGGGTGCCGATCGGCTGGCGGATCCAGCTCGTGTAGGACGGGTCGACGGTCTGGGTCGTCGCCGCCGGGCCGAGGATGCCAGGCCGATCAGGACGAGGAAGGGCGCGATCATGGGGGAAACTCCGGGGCACATGGCGGGGGAAATTCGGGCCCATGCCGGTCGAGGCATTCCTCTCAAGCATTCATGGAAGTTTCCTACAAGGATCACCGAATGCTTGCGAGGGGCGAGGATTCCGTCGGAACGGGAGGCAACGGAGCCGCACCAAACGCGGCGATCGGCCGGGATTCACGGCGGTTTGCGCGGGCGTTCACCCCGAGCTTCATGCGCCGGCCTACCATTCGATCCCGCGACCGCCGATCGCCGTCGACCCGATCGCGGTGCCTCCCCGGAGCGTTCGACATCGGAGCGACATCCGTGCCCTCCTCCATCCGTACCGCCCCGCCGCGGCTTCACCCTGATCGAGCTGCTGGTCGTCATCGCCATCATCGGCGTGCTGACGCGCCCTGCTCCCGGCCGTGCAGCAGGCCGCGAGGCCGCCCGCCGGATCCAGTGCACCAACAACCTGAAGCAGATCGGCCTGGGCTTCGCCAACTTCGAGAGCACCTACTCCCACCTGCCCCAGGGCCCGTTCGACCGGCCACCCCCAGGCCGTCGATTTCTCCGGTAACCCCGCGCCGACCGCCGGATCTACGACGAACTGGATGAACGGCGGCTACGAGACCTCGACCTGCTGCCGCCGACCACCCCGACGGCTTCAACCACTTCTTCAAGATCCTGCCTTACCTGGAGCAGACCCAGGTCTACAACCTGGCGAACTTCTCGATCCCGCCGTACTCGTCGGCCCTGAGCCGGCCGGCCGACTTCGCCGGCGAGGATAGCATCGCTCGGGTGGCCATCCCCGCGTTCTACTGCCCGACCCGCCGCCAGAACGCCCGGTATGGCTCCGACCTGACGACCGCGACCTCGCGGAACGACTACGCCGGCTGCGCCGGGTTCTTCCAGGGCGAATACTACGAGTGCCAGGACCGTTCGAACCGATGGGTGCCGCCGGCCCCCAACGGCTCGTCGCCGATCGCCAACGAGCGGGCCGCGATCAACCACGGCGACACCGGCGGCCGCAAGGGAGCCATCTCGCACGGCGTCCGCAGCAAACGCCGCTGGGCCGACTTCACCGACGGCACCAGCAATTCGATGCTGGTGGCCGAGAAGTCGCTCCCCTGGTCGCGGTTCGGCGCCGACGGCGGCGACAACGAGCGTTGGCAGAATTCGGGCTGGGACGAGGACTGCGTCCGCTTCCACTTCGTGCCGGTGCCCGACGCCCAGGCCCCCGCGCTCAGCGGCCAGTGCAACAACCCTTCGACCCCGGGTACCGGCGGCAACCTCTGGCGGCGGATGTTCGGCGGCCCGCACCCCGGCGGCATCAACGTGGTGCTCGGCGACGGCTCGGTCCGGTTCATCAAGTTCTCGATCGACCCCAGCACGTTCCGTCGGCTGGCCGTCATCGACGACAACGAGCCTATGAGCGCCGATTCCTTCTGACAACCCCGTGATTCGATCGAGAGGGCTACTCCCATGAAGCGTATCGCCATGCTCCTCGCCCTGTGGGGCGCGGCCATCCCGGTCCTCCCGGGCTGCGGCGGGGGTGCAGACGGGTCGACCTCGGCCACCCCCCTCCAGCTATCGCCCGAGCAGGCCGCCGCGATCAAGCAGCAGGATTCGCAGGTCGACCAAGAAGAGGGCGGCCCCGCGAAGCAGACGAAGCCCGCCAAGAAGGGCGGGGCCCGCCGCTAACGGCCGGCCCTCCAGATTTTGCCAACGCTATACGACCGTGATCGTCGGTGGGCTCCCCCCGGCGATCGCGGCGTTCTTTCTTTGGCATGCCCAATGGGTAGCGTCAGTTCGATTCGGGTTCGGCTTTGACCTCAATCGCGGTCGCCTTCGCATACGCAACCAGCCGATCGCCCGCGAAGAGTTGCAAGTTGGCCGATGAATCACCCTCGACCACGATGGCCCGGTAGTCGATCGCGTAGGTTCGCGTGGGCTGGCCACCCCGGGCGGGGCGGATGAGTTCGATATGGTCGGGGTCGGCACCCTCCGATAGCCCACCACAAGTTTGGATCGCGTCCAGGACCGTATCGTGGCCCGTGATGGGAAGTTTGCCGATCTGCCGAAATTGACCGTTGACATGGTAATATTTGCTATTAAAAGCCAGCACTTCTACGAAAACCCGATCCGAATGGAGTGGGTCGATCCACTCGACCTCGTTCGTCTCGGGGTTGCGCTGGACGAGGCCAAGGGTCACGTCGGGTAGGAACTTGCGGAGTTGGAGGATCGTCTTCACCTTGATCTGATCGAGGGTGAGCCCGGCGACTTCGATATCACCGTAGAAGTCGAGCGAGATCTTGCCATCGCCGCGAACTAAGCGTTCCCCGGTGATGGGCCGGCCGGGGAGGGCGTACAGGACCTCGATGCGGATCATGTCGGGCGGCTCGACGATGTAGGGCACCGTGACGAGCGCCCCTTCATGCGGCGGCGGTTCGGGGTACGGTTCGGGATCGAGCGGCACGATCTTGTTGGGACGCGGGAGGGAATCCCAGTCTCGATTGGGGAGCCCTTCGTCCGGGTCGGGTTCGGTCTTGGAAGCGGCTGAGGATCGGGCCGAGGCGACCTGATCGGCCTCGCGCCAGGCCGTTTCGAGACGGGTGATCGCCAACCCCAGATAAGCCACCGCCGCCGCCAGCAGCGTGATCGAAGCGGCGATCGTGGCCGTCCCTATTGTTCTACGCCTTCTCATCCTTATGGGCTTCCCGATCGAAGGTCGTGACGGATGCAACCCGATGGATTGGGTGTCGTTTTACTTCGCTTCCGGATTGGCCTGTGCCTGGATCGGGTGGGCGATCAGGCGATCGCCCGGGAACAGTTGGAGGTTGGCCGACGCCTCGCCCTTCTCGACGATCGCCCGGTAATCGATCGGGTAGATCCGGGTCGGCATGCCGCCGCGGGCTGGACGAACCAGTTCGATATGGTCGCGGTCGGCGTGCGGGGCCAGACCGCGGCATTCGTTGATCGCGTCGAGGACCGTTTCGTGTCCCGTGAAGGGCAGCCTACCGGGCTGGAAGAATGCGCCTTCCGCGTAGTAATACTTGCTGTTATAGGCGAGCACTTCCACAAAAACGCGGTCCGAGACGGCCGGGGCAATCTCCTCCCTTTCCTCGGTCTCCGGATTGATCATCAGAAGCCCGAGGGTAATGTCGGGGATGAACTTGCGCATGTGCAAGATCGTTTTTACCTTGATCTGTTTTGGGGTCAGACCGCTGACTTCAAGTTCTCCATAAAAATCAAGCACAACCGTGCCGTCGGGCCGGACCAGGCGATCCCCGGTGATCGGCCTTCCTGGCAGGGCTTCAAGCAACTCGATCCGAATATGGTCGGGCGGCTCGACGGTGTAGGGGATGGTGACCATCGCCCCTTCGTGGGGTGGCGGGTCGGGGTACGGTAAGGGCTCTTCCGGCACGATCGTGGAGGCCTCGGGGAAATGGTCTAGTGGAAAATTTGAGTCGTCAGCCGGGAATTCCATGTCGGGCCGAAGCTTCTCAAGGTCTATCCCCTGCGGGCCGACTTTCGGTGCTATGGCTTCAGGGCGATCGGGCGGGAAATCCTGCCCGGCATCTAGATCGAAGGGATTGCCGCGCACGGGCAATTCCGGCCCACCGAGAACCGGCTCTTTTGGAGAATCGGTCTTGGGAGGCAGCAACGGCTTCTGGAAGGTGACCTGCGGCAATTCCCGGTCCGCTTTCGGGGCCTGGACCGCCTGCAAAGCCCTCTCCAGGCGGGCCGAAACCGAGGCGAGATAGCCCACGGCGCCCGCCATTGCGAGCATCGCCGCGATGTTCAGGATCGGAACGATACCGCGTGTCGAGCCCATGGTTTCGCACTCCGTCTCGGATCAATTTACCGGCTGCCCATAAGGATCGGCGGGAGAGTTTGGACGCGAGGTTTCCACATCGATCACGCGCCATCCACTCGGCGAACGTTTTAGATGATATCGCTGCCGTTCGTTATGGTCCAGGTAGATGGATTCGACCAGGATCGTCGCCTGGTCGCCATCCCGCTCGGGGTCGTAAACCACCAGCCCCTTGCGGGTCGCGGCCGCTTTCTTCAAATAGTAGGCGAAGTCAAATAAGCCGCGCTCGGCCACCTCGCGCTCGAGCTTCTCCCGGATCGGCGGGCCGAAGGCGTCCAGGTAGGCCGTTACGTCCCCTTCCCTGGCCTTCTGGAGGAGCCGATGCAGGTGCTCCTCGGGGCCGTCTTCGCGGGCGGCCGTCGGTAGCGATCCGCCGCGGTTGGCCGACCAGACCATCAGGCCCAGGATCGCCAGGGTCAGCGCGGCGGCGACGATTCGACGCATCGGCCGATCACTCCCGGTCGCGTTCGATCGATCCGCCCGAGACGATGCCGAGGTCGGCGTTGCCCGGCTCGACCACCACCTTGCGGCGGAACCGGGGCAAGATCTCGCCGATCGCCTCCAGGTAGAGGCGATTTCGGGTGGCCTCGGGCGCCTTGCTCGCCTCGGCGAGGACCTTGCGGAACCGCTCGGACTCCCCTTGCGCCACGCGGACCAGGCGGTCGCGATCGGCTGCGGCCTTGTCGGCGATCTCGCGTTGCAGTCCTCTGGCGTCGGCCATCGCCCGGTCTCGATATTCGTCGGCCTGGGTGATCTTCTGGCGTCGGTCGCTGCGGGCCCGGTCGGCGTCGGCGAACGCGGGGGCCACGGGCGAGGGCGGCGAGACCCGGCTCAAACGTGCGGCCCGGATCGACACGCCCAGGCCGTCGCGGTCGGCCCTCGACTGCACGAGCCTCACGATCTGATCGGCCACCTCGTTCCGGCCGGTGGTGAGCAGGTCGTCGATGCCCCGCGAGGCCAGCGATTGCGACAGGGCCGATTCGGCCTCCAGGGCCAAGGCTTGCTCCGCCTTCGCCGATCCGAACAGGAACGCGGCGGGGTCGGCCACGCGGTACTGGAGCTGCAATTGCACGGTGACGAGGTTGCGGTCGCCGGTGAGGAAGTCGTCGGCCGACGAATCGGGGGCCCTCCCCAGGGGGGCGTCTTCCGGACCCCCTGCACCGATCGTCAAGGTCCGGGCCTGGCCCGGCTTCACCCGATCGACCCGGCCCAGGCCGAGGGGCAAGGTCCAGTGCAGGCCAGGGCCAAGGGCCTCCTTCGAGACCACCCCGAAACTGCGGACAACGCCCACCTCGTCGGGCGCCACGACCACCAAACCGGTCGCGAGGTAGAGGGCGGTCGCGCCGAAGCACAGCCAGGCGGGCCATCGTCTCATGGCTTCGACCCCGAGGCGACCGGGCTCCTCACGACCGGCCCGGCCGGCGGTGCGGTGGTCATTTCCCCCTGGCCGAGCAGCTTGAGGAACTCGCTGTCGGTCGACAGGATGAGCGTGGTCCGCTGGTCGAGCGCGGATCGGTAGGCTTCCAGCGTCTTGAGGAATCGGTAGAAGTCGGGGTCGGCGGCGTGGGCCTCGTTGGCGATCCGAGTGGCCTCGGCTTCCCCCTTGCCAAGCGTCCGGGCCGCTTCCGCCTCGGCCTCGGCGAGGATGGCGGCCCGCTCTCGGTCGGCGGCGCTACGGATCTGGCGGGCCCGGCTCTCCCCCTCGGCCCTCGTCGCGGCGGCCACACGCTTCCGCTCGCTGCGGATCTGCTCGAAGACGGCGGCGCGGACCTCCTCCGGGTAGTTCAGGCGGCGGAGGCGAACATCCTGCACGGCGATCCCATATTCGTCGAGCGCCTGCGCCGCGGCCTGCTGGGATACGACGCCCATCAGGTTGCCGAGCGACGAATCGGGCCCTTCCTGGACGAGGTCGTTGAGGTCCCGGTTGCCCAACTCGGCGGCGAGCAGGGCCAGGGCCAGTTCTTCGAGCCGGGCCGAGGCCTCCGGCATCGTGCGGACCGATCGCAGGAAGCGGTCGATGTCGTCGATCTTCCAGGCGGTATACCAGGCCACTTCGAGGTTCTTCTTGTCGCGGGTGAGCAATTCCCGGGGCGGCGGCGCGTCGACCTGCAATCGACGGTCGAACGATCGGCCGCTCTGGTGGGGCCACTTGAAATGCAGGCCCGGCTCGTCCAGCAGTCGGACCGGCCTGCCGAACTCGGTGACGGCGATCGACTCGGTCTGATCGACGATCACCGGGACTCGGGCGAGCGCGATGAGGGCGGCGACGATCACGACGAGGAATCGCCATCGCAGGATCGGGGGCTGTGTTGTCGATCGCATCAAGGCACTACCTGTCGCGTCAACGGGGGGGATCGGGCTCGATCGGATCCCAGGGATGGAGGGCGGCCTCGCGATACCTGGCCAGCTGCTCGCGGGTCCTGGGGATCTCGGCGAGCCGCGCGGCGATCCCGTCCCGATAAACCCGGCGGACACCCTCGGAACCGTGGATCCACGACCCGTTCCAGGCGGCCCAGGCGAGGTCGCGGTCGATCCGTTCGACGACCGCCCGGTCATGTTCGATCGCCATCGTGAGGCTATTCAGGTGGAGTTGCAACTCCACGGATCGCTGATATGGCCTGGCCAGTTCGTTCATCTTCGGGAGGAGCCGCTCGTTCCCTGAGGATGAGGCGACCTCGATCCTCCCGGGATCGTCGGCGAGTCCGCACGGGCATCGATAGCCGTCGGGCCACTTCCGGCCGATCAACTCGTCGCCGAACCGGGAGGCGAAGTCGAATGGGATGCTGTGGCCTTCGAGGCTCGGCGCACCGGTGGCGCGGTCGATCGTCAGGTGCCAGATGTGGCCGTCCCGCTCCCGGAACACCCGGTCGGCGGTCGACAGCGGCCAGGCGGCCAGCGCGATCAGGGCGACGGCGATCATCAGGGCCCGGATCTTCATGGCAGGCTCCGCGGCTTAGTCGTCGTCCGCGTCGGCGAGCTGTCCGGGCTGCTCGCCGGGCCGCGAGGGATAGGGCCGCTTCCCCTTGTGGATGCTGTACCAGTTGATCCGATTCAGCCAGTACGGGTCGGGCGCGTCGAGGTGGGACCAGTCGAGCGCCAGGGTCTTCTCAAGCCAGAATCGGTCGGCGGCCGAGAGCTTGTTGCCCGACGGGTTCCGCTCGTCGAGCGGCACGTTGTTGGCGACCTTCGTGTACGGCGTCAGGTCGGGCGTGTCGCTGAAGCAGGCGGCCAGCGGCTCGGCCAGGTCGTCGAACCGGTTCATCGGGTCGAGCCCCAGCATCAGCTCGATCGAACGGACCATGCCGATGGTCGTGTAGAACGACGAATCCACGAACTTGCGTTTCGTGTAAGGGCTGATCGCCATGAAGACGGTCCGGTGGCCGTCGACGTGGTCGGGGCCGGCCTGGGCGTCGTCCTCGATCACGAAGATGCACGTCTTGGACCATTGCGGGCTGTTCGAGATCGCCTCGACGATCCGCCCCAGGGCCAGGTCGTTGTCGGCCATCATGGCGCGGGGCGTCGGGTACTTGGGGTTGGTCCCCTCGCCGTGGTCGCAGGGGAGACTGAGGATCATCAGGTTGGGCACCTTGTCAGCCTTGCTGAACTCCTCATACTCCTGGATGAACAGGTCGGCCCGCTGCTGGTCGCTCTGCCAGAGCGGCCAGTAGAAGTACTGGCGGTGGATGTAGGGGGCCAGGCTCGGAATCCGGGTGTCCGACCGGAACGTGAACTTGCCGCCGCCGTTCTTGCGGTCCTCCCAGACCTCGAACCAGTCTTTCGGCGGGGGCGTCACCTTGTTCAGCTCGTCGTCGCAGAACTCGCCGTAGACGCGGAGGCTCTTGCCCTTCTTCAGGGCCGCGTCCCAGATCGCCCCGCCTGCCGACAGGGCCATCGCGTCGCTGCCGTCATCCGGGTAGCTCCTCGAATAGCCCACATAGAAGTGTTCCAGGTATTCGTTGGCGAGGGTTTGCGTGGTCCAGTTGTGGCCGTCGGCGCTGTTGGTCCCCGAGACGTAGCCGTTGTCGAAGAGGGTGAACTCGCGGGCGAGCTTGCGGTGGTTGGGCATCACCGTCTCGCCCAGGCTGCACAGGGCGGGGTCGCCGTCGCCGATCGGCAGGTCGCCGAAGACCTCGTCGTAGGTCCGGTTCTCCTTGATGATGTAGACGACGTGCTCGATTTCCCCCTTGTAGACCTTCAAGTCGGGCACGGCGGGCTTGCGGCCCCAGCCGTTGTCGCGGGCGACGGTGGCCGTCGCCGCAGCGAGGTCGGCCTGCAGGTCGATGGCGGTGACGGTCCCCTGGAAGTCGTGGGCGTTGCCCGGCTTGCCCGTGACCGTCCGGTTCACCGAGCCGTTTCCCTTGGTGTTGAGCGCGAACAGCGTCCGGCCGTCGGGGGAAAGCTGGATGGCGACCGGGAAGTAGCCGGCGGGCCGATAGCCGCGGACCTTCGCGGCCTCAAGGTCGATCTCGGCGACGGCGTTGTCGCCGCCGTTGGCCGAGTAGAGCGTCTTGCCGCGGATCAGCAGGGCGTTCGGCATCGAGCCCGGGATTGGCCCGTCGCCGCGATGGACCGGGATCGTTCGGAGGACCTTGCCGGCGTCGATGTCGACCTCGCTGATGGAATCGCTCATCGCGTTGGCGACGTACGCCCGCCGGCCGTCGATCGCCAGGCCGGTGGGATGCAGGCCGACCTCGACGTGCCGCGTCGCGCCGGTCTCGACGTCGATCAGGCTGACGGTCCCGGTCGAGAGCACGCCGCGCTCGTCCACGACCACTTGCAGGTCCTGGCTCTTGGCGGTCCGGTCGCCTTCGCGGGGCAATCGGCCGCCCCAGTTGCTCACCACCAGGGTCCTGTCGTCGTCGGTCAGGCGGGGCTCGAACGGGATGTTCTCGACGGGGAACTCGCGGATCGGCCGGGCCGCGGCGGCGTCGACCTCGACCACGGCGTTCCGGTTGGCGGCCGCGACATAGAACCGGGTACCGTCGCGCCGGAAGGCGATCCCGCCGGGCACCGGGTTCCCCCTGGCGTCCTCGGGCTTGATCTCGAACCGGTCGCCGGGGACGAGCTTGTTGTCCTCCAGCAGGAACATGCGGACCTGCCCCTTCTCGGTGCTGGCGTACAGCCGGTTGCCGTGGGGCGCCCAGGCGAGGCCGCGGAAGCCGGCGCCCGACCCGAGCGGGACCGAGCTGCCCGGCCGGATCCCCGAGGCATCCCCGAGCATCACGGCCGACTTGTTCAGGACCGCGTAGAAGGCGCCCGAGGGGTGCCGGGCCTGTTCGATCGGCGGGCCGGCGACGGCGATCGCGCCGGCCTCGACCCGCTGCCCGGTCGACACGATGAAGCTGCCGTCGGGCTGTTTGCCCATCTTCAGGGGGGCCATCCTCGCCATGCCGGCGGCGATCGCCAGGGCGAACGCCAGGCCCAACCCGCCCAGCACGATCCGTCGGCTATTCCGAGACCCGCCCATCGCGTCCGCCCCCTCGTACACCAGGCCCCGGCCGGCCCCGGCGCCGGCCCGCCAACCAGCATACCCGCACGGGGCGAGCAATGCCCCCGTCGAGGCGCCGTTCGCCAGGCACTGGCGACCCTCGCCCGCGTGGGCTAGCTTACAACGGTGGGGGGTCGAGCATGGTCTGGGAAGAACGCTGGCATCCGCTTCGGGAAGAGTGGGTCATCGTGGCGGCCCACCGGAACAATCGGCCCTGGACGGGCGACCTCCACGGCGCCCCCGCGATGGCCCCGCCCCGGTACGACCCGTCGTGCCCGCTCTGCCCGGGGAACGCCCGGGTCAGCGGCCACCGCAACCCCGAGTACAAGGGCGTCTTCGTCTTCGACAACGACCTCCCCTGCGTCGGCCCGGACGCCCCGGAACCGGAACCGCCCCCGCCGCCCCCCTACCGATCCCGACCGGCCCGGGGCGTCGCCCGGGTGGTCTGCTATACCCCCCACCACGACCTGAGCCTGGCCGAACTCCCCACCACCAACGTCGCGGAGCTGCTGCGGACCTGGCAGGACCAGTACCGGGAGCTGGGCGATCGGCCCGAGGTCGAGCATGTCCTGATGTTCGAGAACAAGGGGTCGGCGGTCGGCGTGTCGAACCCGCACCCGCACTGCCAGATCTATGCCACCAACTTCGTCTTCAAGACGATCGCCAACGAGGTCGAGACCTGCCGCCGCCATCTCCGCGAGCACGGGCGCGGCCCGTTCGAGGATGTCGTCGCGGCCGAGCTGGCCGACGGCCGGCGGGTCCTGGCCCAGCGAGACTCGGCGTTGGCGTTCATCCCCTACTTCGCCCGCTTCGCCTACGAGACCTTCGTCGCACCCCGGGCCCCGCACGCCAGTCTGGCCGACCTCTCCCGCAAGGAGGTCGACGACCTGGCCGCCGTGATTCATGAGGTCATGATCCGCTTCGACACCCTCTGGCAAATGCCCTTCCCTTACGTGATGGCCCTCCACCAGGCGCCCACCGACGGCCGCCCCCACGACGGGTTCCACTTCCACATCGAGTTCCATCCCCGTTGGAAGCCCAACCTGCTCAAGTATCTCGCCGGGCCCGAGCTGGGCGGCGGCAGCTTCCTGAGCGATACGTGCCCCGAGGAGAAGGCCGCCGAGCCTGAGCGGTGCCCGCCGTCCACTACAAACAGGCACCCTCCGATGCCCATGAGGCCGATGAAACCGGGGGACCCTCGGGGCGTTCGCCGGCAGGATCGCGGGCTCCCTGTTCCGGAACGGCCTGCCGATCACCCGGCCCGCCGCGGGCGGCTCGATGCGATGGGCGGGATCGCCGACTACTCCGGGTCGATGGTCCTGGAGATGCCGATTCGCGAGGTCACCTACGCCGCCGCCCAGCCGAAGCCGACCCGGCGACGGCCTCCTCGTGGTCAGCCGCCTGGGTTCGGCGAAGGCGACCGGGAGTATCGCCTCGATCGGGCCGGCCTTGATCGGCTGCTCGATGGGCGGCTACGGGCGCGATCCGATCGGCGTTCGAGGCCGACCCCGAAACGCGCGGGCTGCCTACGTCGTCGGCGTCCTGGCCGCGATCGACCGGGCTGAGCGCCCCGACGGATCGAGGGCTCCGCCTGCTGATCGCCTCGGACGTGCCCGAGGGGAAGGGCGTCAGCTCGTCGGCGGTGCTCGAGGTCGCCGTCATGCTGGCCGTCGCGAGGGCCCTGGGGCTGGATCCGTCGGGCGAAGCCGTGCTCGCCTGCCAGGCCGCCGAGAACCAGGCCGTCGGCGCCCTGCGGGATCATGGACCAGATGACCTCGGCCGTCGGCCGCGAGCGGATGCTGCTGGAGCTGCTCTGCCGGCCGGGCGAGGTCCGCGGGTTCCTGCCGATCCCGCCCGAGATCGGCTTCTGGGGGATCGACTCGGGCGTCCGCCATGCCGTCTGGCGGCGATTACACGGGCGTCCGAGCCGGGGCCTTCATGGGCTATCGGATCCTGGCCGACCTCGCGGGGGCCGACCCGCCCCGGATCGACGGCGAGGGCGTCGCCCATTACGCCGAACCGCCGTGGGGCGGCTACCTGGCCGGGATCGACCTCGACCTGTTCGAGTCCCGATACCTCGCGGCCCTGCCCGATCGGATGGCCGGCGACGAGTTCCTGGCCCGGTACGGCGGCACCACCGACCCGATCACCCGGATCGACCCCGCCCGGACCTATGCCGTCCGGGAGCCGACGGCCCACCCGATCCGCGAGCACGCCCGCGTCCTGGAGTTCGCCCGGTTGCTTGGGGACCCAATCGATGACGAGGCCCTCCGCCGGATGGGCGCCCTGATGGCCGGCTCGCACGCCGGCTATTCGGCCTGCGGGCTCGGCTCGGGGGGGACCGATCGGCTGGTCGAACTGGTCCGCGAGCTGGGCGAGGCCCGCGGCCTGTTCGGCGCCAAGATCACCGGCGGCGGCAGCGGCGGTACGGTGGCGATCCTGGGCCGCCGCGACGCCGGCTCGGCCGTCGAGGAGGTCGCCCGGCGGTACACCGACGAGACCGGCCGGTTCGCCTACGTCTTCGAGGGCTCGTCCCCGGGGGCGATCGCCGCGGGCACCGGCGTGATCACCCCGACCGGGGGGCCGGAATAAAGGATGGGAAGCATGGACGACCCGTTGAACCTGTCGATGTTCCGGGCCTACGACATCCGCACGCCGTCGGGCCCCCTGACCGACGAGCTGGCGCAGCGGCTGTCGTTCGCCGAGGCCCGCTATTTCCGCGAGGTACTCGACGCGCCCGGCGTGCTGCTGGCCCGCGACGCCCGATCGACCGGGCCGCACTACCTGGAGATCGCGGCCGACGCCTACCGATCGGCCGGCCTGGACGTGATCCTGATCCCGGGCGTGTCGTCGACCTCGCTCTTCTACCACGCGGCCATGCGGCACCCGAAGCATGCGGCCGTGATGGTCGGCGCCTCGCACAACCCGGCGGGCGACACCGGCCGGAAGCTGCTGGCGCCGGGCGTCGTGCCGATCGCCCGCGGCATCGGCCCCGGCGGCGGGCTCGACCGGATCCGCGAGTTCCACGAGCGCGGCGAACGGCCCGCCCCGTCGGCGACCCGAGGCCGGATCCGGGCCGAGGACCCGACCGACGCTTACATCGCCTACAGCATGGACCTGGCCGGCGTGTCGCCCGGGGGACTCGAGGGGGTCCGCGTCTTCCAGGACCACCTCAACGGCGCCGCCGGACGGGAGATGCTCCTGGCGTTCGGGCGGGCCGGCGCCCGGCTCGAACCGTTCCACTTCGAGGCCGACGGCCGGTTCCCGCTGGGCGACCCCAACCCGGTGAAGCCGAGCGTCATCGCCCCCGGCCTCGCCGCCCTGAAGGCGGGCGACTACCGCGCCGGCATGTTCTTCGACGGCGACGGCGACCGCCTGGATATCTACGGCGGTGACGGGCGTTACCTGTCTTCCAGCTTCGTCTATGCCGCGATCCTGCCCGAGATCCGGGGGCGCTTCCCCGGGCCGGGCCGGGGGATCTTCGCCGACCTCAAGTGCAACCCGCTCGCCCTCATCGAGATGGCCCGCTCGGGCGTGGCGGTCGACGTCATCCGCAACGGCCACTCGCAGATCAAGGAGAGCCTGCTCCGCGACGAGGCCCGCTTCGGCGCCGTCGAGGAGTCGGCCCACTTCTACGAGGCGTTCCCCCTCGACGGCGCCCGGTATTGCACCGAGAATACCCTGTACCTCGCCCTGCTGGTGGCACGGGCCTGGAGCGAGGATCCCGGGCGGTTCGACCGGCTGTTCGACATCCAGGCGACCACGGCGCGGGCCCGCGAATGGGGCTACAAGTTCCCCGACGAATCGGCCCGCGACGGGGCCCTCGAAGCGGTCCGCGAGTTGCTCGAAGGGGAAGGCTTTCGGTCGATGCATCGGATGAAGAACGGCATGGACCTGGAGGCCACCCTGATCCGCCGCGGCCTGCCGTTCGACATCGACGAGTCCTCCCGCCTGGAGCGCGGCTGGTTGCAGGTCTGCCAGCGGACCTCGCAGAGCGAGGACGGCCTCGCCCGCTGGGAGGTCGTCGGCGACACGGCCGACGACGTCGGCCGGGCGAAGCGGGCGATCGCCGAATGCGCCCGGCGGTTCGGGGCCGGCGACGAATACCAGGGATAAAATGAGGCTCATCCTTCCTTTTCGAGACGAATCCTCATGCGAATCCTCGTCACGGGCGGCGCCGGCTATGTCGGGTCGTTCTCGGTCCGCCTGCTGAACGCCTCCGGTCACGACGTCTGGGTCTACGACAACCTGGCGATGGGCCACCGGGGCGCCGTGCCCGCCGAACGCCTGATCGTCGGCGACCTGCTCGACCAGGCCCGGCTGGAGGAGGCGATGCGGGCCCACCGGATCGAGGCGGTGATGCACTTCGCCGCGTTCGCCTACGTCGGCGAGTCGGTCACCGACCCCGCCCGCTATTACAAGAACAACATCACCGGCACGCTCTCCCTGATGGATGCCATGAAGGCCCGGGGGATCGATCGCATCGTCTTCTCCAGCACCTGCGCCACCTACGGCGAGCCGGACAAGGTACCCATCGACGAATCCACCCATCAGGCACCTATTAATCCTTACGGATTCACCAAGCTGGTGATCGAGCGGGCGCTGGAGGACTACGCCCACGCCTACGGCTGGGGGTACGCGGCGCTCCGCTACTTCAACGCCTCGGGCGCCGCCGAGGACGGGGCGATCGGCGAGGACCACCACCCCGAGACCCACCTGCTGCCGCTGGTCCTGCAGGTGGCCCTGGGACAGCGTTCGGAGATCCTCGTCTTCGGCGACAAGTACCCCACGCCCGACGGCACCTGCATCCGCGACTATATCCACGTCGAGGACCTGGCGACCGCCCACCTCGCCGCCCTGGAGCAGCTGGCGCCGGGCGTGAAGCTCAAGCTGAACCTCGGCACCGGCAACGGCTACAGCATCCGCGAGGTGCTCGACTGCTGCCGAAAAGTGACCGGCCACCCGATCCCGGCCCGGATCGTCGACGCCCGGCCCGGCGACCCGCCGTCCCTGATCGCCGACGCCTCGCTGGCCCGCGAGACCTTGGGCTGGATCCCCCGCTACACGTCGCTGGAATCGATCGTGAAGACCGCCTGGGACTGGCACCGGAACCACCCGAAGGGCTACGACGATCGCCGGCCGCCCGAGGCCGATTAGGGCGGCTCCCGGACCCGACGCCATCGGTGGAGGAAAATGGGGACTGGCTCCCGGCACCTGGTGCCTGCGACATCGTCGAATCCGCATCGCTGCCGGGTGCCTGTCCCCCATTTTCCGGGCCCGGCGGGTCGCGTGGGTTCATCGCGGAGTCGAACCCGTGTGAGGAACGTCGGCCGACGGCTTCGGGCCGGCTCCGATGGCGTCCTGACGCCGAACGGGCCCGTTGAGATGGCTTCGAGAGAGGCCTACTCACACGGGCTTCATCGGCTTCGCCGATGGGAAACCCGTGCCACCCGACCCGAAGCGGACCATCGCCGTCGGCCCTCGTTCGGGGGCCGTTTCCGGCGGTCGATCGGGGCGATTCGGGCCGATCAGCGGCGATTCGGCGGGCGTCGCGGGTCGATGACGACCTCGCGACCGCGGCGACGGACAGTCCGGGGGCCTTCCGGGGTGGAAGCCGCCGACGATACGCCCGCCCCAACCAGTTCCCGGGCTTCGGGTTCGGTTGGTGCGGCCGTCGATCTGGGTTCGTTCCGTAGCGGCGACTTCGCCAGGATCGCCTGCACCACCCGCTCCGCCAGCTCGTTACGCTGCGGCCGGGCCTTCGCGTCGATCTCGGCCTGGCGGGCCGCCTGGCGCGATGCCTTCTCGGCTTCCTGCGCGGCCTTGCGCGCCTGGCGCTGATCGCGCTCGTTCTGACGGCGTTCGGCGTCCTGGCGGCGGCGGATCGCGTCGAGCGATCGCAGGGCGCGGTAGTATCCGCGCTCGGCCTCGGCCTTGTAGCGGAACAGCAGTTGGGTCCGCTTCGAGTCGTCGAACCAGTCGTCATCCCGACGCGGCCGGGCCTCGTTCTGGGCGACCCGCTGCTTCGCCTCGGCCAGCCGCCGGTTCGCCTCGTCCAGGCACCGCCCGAACACTTCCGTCAGCCCCTCGCAATCCTTCCCGGCCTGGTCGATCGACTGGCGGAGTTCCTCGGCGAGCGTCTCGCCGGGCGCCAGCGCTTCCCGGGCGGACACCGCCTCGGCAAAGAGCGCATCGCCCCGGGCGCCGATCTGGAGGAACTGGACCAGATTCGCCCGGCAATCCTCCGCACGACCCTTCACGCCCACGCCGAACCGGTTCAGGACCGCCGCCAGGACGGCCGGCTTCAGTCCCTCGCCGACCGCCGGCGGATGCTCCAAAATCGCCTTCCAGAAGGCGACCTCGGCCCGCGCCTGCTCCTGCTCGTCCGACAGCTTTTGCTTCCGCTCGTCCGCCCGACGGACGATCGACGCCTGGCCGACATCCTCCAGCGCCCGGCCGATCCGCCGGCATCGCTGGTCGGCATGGGCGGCATTGCGGACCGCCTCGATCTCCATCGGCGTGGCCGGCTTCAACTCGGCCGCCAGCATCGCATAGAGCGCCGCGGCCTCGGCGCGATCCTCGGGCGTTTTGGGCTCGACCGAGCAGAACCCATGATCCACCGCATTGGTGCTGGAAATCGCCTTTCCCTCGGGCGTTCGGGGACCGGTCGAGAACCGGGCGTTGGCGGCGTTCCGCAAGGCAATCGGATCCGGGGCAACGGACATGGCGGCCTCTCCCGATCGAAAGGTCATTCACAACCCGCCCGGCCCGATTTGTCCCGGGTGCGGGTTTCATGCCGGGATTCTGGGGCCTCTGGGAAGGAAATCAAATGGGCGAGGTAATAAACCCTCGAATTCGGGATGGATTTTCCGGCATGATCGGGATTTGGTCGTTCTATCGCAAAATTGGGATGCGTGGAGAGGAAACCAAGTGGAAACGAATTCGGGTTGCGCGGCATCGGGCGTACGTTGTTTGGGCCCAGTCGGATCCGTTCGGAACGATCGGGCGGGTTGACGTAGGTCCAGGCTCACTCAGCCGATCGCGGTTTTGCCTGATTTCATAGGAAATCGGGCCAGCTACTGCGGCGAGGACCGCCTTAAGGGGCCGAGTTCGTCGCGAACTTCGTCAAGGAACTGGGCGAACCCCGTCTCCTTCTTATGAACGCAGCGGTTGCTATCGAGGAGCCTGGCGATTTCCGCGAGCCCATCGTTCTGGTCGTACCGACCCGTCAGCGCGAACAAAGACTCAATGACCCGCTTGGGATTGCGATCGCAATGGCGGATTGTTGGAATTTCAGTATCCGGGGGCAGGCCCCAGGCCCTGATGATGGCGGTTCGGTCGTCCAGCAGCCACGCTTCACCATGAGGATTTGCCTGTCCCAGTGCTGCTGGGTACGGGGCATTCTTGCTCCGGTGGTCGGCCCGACCTGCCTTGAGTTCCGCGAGACGTTGGGGCATCTTGTCGGCATCGCAGACCGCTACGACAGCGTCGACTCCTGCATCCCTGGCCTTTACCAGGGCGAAAACAACCTTCTTTTGGTATCCCCTTGGCTGATTCAGTCGGCTCCAGGGGCAGGATTCGACCACATCGATGGCTTCGCCGAGGAGAGTCTCCAGGATCAAGGGAATAGTCGCCTCATCGCGTGGGCCATCCACGTAGAGGTGGATCCTCATAGAGCCCCTTTCTTGACAAGGCCCTCTTCTCCTTGATTGAACCAGATCTCGCCCAATAAGAACTCGTTTTCAAGGAATTCCCGAAGTCGTTCGCCATCCAATGGATCGACCGTTCTGCTGCCGTCCTCCTTTCGGCGAAAGACTAAAACCTGGTCCACCTCAGGAATGACGAAATCGAGCAAATAGGGAGAATGTGTGGACAGAATGACTTGTGAAGGATGGCCAGTATGTCCGCCGGTAGCGATACCCCTTAGAAGGCGAACAACTTCCTTCAAACGCTTCGGGTGAATCCCATTTTCAGGTTCTTCGATCAAGAGAATATCGGGCGGATTTGGATGAAATACCTGTGCCATGTAGTAAAGCAGCAGACGGACGCCCGCCGAAGCCTCACTCGCAGGTATTATTAAACCGCCGTTGATGACGAACTCTAGGCTCCTCTTGCTGGCTTCAGGGGTCCTGATATTGATGTCATCCAGTCCTGGGACTTGCCCACGCATAGCTTCAACAAATTTAAAGAACCGGTTGCGATCACGCCGCAGGAGATAGTCCAGTAATGCTGGGACGCCGCTTCCATCCCCTCCCAGTTCGTTTGCTCCAACACTATCCGGGAGACCATTCGATATCATGGTGGGGCCTGCGGTAGGCAGCTGAATCTGGGCCAATTTGTTGAAATGCGGCGGGGGATCGTTCCAGGGTTTCTCTCCCGTATGCACCCAATTCCCATCGCCTAAGTAGCTGAACTTCCATTTTTTTTGAATACTTGTTTGTTCTTCTAGCCTGGCTTCAATAAAAATAGGTTCAGCTGGGTTGTTGTTAGCTAGGTCTAGATGCGTAATTCTTTCGGGGTTGAAAAGCCGCGTCAGAGCTGAAATGAAACTGGACTTGCCAGTGTCGTTTGCGCCAATCAACACCGTTAAAGGGCAAAGCGGAACATTGATCTCCTGAAATCCTCGATAATTCTTGATATGAACTGATTGGATCATTTTTTGTTCCGTTTCGACGTATCGTTCTGTTTCCAAGCAACATTATACGGCGTCAGCTAGTTCCTGGACAAATTCGCCGATTGCTCGCACTAGCTCATCTCGGGACCGATCCTGCCCTTCGGCGATCCGACGGACGATCGCGCTGCCGACGATCACGCCGTCGGCGATCGGCGAGAGTTGGCGGACCTGGTCGGGGCCGCTGATGCCGAAGCCGATGGCGATCGGCAGGTCGGTCTGCGACTTCAGCCAGTTCACGTGATCGGCCAGGTCGGGCGGCAGCTCGCGGCGTTCGCCGGTGATTCCGGCCACCGAGACGTAGTAGAGGAATCCGGTCGTGCCGCGGACGATCTTCGAGGCTCGCTCGCGGGGCGTCCGGGGCGTGACCAACTGGATCAGGCTGAGGCCGTGCTTCGTCGCCAGTTCGAGCAGGCCGGCGGCCTCCTCGATGGGGAGGTCGGGGACGATCAGGCCGTCGATGCCGGCTTCCTTCGCCTCGGCGACGTACTTTTCGGACCCCCAGCGGTGGACGATCGCGTAGGAAACCATCGTCACGAGCGGGGCGTCGATCCCCTTCGACCGGATTCCCCGAATCATCGCGAAGATGTCGGACAGCTTGACGCCTTTCTGCAGGGCCCTCGTGTAGCTGGCCGAGATCACCGGGCCGTCGGCGACCGGGTCGGAGTAGGGGATGCCGACCTCGACGAGGTGGGCGCCCCGCCTGATCACCTCGGCGATCAGGTCGGCGGTGGTTTCGAGGTCGGGGTCGCCGGCCGTGAGGAACGGCATCAGCGCCTTCTTCTTCCCGGCCCGGAGCGATTGGAACAGGCTTTCGATGCGATTCATGGGTGGAACCGAGTTGTTTCTCGATGGCTCAGAGCATGTCCCAGCCGAACAGGGCGCAGATGATGATCATGAGGCCGAGCGCGACGAAGAACGGGGTGACGATGACGGGCAGGGGCCGGGGCTTCTTGCGGCGGATCGTGTCGTACATCCACCGGAACGCCCCGAACGCCGTCACGCCGAACAGGATGGCATCGACGACGAGCAGGGCATCGCAGATCGATTCGAACCGGCCGTCGGCCGAGACGATCTTGACCAGGCCGATGCCGGTCAGGCAAACCCCGATCATGCCCGAGGAGACCGAGAAGATCGCCTGGGCGTGCTCGTATTGCCGGTCCTTCTCCTGGTCGGTCTGGTGCCGATCGGGGGCCTCGGTCGCGCGGGGGTCCATCATCCCACCCCGTTCATCCCCGGTCAAACCAGCGGCTCGCCGCGGAGCCGGGCGATTTCGTAGGCGTCCTTGTCGCCCCGGCCCGACAGGCAGACGACCAGGATCTTGCCGGCGCCCAGCTTCGGGGCCTCCTTGAGGGCCTGCGCGATGGCGTGGCTCGATTCGAGCGCCGGCAGGATCCCCTCGCGTCGGGCGAGCGTGTAATACGCCTCCATCGCCTCGGCGTCGGTGATCGACTCGTAGCGGACGCGGCCGGCGTCCTTCCAGAGGCTGTGCTCGGGGCCGACGCCCGGATAATCGAGCCCGGCCGAGATCGAATGGACGTCGCTGGTCTGGCCGTCGCCGTCCTGCAGGACATAGCTGAAGCTGCCGTGCAGGATCCCGGGCTTGCCCTGGGTCAGGCTGGAGGCGTGCTCGCCCAGGGTGGTGCCTCGGCCGCCGGCCTCGCCGCCGATCAGCTCGACCGATTCGTCGTCCAGGAACGGATAGAAGAAACCGGCCGCGTTGGAGCCGCCGCCGACGCACGCGACGACGGCATCCGGCAGGCGCCCGGCCTGGGCGAGGCACTGCTTTCGGGCTTCTCGGCCGATGACCGACTGGAAGTCGCGGACGATCCGCGGGAACGGGTGCGGGCCGACGACGCTGCCGATCGTGTAGTGGGTCGAGGCCGACGAACCCATCCAGTCGCGCATCGCCTCGTTGGTGGCGTCGCGGAGCGTCCTCGAGCCGGCCGTCACGGGGACGACGGTGGCGCCCATCGTCCGCATGTTGAAGACGTTCAGCTTCTGGCGGCGGATGTCTTCCTCGCCCATGTAGACGGTGCATTCGAGGCCGAACAGGGCGCAGGCCGTCGCGGTGGCGACCCCGTGCTGGCCGGCGCCGGTCTCGGCGATGATCCGGGTCTTGCCCATCCGCCGGGCGAGCAGGACCTGGCCGATCGCGTTGTTGATCTTGTGGGCGCCGGTGTGGTTGAGGTCTTCCCGCTTGAGGTAGACGTCGGCACCGCCGGCCATCTCGGTGAGCCGACGGGCGTGGAACAGGGGCGAGGGCCGGCCGACGTAGTGGGTCCAGTAGTGGTCGAGCTCGGCCTGGAAGGAGGGGTCGGCGATCGCCTCCTCGTAGGCGACGGCCATCTTCTCCAGGGAATCCATCAAGGTCTCGGGCACGAACCGGCCGCCGAACGGGCCGAACCGGCCGAGTGCGTCGGGGAACGTGCGCAGGGGCTTATCGGCGGCGACGGTCATCGCGGGCATCCTCGGGGAGGCGGACCACCAGGTCGGGATATTGTCCCGCCCCGGGTCGGGGCCGGTCAAGCGAGGCTGCCCAAGGCCGGGAAGAGGGTCGCGCGAACACGAGGGAGCCGGGCCGGATTGGTTACCCGTTCAGATCCTTCTTCGCCTGGAGTAGGGGGCAAGCCGCCGTCGAACTAATTTACATTTGATCAAGAATGAGCACTCCTTAGGGCAGGATGATAAACCCTTCGCCGTCGCTCGTCTTCCCACCTCCGAGTTCCCCATGAAAAGAGAAATCGATCCGCCTGCCGCTACAGATGCCCTGAACCGTCCAGGTGCTCTTCTCATTCCGCTCGGTCCAGGAGATCTTGTCCCCGCGGATCTCGCCGACGACGTCGATTCGATTCCTCCCTGCCCCGTTGGCGAAGCTCTGGCCCCGGAATGCCGCCCCGGTCCGCTTCTCCACATGGAACTCGGTTGAAACGGTGATTCCCGCCCATTGACCCTGGTGGTAGGTCCGCTGCCCCTTCCACACGGTGCCGGCCTGGAAGGGATCGGCCGGCGGTTCGACCGCCGCCAACTTCGAAGGCTTGCCGTCGCTGCCATCCGCGCGAACCTCCGCCTCGGGCAACTGGCGCAATTCCAGCCTCAAGTTGTCTGCCAGCCCGTTGGAGGCGACGCCGAACCTCTTGGTGAACGTCATGGTGATGCGGGCCGAACGGGTTCCTGGGGGCACCCGCCCCTCGGAGGAGCGAAGCAAGGCAAGGTTTGTGGTGGGTGAGGGTGTCGCGGCCAACTCTTGCTCCGTCGGACCCTCCAGCGAGTGGGTCACGGTCGGCTTGCCCTGTTGATCGAGGAACTGCAGGGCCAGTTCGATTTCATCATAGTTCGAACCGCCCTGGGGGAAGCTGCCCAGCCAGCCGCGAAGAAGGAAACCAACCTTGCCCGAGTCGATCTCAACGGCCGAGGCCGACAGGTCGATCGTCTGGGCCAGCCGGCTCGACGGCTGGTCGCCCCCCATGAAGTAGGAGGTGCCGAAGTCCTCCCCCAGGCCGTCCAGGTGCCGTACGGGGTAATTCGCATACATGTTCCGGGCGGGCGAACCTTCCCCCTCCCAGCCCTCAAACCGGGCCGGGCCGCTCGGGGTCTTGGGGTCGAGGAGCGTGAAACGCTCGGCATCGCCGTTGATGATCAGGTTGCGGCCAAGCGGTAGGGCATCAGCGGTAAAGGGTCTGCTTGCGGAAGCCAACTGTCGTAGATCTGCATCGAAAACAATCTTCCCTTTCATTCCCTTGAAATTCTGAATGCAGTTAATTTGTAAATTCTCGATTGTTCCGCTGACCGTAGTTCGAGAAAAGAAATCTGGCGAAGTGTTTCTATCTTCCCTTATTTTGTAAAAACTCCATTCTATGTGATTGTGATTTACTTGTCCTTTAATTCCTATAGATTGGTCTCTTTGAATTACTGTATAAATTGCTTCAAAATATGAACCTTGTCTTTGGGTAATCTCTAGCACAAGGTCCAGATTTGCATAAGGCGGCTGAAAGTCTTCGTAATGTCCCTTCCAGATGCATCCTGGTTGCAGGTGATCGGGTTGTAAGGGGATTTCGGCATCACTTGCTGCTGCCATGACTAGACTGGGTTCGGATGGAATATAACTTACTTCCATGGGCCGGCCTCCCAGTTTCATAATCACATCAGTGGTCCATATAGGAACACCAGACCTGGATACCATTAATCGATAACTTTTGCCAACAGGCACTTCGGATATGGTGATTTCGTCGTCGCCTTCACGGCGGATTAGAAAGTTCTGCCCATCGATCGTGACTGTAGCATCCTCGGGCACACCCTTTACGACAATGGTCCCGTGCTGAGTGAGCAGCTTTATTACCCCGCTTGTCCACAAGCCGAGTAATCCGATCACAAGGAGGCTCGACACCGCGATCAGAGTTACCCATCGACGAGGTCGCGTCACGCGTGACCGGGGTGGATCTGTAGGCCGTAAGCCTTGGTCGAGAACAGTCTCCGGCCTTGTCCGGCGGGTTTCGCCCACTGCCGCTATTTCGACATGAGCGGCCATTGTACTGGTTTTGTTCTCGTGTAGAACCTGTGGAGGCTGTGGCAAAGCGGGCGTGACGTGGATAATGTTGCCTAGATCGGTCCTCTGGGCTTGGAGGCCCGTCGCCGGCTTCTTGAAGAAGGGGCGCAGGGCCTCGGCGATTTCGCCCGGCTGCTGGAATCGCCGGGCCGGGTCCTTGGCCATCATCTTGGCGACCAGGGCCGCCAGTTCCGAGGGGACCTCGGGCCGGACGAAGTTGAGCGGGTCGGCGTCGTTCGACATGTGCGCCTGGTACAGGTCGTACAGCGAGTTCGCCCGGAACGGCGGCCGGCCGGTCAGCAGGTAGTACAGGGTGCCGCCCAGGCTGTAGATGTCCGCCCGGATGTCGACGTCGGGGGCGTTCACGATCTGCTCGGGGGCGATGTAGTCGGGGGTGCCCAGCGCCTGGCCCTCGGAGGTCAGGGCGCTGTCGGCCTTCTGCTCGCGGGTCGCCTTGGCCAGGCCGAAGTCGAGGATCTTCACCACCGCCCGGCCCCCGTTCGCCGAGAGCATCAGGTTGGCCGGCTTGACGTCGCGGTGCACCAGCCCGGCCTCGCAGGCGTGCTGGAGCCCCAGCGCCACCTGGTGCGCGAAGTTGGCCGCGTGGGCGACCGGCAGCGGCCCCTTGGCCTTGACGATCCTCGAGAGGTCCAGCCCCTCGACATACTCCATCGCGAACACGATGCTGTCGCCGACCCTCGCGGGCCGAGTACGCCGCGACGATGTTCGGGTGCCGCAACTGGCCGACCGCGCGGATCTCGCGGAGGAAGCGGTCGAGGACGCCGGGGCGGTCGATCAGGTGCCGGCCCATCACCTTGAGCACCTCGTCCCGGCCCATCAGCCGGTTGTGGGCCAGGTAGACCACGCCCATCCCGCCCCGCCCCAACTCGCCCTTGATCTCGTAATCGGGGTGGTTGGCCAGGGCCGGCGGGATCGACTCGGCCGCCGGGGCCGCCGCCGGCCCGGTGCCCCTGAGGCTGATCGTGCCATCGATCAGCGACCGGCCGA
This sequence comes from Isosphaeraceae bacterium, assembly GCA_046350035.1. Taxonomy (GTDB): domain Bacteria; phylum Planctomycetota; class Planctomycetia; order Isosphaerales; family Isosphaeraceae; genus CALLYK01. The sequence continues at coordinate 42,750 of JAXMBD010000036.1, read as the reverse complement.
TCGTCGAGCGGTCCGAGGGCCCCGGTGCCCGGGCGCCGCGGACCCGCCCGAGGAAGCTGTCGGCCGACAGCGAGGCGACCCGCCGTCGGCATTCTTCGCACGACTCCAGGTGCTCGTGGACCGACTCGGCCGAGCGGCCGTCGAGCTTGCCCATGCCGTACGAGCAGAGGACCCGGTCGCTGGGGTGGACCTGCGGGGCGTCATTCATCGGCCGTCTCCCGATCCCGAAGGCTTGAGGCGCTGGCCCTCTTCAGAAAAGGCCCGGTCCGCCCCCGACCTGCCTCGAAAATGGACCGATCCCGCGGGATTCTCCCCGGAACCTTGTGCAACCGGTTCGGCAGCAAGGACTTGTGTATCGTCGCCGCTATCCGATTTCCCGGGGCCCGCGGCCTGCCAGCCCGATCGTTCGGCACCCGGGAGGCCGGGCATTTCGCCAAATGTCGCATGGGACCTTGCGTGCAGCTCGTTATGCATGGATCGGCCATCCATCCGGGGGAGCGGCACGGCCCCCTTAGCTGTACCCTCGCAATGAAGACTCGCGCCGGAAATCAGCCGCAGGCACATGGCAGGGCAACCGGCCGGGATGCGGGTAAACCCCGGTCGGATGTTGAATATTTGTCGATCGGGTTTCCGGCGATGCGACGAATACGTGCTTGCGATAAGGGCGCTGGCCTGTTCTGATGAGGTCCGTCGGCGGGGGCCATGCCGCCCCGGGCCGCTACCTTTCCCGGGAGGATTCCCGGGTGCCCTGTCGGGCGCCGGGACGTTCCCGCTGATGGGTCGTTGGGAACGTCCCTTGGACCCGCCATCGCAACGCAGTCCCTAGCAGGGGATCGGGTGTCATGTCCGCACGAGGCTCGGTGACTCGGCTGATTATCGACCTGCGCTCGGACGATCCGGCGATCCGCGAGCTGGCCGCGCGGCTGGTCTGGCAGCGCTACTTCCGGGAGCTGCTGACCCTGGCCCGGAGCCACCTCACCGCTCGGATCCGGGGTCGCGAGGATGAGGAGGACGTGCTCCAGAGCATGTACAAGAGCTTCTGCCTGCGGCAACGCCGCGGCGACTTCGACCTGGCCAATCGCGACGAGCTCTGGATGCTGCTGGTGAAGATCACCCTGCGGAAGGCGAGCAACCTCGCCACCCGGCACCTCCAGCAACGCCGCGACATCCGCCGGGAGGCCGGCCACCCCGCCGGGGGCAGCCTCGAAGAACGCGCCGAGTTCGTGGACCAGCTCGAAGCCGAGGCCCCCACGCCCGCCGAGGTCGCCCTGCTCAACGAGGCCCTGGAGCAGCGGTTCCTGGCCCTGCAGGAGCCCGAGCTGAAGCGGATCGCCCGTCGCAAGCTGGAAGGCTGCTCGAACCAGGAAATCGCCGACGAGCTGAAGTGCACCGTGAGGACCGTGGAACGCAAGCTCGCCCGGATCCGGGCCTACTGGGTCGGGGACGAGGCCGGTCCCGAGGGATCCTCCTGAAGGGGGCGAGGCCGTGCCCCCGTCACCGCCCGACCGTGGGGCGCCCTCGTTGCGGAGGTGCCCCGTCCCCGAGATCAACAAGGACACCGCCGATGGCGTCCATCCCTCCCGGCGAGCGCACCCGGATCGACGAGGCGGCCGACCGCTTCGAGAAGCAGTGGCAGGAAGGGCCCGAGCGGCCCCGGATCGAATCGTTCGCGGCCGAGGCCCGGGCCGACGACCGGCCCCGCCTGATCGAGGAACTGCTGAAGGTCGAGATTGAACTGCGCCGCGGCGCCGGCGAGCACCCGGCCGCCGACGAGTACTTCGCGAGGTTCCCCGACGACGGGGCCGCGGTCGCCGCCGGGTTCGGCCTCGATCGCCGCGATGACGCCGATCCGCCCGCCTCGGCCGCCGAGAACATGCTGTTCGGCCTGCTGGCCTTGCAGAACCGCTTCGTCGACCGCGACCCGCTGATGGCCGCCTTCGACGCCTGGGTCGCCGACAAGTCGCGCCACCTCGGTCGCCTGCTCCTCGACCGCGGGGCGATCACCCCCGGCCGCTTCGCCGCCCTGGAATTGCTGGTGCAAGAGCACATCGAGCGGCACGGCAGCGACCCCGAGCGCAGCCTGGCGATGGTGAAGGTCGTGCCCGAGGTCCGCGAGCGGCTCGAAAGGGTCGCCGACCTCGACGTCCAGCAATTGACCCTCCTGGCCGGCGGCGAGGAGACCGACGAGGGGATGAGGACGACCCCGACGCCACCGCCGAGATGCCGCACCCGGCCGAGGCCAGCGACGTCGACGGCCGGTTTCAGATCGTCCGGTTCCACAAATCCGGCGGGCTGGGCGAGGTCTACATCGCCCGCGACAGCCAGCTGCACCGCGTCGTGGCGCTCAAGCGGATCAAGCGCAAGCCGGCATCCGACCGCGACCACCGCAACCGCTTCGTGGTCGAGGCCGAGATCACCGGCCGGCTGGAGCACCCCGGCATCGTGCCGGTGTACGGCCTGGGCGCCTTCGACGACGGCCGCCCTTCTACGCGATGCGGTTCATCCGCGGCGACAACCTGGAGGCGGCCGCCAAGCAGTTCCACGCCAACGAGGCCGCCGGCCCCGACGCGGGGACCCGGACGCTCGCCCTGCAAAAGCTGCTGCGGCGGTTCCTGGACGTCTGCAACGCGATCGCCTACGCGCACAGCCGCGGGGTGGTGCACCGCGACCTGAAGCCGGGCAACATCATGCTTGGCCAGTACGGCGAGACCCTGGTGGTGGACTGGGGCCTGGCCAAGAGCGTCGGCCGCCCCGACCCGGCCGCCGGCTCGGCGACGCTGGACCAGCGGACGCTCGTCCCGAACGCCGGCAGCGACCTGCGCCGGACCAACCCCGGCAGCGTCCTGGGCACGCCGGCGTACATGAGCCCGGAGCAGGCGGCCGGGCAGGTCGACCGGCTCGGCCCCGCCAGCGACGTGTACTCGCTGGGGGCCACCCTGTACTACCTCCTGACCGGCCGGGCCCCGTTCAACGACAAGGGCCTGACCGAGCTGTTGCCGAAGGTTCAGCGGGGCGAGTTCCCGCCGCCGAGGCAGGTGCAGGGCTGGGTCGACCCGGCGCTGGAGTCGATCTGCCTGAAAGCGATGAAGCTGAGGCCGGAGGACCGATACGCGACGCCCCGCGACCTGGCCGACGACGTCGAGCACTGGCTGGCCGACGAGCCGGTGGGGGCGTATCGCGAGCCGAACGGGGTGAAGTTGAAGCGGTGGATGCGGAAGCACCCGAGCCGCGTGTCGGGGATTGCGGCTGCAGGGTTGGTGACCATCCTCGCTTTGGCGATCGGCGGATTGATGCTGGACCAAAGCCGGCGCGCAGTTGAGAAGAGCAATTCCCTCCTCGCGGAGAAGACCGAGGAGGCCGAGCGTAATGCCGATGTAGCCAGGCGCAATGCCGAGGAAGCTCAGGAAATGTTCAAGCAGGCCCGGGGCGCTGTGGACCGGTATTTTACTCAGGTCGCAGGAGACGCCGTCCTGGATCGAGACGGTATGCGACCCCTCCGTCGACGCCTTTTGTCATACGCGCGGGAGTATTACGAGGACTTCATTCAGAAGCATCCAGAAGACCCAAGCCTGGGCCTTGAACTGGCCGAAGCGTACACGCGATCGGCGCACCTTGCTGAAGATCGGGAGAAGAACAGAAAGTTGTTCGAGGTTGGATTCCGTCGTTTCGAGGGGCTGCTGGAAGCGGCACCCAACGATCGCGAGGTCCGAAAAGGCATGGCGAACTCTATAGTAATAAGATATATAAATGTTGCAGGAACCAATAGCGCTGAAGATTATTTCAATTTGATGACATATGCGATCGGGTTGCTAGAGGGTCTATGGGTCGAGCAGAGAGAGAATGATGCCTGCTTCTTGCTGGGGGAGGCCTACTCGAACCGGGCACTGCACAAGGCCTATCGCGGACGCTACCAAGAAGCTTGGTCGGATACACGGCGCGGTACCGAGATCTTGCACCAGGGGCTGGAGGAATGGCCTGGGGATCCCAATCTACTGATCTCCCTGTGCCGTGTCTATCGCCGGGGCAATCGTCTGGACTTCCAGCTCCGAGGAGTCGAGGCGGGCCGTCGTCAACTCGAACTTCAATCCCCGACCCTTCCGATCGCGCGGGACGAATTCGTGAAGGCCCTGGGCAACGCGGTCTTTAACTTCCTCGAAAGACACGGACGTCCGAGTGGCGCTGAACCCTACTTGCGGGAAGCCCTCGACGTGAACCACAAGAACATGCGTGAGTTCGCCGAGGGCAGTGGGTTGGAGTTCGATCTAAGCGGCTGGCTTGGCGAATCCTCGTTCCTTCAAGGACGGACCCGTGCCGCCGCCACGATTTTGGCCGAGGTTGCGGCAGGAAAGGGAGTTTATTCTCCATCTTTCCCATTAGCCATGACGTTCCATTACCGCGACAACCACGCCCGTTTCCTGTCGATCCTGGGCATGGTGGAAGGGGAGCGCGGAGATCTCCCGGCAGCGATCGAGCATGGCCGGTCGGCACTGGCCGAGCATGGGTCACTCCTGGAGGAAGACGCTGGGAACCGGGCAATATCCAGTGACAGCCTCTGGAACACCGAGGCCCTCGCCCGGTTCCGATTCCTTGCGGGGGAGATCGACCGGGACGGCTGGATCGCCGCCCGGCGCGAGGTGCTGGAAGGTCGGAAGCGCAACGCCGCGATCGAGCCGCGCGAGCTGCCAGTATGACAGCGAGGTGGGATCGTCCGCGGCCGTGCTGGCCGGCATCCTCCTGGGGTCGGGGCGGCCCGGGGAGGCGCTTGCAACTTTGGAGGAAGTCCGGCCTACCCAGGAGCGGCTGGTGGCCGAGGACGTCCTGGAGGACCCGGAACTGCCGGATATCGACCTGCGCAACTTCGAACTTCGCCGAGTCCTGGCCGAAATCCTCGCCCGCAAGGCCGAGGCCCTCGCCGCGCTGGGACGAACCGACGAGGCCGCGGCCGCGGTGAAGCGGTCCATCGGGGTGGTCGAAACGCTCGTCGAAGCCGAGCCGTGCTACCTGTACCCCCTGGCGCGGTACCTGGCGCTCGCTTCCACGATGCCCGAGGGCGCCGGCATCCCCGACGCCGCCGATCGGGCCATGGCGGCCCTCGGCCAGTTCCTGGCCGGTGGGTTCGACAACCCCTACAAGCTCGAACACGACGAGCGGCTGGAGCCCCTGCGCGACCGAGACGATTTCCGGGCGATGGTCCGGGAACTCCGGGAGAAACTCGAGGCCGAGGTGGCCCGATGAAGCGGGTAGCGGGCCGCGAACGGCGGTCGAAGGCGAGGGATTGGGGGGCTGCCGATGGGGGGCACCGCCCGCGCTGGATGGCCATGCTTGTGCGCCTGCCATCCGAAATGGGTCGTACGCAACAGTGGAGCGAAACGGCGGGATTTTGCCCGATGTGTCGGGCTTTTGTTTCCGAATCGGATCGAACGGTTGGGGAACGCGCATCCGTGTCGGATGCGATCCCTGCCGTTCCCGGACGCGAGGAGGCTTTATGGACCGCCGGATGTCTTGTCGACGAGGTTTCACGCTGATCGAGCTGCTGGTCGTGATCGCCATCATCGGGGTCCTGATCGCCCTGCTGCTCCCCGCGGTGCAGCAGGCCCGCGAGGCCGCCCGGCGGATTAGCTGCACCAACAACCTGAAGCAACTGGCCCTGGCCGCCGCCAACTATGAGGCGACGTTCGGCGCCTTCCCCATGGGGACCCCCTTCTACCGGTTCCCCGACATGAACCGCGTCTACGACGGCCATAGCATCTTCGTCGCCATGCTGGGGCAGCTCGAGCAGCAGCAGCTCTACAACGCGACCAACTTCAGCACCAACATCTACCGATGGACCAACCAGACCATCCAGGCGACGGGCGTCAGCACCCTCTGGTGCCCCACCGACACCCTGGCGGCCCAGAGGAAGACGCTCCCCTACTCGATCTCCGACATCCCGGCCGGCTCCGCCACGATCAGCTACACGTCGTACGGCGGGAACTGCGGGATGTTCTACGTCCACCCGGGCAACTATACCGACGCCGACGTCGCCTCCATCCCCGCGGTCACGGCGAAATGCAACGGGATCTTCCACGTTAATAGCGCGACCCGGCTCGCCAGCATCACCGACGGCACGAGCAACACGCTGATCTTCGGCGAGCGGGGGCACTCGTACCTCAAGGGGGAGTCGGCCGACGACTGGCACTGGTGGTTCGACGGCTACTACGCCGACACCCTGTTCACCACGCTCTACCCGATGAACCCGTTCCGCAAGCTGCAAACCGGCGGAACCACGATGTCGACCTGCAACGCCTACCTCTTCTCGGCGTCGAGCCTGCACCCGGGCGGGGGGAATTTCGCGTTCGTCGACGGCTCGGTCAAGTTCCTCAAGGACTCGATCCAGACCATGCCGTTCGAACAGGGCACCGGATACCCCATCGGCATCACGGGCGATTTCATCAACTACACCGTCCCGTTCGCGGAAGGCCCCGCGTGCCGGCCGGGCGTCTACCAGGCGCTTTCGACCATCAATCGGAATGAGGTCGTGAGCGCCAGCGATTTCTGAGCGAGCCGGACATGGAGATCCCGGGGCCCGCCCTGCGAGGCCGGCCCCGGGCGGAACGTCGGCCTCGGCCCCGAGGATGTCCCTCGGCGTCGTTCGGGGGGCCGCCCCGATCGATCCGGGCCGATTCGAACCGATCGATCCGGGGCCCCGCCGAGGGGTGCCCCGTGCCAGGACCTAGCGAAGAAGGACACCGCCGATGGCGTCCATCCCTCCCGGCGAGCGCACCTGGATCGACGAGGCGGCCGACCGCTTCGAGAAGCAGTGGCAAGACGGGCCGGTGAGGCCCCTGATCGAGCACTTCCTCGACGAGGCCCCGGCCGACCGCCGGGCCCATCTGCTGGAGGAATTGCTCCGGGTCGAGCTGGAGCTGCGCAGGGCCGCGGGCGAACGGCCGGCGGTGGACGAGTATCTCGTGCGATTCCCCGACGACGATGCGGCCGTCGCCTCGGCGTTCGGGCTGGACCGCAAGGCCGAGGCCGGCCACCCCGCGAGTGCCGCCGAAAACATGCTGTTCGGCCTGCTCGCCCTCCAGAACAACTTCATCGACCGCGACGCCCTGATGGCCGCCTTCTCGGCCTGGGTGGCCGATAAGGGGCGGCCACTGGGCCGGGTGCTGCTCGACCGCAAGCTGATCAGCCCCGGCCGCTACGCCGCCCTGGAATTGCTCGTGCAGGAGCACATCGCGCAGCACGGCAGCGACCCCGAACGCAGCCTGGCGATGCTCAAGGTGGGGCCGGAGGTCCGCGAACGCCTCGGGCGGGTCGCCGACCTCGATTTCCAGTGCTCCTTGATGACCGTCGACGACGCCACCGCCTACGACACCCCCGACCCCGAAGACGACCGCCGCACCGCCGACGCCGAATCGACCGCCGACTACGAGGGCCGCGCCGAGCCGGCCGACCCCGAGGGCCGGTTCCAGCTCATCCGGTTCCACGACGCCGGCAACCTCGGCGACGTGTTCCTGGCCCGCGACAGCCAGCTCCACCGCGTCGTGGCCCTGAAGCGGATCAAGCCCCGCCCGGCGAAGGACGCCGACAACCGCACCCGGTTCGTGGTCGAGGCCGAGATCACCGGCCGGCTGGAGCACCCTTGCATCGTGCCGGTGTACAGCCTGGGCAAGTTCGACGACGGCCGGCCGTTCTACACCATGCGATTCATCCGCGGCGACAACCTCAAGCGGGCGACCAGGCGGTTCCACGAAGAAGTCGAGGCGGGCCTGGACCCGGGCGCCCGGACCTTGGCGCTGCAGAAGCTGCTGCGACGGTTCCTGGACGTCTGCAACGCGATCGCCTACGCGCACTCGCGCGGCGTGGTGCACCGGGATTTGAAGCCGGGCAACATCATGCTCGGGCAGTACGGCGAGACGCTGGTGGTCGATTGGGGCCTGGCCAAGAGCGTCGGCCGGGCTGACCGCGACCGCGAGGCCGCCGCCGGTTCGCTCGACCGGACGATCGCGCCCGAGTCCGGGAGCGACGTGCGTCCCGAGCGCACCGGCGACCGGATCGGCACGCCGGCCTACATGAGCCCCGAGCAGGCAGCCGGCCGGATCGGCGAACTCGGCCCGCGGAGCGACGTCTACGCGCTGGGGGCCACCCTGTACACCGTCCTGACCGGCAAGGCCCCGTACGACCTGGAAGGGGACGGGCCCTTCAACGAGCGGGCCTTCATCGAGCTGCTGAGGAAGGTCGAGCGGGGCGAGTTCGACCCGCCTCGGAAGGTGCGTCCGTGGGTCGATCCGGCCCTGGAGGCGATCTGCCTGAAGGCGATGAAGCTCAGGGCGGATGAGAGGTATGCCACGCCCCGCGCCCTGGCCGACGACGTCGAGCACTGGCTGGCCGACGAGCCAGTGGGGGCCTACCGAGAACCACGATCGGTGAGGCTGAAGCGGTGGATGCGCAAGCACCCCAGCCGGGTCACCGGTGTCGCGGCTGCCGGGCTGGTGACGATCCTCGGACTGGCGATGGGGGGCCTGGTCCTGAGAGAGAAGAACCTTGCTCTGGCCGAGGAGACGCTTCGTGCCAACCAGAATGCCAGCGAGGCCGAGCGTCGCCAACGGGAGGCCGACGAGTACTTCCGGATGGCCCGGGGGGCGGTGGATGAGTACTTCGTCAAGGTGACCCATCGGGACACTTCGACGACATCCGGCTGGTTGAAAAGGCAGGACCTTCTCGACTCGGCCCTCGGTGCTTTACGAGGGGCCTGCTGCCAGGCAGGCGGGTGACCCGGGTCTTCGCCGGGATCAGGCGTTAGCCCATTTCGCGCGGAGCTCGATCAATGAGGTCATCGGGAGGCACGAAGAGGCCATAGTCCATGAGCGGACAGGAACCGAGATCTTCGAGGCGATGATCGCCGCGTCGCCCCGTGATCGAGGTTTACGGGAGGACTTGTCCGGATGCCAGTTGCATCTGGGAGGCGTCCGGCGGGAAGTAGGACGACTCAAACCTGCTCTGGACAATTGTGACCGCGGACTTGTCTGGCTGGAACAGCTCTGGGAAGAGGAGCCCGGCGACTTTCACGTGGCGGCGAGAATGATGGATCTGCTGGCTGTCCGGGCAATGACGCGGTTTAGTGTTGGGGACGAAGACGGTTCGAGCCGCGATACGATTCGGGCCGAGGAGATATTCGCAAAGATTGAACCAAAATGTGGGCCTGATCAAAGAGGGTTCTTGCTGAGGATTTTGGCCGGGGTGTACTACCGAGGCACGGACATGCGCCGCTGCCTACAAGCGGTGTCGATCTTTCGATCTTATCCCGATGGTGTGACCAAACAGGAAATGGATCCTTTCTACAAGGACGCATTGCCCTTCATGTGGGTAACCCGACCGGGGTTTGCCCTTCGAGGTGCGGACCAGAATGGAGGGAATTTCCTCAACTTCGCCGGGCACCCCGCCAAGGCCGAGGCTCTCTTGAGTGAAGCCGTGTCGATTGTTAGAGCGGTTTTTTGTTGAGTGTATCGCTTGGATCCGGGGCCAGGGTAACCGCCATGCCATGGGCGAACCACCCCCGGATGTCGGCCGGACGGACGGTCTGCAGGCCGTCCTCATCGCCTCGATCAGGTCGCCGACCGTCCGCTGCCGCCGACCTCTGCGCCACCACGCCTTGGCTTGAGAACATCCGCTCGATCGAGCCGGAAGTCGGGGCTACGGCGGCAGGTACTCCTCCGCCCCGGCCGAGGCGATCCGCCGCTGCACCTCGGCGGACTTGTGGCAGGCCAGGTTGTCCATCACCACGATGTCGCCGGGGCGGAGGGCCAGGGCCAGGCAATGCTCGACGTAGAAGGCGAAGCAGACCGAGTCGGTCGCCCCGTCGATCGCCAGCAGGCCAGGCCTGGACGCCGCCGAGCCGCACGGCCGGCTGCTGCTCGGTGATCGCCTTCCAGTGGCCGTGCGGGGCGGGCCCGTCGACCCGCACGCCGCTGGGGGCCCGGCCGTGGGTGCGGTCCATCGCCGCGTTGGCCTCGACCTCGTCGAGGAACACCAGCCGGGAAGGGTCGATCGCGGCGAACTCCCCAGCGCCAGGCGGCCCGCTCGGCCTTCAGCTCGGGGCGGTCCTGCTCGGCCGGCCGCCGCGACTTTTTTGCGCGTGATCCCCAGCCGCTTCAGGGCGATGCACGCCGGAGCGCAGGCGACGCCGGCGGCCTCGGCCAACTCGGCGAGCGTCGCATCCGGTCGGTCGCGGATCGCTTCGCGGAGCCGGCCGTCGGCCTGGGCGTCGAAGGCCCGGGGATGGCCGCCGCCGCGCGGCCGGGGGGTCGATCGACCCGGTCAGCGCCCTGCTGCATGAGCTACGGATCCAGGAGACGCTGACGGCGAAGCGTAGACCTGCTCGCGGGTGGCGTCGCCGGCGTCACAGGCGGCGGACACCCGCTCCCGCAGGTCGGTCGAATAGGCTCTCATCCCTTGGCCTCCATAGCCCACAAGGAATAACTCCGTCAACCGCTACAATCAACTGTTCAGAGCCGAGATTGCCGCCAAACCCTACGCGGATCAGCCGCTCCTCTACCCGGGGTGCCCCTCAGGCAATTTGGGGAGAGCCTTACCTCGAAGGAAAATCTCGCGCGGCCCGGAGGGTTCTGGACGAAACGATTGCCCTTCGCGAGAAGAACGAACGCAGAGGCACCCGGTACAAGGGCGCCGCGATCCTCAACCATGCCGAATATGCCTACTTCCTTGCAGTCGTCGAGGGGATTCCGCGACCTTGCCCGCGGGATTGATGCCTGTGACCTGGCCATGAAGGTGGCCCGGGAAGCACGAGAGGAAACGGGGGGGGCTGGGCAAGGACAACCCCTTCGCCCTCAATCTCGGCGCCCGGATCCGCGAGGCCCGAGACCGCTACGAGTTCGCCGCCCGGGCCATCGATCGCGAGGAAGTCATCGCGCGGCAGCGAGATCGTCGCGATCCACCGTGATCGCGCGACCGAAATATCAAGGCCTACGCATCTCCGGTGGCCGTCAACGAAATGGTCCGCCGCGGTTGCCACCCTGGCGGGCTACCTGATCGAGGCCGGGCTGAGGAGGCCCTGACCATCCTCCGCGAGCCGATCGCCGACCAGGAATCGCTGGTGGCCAACGACAACCCCGACAACCGCGAGGTCCCCGAGTACGACCTCCGCAACTTCGTCTTCCGCCGGGTCCTGGCCGACCTGATGGCCAGGAAGGCCCAGGCCCTGGCGATGCAGGGCCGGGCCGACGAGGCCGTCCTGGCGGTGGGCCGGGCCGTGGCGATCGTCGAGCCGCTGACCGAATCGGAACCGTGCTACCTCGACGACCTGGCTCCTGCCACCAAGCGCTCGCCTCCACTTTGCCCGACTCGGCCGGGACGGGCGCCGCCGACCGGGCCGTGGAGTCGATCCGTCGGTGGATCGCCGAGGGGTTCGACAACCCGTACAAGCTGGAGCACGACGAACGGCCGTCGCGCCGCGCGACCGCGAGGATTTCCGGGCGATGGTCCGGGAACTCCATGAGATGATCGAGGCCGAGGAGGGTCGGTGAGCCTCGGTCTCGGTTGGAGAGGATCGCCCTTCCAGGGCTACATGTCTCATGGGGGCTCGATGGTGGGGTCGTCGCCGTGGGATGTCCCAGGGGTTCCGCCGCGCTGCACCACGGCCGCCCACCGCCCTGCGCGGGGCGGCACCCCGCGCGGGGCGCGGGGGCTCGATGGTGGGCCGTCGCCGTGGGATCCAGGGGTTCCGCCGCGATCCACCTCTGGCTACCCACCGCGCCCTGCGGGGCGGCACGCCCCCGCGATCGGCGTCGACCCCCGGCTTGCCGCCCCGCAGGGGCGGTGGTCAGTAGCCAGGGGTGCTAACCCCTGGAATCCCAGGGGTGTCAACCACTGAAACCCCCATCGACTTCGGTACCCGCCCTGGTCGCGAGCCCTGAAGGGGCGAAAGATGTCCGGTGGGAGGGCCTAATCCCAGACATAACGTTCATCGAATGCGATCCCGTGCCGCCTCAGGAAAGCCCGATACTCGTCCTGGAAGGTCACCATCCGATGATGTTCGGCCTGGCCATGGATGTACTCCTCCACGCGACCGCGGTTCGAGGCGCTGACCGAGAATGCCCCATATCCGGACTGCCAGGCGAAGCCCGAGAGCGCGGGGAACTCGCGGTGGATCCACCGGGACGAGTTCGCCTTGACGATCCGCAGCAAGTCGGCGATCGCCATGTTGCGGCCCAGCGAGACCAGGAGGTGGACATGGTCGGGCATCCCGCCGACCGCCAGGAGGGGGCAACCGTCGGCTCTCAGGATGCCGCCAATGTAGTCGTGCAACCGCGACTGCATTGCCGGGCCGATCAGGGGCTGCCGGTCCTTGGTCGAGAAGATGACGTGGATGTAGCAGCAGTCCAGGGATTGCGGCATGGCACGGTCGGGTGGCGGGACTTTCGCCCCGTTCGGGGCTCACGTTGTACTTCCTGCATCGGCGTTTGTACCGGCTAAGAGCCCACCGGACCAGGGGTTGGCACCCCTGGCTACTCACCACCGCCCCCTCGGGGCGGAACGCCGGGCGAGGGGCGCCCTCGGGGCGGAATGCCGGGCGAGGGGCGCCCTCGGGGCGGCCCGACGAACGTGCCGAGGGCGATGATACGGCGATCGCGATGGGCGGCCCGACGCCCGGGCCGCCGCGTCCGGGATTGGTAGGCAACCCTGGCCACGCACCGCCGGACCCTCGGGGCAGTGTGTCGGGGGGCGAGTGGGCGGGGCGTTCGGTTCTCGGGCGGGAATCGAAGTAATCTGGCCCGAGGTGTCGGGCGCTTGCTCCGTAACCTGATCGAGAGGTTGAGGACGATGCCGTCCGCGGCGCATCGAACCCTCCGGGGTCGTCGGCCTGGTCCGCTCGTGCGGGCCTGTCCCCGAGGACCCTTGGTTCGAGGGGCGGTTCGGGCCGCGGGCCTTGCGGTCGGCCTACGAACCGGAGCAGGTCCTGGGATCGGTCCGCGCGGGAACATCGAGGTGAGGGTAATCATGAACCGAAGAGCACTGCTTTGCCGGCTGGTCGGGACGTCGCTGCTTCCTTGGGTGGTCGTCTCGGCGCCGGGCTGCTGGGGCGGCGATGACATGCCCGCGCGCGGGTCGATCCCGGTCCCGAAGCGGGGTGGGGATGTCGAGCAGCCGTCGCCCAAGATGGGGAAAAAACCCGGCCGAATGACCCCGGTAGGGTCTGCTCGGGGCGGGGCGGCACGCTAATCGACTAGGTCCGAAGGCTCTCTCCGGAAACGGCTTCCGCCCCCATCGAGGGAAATCGCCGTCGGGCTGTCGGGTTGGGGTCGGGTTGTTTGATGAGGTGGTATGGGCACGTCGAACGTGCCCGAGTCGCGAGGAACCGACCGTCCGCGGGTCGAGGAGCGACCCTTTCTTTCTCGCCCACGGCCACGGGGCCAGGAGTTCATCATGAAGCGCGAGTCACGTCCTCTGGAGTCCGACCGGAAGGGTTTCACGCTGATTGAGCTTCTCGTCGTCATCGCGATCATCGGCGTCCTGATCGGGTTGCTGCTGCCGGCCGTGCAGATGGCCCGCGAGGCCGCCCGCCAGTTGCAGTGCAAGAACAACCTGAAGCAACTGGCCCTGGCGCTGGCGAATTACGAGGGCGTGAACGGCTCGTACCCGATGGCGTTCCACTGGCAACTCGACCCCGCCGGCGGCTTCGGGGCCCCCAGCCTCGTCGCGAACGCCTATGGGCCCATGCTGGCCCTCGCGCCGTTCTACGACCAGGGCGCGGCGTTCAATGCCTACAACTCCTCGATCTCGCCCTGGACCGACTACAACGCGACCACCATCGGCGTCGGCATCAGCACCCTTTGGTGCCCCAGCGACGGCTCGATCGTGGGCTACCACTCCACCTACGGGCCCGGCGAGCTCGACGGCAATGCGCTGCCGGCGAAGCTCGCCTACACCAACTACGCCGCGAACTGGGGCTACTGGGCCGGGCGGGTCAGCGGCCGGGACAACGCCAACCAGGCCGACGCCGCGCACCGGCGGGCGGCGATCTACCAGTTCAACGGCCCGTTCGCCACCAACGGCTACGGCCGGTTCGCCGAGTCGGTCTTCGGCTACCCCGGCGTATCGCGGCCCCCGGTCCGGCTCGCCGACGTCACCGACGGCCTGAGCAACTCCGCGGCCTTCAGCGAGAAGGCGCACGGCCTGTTCGCCAAGAACGATTACACGCCGCACGGCAGCTTCGAGGACTGGGGCTGGTGGGCCTCGGGCACCACGGGCGATGCCGGCTACTTCCACTTCTGGCCGATCAACGCCCAGAAGAAGATGCAGAACAACACGAGCGTGGACGGGCTCGGCCCCTACCTGGAGTGCGCCTCGAGCTTCCACCCGGGCGGCATCAACGTGGCGTTCCTCGACGGCACGGTGCGGTTCGTCAAGGACACGGTCGATACCTGGACGCTCGACCCGACCACGGGCTATCCCCAGGGGGTGACGCGCGACATTTCGGTCTGGCAGCCCGGACCCGGGGCCCGCGTGGGCATCTGGCCGGCGATGGGGTCGATCAACGGCGGCGAGATCATCCCGTAACCCGCACTGGGACGGATCGATCGCGGGACACGACGATGCGCGGGTAAGGTTGCGACACCCGGCCCCGCCCTACTTCTTCTTGCCCGCCCCGGAAGTGTCCTCGATCTTGCCGGCGGCCTTGGGGGCGGCCTTGAACTCCTCGGCGGTGAGGGACTTGATCTCGAGGGCGCGGGTCAGGACGCCGCCGCCGGATTCGGGGGTTTCCTTGAGGTAAGCGAGGATCTCCTGCCCTTCGGGCCCTGTCGAGCCGCCCTGGACCGGCGCGACGCCCCAGAAGACGACCACGTCGCCGCGACGGGCGGCGCCGAGGCCGGTGGGGAACGATTCGGAGAACCCCGCCAGGTCCTTGATGCCCTGGGGCGGTTTTTTGTTCTGAAGATAATAGGTGTTGATGGTATCGCCGACCTCGAACAGGACCGTGCTGTTGTACAACTGGGGCGAGTTCGAGGGGTTGGGATCCTGGCCGCACCCGGCGGCGAATGCCAGGGCGGGGAGGAGTCGGGCGAAGGCAAGGCGTAAGGGCTTGGTCATCCGTCGGGGCCTCGATCGGGCGCGTGCAGGGGGAGGCCGCAGGCCGGGGCGCTCCCGGCATGCGGCGGACGTGGGCGGATGTCCGCAAAATCACAGGGCGTCGGAGCTGATGATCTCGTTGGCGGCCTTCGTCCCCAGCGCCGACCAGGCCTGCATGTTGACCGATTCCTTGACGAACCGGACCGATCCGTCGGCCATCGCGACGTTCACGCCGCCCGAGTGGTAGCTCCTCGCGGCGATATGGCCCACGCCGAAGCCGGAGTCCATGCAGTCGAACCCCTTGTAGTTGGGCGGGACGGTGTGCGAATAGGTGGAGGTGGGCTGCAGGCTGCGGTAATACTGCTGGCCGCGGTAGGCCAGCACGGTCATCGAGGACGTGTCGCAATCCGGCAGCCGGGGGGTGTAATTGTCGGGCGTGATCGACCACGAGCTGAGCCGGTGGACCACGTTGCGGTCGACCAGGTTGGCGGCCGTGGCGGTGACCGGCAAGGCCGAGCGGCGGACCTCGGAGAACAGGGCCGTGTTGGTGGTCCCGTCGGTGACCGACGCGATCGTCACCGTGCTCTCGACCGACCGGAACTTCGGGTTCGTCGCCAGCGTCCCCGTCAGGTTCATCTTGTAGTTGAAGATGCCCAGGGTCGACTGGTTCGTCTCGGCGGTCGCGGTGGCGGTGTCGAACAGGAGCGAGGCCGTGGCGCCGATGCACGCGAAGTAGTTCGAGTAGCCGATCTGCCCCGTGCTGGCCGCGTACACGGCCGACCCGGGCATGCGCGTGGCCGCCGCGTCCGACGGGCAGACGAAGGCGTTGACGAGCTGGCATCGCGCCGTCTCGTTCTCGCCCGTGTTGTTGACGTCCAGCCCGAGGTTGAACGTCGAGTAGAGCGCGTTCTGTTCGAGGTAGGGCAGGAGCAGGGCCTGGGGTGACGAGCGGATATACGGCCCCACGCCGGTCGCCGTCGGCACCGGCCCGGCGCCGTCGGGGAACTTGCTGTTGGCCGACTCGAAGTTATGCACCGCCAAACCGATCTGCTTGAGGTTATTCGTGCACTGGATGCGCCGGGCGGCCTCGCGGGCCTGCTGCACCGCGGGGAGCAGCAGGGCGATCAGGACCCCGATGATGGCGATGACGACCAGCAATTCGATGAGCGTGAAGCCTTCGCGACTTCGTCGCATGGGGGGGAACTCCGGGGAGTCGTGCCAGGGCCGCCGGCGGCGAAACAGATCCCCGCGGGCGGAGCGGGACAACCTAATTTCAAGGGAACGGGACGCCAGGATCCGAGGGGATGATTGCGGGCACACGCCGACGGCCCGACCCAGGCTAGGCGTGGCCGATCCATCATATGCACCGGTGGGCCCGCCGGGTACCCAAAAAGCCCGCGTACTCGGACTTTTTACCGCTCCTTCGAGGCTGCTCTCCCGGCCCTGCCCGCCTTGCTCGCGACGGCGGCCCCCCCAGGATGGCACAGGCGACTCGATCGGTCCAGAGAATGGGTCCAGGGAATGGGGGACGCAGGGAACGAACACTCTGGGGAGAACACTCTTGGGGACATTCGGGAAGACTCTTGGGGATATTATGAACACTCTTGGGGATATTGGAACACTAATGAATAGTCCCACTTTTCCGTTCCCGTGGGGATCGGGGCAGCCTCGCAGAACACCCGGGGGTAGGCCGGAATCATGGCGATCGCAGATCCGAATCCGCCAAGTTTTTGGGCGAGACTCCCGGCTCGAGAGGGCGTTCCCATCATACCGGGGGACGCCCTCGATCGGATCGAGGCCCGAAGCTAGCGGGCGCCGCCCCAGTAGGCCGGGTCGGCATGGTAACGGCCGTCCCGGCCCAGGTACATCGCCCCGCCGCCTTGATAGGGGGGGATGTTTCCCCGGACGTTGCCGATCGACATCGAACGACCCGCGGTGGAATATGCCACGCCGGACGTCGAGGAATAGGACCGCGGCACGATCGTCGACCCCGACGAGGCGGCAAAGTTGCCGGATCGGTAGGTCGATCCCGACGAAACCACGCCGGGGTTGTAGGTGGTTCCCTGCGAGTAGCTGAATCGCCGGTTGCCGTAGGAAATGCCGCTGCTGTAGTGGTTGCGCGACGGGTTGCTGTAATTGCGGGCCGAAGCCGAGTACCTCGGCGTGCTGGCCGAGAAGCCGCCGGGCCCTTGCGAGTAGGAGAAGCCCGGCCTGCTGTAGTGGAAGTTCTGCGCCGAGGCCGGAAGGGCCCAACCCGCGGCCAGGACGAGAACCGCCAACTTACCCGTTCGGACGATACCCGCGATCATGATCGGCTCCTTTGGTGAGGAATCGGGGGTGGGTGAAGCGAGGATGGGCTAGGCCACCCGGGCAGCGAGATGGCCCTGAGGTCCCAGTTACGCGAGGGCTTCCTCGCGATTCCGGAGGATGGGCTGGTGTCGAGGGCGAGCGTCGGGGGTCTTGCATTCCTCGCCGATATCCGCCCGATCGCACCGTGGTTCGGCCTGGCACAAGGCGGTGATGCCAAGCCTCGCCGGGTCATCGGCCGAGGCGATATATCCCCGGCCGGGGAAATACATGATGTAGGCCCGGATGCCTCCCTGAAGCAGGCCAAATGGCGGAGGCGAGCTCTGATAGACGACCGCGAACGCCTCGAAGTCCGTCCGGTATCGCCGGTTCTCGTTCACCCGGTTGACGATGCTGTTGCGGCAGGCCGCCTCGCTGGTGTACAGGTCGTGGGTGAACCCGGTGCGGATCCATCCGTAGTTGGTCCGCGTGTTGTAGATGTAGACCGTAAAGCGGGCGGCCTCGGCCTTGCTGGGCATCGCCCCGGCGACCGCGATCGTCGCGACCGCGAACAGCATGGATTTGCCGACGACTCCCCCGAGCACCCCTCGCAATTGGCCGAGAACTTGCATCGCTCATCTCCCCGGTTTTGGTTCGAGTTCAAGGATGTGGCCCGATTCGGGCCCGCACCCGGCTGAGCGGACGCCGGTGCGATCGGCTACCGGAATTCTCCGGAAACCGTTCGAATTCTTGCCGAAGATCCGGAACGCCGGATACGATGGCCATGCCGTGAGAACGGGGGATGTCGGGGGCATCTCATGCGCGAGGATTCCGGCGGGGCCACCGAGATCCGAATCCCGCTCGAACGCCATCGGGCCGGAGACCCCGCGGCGCGCGAGGAACTGCTGGCCGTCGCCGCCGATCGGCTCACGCGACTGGCCCGCAAGATGCTCCGCATGAACCCTCGCGTCGCCCGATGGGAGCAGACCGACGACGTCGTCCAGGACGCCGCCCTGCAACTGTTCCGGGCCCTGGAAACGATCCGGCCCGAGTCCGAGCGCAGCTTCTTCAACCTGGCGGCCCTCAAGATTCGCCATACCCTCATCGATATGGCGAGGCACTACCACGGCCCCCAGGGCGCCGGCGCCCACCACGAGAGCTTGACCCGCGACGCCGAGGCATCGCCGCAGGTTGCGGGCCCTGCCGACCAGACCCACGACCCGGCCCCGCTGGCCGCCTGGACCGAGTTCCATCGCGCGATCGATGCCCTCCCGGACGAGGATCGCGAACTGTTCGATCTCCTCTGGTATCACGACCAAACCCAGGCCGAGGCGGCCCGGATCCTGGGTATCACTGAGCGCGTCCTCGGCACACGATGGAGGCAGGCGCGCATCCGCCTCCACCGGGCCCTGGGCGACGCCCTACCCGGCGCCTGAATTGCCGGCCTCCCCTTCCTCTGCCGAGGCGATGGAGCCCCCATGAACGACGCCCTCGACTCCCTCCTCGCCCGATGGGAAGAGGCCCACCAACGCGGCGAGAGCCTGGACGTGGACCAGCTCTGCGCCGGCCGTCCTGAATTGGCCGACGCGCTCCGGTCCCAGATCGGTGCCCTGCTGCGGATCGGCGGGATGATCGAGAGCACCCAGGACGAACCGTCCCGGCCCGACGGCCCGTCGGAGCCGACGCTGTTGCCGGCCGTCTCGGAATATGCCGACCTTCGCTTCCACGCCCGAGGCGGCCTGGGCGAGGTGTTCCTCGCGAGGGATGCGACCCTGGGCCGTGAGGTGGCGGTCAAGCTGATCCAGCCGAGGCGCGCCCGGGACGCGACCCTGCATCGCCGCTTCCTGCACGAGGCGGAGATCACCGGCCGCCTGGAACACCCCGGGATCGTCCCGGTCTACGGCCGAGGCCGCGACGCCGGCAGCCGGCCGTATTACGTGATGAAGCGGATCGAGGGGGAAACGCTGCAAGAGGCGATCCGCCGATTCCATTCCGGTCCCGGGGCCGATCGGCCATCGCCAACCCTGCGACAGCTCCTCGGCCGATTCACGGCGGCCTGCCATGCGATCGATTATGCCCATAGCCGGGGAGTGCTCCACCGCGACATCAAGCCCGCCAACATCATGCTGGGCCCGTTCGAGGAAACCCTCGTCGTCGACTGGGGCCTGGCCCGCTCCTTCCGCGATCGGGAATCCACCGCGAATGCCGGCAATAGTTCTCCCGAATCCCAGGCGGATGGGGCCACCCGGCCGGGCTCGGCCATGGGCACGCCCGGGTATGTCAGCCCGGAACAGGCAACCGGCCGGCTCGACGAGGTCGGCCCCGCCAGCGACGTCTACAGCCTGGGCGCCACCCTGTACGCGATCCTGACGGGTTCCGCCCCGTTCCAGGGCGAGCCGGCGGCCATCCTCAAGAAGGTCGAGTACGGCGTCTTCCACAAGCCCCGCGACCGCGACCCGTCGATCGACCCGGCCCTGGAGGCGATTGTCCTGAAGGCGATGGCCAAATCGGCGGCCGACCGATACGAATCCTGCCGCGCCCTGGCCGACGACATCGACAGATGGCTGGCCGACGAGCGGGTCTCGGCTTATCGGGAGCCCTGGACTCGATCGCTGAACCGCTGGCTGGCGAAGCATCGGACGGTCGTGACCGGGGCCGCGGCGGCCGGGATCATGCTGATGGCCGGGTTGGCGGCGGTGGCGGTCGTGCAGACCCGCGCCCGCCATGATATGGACCTCAAGAATGGCGAGTTGACCGAGCTCAATGCGGCTTTGGAAGTCCAGCGGAACCGGGCCGAGGAGCGGGAAGGCCAGGCGATCGACGCCGTCAAGCGGTTTCGCGATGCCGTGGCAGACAACCCGGAATTGAAGGACAACCCGTCGCTGGAATCGCTCCGCAAGGCACTACTCAAGGAGCCGCTTTCCTTCTTCGGCGGCCTGCGAGAACGAATGCAAGCCGACCGCGATATGCGGCCCGAATCGCTGGCCCGCCTGGCCGGTGTGATCCACGACTACGCCCACCTGACGGATGAGATCGGCGATCCGTCGGACGGCCTGAAAGCGCATGTTGACTGCCTGGCCATCTGGGAGGGCCTGGCTCGCGACGACCCTAACCGCGAGCGGTACCAATTCCACTTGGCTGCGATTCTGCATTGCCGAGGCCAGTTCCTACGGACGGCTGGCCGGGTCGCCGAGGCCCTGGAGTCGTATGAAAGGGCGCGCACGATCCGCGCCCGGCTGGCCGAGGACCACCCCAACGTCGCCCAGTACCAGGTCCACCTTGCGGATAGCTACGCCAGCAATGGGGTCCTGCTGAGCAACGCGGGCCGGGCCGCCGAGGCCCTGGAGCCGCATGAAAGGGCGCGCACGATCCTCGCCCGGCTGGCCGAGGACCATCCCAACGTCGCCGAGTACCAGGCCCACCTCGCGGACAGCCTCAACAACATCGGGGTCCTGCTGAGCAACGCGGGCCGGGCCGCCGAGGCCCTGGAGTCGCACGAGCGGGCGCGCTCGATCCGCGCCCGGCTAGCCGAAGGCCATCCCACGGTCGCGGGATACCAGGCAAGACTGGCGGATAGCCACAACAACATCGGCCTCCTGCTGAGCAACGCGGGCCGGGCCGCCGAGGCCCTGGAGTCCTATCAGCGGGCACGCACGATTTTCGCCTGGCTGGCCGAGGACCGTCCAGCCGTCGCCGAGTATCAGGCAAGACTAGTAACCAGCCACAATAATATCGGTGCCCTGCAACGCAACACGGGCCTGACCGCCGAGGCCCTGGAGTCGCATGAGAGGGCCCGCACCATAGGGGAACGATTGGTCTTGGCATACCCCGAGTCGCCCGAATATGCCAGCGACTTCGGGGGCACGCTGAATAACGTGGCCACAATCAAGATGGACGACTTGCGATGGACCGAGGCGAGGGATCTGCTACTCGAAGCTGTTTCCTGGCAGAAGAAAGCCGTCGCGGCCGACGCACGGCGGGCCAAATTCCGCCGCTACCTCGAGAATCATCTGAAGAATTGGATCGTGACCGCCCGGAGGCTTGGATTAAGCGACGAGGCCACCGAAGTCGCCCGCGAGCTGTCCGAATTCAGGGCGTCCGACCCGAAGTTTGCCCCGCTCGATGCCCGACTCGAAGCCATCCGCAGAGGTGAATCAGCGAAGGACAACGCCGAACGCCTCTCGCTGGCCCAACGGGCCTACGACGTCCGCCGCCCCGACGAAGCGGCCAAACTCTGGGGCGAGGCCCTCGAATCCGACCCGAAGCTCGCAGAATCGCGGAAGCCCCAGCACCGCTATAACGCCGCCTGTGCCGCCGCCTTGGCCGCCGACGGGCAAGGCGTCGATCCGCCTGACGACGGCGCGGCCAAGGCGGAACTTCGCGGGAACGCCCTCGCCTGGCTCCGTTCCGAGCGGGATGCCTGGTCCCGGATCCTGGAATCGGGCCAGCCCCAGGCCGGGGCGGTCGTGGTCCAGACCCTTCAGCACTGGAAGCAGGACGCCGACCTGGCCAGCATCCGCGACCGGATTGAGCAGCTCCCCGAGGCCGAGCGGGCCGCCTGGCGATCGCTCTGGGCCGAAGTCGATGAACTGCTCAAGAAGGCCCAGGTGCCGTGATCCCGCCGGCCGATTCCCGGCGAGTCGGCGAGTTCGAGGGGCTCGCGTCCTCGGCCTTCGACTGCCGCCCTTCGGGGCTAGGAAAGGCGCCGTTTCAGAACGGATGCACGACCTCTTCGATACCCGGACCCTTTCGGAACCACGGTACGAGACGCCCGTGGCCAGGACTTGGGCCCGTGCTCGTTGCGGTGAACCCGCGGGAGTGCGGGCAGGATAAGGGCTGCCGACGGCGTCGTCGGGGGCCGACCTTCGCGGTCGGCCGGGGAGGCTCGCGGTGGATTCGTTGCGGTTGGGCTCGGTCCGAATCGGCGAGGTTCATCCCACCCAGGCGTCGGGGCCGTTCCAGGTCCGCGGGCGGCCGGTGTTGTCGTGGGGGGCGATTTCGGAGCGGAGGACCCGGACGTCCCGGGGGGCGCTGATGCCCAGGCGGACCTGATTCCCTTCGACACGGACGACCGACACGACGATCTCATCGCCGATGAGGATCTTCTCGTTGGCCCTGCGGCTGAGCACAAGCATGTTGGCGTCCTTGGGTGGGTTGCGGGGTTCGCGGCCTGCGGCAGGGAGGTGGGGAGGGCCTTCGTCGGCCCTCCCCCGGCGTCCGTCCCTCCAACCAGGAATATCCGACGCGGTGTCGGCCTTGACAACTCGGGACTTGATCTTTCGGGGGCCGATCGCGTCCGATGGGGGAAACCGAACCGACCCGGCCGCAATGACGCCGCCCACCCCCCGAAGGAATCGACGATGGTCGTCCTCGCCAACGTCCGCACCGCGCTGGAGCAGCTCGCGACCAACAAGCTGCGGTCGATGCTGACGGTCCTGGGGATCGTGATCGCGTCGGCGTCGACGATCACGGTGGTGAGCGTCGTGCAGGGGTTCACAGGCTGGGTTGCCGACTTCCTCCGCGGGATCGGCACGAACGCGATCTGGGTCTGGCCCAACCGGCCCCCGGGCGCCGCCGGCCGTTCGCTGGGGCGGGTCGAGCTGACCGAGGACGACTTCCGGGCCCTGGAGGATTCATGCCCGGCGCTGCGGGCGGTCTCTCCCTTGATCCGCCGCCCCGACGCCAAGCTCAGCCTGGGCCGGGAGGAGGCGACCACGACGCTCGAAGGGGTGTCGGTCGAGTACCACGCGATCCGCAACTTCCCGGTGGCGGTCGGGCGGCCATTCGCCGCGGCCGACGTCGAGCGGGGGCATCACGTCTGCGTCCTGGGGCGCGAGGCGATGCGGAAGCTGTCGGCGAACGACAACGTGCTGAACGACACGATCCTGATCCAGGGCCAGAGGTTCCGGGTGATCGGCATCCTGGAGGAAAAAGGGAGCTTCCTGGGCAACAACCAGGACGATATCGCGCTGATCCCCTACACGATCGCGATCAAGATGTTCCCCAACGTCCGCCGCAAGCTGGCGATCACGGCGAGGGCGACTACCGAGGAATCGGTCCTGGAGGCGAAGTCGCAGATCATCAATTTGTTGAGGCGTCGGCATGGGCTAAAAGTGTCGCAGCCGAATGATTTCAATGTGATGACGCAGGACGAGATGCTCAAGGCGTTCGACAGCCTCAGCCTGGTGGCAACCGCCGTGCTGGGGGGGATCGTGGGCATTTCGCTGCTGGTCGGCGGCATCGGCATCATGAATGTAATGCTCGTCAGCGTCACCGAGCGGACGCGGGAGATCGGCCTCCGCAAGGCGGTCGGGGCGCGTCGCCGCGATATCCTGATCCAGTTCCTGACCGAGGCGATGGTGCTGAGCGTCCTGGGCGGCGGGCTGGGCATCTTGCTGGGCTACGGCCTGAGCGCTTTGGCCAGCCTGCACCCGCAGATGGTGGACGTGGTGGTGCCCTGGTGGGCCGTGGCGCTCGGGTTCGGCATCTCGGCGGGCACGGGCGTCCTGTTCGGGATCATCCCGGCGCTGAGGGCGGCGCTGCTGAACCCGATCGACGCGCTGCGGCACGAGTGAGCCGCCACGAAGCATCGGCCCAGGCCGCGCCCAGGGCCAGGCCGCCCAGGATGTCGGTCGGGTAGTGGACCCCCAACGCCACCCGGCTGGAAGCGATCAGGATCGCCATCAGGCCGCACAGGAGGATCAGGGCCAGGGCCAACGGTCGCGATCGCGGCCGGGCGGCATGCCAGGCCAGGTAGGCGAGCAACCCGAACGCGGCGCCGGCGAAGAACGAGTGGCCGCTGGGGAAGCTGTAGGACGTGGCTTGCGTCATGCGGAAATGTTCGGGCGGCCGGGGTCGCTGGAAGGCCAGCTTCAAAAGCGAGTTCAGGGCCTGGCCGCCCAGGGCCAACCCCCCCCAGGCCAGTCCCTCTCGGGGGCGGATCGGCAGGACTCGTTGGTTCGATAACCAGGCCGCGACCAGCACCACGCCGGCGACCACCGCGTAGGAGCCGGGCGGGTCGCCCAGGGTCGTGATGCTCCTCCAGAGCGAGGCCCAGGGCTCTCGGGCCGTTCGATCGACGGCCCATTCCACGGCTGATCGGTCGGCGCGGAGGCTGAGCCCGGAAAGCCAGCCGAGGGCCATCAGGACGAACCCGAACAGGGCGATCGCCCAGGGGCGGATCGGGAATGGGGCCTTCGGCCCGATCATGGTGCCATCCCCCTGCCCTGGCGATGTCCCCCCGGAATGACTAAGCTGAACGCCCCGGCCGCGAGCCGTGTCCAGGAACGGTCGGGGGGAGGATGGGGCGGCATCGGGCCGGCGTTGTTAGTCGGAGGGGCGGCCCCGTCCCCGGATTCCCAAGGGGCCGGCCTGGCCGGTAGCCGCAAGATGGTCGCCATTCAGTTGCCCGACGGGTCGGTCAAGGAATTCGAGGCGGGCGTCACGCCCAGGATCGTCGCCGAATCGATCAGCAAACGGCTCGCCGACGCCACGATCGCGGCGGTGGTGGATGGGGGCATCGTCGACCTCGACGCCAAACTGGCCGAGGACGCCCCCGCGCCGATCGCCCTGCGATTGCTGACGTCGAAGGATCGTGAGGCGCTCGACGTCCTGCGGCATTCGACCGCCCACATCATGGCCCGGGCCATCCTGCGGCTGTTCGCCGGCGCGAGGCTGGCGTTCGGCCCGACCACGGCGAGCGGATTCTACTACGACGTCGACATCCCCGGCCACTCCCTCTCGGAAGCCGACTTCCCCGCCATCGAGGCCGAGATGGCGCGGATCATCAAGGTAGCCGAGCCGTTCGAGCGGTTCAGCTTGCCGGCCGGCGAGGCCCGCCAGTTCTGCGACGAGTTGGGCCAGAATCTGAAGGTCCAGCACATCGACGACGAGCTGCACAAGTACGGCATCCTGAGCTTCTACCGCCAGGGGGAATTCGTCGACCTCTGCCGAGGCCCGCACATCCCCAACGCCGGCAAGGTGGGCGCGTTCAAGCTGATGTCGGTCGCCGGCGCCTACTGGAAGGGCCGGACCGATTCCCAGGTGTTGCAACGGGTCTACGGCACGGCCTTCTTCGACAAGAAGGAACTGGCCGCGTATCTCGAGCGGATCGAGGAAGCCAAGAAGCGCGATCACCGCCGGCTCGGCAAGGAACTCGGCCTGTTCACGATCTCGCCGCTGGTGGGATCGGGCCTGATCCTCTGGATGCCGAGGGGGGCGACGGTCCGGGGGGTCCTGGAGAATTACATCAAGGACGAGCTGATCCGCTACGGCTATCAGCCGGTGTACACGCCCCATATTGGCAAGGTGGAATTGTACAAGACGTCGGGCCATTACCCGTATTACAAGGATTCGCAATTCCCGACGCTGCGGATGCTGAATGACCCGTCGATGGCGCTGGTCGCGGGCCTCGAACGGGGCGACCTGGACGCCGCCACGCAGAAGGTGCTGCTCCGCGAGGCGCACATCGACGAGGCCGGCTACTGGGACATGAGCGTCCCCGAGAAGATCAAGTACGTGAACGAGAAAGGTGTGAGCGAGGAATACCTGCTCAAGCCGATGAACTGCCCCCACCACATCCAGATTTATGCCTCGCAGCCCCGGAGCTATCGCGACCTGCCCCTGCGGCTGGCGGAGTTCGGCACGGTTTATCGGTACGAGCAATCGGGCGAGCTTTCGGGGATGACTCGCGTGCGGGGCTTCACGCAGGACGACGCTCACCTGTTCTGCACTCCGGACCAGGTCCGGCAGGAGTTCCGCACGACGCTGGAGATGACCCAGCACTTCCTGGAGACCTGCCTGGGCCTGACCGACTACAAGCTGCGGCTGTCCAAGTCGGACCCCGACGACCCCAAGTACCAGGGCGCCGCGGGCGACCTCTGGCGACGCGCCGAGAACGACATCCGCGAAGTGCTGCTGGAGACGGGCCTGCCGTTCGAGGAAGCCCCCGGCGAGGCGGCCTTCTACGGGCCCAAGGCCGACTTCATCGTCAAGGACTGCCTGGGGCGGCAGTGGCAGTTAGGGACGGTGCAACTGGATTACGTGCTACCGGCCCGGTTCGGGATCGAATACATCGGCCCCGACAACAAGCCGCACCGTCCGGTGATGATCCACCGGGCGCCGCTGGGCTCGATGGAACGGTTCATGGGCATCCTGATCGAGCACTTCGCCGGCGCCTTCCCGCTCTGGCTGGCGCCCGAACAGGTCCGGGTGCTGCCGATCTCGGACAAGGTGGCCGACTACGCCGGCACGGTCTTGAAGCAACTGCTCGCGGCCGGCCTGCGGGCGGCGATCGACTCGCGACCCGAGAAGATCGGGGCCAAGATCCGCGATGCGCAGTTGGAGAAGATCCCGGTGATGCTGGTCGTCGGCCAGAAGGAGGCCGAGGCCAACCAGGTGGCGTACCGCGATCGGCTGAAGGGCGACCTCGGCGCGATCCCGCTGGAGGAGGCGGTGGCCAGGCTCAAGGCCGAGGACGAGGCCAAGGTGACGCCGAAGCCGGAGCCGCTGCCGGACGAGGATACGGGCGGGGATTGGGAGGAGAAGCACGCTTATTGAGGGGCGGGATAGATCGACGACTTGCAAGCGTGAGCGGAGGGCGATATGGCAACGGATCTGGCCGTGGAACAGCGACTGGCGGCCCTGGAGGCCGCGGTCGCTGAGATCCGGCATCGGATCGATCGGGATTCGCCCACGGTCGACTGGATCGAGCGGTTCCTGGGCGCCTTCAAGGATGAACCGGCCTTCGATGAGGTGGTTTCTTAGGGCCGGGCCATCCGCGAGGCAGATCGTCCGGTGACAGGCGACTCTGAACCGCCTACGCGGAGGCACGAGTTTGGCGCATGAGAAGCTATTCAGAGAACGAAGGTTGGATCGTCGAGGCTGGAGATACCGTCATCACCAAGCAGGCTGGTGGGGATCGGTTGTCGCCCGCTGAACGCCTCATCTACTGCCTGTGGGTTGCCGACTACGGGATGCGGAACGCGGGCGACCTCGACACGGCCCATGACGTGTACCCCAAGTTCCAGCGAGAAGCCTTCGAACTCGCGGGGGACCTAGGTTTACAGTACACCCGCCAGTCATTCGGCCTACCGACCGAGACACTCCAGGCGGAGTACTTTGAGCGATTCGACTGCATTTGTACCGAGATCCAGGGGATCTACCTGCAGGGGCACGGTCAGCCGACCTGACACTGGCATCTACTGACCCTCTGATGAGAGACTCATGGCAGGAACGACGCCGTCGATAGGCTACTTGTACGTCGATGATAATCGATTGAGCGTAGGATGGCCGGGCCACGGTTACCCCGTCACGATGGACCCGGATTGGACCGCAGTCTCCGACGCGATTGGGATGCTCGATGGCGACCATGTCACCCTGGTGATCCTCGCCGAGGGGGCACCCCTGGCTGGCACGGACCTTCCGTTTTCGGGCAAGGCTCTCGCAATCGGCGGGGATAGCATTACAGGTTTCTATACGTGCAAATTTTTCGACGATTCCGAGGATGACCTCCAGGTTTTCAGGAGGGACGTGGATTCGGACGAATACGTCGATATTGTCTTCGGCCAGCGGGATGGATTCCATGTGGGTTGTTGCCTCGCTCGGGATGAGGTCGTAGCCGTTGCCAAGCTGTTTTTCGAGGAACTTCGGTTATCCGGGGATTTCGATTGGGTTTCGTGAAAAGCACGCGGTCGGTCCGTAGGACCTTTCCTCGACTGGAAAATGCGGCCTCCTCCTGCGGGCAGCGTATTGAGGGCGGAATGCCATAGGTTCGCCCCTCGGGCGCCTTCATCATCGACGTTCATTCAGAGAGGAACGCCCTTCTCGACATCATCAAAGCCTTCGCCCATACTCGGTGCGATCGAAATCGCCCGCCAATGGACGGAGACACCCGCCGATGCGTCCGCTTCGCCTCGCCGCCTTGTTCCTCTTCCTCCCGGCCCTGGCCCGGGCCCAGGAGGCCGACCTTCGTACGGTCGCCGAGAAGACCGATTTCACGGCGACCTCGACCAGCGAGGAGGTCCGCGACCTGGCCTCGCGGATCGATCGGGCTTCCGAGTTCGCGTCGATGGCCGAGTTGGGCCGTTCGACCGAGGGGAAGTCGCTGCCGATCCTGATCCTGAGCGATCCGCCCGTGGCCGATGCGGCCGCCGCGAGGAAGTCGGGCAAGCCGGTCGTCCTGCTGTTCGCCAACATCCATGCCGGCGAGGTCGATGCCAAGGAAGCGGTGTTGATGCTCGCCCGCGAGCTGACCCAGCCGAAGCCCGATCCGCTCCTCAAAGAGCTGGTCGTCGCCATCGTGCCCAACTACAACCCCGATGGCAACGACAAGATGGCCACGACCAACCGTCCCGGCCAGGTCGGGCCGGAAAAGGGGATGGGCCGTCGCGAGAATGGCCAGGGGCTCGATTTGAATCGGGACTTCGTCAAGCTCGAAGCCCCCGAAACCCGGGCGCTTGTGGCCTGGATCCGGGAGTGGAACCCGTCGATCGTCGTCGATGGCCATACCACCAATGGCTCGCACCACCGCTACACGATCACCCACGCGGGGCCCAAGAGCCCGGCGGGCGATCGCCGGTTGATCAATTATGTCGATGATCGCCTGCTGCACGACGTCGGCGTGTCGATGGAGAAGGAGAACGGCTGGAAGAGCTTCGCCTACGGCAATTTCAATCGCGACCATGACCGATGGTTCACGTTCGCCCCCGAGCCCCGCTATAGCACCAATTACTTCGGCCTGATCGGCAAGATCGGCATCCTGTCCGAATCGTACTCGTACGCGAGCTACAAGGACCGGATCCTCGCCACTCGCGATTTCTGTCGGCAGATCCTCAAGTTCGCCGCCAGCCACAAGGACGAGATCGCCAAACTCCTGGCCGACGCGTCGTCCACGGGCCAGGTGGGCGAGCCGGTTGCAATCCGGTCGGAGGCAAAGGCCCGCTCGAAGCCGGCCCTGGCCCTGGGCTATGTCGAGGCCGAGTCGAACGGCCGACGCGTGGCCACCTCCGAAACCCGGGATTACGAGGTCGCCCTCTGGGACGATTTCGGGGCCAAGGAGACCGTCCCCCGCCCCGCCTTCTACCTCGTCCCCGGCCGTTTCTCGAAGGCGATCGAGACTTTGAAGTTGCACGGCCTGGACGTCGGCACGCTCCGGGAAGAGGTCGAAGGAAATGTGGCCGTCGATCGGGTCGACGACCTCCGACGGTCGCAGAACCCCTATCAGGGGAAGTCGGCCGACCTGACGACGACGAGGCGCGAGGAATCGCGGAAGATCCCGGCCGGCACGGCGGTCGTCCCCGCGACGGGGCCGCTCGGCTCGCTGGCGGTGATGCTGCTGGAACCGCGTTCGGAAGACAGCCTGACGACCTGGGGCTTCTTCGACGAGGGCCTGGAGGCCGGCCGCGATTTCCCGGTCGTCCGCCTGATGAAGGCGTCCGCTTCCCCCCTGCCCTTGCAACCTTCGAAGGCCCCGACCGAGACGGCCGGGCCGTCGGCGCTGCAGCGCCCCGGGGTGCAACGGGGCGGTTCGGGCTTCCTACGATGGCTCGATAACACCCACTATGCCCAGACCAAAGAAGGGAAGGCGTACAAGGTCGATGCCCTGACCGGCGAAGCCGAGCCGATCGAGGGCGAGGCGCCCGCGCCGGCCCCCGGCGTCCTGGCCGTCCCTCGCCGTCCTGCCGGCGCACCCGCCCCGGATGGCGGCGAACTGGCCGAGGCGAGCCCCGACGGCAAGCGGCTCGCCTTCATCAAGCAGAACGACCTTTACGTGCAGGATGCCGCGACGAAGGAAGTGAAGGCCCTGACCAAAGGCGGGAGCGATCGGGTCCGGCACGGCAAGGCCGACTGGGTGTACTTCGAGGAGATCTTCAACCGGAACTGGAAGGCTTACTGGTGGTCGCCAGACTCGAAGCACATCGCCTTCCTCGATATCGATGACCGTAACATCCCCACGCATCACGTTCTGATCGACACGAACGAGCCGAGGAAGGTCGAGGAGACGGCCTATCCCCGGTCGGGCGAGCCGAATCCGCGGGTCCGGTTCGGCATCGTGGCGGTCGAGACGGGGAAGGTCGCGTATGCGGACCTGTCGGCCTACAACCCCGACGATTTCCTGATCAGCGACGTCGCCTGGTGGCCCGACAGCTCGGTCGCCTACTTCTACGGCCAGAACCGGACGCAGACCTGGCTCGACTTCCTCACGATGGCCCCCGACGGCGCCACGAAGAAGCTCTTCCGCGAGACGACCGGCGCCTGGGTCGAAAGCCTGGGGGCGATCAAGGTCCTCAAGGACGGCACGTTCCTGGTCAAGAGCGAGCGCGACGGCTACAAGCACTTCTACCGATACAACCCGGACGGCACGCTCAAGAACCGGGTCACGTCGGGCAACTGGGAACTCCGCGGCGGCCGGGGCGGGTCGGAAGTCGTCCGGCTCGACGAGGAAGGCGGCTGGATCTACGTCACCGGGATGAAGGAAACCGGCCTGGGCACGGCCCTCTATCGGGCGAAGCTGGACGGCTCCGCCACCGAGCTGATCACGAAGGGCCCGGGCAGCCATAGCGATACATTCAGCCCCGATGGGTCCCTGATCTTCGACGAGGCGTCCGGCCGCGAAGTCGCCCCGAATGCACAGGTCCTCAAGGCCGATGGCTCGGTTGTGAGGAAGGTCGAAACCGGTCCCGAGCCGGCCGCGGCCGACCCCAAGGCCCCGAAGCGGGAGATCGTGACGATCCCGACTCGCGACGGCTTCCCCCTGGAGGCCGAGGTCATCCTGCCGCCGAACCTGGACGAGAGCGGCAAGACGCTGTACCCGGTCTGGCTGATGACCTACGGCGGCCCGCACACGCCGACGCTCAACGACGCCTGGCGGGGGAACGCGGCGCCGGCCGGCCTGGAAGGCGACCTTCTCAAGGAGGGCTTCATCGTCTTCAAGGTCGACCCCCGGAGTGCCAGCGGTAAGGGTGCGAAATCGGCCTGGGCGGCGTTCCGCAAGCTGGGCGTGCAGGAGAACGAGGACATCAAGGACGCGGTCGGCTGGCTCAAGAAGCGGCCCTACGTGGACGGCTCGCGGGTCGGCATGAGCGGCCATAGCTACGGCGGCTATCTGACGGCCTACTGCCTCACGCACAGCGACGTCTTTGCGGCCGGCATCGCCGGTGCGCCCGTCACCGACTGGCGTGATTACGACTCGATCTACACCGAGCGGTTCATGGGCACGCCCCAGGACAACCCGGACGGTTACAAGGCGTCGTCGGTCGTGGAGGCGGCCAGGGACCTGCACGGCAAGCTGCTGATCCTGCACGGGGCGATCGACGACAACGTGTCGATGCGGAACACGATGCGACTGGTGCACGCCCTGCAGCAGGCCGACAAGGATTTCGAGCTGATGATCTACCCGTCGGCCCGGCACGGGATCGGCGGCGCCCACTACCAGCGGATCCAGCGCGATTTCATCAAGCGGACGCTGGGCGGGCCGAAGTCCCGCGATTGATCGGATCGGATCGGATCGGATCGACCCGACCATCGACGCAAGTCAAGCCGGCGAGCCGCCGGGCCAGGACCGGGCCCTGCGGTTCGCCGCTTTTTGTGCCGTCGCCTTCTCGGAGGGTTTTCCGTCGGGGAAACGAGCAAGGCGCTGGGGATCTCGCGGGCGGTGGCCTACCGGAACGGGAAGTACGCCCTGGCCAGGCTCCGCGAGATCCTGTCCAAGTAGCGCTGCTTGCGATCCAATCGGAAACAAGCCCGAAGCGCAAGCGAGTGGATTTCCCCGGGTGGCCATCGAAAACGATCCACTCGCTTGCGCTTCGGGCTCGTATCGGATCGGCCGGCGAATCGCCCTGGAAAGCGGGGATTGCGCGAGACACTTTTCGCCCGGACGGGGCATTGGGTAATGGACCCATCCCTGGAGGAGAGGCATGGTCGTCGACCCCCACCGAGCGAAGTCGCTGTTCCTGAACGCCTCGGACCGGACCGACCCGTCCGAACGCGCCGCCTACCTGGACCGCGAGTGCGGCGACGACGCCGGGCTCCGGGCCCGGGTCGAGGCGCTGCTGAGTGCCGAGGTAGCTTCCGCCCGGGCCCTTGAGCCCGCAACGGACGCCACGGCTGCGTTCTTCCCGGACGCCCCGGGCCCGACGGTGATCTCGACCGGGGAGCATCGGCCCGACGGGCCCTCGGAGACGATCGATCGCCTCGATCTCGATGCCACCGAGGCGATGGACTCCGGATCCGCCGCAACCCGCGCGGTCAGGACCACATCCGACAACCAGCTCGGCACCGTCGTCGCCGGCCGGTACACGTTGCTGGAGGTCATCGGCGAGGGCGGGATGGGCTCGGTCTACCTGGCCAGCCAGTCCGAACCGGTCAAGCGGCGGGTGGCACTCAAGCTGATCAAGACCGGGATGGACTCGCGGGGGGTGCTGGCCCGGTTCGACGCCGAACGCCAGGCCCTGGCGATGATGGACCACCCCAACATCGCGCGGATTTATGATGGCGGAGTCACCCCCGCCGGTCAGCCGTTCTTCGTCATGGAACTGGTCCAGGGCGTGCCCCTGACCGAGTATTGCGACGCGAAGCGTTTGCCCGTGAAGGGGCGGCTCGACCTCTTCGTTGCGGTATGCCAGGCGGTGCAGCACGCTCACCAGAAGGGGATCATCCACCGCGACCTCAAGCCGGGCAACGTGCTGGTCACGGAGGTTGACGGCAAGCCGACCCCCAAGGTGATCGACTTCGGAGTGGCCAAGGCGACCGAGGTGACGCTCACCGACATGAGCTTCTCCGACGTCGGGGCGATCGTCGGCACGCCGCAGTACATGAGCCCCGAGCAGGCCGACCCGTCGTCGATGGATATCGACACGCGGACGGATGTCTATGCCCTCGGGGTCATGCTGTACGAGTTGCTCACGGGCGCCCCGCCGATCGACGCGACGCAGTTCAAGCGGGGCGCCGTCCTGGAGATGCTGCGGATGGTCCGCGAGGTCGACCCGCCCCGGCCCAGCACGCGGGTGGGCACGTCGGCGACCCTGCCGGACATCGCGGCGGTTCGCAGCATCGACCCGACGCAGCTCAGGCGGACGCTCTCGGGCGATCTCGACTGGATCGTGATGAAGGCGCTGGAGAAGGACCGCGCCCGCCGCTACGACACGGCCAACGGCCTGGCGGCCGACATCGGCCGGCACCTGGCGTCGGAGCCCGTGCTGGCCGCGCCGCCGAGCCGGGGGTATCGCATCCGCAAGTTCGTGCGGAAGAATCGCGGCGGCGTGATCGCGGCGAGCCTGGTGCTGACGGCCCTGGTCGTCGGCATCATCGGCACGACGTGGGGCCTGATCCAGGCGTCGCGGGCCAACCGGGCTTTGGCGGCGAAGAACGAGGAACTGGCCGAGGAGCAGGCGAAGGTCGAGCAGCGGTTCGAGCTGGCCCAGAAGGCAATCGGCACGTTTCACTCGGACGTCAGCGAGGACGTGCTGATGAGGAACGATCAGTTCAAGGAGCTGCGGACGAAACTGCTCCGCGAGGCCGCTGGGTTCTACGGCGACCTGGAGACGCTACTGGAAGGCCAGACCGACGCCAGATCGCACAAGCTGCTGGGGGACGGGTACGCGCAACTCGGCGACCTGACGGCGAAAATCGGCGAGCCGGAGAAGGCGTTGTCGGTGCATCGCAAGGCGCTGGAGGTGCGGCGGTCGCTGGCGGCGCATCCCGGGGCGAGTCGTGAGGTGCGGCTCGATGTGGCCCGCACCCTGAGGGCCATCGGTGAGTTGCTGCTGAAGACAGGCGATAGCGAAGGGTCGCTGCAGGCTCACGAGGAGCAGGTCGACATCGCCGGCGGGCTCGAAGCGGAAGCAGCGACGGCCGACGTCGAGGAGGTCCTGGCCCGCGGCTATTCGGCCGTCGGAAACACCCTTGAGAGGACGAACAGGCTCCCCCAGGCCCGGGAAGCCTGGCGGAAGGCATCGGCTCTCTGGCGGAGGCTGGCGGAAGGCCACCCCACCGAACCGCGATACCGGCTGGAGCTCGGCAAGAGCTACAGCGATCTGGGAGTCCAGCTCCGAATGCAGGGGGACGAGCTCGAGGAGGCGGTGACGGTACAGGAGAAAGGGCTGGCGATTCTCGAAACACTGGTCAGCGACCACCCGACGGTCGCGGAATACCTGTATGAACTGGCTCTGGCCTACGACGGTCTCGGTTGGGCGAAGACCGAGATGTTGTGGAGGCCGATGGAAGCCAGGGCCGCCTATGAGAATTCTCTGGCGCTCTTTTCGAATCTTGCAAAAACGTATCCAGCAGTGAACGATTACCAGAGCAAACAGGCGGAAGATTACGATTCGTTCGCCTCCTTGCTGGAGTATTCGGGGAAATGGGCCGAGGCGTTGGACGCTCAACGCAAGGGCCTGGCTGTCTCGCGGAAGCTGGTCGAGGGCAACCTCGGCGATCTGGACGCTCGGTGGAAGAACGGCATGATTTACCAGGAGTCGGGCCGAGTTCTCCTGGAGTTGGGCCATGAAGCCGAGGGCATGGAAGCCCTGCAGAAAGGGCTGGAGTCATTTCGAAAAGTGGCAGAGGTTGACCCTTCCCTCAACGACAGCTTGCGGCACGTTTGTTGGTCCCACGACGACATTGGAGTTCTGCTGGAACGCACCGGGAAGCCGACAGAGGCGTTGGAGGCTTATGGGGACGGGATGGCCGCCGCCCGGGAGTACGCGGTGATCCAGCCGAGCGACCTACTGATCCAGAGGAGGGTCGCCTTTCTCCAGGCCCATAGGGGTCGCCTGCATCGCGACGCGGGCAGGCTCCCCGAGGCTTTGGAGGGCGCACAAGCGGCGGTGCAAATTCGGCGGAAACTCTCGGCCGACGCGGATCCGATCGAGGTACGTAACCTTCCAGGGGCCATGATCCTGGAGGCGTCGATCCTTCTCCGGCTCGGCCGGACCGTCGAGGCCCGGACGGTCCTCGACGAGGCCATCACGATCCTGAGCGAAGCCATCAAGAAGCTGGCCAATCGCCCAGCATTCACGGGCGAACTCGCCCATGGGTACCTGCGACTCGGCCAGGCGCGACAGGTGGCGGGGGACACCGCCGGGGCCGTCGCCGACTGGACGCGGGCGATCGACATAGAAAAGTCGATCGCCACTGTGCTGAGCGGCCCCCAGACCTTCGAATACGCCTGCGCCCACGCCGCCCTGGCCGGCGTGTCGACCGACCCCGCCGAGGCCGCCGCCCACGCCGACCAGGCCATGGCACTGCTCAAGAAGGCCACCGGCATGACCTTCCGCAACCCCGCCACCTTCCGCACCGAGCCCGCCCTCGACCCCCTCCGTGACCGCGACGACTTCCGGGCCCTGATGAACGACCTGGACGCCCGCGCTGCCGGGCCCCTGGCCGACGCCCCCGCCACTCCGTAAGCCCGACCCGGCCTTCGGGCCGTCGCCCGGACGCCGGTCCGCAGAAGGTTCGATCGACCCGTGCGCGCTTTCGCCGTCGATGACGCCAGGGCGGGATGTGTCACACCGAGGAGCCTTGCCGTGAACGAGCTCGACCTGTTCGTGAGGGCCCTGTCCCGGATCGATCCCGCCGACCGCGCGACGTTCCTCGACGTGGCCTGCGCGGGGAACCCGGAACTGCGCCGACGCCTGGAGGCCCGGCTCGCCGGCAAGGCCCGGACCGGCACCCCGATCGATCGTCCGACGCTCGACATCGACGATGCAGCCCGAACGGTCGACCTCCCCACCGCGCCCGGTACCGGCGTGCGACCGCCCGCGGAGCCGGCGGCGACCGCGGACCTGGCCCCTGCGGATGCGATCACCGCCGGGCCCCGCCCACCGACGGCGCGACCGTCACCCTGGCCCCGGCCGACCCCGACGCCACCGCCGCGGCCGACGGGCCCGCCGCATCCCCGCCGGCCCGCAACCGCACCGGCGAGGGCCTCGGCACGGTCATCGCCGGCCGATACACCCTGGTGGAGGTGATCGGCGAGGGCGGCATGGGCTCGGTCTACCTGGCGAGCCAGTCCGAGCCGGTCAAGCGGCAGGTCGCGCTCAAGCTGATCAAGACCGGCATGGATTCGCGCGCCGTTCTGGCGCGGTTCGACGCCGAGCGGCAGGCGCTGGCGTTGATGGATCACCCCAACATCGCGCGGATTTACGACGGCGGACTGACACCCGCCGGGCAACCTTTCTTCGTGATGGAACTCGTCCAGGGCGTGCCGCTGTCGGATTACTGCGACCAGAAGCGGCTGACCGTCGATGCCCGGCTGGAGCTGTTCGTGGCGGTCTGCCAGGCGGTGCAGCACGCGCACCAGAAAGGGATCATCCACCGCGATCTGAAGCCGGGGAACGTGCTCGTCACCGAGGTCGACGGCCGGCCGACGCCGAAGGTCATCGACTTCGGGGTCGCCAAGGCGACCGAGCAGAACCTGACCGACATGAGCTTCGCCGACACCGGCTCGATCGTCGGCACGCCGACCTACATGTCGCCCGAGCAGGCCGACCCGTCGTCGATGGATATCGACACTCGCACCGATGTCTATGCTCTCGGCGTCATGCTCTACGAATTGCTCACCGGCTCCCCCCCGCTGGACGCGCGGCAGTTCCGCCGGGGCGCGGTGCTGGAGATGCTGCGGATGGTGCGCGAGGTCGATCCGCCCCGGCCGAGCACCAAGCTGAGCACGGCCGAGGCGTTACCGAACATCGCGGCCAATCGCAGCATCGAGCCCACGCGGCTGTCGAAGCTCCTGCAGGGCGAGCTCGACTGGGTCGTGATGAAGGCCCTGGAGAAGGACCGGGCCCGGCGCTATGACACCGCCAATGGCCTCGCCCGGGATATCCAGCGGTACCTGGCCGATGAGGTGGTCGAGGCCCGCCCGCCCAGCCGGGGGTACCGCCTCCGGAAGTTCGTCAAACGGAACAAACTTCAGGTGATCGCCGCGAGCCTGGTCTTCCTGACCCTGGTCGGCGGCATCGTGGGGACCAGCCTGGGGATGGCGTCGGCCCGCCGGGCCCGGGACGCGGAGGCGGTTCAGCGTGCCAAGGCCGACGAGGAGCGAGACAGGGCGATCGCGGCCGAGAAGAAAACGGCCCTGGAGCGCGACAAGGCGGTCCTGGCCGAGGCCCGCACCAGCGCTATCGACGGCTTCCTGACCCTGGACCTGCTGACCCAGGCCGAGCCGGGAAACAACGCCGCCGAGGACAAGGTGACGCTGCTGTAAGTCCTCGACAAGGCGGCCGTAATGGTGGGGACGCGCTTCGTCGATCGTCCCGAGCTGGAAGAGTATCTCCGCTGGATCATCGCCGGGGTCTATCACAGCCTGGCGTCGTGGGACAAGGCCGAGGCGCAAACGCGCTCACTGATGTCCACGGCGCAGAAGCGTGATCCGGATTCGGCCGAGTTCTACAAGTACCAGGGGTTCCTCACCCACTTGCTCTGGCATAGCGGCAAGTTGGATGGCGAGGCCCTGGGCAAGGGCGAGGAGGCCGTGAAGGCGCTGGAGCGTTTACTCGGGCCCGAGGACGAGACCACGCAGGGCGCGATGAACGAACTGGCCATGGCGTACGATGACGTGGGGCGGGGGGTCGAGGCGATCGCGCTCTGGGAACGTGTCCGCGACGTGGCGTCCAGGAATCTCGGGGCCGACCACGCCAACACGCTCACCGTGCTGGCGAATCTGGCCGCGGGCTACCAGAAAGCGAATCGCCCCGACCTGGCGGTGCCGCTTTTCGAGGATGTGGTGAGACGGCAAGAGGCCACGCTGGGCCGCGAGCACCAGAATACGCAGATGACCCGGTCGAACCTGGGGTACATCTATTTCATGATGAATCGGCCCAAGGACGCGGTCCCCTTGCTGGAGCTGGTCTACCAGGGGTCGAAAAGGTACCCCGAATTCCGCGGCAACACCCCGGTCCTGATCGATGCGTATCGGAGGTCGGGCCAGCCGGAAAAGGCCCTGCCGCTGCTCGAAGAGAAGGTGGCTGAGACCACCGCCGAGCGGGGCCCCGACCACCCCGAGACGCTGAGCTACCTCCAGGTACTCGCCACGGCCTGCCGCGAGGCGGGGAAGCTGGATCGGGCGATCCCGTTGTATGAAGATGTGCTCAAACGCCGCGAGGCCAAATTCGGCCGCAACGATCGGGCGACGCAAACGACGGCCGCCAACCTCGGATCTGCCTACATCGCGGCAGGGCGGCCCAGGGACGGTATTCCGCTCCTGGAGGAAGCCCGCGAATCGGCGAAACAATACACCGAGTTGGCCTGGGTGAATGGCGATTTACTCGGGGCCTACGAGAAGGCGGGAGAAACCGCCAAGTTCGCCGACCTGCTCCAGCAGGGGCTCGCCGGCGCCCGCGAGAAATTGCCGCCCGACAGCCCCCAGCTCGCGGGGATGCTGGCCCAGGTGTCCACGGGCCTCGTGTTGCAGAAGAAATGGACCGAGGCCGAACCGCTCCTCCGCGAGTGCCTGGCGATCCGCGAGAAACGGGAACCGGACGACTGGCGGACCTTCAATACAAGATCGATGCTCGGCGGCGCCCTGCTCGGCCGCGAGAAGTACGCGGAGGCCGAACCGCTGCTGCTGGCCGGCTACGAGGGGATGAAGAGTCGCGAGGCGATGATCCCCGAGGCAGCCAAGGTACGCCTCTCGGAGGCCATCGACCGATTGGTGGGACTGTACACCGCGATGGGCAAGGACGATGAGGTCAGGAGGTGGCAGTCCGAGCGGTCGAACTATCCGGAGGCGGGCCCGATGCCGGCGGAGAAGAAGTGAGCCGCTTCGATGGACACCGCCCCAGGAACGAACGCCCCGACGTCCTTGTCGAAGCGCTTGCAAGACCCCAAGGCGCAGCGAAAAGGCCCGCGCCTGCCGGGGGGGCAGGCGCAGGCCTTGGAATTGCCTTTCGAGTTCGCTTACTTGGGGGCCGGGAACTTGGGGGTCGGCGGCTGGGGGGCCGTCGTGGTCTTGTGGAGTTGGTCGAAATTCAGATCCTGGAAGATGTGGGTCGGCGGGGCATCGGGTGCCGTGTTCTCGGCCGGGGGCGCGCTCTGGGCGATCAGGGCGGCGATCTCGCGGCGTCGCTCGTCCATGATCGGGTAGAGCTGGTTGTAGACGGCCCGCTGCTCGGGGCTATCGGCCCGGCCGAAGCGCAGGTTGTAGATGGTCATGAAGGTGAGGAGCTTGAAGAGGGAGACCTGCTTGTTATCCTCAAGCTTCTGGAGTTCCTTCTCGAAATCGTTGGACTTGAGCAGGGTGGTGAAGCCGACGAGGGCCTTCAGGAACGGCTCGGTATCGACGTATTCCTTCGAGTTGGGCGGGAACTTGGCCTCGAACTTGGCGCGGAGGGCCCGGGTCGCGGCATTCAGCTCGCGGAAGGTCTCCTCGGTGACGTCGGCGGCCTCCGACTCTTCGTCCTCCTCACGGGCCTTCTGGGCGAGCTCGCGGATCTTCTTGCGGTCGGCCTCGAATTCGGGGGCCTTGAGCGCCTCGGGGACCTCGACCTTACCGCTCATGAACTGGTTGAGCGAGAAGGTGAACGGGTCGGACGAGTAGAAGAACGGGATCCGCTTGATCAGGTTCGAGGAGATCATCCGAGGCTCGGAGACGCGCCGGGCGGCCTCCTGTACCCGGGGATTCTGGAAGTCGTCCAGGATGGCGTTGAGGGCGCGTCCGCCCTGGATGTCGACGGCGGTGGGGTTCTCGCGAAGCCGCTTCTGGATCTCATCGACCGAGCGGGCGGTATCGCGCTGCTGCTTGATCAGGCGGGCGTTGTAGTCGCGATAGAGCGACTGGTTGATCTGCCACTCGTAGTCGTTCCAGCGCATCCGGGTGGTGGCGTTGATCGATTCGGCCTGGGCATCGGCCAGGTTCATCTGGCCGACGCCGGCCGCGAAGACGCCCATGCCCCGGGCGATGTCGCCGTATGCGGTCCCGGCCCCGCCGCCCCATCCGCCCCATCCGCCGTACCACTGGGCGTTGGCCGAAGGGCCGGCGACCAACAGGAACGCCAAACCCAGGCCAGCTAGCACTGCGCGTTGCATGGTCTTCCCCCGATGGCGACCCCGGGCCCTCGTTGTTGAGTGGACCGCCCGTGCTGGTCGCAGAAAGGCCTCAATTGGTGGACATGTCGTCGGGCGTCCCGAGCACCGACGCGTTGCGGCACTTGCCGGCTCGGCCTCCATGTAACCATATCCAGCCTAGTCTTGCGCCGGCCCCACTGGCAACATCAAGGGCCCGGGATTGGGACCATGCAAGGCCCCCTGCCGCCGCCCGGTCGGCATAACCGTTACGGCCCGAAGCCAGCGACCCCGCGGGCGGCAGGGCCGGCAATCCTGTCGGCCTTTCCGCGGTTATGCTAGAGTGCTCGATCGATTGACCCGGCCCGACCCCGAGAATCCGCACCCATGATCGACCCCCGCGTGGCCGGCGGGCTTCGCGACCTGCCGCCCGCCCTTTCCATCCCCCGGGAGCGCATGCTCGCCGGTTTCCGCCGCGTCTTCGCCGGTTTCGGGTATACCCCGATCGAGACCCCGCACATCGAGCGGTTGGAGGTCCTGACCGGCAAGGGTGCCGGCTCCGAGGAGGTCCTCCGCCAGATCTTCGAGGTGACGAACAAGGGCGGCACGCCCGGCGAGCTGGCCCTCCGATTCGATCTGACCGTGCCCCTCGCCCGTTTCATCGCCAAACACGTCGACCAGCTCGGGGTCCCGTTCAAGCGGTACGCGATCGGCTCGGTCTTCCGGGGCGAGCGGCCGGCCAAGGGGCGCTTCCGCGAGTTTACCCAGTGCGATTTCGACACGGTCGGCACCGAAAGTCCGGTCGCCGACGCCGAGACAGCCCAGGTGATCCACGACGCCCTGTCGTCGGCCGGCGAGCCGCCGTTCACGATCGCCCTGAATCACCGGGGGATCCTCGACGGCCTCCTGGAGACCCTGGGGGCGCTGCCCCGGGCGGGCGCCGTCCTCCGCGTGCTGGACAAGTATCAGAAGATTGGCCGCGAGGGTGTCCTGAAGGAATGGACCGACTCGTCGGCCGGCGAGCCGATCCTCTCCGCCGGGGCGGCCGAATCAGTCCTGGCGTTCGCCGAGCGGGGCCGGGGCGGATCGGAAGTCCTCGAAGGGCTGGATCCGCGGCTCGCCGAATCGCCCAGGGCCGTCCGCGGGATTGACACCCTGCGGCAAGTCCTGAACCTGCTGGATGCGGGCGGCGTGCCGGCCGAGTCCCGGGTCATCGACCTGGGCCTGGCGCGGGGCCTCGATTACTACACGGGCGTCGTCTTCGAGACGACCGTCAACGGCTGGGAGCGGTTCGGCAGCGTGGCCTCCGGCGGCCGATATGACAACCTGGCCGGCCTGTTCACCGCCCGGAAATTGCCGGGCGTGGGCGCCTCGATCGGCCTCGACCGTCTCCTGGCATTGCTGGAGGAGGCGGGCCGATTGCCCGAGTCCGCGTCGATGGCGCCGGTCCTGGTGGCGCAGTTCCCGGGCGTCGATCCGGCCTTGGGGGTCAACCTGGCCCACCGACTGAGGATGGCCGGGATCGGAGCCGAGGTCTTCCCCGACCCGATCCAGGTCGGTAAGCAGATGGGCTACGGATCGTCGCGAGGCCACCGGATCGCGGTGATCGTGGGCCCGGCGGAGGTCGAGAAGGGGGTGTGCAACCTCCGCGACCTGGCGACCCGCAAGGAGCGTCGCGAGATCCCCTGGGGCGACGTGGAAACGGCGGTCCTGCACGCCCTGACGAGTTCGGAGGAGCCCACCGAATGAGCCCCCATGTCACGCCGACCGAGCGCGACAAGATGCTCTCCGGCGCCCCCTACCGCGCCGACGATTCCGACCTGGCCGCGAGGCGGACCCGGGCGAGGGCCCTCTGCGCCCGGTACAATCACCTGGAACCGGGCGATTCGGTCGCCCGGCGCCGGATCCTGGACGAGTTGATGGGGAAGGTGGGCGATCGCGTGACGATCGAGCCGCCCTTCTACTGCGACTACGGCGCGAACCTGATCCTCAGCGACGACGTGTACTTCAACACCGGCTGCGTGGTGCTCGATTGCGGGACGGTCGAGATCGGCCCGGGGGCGAAACTCGGCCCGGGCGTCCAGATCGCCACCGCGTTCCACCCCACCGATCCCGACCTCCGACGGACCGGGGTCGAGATGGCCAGGCCGATCCGGATCGGGGCCAATGCGTGGATCGGTGCCGGGGCGATCCTCTGCCCCGGAGTCGAGATCGGCGACGACACGACGGTCGGCGCCGGCAGCGTGGTGACCCGGAGCTTGCCCGCCGGCGTGGTCGCCGCCGGTACCCCTTGCCGGGTCATCCGACCCGCCCGGCCCTGAATATACACCCATGACCCCGACCGCACCGACCGAAACCCCGATCCGCCCGGCCCGGGGTACTCGCGATTGGCTT
>JAXMBD010000035.1:0-73541 GCA_046350035.1 Isosphaeraceae bacterium | reverse complement strand
TTGTCGCCCGAGGAGGGCTTGCCGATAACCCTCACGGCGGACGCCGTCACCGGCTCGGCCAGGCGGAGCGTGAACGCCTGGCCTTCCTTCAAACCGCGGTTTTCGGTCGCTTTCGTGGCCGGGTAATCGTCGAGCGTGCCGATTGTCTGCCAGGGCCCTTCGGGCGTCCTCTTCACCTGCACTCGCGGCTTGCCGGCCGATGCGTCAAACCAGCCACCGTCGTGGAAGTTCTTGCCGTGGGCGAAGGTGACTCGGCGGATCGCAGTCGGCTTCTCCAGGGTCGCGGCGAACCAGTCTTCGTCGGCGGGCTGGGCGTCGAATGTCACGACGAAGCTGCCGGGATCGCCGTCGACGATCGAGCCGGCCACGTTGCCGGGGCGTGATCGGCTCTCCGTCGCGTCGAGCAGCAGCGAATCGCCGGCGAACTCGGGTACGCCGGGTGCCCGGAGCCAGACACGATAGGTACCGCCGTCACGGCCGGCGTCGGCGAAGGTTACGAACGTGGCAGGGCGGGGTTCCTCGCCCGCCCTGCCGACGATCGGCGCCG
The DNA here is from genome assembly GCA_046350035.1 of Isosphaeraceae bacterium. Classification (GTDB taxonomy): domain Bacteria; phylum Planctomycetota; class Planctomycetia; order Isosphaerales; family Isosphaeraceae; genus CALLYK01. Next base: position 72,994 of record JAXMBD010000035.1, on the reverse strand, counting down.
TGAAGCGGGGCATCACCAGGCTGAAGAGCGGCTCGGCCTGAACGGGCGGCCGGGCCTCGGTGAGGCCGATGCGTACGGGGGCCGGCCCCTCGGGATTGCGGGTCGAATCGTAGGCGAGCACGAACGGCCCCCACCCAAGGGCCGCGCGTCCGGCGTTGCCATGGTCACCGACGATCAGGCGACCTTCCAGCCCGAATCGGATCGTCAACGCATCGGGCCCTGCCCAGCGGCGCGATGGGATCTCCACCCAGCCGCCTTGCGGCCGACCCGCCACCCGGATCGCCTGGCCCTTCACCTCGACGGTCCGCATCCACTCGGGCACGCGGAGTTGCAGGCTGAATTCGACAGGACGATCGGGATCGACCTCGATCACGGTGTCGCCGACGTCGGGGAAGAGGCAACTGCTCAAGCGGATTCGCACGACAGCATCCCTGAGCCGGATCGTCGCGCGCGAGGGATCAAAGATATTGGCGATGGCGATGCTGTCGCCGGATTTAAGGTAGACGGCCTGTGGCGCCAAGGCCATCCCCCGAGGGCCGCTGGAGTGGCAGCAGGTAATGCTAGCGTCATACGGCTTGCGGCCTTCGAGGGCCGTATAGTAGCACCAGTCCTCGCCGCGCGGGTGCTGGGCGGCGGCCAGGTGGTTGTAAAGCGACCGCTCCAACTCGTCGGCATATCTCGCCTCGCCGGTCAGACGCAGCAGCTGCAGGTTGAGCTGGATCCAGGTCGTGGTGACGCACGTCTCGCCGACGTGGGCCGCTGCCTGATTGGGCAGGTCGTGGTCGTCGTGGAACAGCTCGCCGTAGCTGGCCGAGCCGGTGAGATAGAGGCGGTTGGCGACGATGTCTTCCCAGGCGTGGATCGTCGCCTCCAGCCACTGTGCTCGCCAGTAGTCCTGGCCAACTCGCAGCAGGCCCACCAGGTTCGACAGCATCTCGTAGGCCTTGCCATTGGCGGTCCGGTCCACACGCTTGAGCGCAAGCAGGGTGCTTGCCACCTTCGGGCCGTTGGGCTCTTCCCACGATGCGACGATATACCGGGCGAAGGTTAGGTATCGCTCGTCGCCCGTGGCCCGGTAGAGAAGGACGATCGGTTCGAGCACGCTGGTGGCGGCCATGCCGACGTGGGTGCCGGCGGCGAGGATGCTCTGCTTCGCGGGGAAGGTGGCGATCAGCAGGTCGGCCATCTTCCGGCAGCAATCCAGGGCCGAGGGGTCGCCGGTGTACTGGTAGTACGTGAGCAACCCGATCAGGTTGTACTTGTGCGACCAGACATCCCAGTCGGCGTCCCGGTAGAGGCCGAAACGTTGGCCCGGGAGGTAGGTGCCGAGGTAGCCGTCGGGCTCCTGGCAGGCGATCAGGTCGGCGGCCACGCGGTCGAGCTTGCGGCGCAGGGCGTCGTCGCCGGTGTAGGCCCAGGCAAGGGTGGCTGCGTGCAGCCATTTGCCGACGTGCTCGCCGATCCAGGGGTGGCTGCCGGGCCGCTTTCGGTAGCCGGCCAGCAGAGGCTCGGTGTCAACGACCGCCAGCCGCCGCGCGACGTTGGCGTCGATCCGGGCGCCCAGCCAGCCGTCGATATGCACGGCGGAGGGGGGCAGCAGGTCCAGCCGGTCGATGAGTTTCGGTGCGACGCGGTCGGCAAGCGGGGTGATCGGGTCATCGACCGGGGCGGCGGCTGTCGCCGCCAGGACCAGGAGCAGTCCGGTTGCGATGTCCATGGCGAACGGTCCTGTGGGGGTGGAGTCGGACGGCCCGGTCCCGATCAGGCGTCCTCGCCGAGCGCGGGGCCGAGCTCCCAGCCCAGGAACCAGGGCGGCCCCGGGTCGAATGGGATCCGATATCGGGCGGCCACGACGGTGACGTTATCCGCCCCGCCGTTCTCCAGGGCCAGGTCGACGAGCTTCAGGCAGGCGAGCTGGGCGGTCTCCTCCGACTTCAGGATCGAGGAGATTGTCGCCTCCTCGACCATTTCGGTCAGGCCGTCGGTGCACAGCAGGAGCGTGTCGCCGTCGGCGAGTTGGAACGGATGGATCTGGGGCTGGATGCCGCCCGAAGGGCCGCCGGCGAAGTTCATCAGGACGTGCCTGCGTGCGTGCGTGGCGACCTCGTCGGCCGTGATGACGCCGCTATCGGCGAGATACTGGGCGATCGTATGGTCGCGGGTGAGGCATCGGAGTCGACCCTCGCGGAGAAGATAGGCCCGCGAGTCCCCGACGTGGGCGAGCATCGCGTCGGCGCCCGCGGTGTAGATCGTTGTCAGCGTAGTCGCCATCCCTTGAAGCGACTGGCTGGTCCTCGCGTGTTGCTGGAGGATCTCATCAATCTGAAGGTAATGGCCGCGAATCCGGCGGAGTTGTTCGGGGCCCGACTGGCGATCGGGGCGGAAGCACCAGTAATCGGACCGGAGGATGCTCGCCAAACCGGCCCGGATGGCCAGCATGCTGGCGTACTCGCCGGCTGCCATGCCGCCGAGGCCGTCGGCGACGATGTAGATGTACCCCTCCTGCTCGATGTGAGGCGGGGCGAACTCCCGCTCCAGGTTGGTGCCCAGGATATCCAGGGCCCTCGAGGGCCGGAGCACCAGGTAGTGAGCCTCAGTATTCTTGCGGACCCGGCCCTGATGCGACAGCGACCCGAGATCGACGACCACCCTACGGGCGGGGTCGGGGAGGGGGGGCAGTGGCGGCGGCAACGCGGCCGGAAACTCGCCGGTCGGGCTGTTTTCTTCGGGGTCCATCACCGGAGTGGGTCTCGCGCCTGGATGCCGGGCGCCGCGTGTCGCCGGGCCCGTCCGATCCGATTCCAGCATGACCGCAGGGATGCCTCCAGGCAACGGCAAACCGCCTTCAATTCCAGGGATGTTGGCTGCCCTCAACGAGCGACCTTGCTGGCCATCCTGGCGACGCTCGTACGGCTTCGAACTTGCCCTTGGGCCCGATTTTGGGCTATCTTGGAAGGGTGATTGCTGCCTGAGGAACCGATACGAATCGGTCGGTTTAGCCTGTGTGAAGCTGCCCTGTGGTGCGGAAGGGTTGGGCGATGGGAGCCATGGCAGTCGGGGGCATATGGAGATCTCGGGCCATCGCCTGGGCAGTGATTCTTGGTTCCTTGGCCACCGGATTCGTCGGGGTGAGCCTGGCCCTGAGGCCCAGCCAGAGGGCCGACGAAGGGTCGCCGTCCGCGTGGATCCCGAGCGAGCGAGGCACGCTGATCCTGAGCGGGGGCGGGTGGGTACCGAGGGGTAGGTTCGTCGAACTGGCGGGCGGCAAATCCGCCCGCCTGGTTGTGATCCCCACGGCGGGCGAGTCGGCCGACGACCCTGCCTGGGATCCGGCCGAGCTCTGGCATTCCTGGGGTGTCCAGCATGTGACGGTCCTCCACACGAGGGATCGGGGCCGGGCGGACGACCCGTCGTTCTGCCGGCCGATCGACGAGGCAACGGCGGTCTGGATCAGCGGCGGTACCCAGTCCTGGCTATCGGAAGCCTATGCGGGGACCGAAGTGGAAAGGGCCCTGGCCAGGCTACTGGCCCGGGGCGGGGTGGTCGGGGGGACATCCGCCGGGGCCAGCATCCTCTCGAAGGTGATGATCAGCGGCGGCCGGGATGAAGTCGAAGTCGGTGTCGGCTTCGACCTGGCACCCGGGGTTGTCATCGATCAGCATTTTTTCAAGCAAAACCGCATGAAGCGATTATCCCGGATCCTCGCCGATCATGGCGAACTGATCGGACTGGGCATCGACGAGGATGCGGCGATCGAATTCAACTTGAGCCATAACCGCCTGAGGGCGATCGGCTATTCCTACACGATGATCTGCGTCCCGGCTGGCCCCGATTCCGACGGGGAATTGAGGATCGAATTCCTCAAGAAGGGGGATGAGGCCGACCTGAACCGCATCCGGGATCGATCGGCCAACGCAGTCATCCCCTGGGTCGATATCGAGAGCCTGTGAGCCCTGGCGGCAAGCATCTCCTGGGAAGGCCGGGCCATGCATTCCCGTCCGAATCCCGCCCGGCCGCCAGGCAACCCGTTCATTCAGGAAGTCGTCCACTCCGAGTGGTCTTGCCGACTCCTTCGCGCGAATCATGGCAGCCAGGGCTTGTGTCACGGCTCCGGCAAGCCTAAAGTAGGTCATTGACAAATGTCCGATATGCCGCGACAGGTCCGGCGTCGGGCGGCTCGTTCGCGGGTACGGCCGTGAGGTCTTGGGGAGGTGGGCGATGCATGCCTTGCCGCTCGTAGGGTCCTGGGATCGTCGGGCGATGGGTTGGGCCGGGTTCCTGGCGGCGGCGATCGCGTTGTATCTGGGGACGAACCTGGCCTTGAGGGCGCGATCCGAAGGGCCGCCAGAATGGCCGGCGGGCGACCGGGGTACGCTGATCATCTGCGGGGGTGGCGGCGTGCCCGACCCCGTCAAGGCGCGCTTCCTGAAGCTGGCCGGGGGAGAATCGGCCAGGTTGGTGGTGATCCCGACGGCCGGCGGTTGGGCCGATGAACCGGGGTGGGATCCGGCCGACCCCTGGAAGAAGCGAGGGATCCGCCGGGTGGAAGTCCTGCACACGAGGGACCGGAAACGGGCCGACGACCCGTCATTCTATCGACCGATCGACGATGCCACGGCCGTCTGGATCAGCGGCGGATACCAGTCCTGGCTGTCGGAAGCCTACGTCGGCACGGGGGTGGAGCGGGCCCTGGCGAGGCTCCTCCAGCGGGGTGGAGTAATCGGCGGGACTTCGGCCGGCGCCAGCATCCTGTCGAAGGTCATGATGGACGGCGGGCGAGTTGAGGGGGAGGCCGGACTCGGCTTCGACCTGGCGCCCGGCGTGGTGATCGATCAGCATTTCCTCAAGCGGAACCGGATGAAGCGGCTCTTTCGCGTGCTGTCCGAACACGACGACCTGATCGGCCTGGGCGTCGATGAAGAAACGGCCCTGGAATTCGACCTATCGCACAATCGATTGATGGCGCACGGGAACTCGTACGCCTTGATCTGCATCCCGCCCGACCGAGACCCCGACGGCGAACCACGGATCGAGGTCCTCAAGCCGGGTGACGAGGCCGACCTGAATCGAATCCGGGACCGATCGGCCCAGGCGGTCGTCACGCGAATCGCGATTGAGGAGCTCTAGCGGGGCAAGACAGCCAGTTTCGCCAGATATCGAGTGCGGGCCGATTTCCAGAATTCCACGCACCTCGGAGGAAACTGCTCCAGGAGGATGCCTCGGATGGCGCGGCAGGGATTCTCGAGGCGATGTGGCCAGGGGTTCGCGCGACTCAAGGGCCTCGCCCCGATTGCGGCGGCCCTTCCCCCCCGTTAGACTGAATTCCTACGGACTGACTCTTCTCCAAAGGCGGAGCAACCCCCATGGGCTGGACCTGGCTGTCGGCGGTCGTAATCGGATCGGCTTTGGTGATCCCGGCCCGGGCCCAGGACGATTCGGCCCTGAAGGACCGGGTGGCCCAGCTCGTCGAGCGGCTCGAATCGCCCAAGATTGAGGCCCGCGCCGCGGCCGAAAAGGCCCTGATCGAACTCGGCGCGAAGGCCTTGCCGCTGCTCCCTGAGGGGACGAAGAAGGAGGCCGGCGATCGCGACGAGCGGCTGGCGAGGATCCGGGCCGCCCTCAAGGAGGCCCAGGAATTGAGCGGCCTGAAGGGGACCACGATTACCCTCAAGGCCAAGGGACTTCGGCTCTCGGAAGTCCTCAAGACGCTTCAATCGAAGAGCGGGAGCACGATCTCGGACCTCCGCGAGCAATTCGGGGGCGATGCATCCAATCCCACGCTGGATCTGTCCATCGAGGATCGGCCGTTCCTGGCGGCGCTCGACGAGGTGGCCCGCAAGGCCGGGGTGTCGATCAACTACTACACCGGCGACGGCTCGATCGGGCTGATGCCCTCCGGCAATGACCGCATGGCGCCTTCCGAGGATGAATCGTTGATCCGCTATGAAGGGCCGTTCCGGGTCGAGCTCCAGCAGTACACCACGGTCCGCGCCTACAACGCAAAGCAGGCCAACGGCAGCATCCGATTCGAGGTCGCCTGGGAGCCCAACCTCCGGCCGATGTTGCTGGCCCTGAAGGCCGAGGACGTGGAGATCACCGACGACCGGGGCAAGAAGATCGAGCCCCAGGTCGAGCAGGAATCGACCAGCGTGGTCCTTCGGCCCGAGAACCCGGTCGCCGAACTCAACCTGAACATGGCCGCGCCCGACCGTGCCTCGCAGAAACTCGCGAAGGTTAAGGTGAAGGCCGACGTCACCGTGCCGGCCTCGATCCGGACGTTTCGTTTCCCCAAGCTGACCGCCAAGCGGACCAAGCAGACCCAGGGGGACGTCACGGTTACCCTGCTGAACACCGAGATCGACGAGCAGAACTGGATGGTCAGCGTTGAAATCGCCTATGAGGGTGGCGGGCCCGCATTCGAGAGCTATCAACAAGGCTTGTTCAATAACCGAGTCTTCCTGCAGAAGCCCGATGGCTCGGTCTTCGAGCAGAATGGCGGCTTCAATCAAATCGGCGGCGGCGACGGCAAGATTGCCTACGAGTACATCTTCGTCGATGCACCCGGCAAGATCGGCGATTACCAACTGGTCTTCGAAACGCCCAGCAAGGTCGTGACGATCCCGCTCGCCTTCGAATTCCAGGACATCCCGCTGCCTTGACCCGGCTCCTGGCGGATCAGGGCCGGCGGTTCCCTCGATGTCGAGCGTCACGGCGTTGGGCCGGAGGATCGTGCTACCCAGGGTGAAGATGCCGTCCCCCTGGATGCCGGCGCAAACCGTTCGTTGCCGAGGCCACCCTGGTAGTGGTAAGTCGAGGCCGAATGGGTCGCGGCCGCCACATCGACCAGGCGGTCCTCGGCGAACGTCAGCGCACCGTGCCGGACTTGTTGCTGAGCGTGATGGAGCCATGGACCCCCGCCGTGCTCGTCGTCTGAATGTAGGTGGCCCGGACCAGGCCCATCCCGCCACCTTGCCGGAAAAGGTGTAGGAGATGGTGGAGCCGCCCTTGCTCCGGTCGGACCCCCTGATCGAAGAACGGCACCCACGAGGCTGCCGTCGAGCGTAGGCGTCGCGATCGGGGGCGTCTCGTTGCCGGTATCCACCACCGCCTTCGGCACAGTGGCGGTGGAGAGCAGCAGCTTCCTTCCAGCGATTCGAACTGGAGCGGCGGCGGTTCGGGCCCATCGCGATCGCTTCCTTCCCGGCTGCCGAGTTTCGCCCCAACCCGGGGCATTGCCCGCATCGCCACGATTCCGTCAATGCGGATTATCGGAAGCGATCCGGCCCCCGGCTCGAAACAGTTCGCGGATTTTCTTCGGTTCGGGCCGAATAACAGAGGCGGTTGCCAATCTTCCCCACCAAAATCGCGGCCCCTGTATTCCCGCCAGGCGGTCGCCGCGCAAGCCAAATCGAACCATTGAGCGGGCGGCAAGGTCGAGCGTGGTGAACGGATCGGGCAGGTCCCCGGGTAGCAGCCCCCATAAGTCGGCAGCGACTTCGAGTCGATAGGCCCGATCGATGGCGATCAGGCGTCGATCGATCACGGCATAGCCGCGTCGGCGGGGCCTGGGGATTCGGACCTCGTCGATGGTCACGGCCAGCAATTCGATCGACAGGCCGGGCCTGGGAAAAATCCGGGCTAGTCGCATCAAGTCGGGGAAGGCCTCGGTGATCGAGCCTTTCCAGGGGCTTCGCCGCGACGATCGATCGGGGCCTTCGGCCTGATCCCGGCGAGTGACATGGCGGCCGACGGCGACCGGCTTGACCACGCGAACCCGGTGTCCCACGTCCAACAGGATCTTCAGCTTGGCGCGGAGAGCGGATAGCGAGGCGGACTGGATTTCGATCAGCTCACCATCGGGCCCGATCGCGTCGATCCTGGGACGGGCCCCGGCGACTTGCAGGGTGACCTCGGCGCGCCCCCCGCGATCGGGGCCGTATTGGGCCTTCAATTGTCGATGCAAGGTGGTTTCCAAGGCCGCGGCCCGGTCATTCGGAGAGGTTGGGCAGCGGCTCGAACGCGATCGGCTCGCTGGGAAGGGGCTCGACCCCCAGGTCCCGGATGGTCAGGAGGGGTTGGTACTTCACCCCGCGTTCGGCGAATGCGAAGGCGGCGCCTTCGAGCCGATCGAGGACGACGATGACCGCTGCAACCTTGCATCCGAACGCCTCGGCGGCGTCCATCGCCTGCAGCGACGAGCCCCCGGTCGTGGCGACGTCATCCAGGATCACCACCGTGTCGCCGGGCTTCACGGGCCCCTCGACCAGTTGACCGGTACCGTGGCCCTTGGCTTGCTTGCGGACCAGGAAGCCGCGGAGGTCGGGACGCCCCGACTGCGGCGCGAGCCCGAGTGTGGCGCCGACGATCGGGTCGGCCCCCATGGTCAAGCCGCCGACCGCAGCCACCTCTGGCATTCCGGCCAGGAGTTCCAGGATCCCGACCGCGATCAGGGCCGCGCCTTCGGCTCCGAGAGTAACCTTGCGGCCGTCGACGTAGTAGTGCGAGCTTCGCCCGCTGGCCAGGGTGAATTGCCCCGTCCTGAGGGCATCGCGCTGCAGCAGGGCGATCAAGCGGGCTCTACCCGTTTCCGTCCACGATTCGGCCAAGATCGGCCCCCTTCCATCCCGTTCTTCATGCCAACCGATTGCTTGGGCCAGCAGCTTGATCGGCAGGCACGACGGATCGGGCCCAGGCTAACAGAATCGGCCGGGGGAACTCCAGGGGGGGCCGGTTACCTCCAGGTGTAGGTATCCTGCTCCAGGTCGCCGGCCGAGAAGTGGCATTCGCGAGAATCCCCCGCCGTGACCCGGGTGAAGAACTCGTATGGGCAGGATTTGGGGAATTTCATGTGAATCAGGAATTTCCCGCGACGGGCCCGGGGACGCTTGCCATTCCCGAGCAGATCGACATCGACCCAGTCGCCCGGGTCGGTCCCCGAGCCGAGCTTGACGACCAGGTTCTGCGGCTCTTCGGGCCACTTCTTCGACTCGACCGCCATCCCACCCAGGCTGATGTTAAGCACCTGGCCGGGCGAGGTGTGAAACTGATCGGCCGCCCACCAGCCGATCGTGATCCCGGGTTCGAGGGCCGGGTATCGGTAGGAAAGCCTGCGTTCTTCCGCCTTGCGATAGGGATCCTGCTTCAACCATCGCCCGAATAATGGCAATCGGAAGAGTGGCATCTGGCCTCCCGTCATCTCACCGTCGCCCGGATCCTTCCGAATCGGGCAACGGTCGCCCGTGATTGTCCCTGAACCCGAGTACTCTAGGTCAAGTTGCGGGGCACCGCGCAGTTTCCGGCGGCAGCGTCGGCCCCCATAATGCATGGTGAAGCCCACCGAGATTCCTCGGTTCCATTGGGGCGGATGGTAATCGGAGGGACGCCCCGTGCAGAGGCTTCAATTCAGCGGCTGGATGATTCTCGTCGCGATGGTCGCCTGGCCCACGCCGGCCCCGGGCCAGGACGATGGCCAGGCCGCCTCGATCGAGCGGGGGCGCAGGGCCCTCACCGAGCAGGGCCACCTCCCCGGCGCCTGGTCGCTGGACGCCTATCGGAAAGTAGGGTCCTTCTGGGATGGCGATGTTCCCGACCCGGAGGCCGATCCCGACGGTTATTTCCGCGCCTTCTGTCGGCAATATGGCCTGCACCCCGCGCCCTATCCGAATGATGGGCTGCCGATGGGCCTTCGCAAGGCTGCCCGGCGTGACGGTTCTCCCGGCCTTCAGATTGATTGCATGGTCTGCCACGGAGGCTCGATCGGCGGCCGGAGCTATGTCGGGATCGGCAATACGACGCTGGACCTCCGATCGCTGCTCGACGACCTGACCCGGGCCGACGGCAAGGCCGTCCCGCCTGCCTTGTTCACGCTGACCACCACCCGCGGCACCGTGAACGCGGGACAGATTGCGATCGCGCTGTTCTCGTTTCGCAATCCCGACCTCTCCCGTCGTGGCCTGCCCCTACGCACGGGCGCCTGGCTGCCCGAACTCGATACACCCGCCTGGTGGAACCTCGGTCCCAAAACGACGATGTACCAGGACGGGCGAACCGACGCGCGGTCACACCGGTCGATCATGCAGTTCTTCCTCGACGCCTACTCCGCCGACGACTTCCGCAAGAAAGAGCCTGTCTTCGCCGACGTGATGGCTTACCTCAAGAGCCAGCAACCGCCCCGCTACCCGTTCCCCATCGATGACGAACTCGTTTCCCGGGGGCGTAGCCTTTTCGAGAAGTCCTGCGCCCGCTGCCATGGGAACTACGGGCCGGATGGCTCGGTCGATTACCCGAATGTTGTGGTCGAACTTGACCGGATCGGCACCGACTCCAAGCGGTCGGACGGGATCTCGCGCCGTTTCGTCGAGCACGTGAACGCCAGTTGGTTCGGGGAGGAGTATCCAGTGGAACTGGAGGCGGTCGGCTATCAGGCGCCGCCGCTCCGGGGGGTCTGGGCGACCGCCCCCTATCTCCACAACGGGATGGTCCCGACGCTGGACGACCTCTTGAACTCGACCAAACGCCCGTCGAGGTTCCGGAGGCCCGAGTCGACCGATTTCGAGCACTACGACACGAAGCGTGTTGGCTGGAAATATGGAGTCGTGGAGGGGGCCATCCCCGACGGGTTGAAGCCGCGCGAGGCCCGATTCTATGCCGATACGGCACGGTTTGGCCTCGGGAACGGCGGCCATACGTTCGGCGACGCGCTGACTGAGGACGAACGCCTGGCCGTCATCGAGTTCCTCAAGACCCTGTGAAGTGGCCGAGAAAGTCCCGGTACTTTCGGCGCCCGCCCGGCGACTTTGGGGGGGGCAGGATCGGCGGCCCGACTCGGCTTCAATCGTCACCTGCGGAATCGCCGGAAATCCTCCGGTAGATGATGACGCCGGGCCGGCCGCCGTAGCGTGGGGTTTCCCATCGAACGATCTGATCCGGTCTGAAGTTCTCATCCATGGTCCGGGACAGGGGGCCGTCGGAATATCCGATGAGATAGGCCCCCATGTTAAGGAATTTCCGGCAATCGCGGAGGCGGTCCTCGTCGTTGGCCGGGGCCTCCAGCAGCCGCAGGCGGTCGGTTGGCCCTTGCTTGAAGAACATCACCGGCATTGTCGTCCACCAATCTTCGGTGACAACCAGGTGCCTGGGATCGACCCCGGATCGCGCGACCGGCGGGATTTCGGGAAGGTCGGACAGGATTCGCCTCACGGCCGCCTGCTTCGGTTCGATCGGCCCGGCCCAGAAGGCCGCGTGGGAATCGCCGCCCGTACGGAGCGTTCGCCCCAGGAAATTCACCGAGAAATCGGCGAGGGGTATCCAGGCGAATGCCCAGAACCCTGCCAGGGCCCAACCTCGAAAGGGCTCAGCTTTTGGCAGGACCGCGGCGATCAGGCAGCCGATGCTGACGGCGATCGGGGCGGTCAGCCCCACCGTATAGCGCTCCGTCTTGGGTGCAAGCGCCGAGGGATCGACCGCGAGGATTACCCCCAGGACCGAGGCGAGCGTGCCCAGAACGAGGGACAGCCGGATCCAGGATCGCTCGCGGCCAAGTTTGGAAACCCCGACCAGGCAGAGGATTGCCAGGAACGCGGCCGTCGATGTGGCCCGGATGAGGCGAGCTCCCGGTTCGATCGGCCCGACGTGGCATTCGATGAACGACTCCCCCGACACGATCCGGCCCATCAGGATCAGGTTTTCGAACCATCGGCCAGGGGAAAACCAGGCGTCGGGCTCGGCCAGGAACCGCGGCTGAGTATTTCCGTTACGGGCCATCCCCACCATCAGCAATGTGCCTGCAATTGTCCCAGCAAGCACCCACATCCGACGCTTGGGCCAACGCGTCCAGGCCGCGGCCAGAAAGGTTGCCGAGGCCGCCGGGAGGGCAAATACGTTGGCAGGGTGAACCCAGAGGAAGGCGTAGAAGCTGAGGAGCAACGCGATCGGTTGGGCCCGCAGTGCGAACGCGAATGCCAGGATGCCGAACAGGGCCGCCTGGCTTTGGTCCCAACCGATCCGGGAGAAATCCAGGGCAACCGGAAGCACCGCCAATGAAAGCGTGATGAGCATCGCCTCGAAGCTGCCCAGGGGGGAGCGGAGCAGCCGACTAGCTACAACAATTGCCAGGATGGAGGAAACGACCGCCGGGGCCCGAAGAATCCAGGGCGCCGGGTTTGCCACCATGAGCAGGGGGGCTTCCCACCAGGCGTAGAAGGGGTTCAAGGGCAGGCCGGTAGGTGTTCGCGTCTCATAGGATTGGCCCGCCTGGACCCGCCCCATCTGGACGCCATACCAGGCTTCATCGCCGCTGACACCGGGGATCGTCTCAAGGTAAGCGACCCGGGCCATCAACGCGGCCGCCAGGAGCAACGTCGTGCCGACGAACCGGGGCCGTGGGTTGTTCATGGAAGATCAGGCGGCAACGTGGCTGGTGATCCCGACCCGCTCAGGCCCGCTGTCGAGCCGTAAAGCGTCCCGGGCCCCCGATTATGACGTGTACCCCCCGGGTACGCGAGTCTCAAGCCGCCATCGGACCGGGCGCGAGTTCGCGGGCGGCTGCATCGACGGCTTCGGCCGAGACACTTCGCTCCCTCGGCATAGGCGATGAGCAAACCGAGGTCTGCCAGGTGGTTGATCCTGCGAGGGATTCCTCGGCTGAGCCGCTGGAGGGCGTCCAATGCCCCGCCTCGAAGAGGTCCGGCGGACCGCCCGAGGCCACCAGTCGGGCGGTAACGTAGGCTGCCGTCTCGGCACCGATCAGGGGTTTCAGCAGGGCCCGGGCCGCGAGCCGACCTTCCAGGCTCGGCGGCAGGTCGAGCGGTAATTCCGGGCCGCCGATCAGCAAGAGGCCCAGGGCGGGCGGCCACTGGGGGAAGTTCAGCAGGAGTCGGAGCGATTCCCAGGTGGCGGGATCGGCCACCAGGTGGGCTTCGTCCACCATCAAAAGGGTCCTCCCACCCCGAGCGGTCGTCGAGGTGAGTACGCGGGCAATCCGGCGGACGTTGGCCGCCATCCCGTTAGAACCCGCATCACGGGGCGCCTCCAACTCGTCGGCGAACCATTCGAGCAACTCGGCCGGCGGCAAGGCCGGAAAGGTCAGATGGACCGTCCGACAGCCCATCCTGCGGGCCAGTTCGACCGCTAAACGGGTTTTCCCCACTCCGGGCAAGCCGTAGAGCAAGGTCGGGCCTTGCCCCTGCTCCAACCCGTATCGGAGGCGCAGGAGCACCGAATCCCGGGAGGGCAAGGGCAGGAACGCCGCCGATGCCCCGAACGGGCGACTTTGCAGGCCGAAATGCTCCTCATACACGGCTGGGCGACTCCCGGTTACGTCCCTTTATGCGAACGTCTCGGCCAGGCCCATCAGCGGGATCCCGCCCGCGGCGAGCACCTCCCGGGCGCGAATCAAGGCCCGCTCGCCGGTGAGTCCGTGGTGATAGACCAGGATGGCCGCGTCGACCGAGCGATGCAGGACGGCCGCGCTCAGGCCGGTGAACAGCGGGCTGCCATCGAGGAGGACCAGGTCGAAATCGCGGCGAAGCCGGGCCATGGAGCAGGACCACGCCGGATCGGTCAGGAAGTCACGGGGCCGGGGCACGGCCGCCCTCAACGGTAAAAAAGCCAGGCGTCCGCCGGGCGGCTCGAGGATGGCATCGGCCAGGCTGATGCCCTCGTGGATCACATCGTCCAGGCCGGCAGCCGGCCGGATGCCGAGCGACCTCGCCAGCATCGGGCCCGAGAGGTCGGCATCGACCACAAGCGTGCGGATCGGCCTCCGCGCGAGCGCCCTGGCCAGCGTGAGGACCAGGGTCGTCCTGCCCTCCGCCCGATGGCAGCTGGTGAAGAGTAGTACCCGGCATTGCTTCCGCGCGCCGCTCTCAATCAGGGTCTCGGCCATCTTTTCGAAGCGTTCGCCGTGCCGATCCTCCAGGGCCAGCACGGTCTCGGGCCACTCCAGGGCATCCGGCGGGGCCGGCTCCACGGGGAAGTGGGGTGAGGGCGGCGTGCCTCCGACTTCGGGGGCCTTCCGAAGGGCGTAGGCCCTCTCGAGGGCCCTGTCGAGGTCCGGCATGGCGTGGCTCTCCTCCTGCATGGCATACCGATCGGGTCGCTTAGCGGGTCTCGGACGGGAGGATGAACCCCTTCAAAGCGATGGGGTGGGTTTCCTCGGTGGGCGGGGGCATCGAAGGTTCATCCTCGATCGACAGGCGAACCAGAATCGGGCCTTCGTCGCCCGAGTCTTTGGCGATGGGCACCTGCCGATGCGTCGAGATGGACCAGCCCAAACCGATGCCCAAAAGGACCCAGAGCAGACCTCGCACCTCGCGGCGAAGCCGTCGCCTGGGGCCTTTCCTGGCCTGGGGCCTGGGTCGTCGCTCCACGGAAGGGAGGCTGATCAGGATCGGCGCGATCCCCTCGAATGGGTGGGGCTCTTCGCGGGTCCGATGGATCGGTGCGGGGGCGAGTATGGCGTAGGACATGGGTGTGCGACTCGTTCGGGCCGGCCGACGCGACTCGAAAATCGGGCCCGTGACGGTCGTAACGAGGGCGCGGCCGGGAAGGCCGGCCGGCGCCCGGACTGACCCGGGGCCTCATCCTTAGTGATCGGACCCCGTCCCCGTAAACTTGAACGACTCTGCCGAAATTTCCGAGGCCGGCCCGCCATGCGTGTACGCGGCCGGCCCGATTCAATACGAGCCGTGGAGGTAGCTCGTGAGGTGGCGATTTTCGGCCTCGACACTGTCGTAGAGAAATCGGACCAGGTCGCCGGCCGAGACCATGCCGATCACCTCGCTGCCCGCCACGACGGGGAGCTGGCCGACCTTGAACTGGCTCATCTTCCCCATGGCGTCGCGGACGTCGTCGCGGGGCGTACAGGTGCGGGGCTCGGGGTCATCGCCCAGGCGAGCGAGCCGCCGGATGTGCCGGCCCCTCGTCGTGGACGCCGTGGAGCATGTCGCGCTCACTAAAAATGCCGACCAAGGCCCCGGAGGCGTCCAGGACCGGCAGCGAGCCGATGTTATGGGCCACCAGCAGGCCGACCGCCTCGGCCACCGTGGCATCATCGCGGATGACGATCACCTGCCACTCTTGGACTTCAAGACATCTTGAATGACCATCGGCGGCCTCCCTGGGGCCTATGAGGCACGCCCGGGGTTCGGAAATCCCCGGGGAAACGCGCCCGGACAACGGGACGGGATAGGCCGGATTCCCCGGCGTTTGCTTATCCTGGCACGTCCCTGTCGCCTTTCGCAATCAAATAATCCTCCGGCGCATGGAAACGTCCGCCGGGCATGGGGACCGGCGGACGTTGCGGTTGTCGGTCGGTCGGGGCGACTAGCCCTGCTTGGCGGGGACCGCCGGGGCCTGCGCCTGCGGCGCGGGGGCCTGTACGGACTGCGACGCCGGCACCGGGGCGGCGGCGATCGGGGCGCACGGGACCATCCGCGTGACCGGCCGGTAGCAGGTCACGGGGACCATCTCGCAGCGCGGCACCGGGACCATCTCGGTGATCGTCTTGGTGACGCACCTGGGCGTGATCACCGGGATTTGCTCGTTGATGACTTCCTGGACCATCTTGCAGTTCATCACCGGGACGCGGTCCTCGACCACATCCTGGACGATCCGGCAGGTCGTGACGGGCACCTGGCGAACCTCGGTGGTGGGCACCATGGTGGTCTCGCAGACCTGACGGGTGACCGGGACCGGCACATAGCTGGTCCTGGCGACGGTCACGCAGCCGCTCGGGGCCATGCCGACGCAGGGTTGGCCCTTGTGCTTGCCGCAGAACAAACCCTGGCCGCAACATGGGCTACCGACCGGGACCGAGACATATTGGGTTTGCGGCTGGAGGCAGGTGGTCGTGACCATCCGGGTGGTCGTCACCGGCTTGCAGGTGGTCACCGTCTGGTTGACCATCTGTGTGTCATATACCGGCTTGCAAACGACCTTCTTGACCGTCACCCAGGTCTGGTCGAACTGGGGCCGGCAGACGACCCGCTGGCGAGAAACGTAGCTCGTTTCGCACTCGGTGACCTGTACCGTCCTGGTGACCGGGACGAAGTCGCACTTCGTCACCGGCCGCATCACGGTATAGGGAACCATCTCGGTCACGCACTGGTAAGGAGGGGGCGTGACGACGCAGGGTGTCTTCTGGCACTTGTGGCAGGCCGACGCCTCGCCCGACCCAAGCCCCAGCATCATCCCGCCCGTCATCAACGCCAGCAAGGTTGCGCGCATCGTCGTAGTGTCCTCCGAAAGATCCCCGGCCCGGGCTGACATTCGGCCCGTTGCCGTTTGCCCATCCCCCGGTGGCCTTGCAACGAGGGGCAGGCATGATTTCGAAGAATAGCAAATGCGGGATTTTTGGTAAAGATGGAAGATATAGGAAAGGTGCTACGCCCCTGGGATCAAAGATGCTGGTTCGCGAATCCGCGGGCTAGCAGGTGGCGTCTCCAATTCCAGCCCTTGCCGTCGAGGTCGACGAGAAAGTTCCGGGTGGCGACATAACCCCTCCGGTAGAGTTCAGCCTTGTCGTCATCGGAGAGGTTGAACTTGGTGGCGGTGACCTGGAAGCCGTCGGCCGCGGTCACATCGATGTTGATGACGCGTCCCAGGTCCTTGGCCTGGAGGTAGAACCGGTCGTGTGCATAACGAACGGTCGTGAGTAAGCCCTTAAGCACGTCAATTGCCCCTGGGATCGTCGGGGCGGGCTCCTTGTCGACCAATCGAAATCCGAACGTGGGGTAGGGGGGCTGCTGGTTGGGGGGCGAGTCGAACAGCCAGAGCGGGAAATTGCTGGTCACGCCGCCATCGACGATCGTGTTACCGCCCAGCTTGGTCGGCTCGAAGAAAAGGGGAATGCTCATCGACAACCGGACGGCATCGGCGATCGCGTAGGCGTTCGGGTCGGGGCCGACCTCGTCGCGGTATGGGGCGTATTGCAGCGAGTCGGGCAGGACCACCATGATCCCGCCGCTGATATCGGCCGCGACCACCTTGAGGCTGCGTCGCGAGGGGGCGGCATCGCCGACGCGCTGAATGGGAGGGAGATCGGCGAATCGGTTGACGCCAATCGCCGCCAGCCGCTGGGAGATCCAGGCGCGAAATGGTTCGGTCGAGTATTCGCCCTGTTGGCGGGTCAATACCAGGCCCGAGATCAGCCGCCCGATATCGTCGCCCATGTCGTCGGATGGGTCGCCGGTGAGGATCAGGAAGTTGGTCTTCTTCGACAGGAACGACTTGTAATCGAGGCCGCTGAAGATCTCCTCGAGCTGGTCGATCCCGTGGCCGACGCCGACCAGGGCGGCGGTGATCGCGCCGGCCGAGGTCCCCGCGACATCGGCCGTGCGGACGCCGGCGTCGTGGCAGCAGCGGAGCGCGCCCAGGAAGGCGGTGCCGAGAACGCCGCCCCCTTCGAAAACCATGTCGGCGAGGAACTGGTCGGGCGTCAAGGGTGCGAAGTTCTGGGCGATTTTGGCGCGCTGTGATTCGCTGATGGACAGGCCATGCAGGGCCCGCGTATCGGCCGGGTTCCATGCCATCGTCGATTCCCTTCTCGGAAGGGGGTCGGGGAGCGGGCCTGCGAGTGCAGGCCTTCCGGGATCCCTTATACGAGGTCACCCGTCCGATCGGACCCGGATTTCCTCAAGCAAGGAGGGATCGTCCAACCTCGGCACAATCCGATCGGCGTGGACAAGCCCCTCGGCCGGGCTATGCTCGTGGGGAATCGCGACGGCGAAGGCCCCGGCAGCCTTGGCCGCGCTGATCCCCGCCGGGCTGTCTTCGAGCACCAGCATGCCAGCCGGCTCGATCCCGAATCGTTCGACCGCCTTCCGGTAGATTTCCGGGTCGGGTTTGCTCCGCTCGATGTCCTCGGCGGTCAGGATGAAGGCGAACCGGTGGAGGAGATTGTGTTGTTCGAGCAGCCCCATCGCGTAGTCGCGTCGGGATGACGTCGCCACGCATCTCGGCAAGGCCCGCCGGTCGAGTGCGTCGAGCAAGTTCAAAAGCCCGGGAGTTGGCTTCACGGCCGTTCCCAGGAGGGCGAAGAACCGCTCCCGCTTCTCGGCCAGCAGTTCGTCAAGCGTTTCCGTGAGCCCTGCCATCTTCTTGAACGCGGGCCCGGCGACCGCCCATTGTCGGCCGATCATCGCCGCCATGATCTCGGGCGTGAAGACCTTGCCGCGGGACTTCAGCATTTCGCCGGCGACCCGGACGAACAGGGCTTCCGTGTTGAACATGAGGCCGTCGAGGTCGAAGGCAACGGCCGCGATTTCCGGTCGTCCCATCAGGCGTGTCCGTTCCGGCCTCGCCGGCCCCGGACGCTTTCCGGGAACAGCCATTCCTGGTCGAGCCGGCCCCCATCGAGCCAGGGGATCGGCAGGAAATCGGTCTCGATCCGCAGGTTCGGGTCGCGGACCGCCGCGTCGGCCAGCGGGGCGGTAATCCAGAGCGTCCCGAGTTCGAGGGTATTCGGGATGATCACCATCTTTGCTTCCTTGCGCGAAACGCACCAGCAAGTGTCGAGGCAGGTGGCGACCACGTCTCGATCCTCGGGCAGTGCGAGCGGGACCCTCGCCCGGGTCAGGAAATTACTCGTGAAGCAGTTCACCCAGGTGGCCTTGGGATCGACCCCGCGCGCGGCCCGTTCGGTGGTGAGGTCGGTCAGGCCGATGCCATTGGCATTGCCGTGCGTCTCGGGGGAGAGGTCGAGGACCGCCAATCGCGTGATGACCGGCCGGGGGAGGTCGGGCATGGTCTCGACCCGCTGCCGGCCGATCACGTTGGGGTCCAGCCCTGTCCCGCTGTAATTCTTGCCGAGTTCGCCGATCAAGAGCACGTCGAACCGGTCGAACGGGATGTGAGCCATGTACCGGCGGGCCTCGTCGAGAAGCGCCGGTTCCTCGTCGAGGATCCGCTCGGGTTCGACCCCGACGACCTTCGCGGTCCGTTCGTGGGCATTCTCGAGCAGGGCGATCCCGAGGGCCAGTTTCGTCCGGGCCAGGAGGAAGGTCCCGACTTCGGGGAGCATCGTTTTCAAACCGGGCAACCCGAGCTTATGCACCTGCGCCGCCCCCTGGCGCTTGCCCAGGCCGATCGCCATCATCTTCAAGAGGCCGCTTTCATATCGGCCCGTGAACGAAGTGTGCGGCTTGATGCGGTTCAGGAGGACGATGCCGTCGGCGTCGTACGCATTCCTGTCGAAGTGGATCGGCAGGCCGAAGCTGTTGGTGCCCAGTTCGACGGTTTCCATCGAGCAGCGGACCGGGCAGCCGACGCCCGATTCGGTCACCCCGAAGCCCGCGAGCAGGGCCTGCTGCCCCTCCTCGGTGCCTCCGCCGTGGCTCCCCATGGCGGCGACCACGAACGGCCGGTAGCCCATCTCCTTCAAGGTCGCCACGGCCGCCTTGACCAGCAAGTCGAGGCCGGCGATTCCCCGGCTGCCAACCGCCAACGCGACGGATGCCCCGGGTGACAGCCTCGAACGGATCTTGCTGGCTCGGATCGCCCGGGCGACGTCCCCGGGAGGGTCATCGACCTCGGGTTGGTCGAACCTCTGGCGGACCCGGGCGATTGTCGGGAATTCGTCGGGGGTAGCATTCATCATCGTTAGCCCAACTCCGAGAGGTCGAGCCGCCCTTCTTGCTTCAACCGGACGAAACGAGCGTAAGTCTCGGCGATGCCCGACTCGAGGGGAGTGCGGGGCAGGGGGCCGAGACTCTCCTGGAATCGCGAGTCGTCCAGGCTGGGGGCGATCGGCAACTGGCGGTCGCCGTGGCTGATCAGGGCCTGCGACTCGGGAGCGGCCTTCGCCAGCAATCCCAGGAATGTCTCGATCGGTGCGACATCGCCCCGGATGTTGAAGGCCTCTGCCCCTTCAAACGGGGCGGTCAACGCCCTGAGGAACGCGGCCGCGACGTCGGCGGCATACTGGAAATCCTGCAATCCGCCGTAGCTGATCCGGTAAGGACGACCGGCGGCGGCCGCCTTGATGGCGCGGGTCGGTTCGCTGGTCATGCCGAAATCTCGGCCGACCCCGTAAACGGTCCAGGGGCGGAGACCGACGCTGGGGATTCCGTGGTCGAGCCAGTACACCCTGGCGTTCAACTCGTTGCAAACCTTGTAGGCACCATAATGGGTCAGTGGGGAGAGGCGGACCTCGTCCGCGATCGCCCCGGCCAGCTCACCGGCATCGGGCAAGCCGTGGACGGCCGCCGAACTCGCATAGACAACCCTCTGCACGCGGTCTCGCAATGCCACGGCAGCCTCGAAGACGGCGAGCGTGCCCAGCACGTTCACCCTCGCGCCAAGCAAGGGGTCGGCACGGCAGGTCGGGGTCTGCAGACCGGCGAGGTGGAGGATGTGAGTCACCCCCAGTCGGTCGGCCGCCTCGCGGATCGACCAGGCATCGGACACGTCGCCCGGAACGAAATGGACACGGGATTTCGCCTCGGGCTCGATCAGGAGGTCGATGCGGTGGGTGTCTTCCTTCAGGTCGTAGATCCAGACCTCGCGGCCCTCGTCCACCAGTTGCTTGACGACCCATGAGCCGATGCAGCCGTATCCGCCCGTCAAGAGGACGCGCACGCCAGGGCCTCCCGATTACCTCGTCGCCGTCGCCCGGGCGCCCCCCGGCCGACCTCCTCGACTCCGCCAGGATACGAAATCCCGGGCCCGGAGGGCCACCCACGGGCTTGACCAGGCCCGGTTGGGTGGGCTAACGTCGTCGCCATCGTCCGGGACTTTCGAGCGTTTCTTCATGATTTCTTCATTTTTGGGCGACTCGATCCCAATCGGCACGTTGGCGTTGCTGGCCGTGGCACTGGGATTGGCGCTGGGATTCGAGTTCGTCAACGGCTTCCACGATACGGCCAACGCCGTAGCGACGGTGATCTATACGCGTTCATTGCGGCCGCAATGGGCGGTGACCTGGTCGGGACTGTGCAACTTCCTGGGGGTCTACCTGGGCGGCACGGCGGTCGCCTTCAGCATCGTCCATCTCCTTCCGGTCGACCTGCTGATCGGCATCGGCACCGGCGCGGGCCTGGCGATGGTGTTCGCCCTGCTGCTGGCGGCCATGACCTGGAACGTCGGCACGTGGTATCTGGGCTTGCCGGCTTCGAGCTCGCACACGTTGATCGGCGCGATCCTGGGCGTCGGTTTGATGCACTCGGCGATGCAAGGGAATCCCGGGGCGGGGGTGAACTGGTCGAAGGCCGGCGAGGTCGGCCTGTCCCTGCTGATCTCACCCCTTTTGGGATTCCTGGGCGCCGCGCTGCTCTTGCGGGTCTTCCTGCTGATCTTTCCGATCGAGTCGCTTTACGCGGAGCCGTCGCCGGATCGTCCGCCTCCCCCCTGGATCCGGGGCATCCTGCTCGTGACTTGCACCGGGGTGAGCCTGGCCCATGGGTCGAATGACGGCCAGAAGGGGGTCGGCCTGGTGATGCTGATCCTGATCGGGCTGCTGCCGTCGTGGTTCGTGCTGGATGCCCGCGCCGGGGCCGATCGGATCGAGAGGGCGGTGGCGGCCAGCCGGGAGATTGACGAGTTGCTAGCGCGGCAGACGTCGACGGCCCGCTCGCCCGCCGGCGACATCGGCGAGATCCGCACCCTTTTGGAGGAGTTCCGGGGCCGGGTCGAGGGCCTGGAATCGCTGGGCTCGATCCCGCTCGACGACCGCCAGGGTGTCCGCAAGGATATCCTGGCGGCCGTCGATGGCATCGGCTGGCTGTCGAGGCACGGCCATCTCGACCTGGACGGCCGGGAGAAGAAGCAGCTCAAAGCCGGTCGGCAGGGGATCGAGGCCCTCACGGACTATGCCCCGACCTGGGTCCTGATCGCAGTGGCCACGGCCCTCGGCGTGGGCACCACCGTGGGTTGGAAGAGGATCGTGGTGACGGTAGGCGAGAAGATCGGCAAGGCGCACCTGAACTACGCGCAGGGGGCGTGCGCCGAAATGGTGGCAATGGGGATGATCGGCGTGGCCGACTACGGCGGCTATCCGGTCAGCACAACGCAGGTCCTTTCGTCGGGCATCGCCGGCACGATGGCGGCCCAGGGTTCGGGCGTGCAGCTGGCGATGGTGAAGAAAATCCTGCTGACGTGGGTGCTGACCCTGCCGGCTTCGTCGATCCTCTCGGCTTTGATCTACGGGGCGCTTCGGCTATTCGTCACCGGATAAACATCACGGATGGATCCATGGGTCCTGAAATGCCGAACGGACGCCACCCGACAAGCGGGGGACGTCCGCGGGAAAGCACCGCAGCAAGGCGGTGCTCGTTTCGATTGCGGACTTCGGCTTACCAGCCCTTGGCAGGGGCCTGGGGGGCCGGTGCCGGGGCCGGGGCCACCTTCTGGGGGGCCGGCAGCACCTTCTGGGGGGCCGGGGCCGGGGCCTGAGGAGCCGGGGCGACCTTAGGCGGAGCCTGGGGGGCCGGGGCGACCTTCGACGGGGCGACCTTGGCCGGCGGGGCCGGCGCCTGGTCGCTCGGCCAATCGCCCAGGCTCAACAGTGCGAAAGGAATCAGGAACATCGCGTCCATCGCGTTGACCTCAAGAAGTAAGAGAGGTGGTCCTTGTATCGACGCCTCGATCGAGTCGGCGAGCAATCCACCTCCTCGGGGCTCGGCAACGCCGTGCTGGCACGACGTCCGATCGCCTACGCCTTCCCCTGCCCGGCTCCGTCGCGACGATGTCATGATTCATGAGCGCCGCTTCCGGAAGGACACCGTTCCCGCAACGGGGGCGAACTCCACACTCCTGTTCGCCCGGGTCTGACGCAGAAGTCGCTAGGCCGATGCTCGTCGCCCGCCGCACGACTTCGCCCTGGGGTGGCCACGCTACTCATCGGCCGGGATACCCCGCGGTCTCTACTCGTCACGGCAAATTTGCGAAGTTGACGCTTCGACGAGTTGTGGGGGGTTTGACGCGCAGTCGGGGCATGGATAAGCCAAGGGGGCGGATTTCGGGCCACTCGCATCCGCCTACGTGCCGACTGAAAGAGGGCAACGCCGCGGAACCGCGACGGCCCAGGCCGGTGATCGTCCCGATCCGGTTCGGTACGATTGGGGGCGAAGCTGGGCAGGGGAGCGGTCCCCGTGGCCTATACGGCAATCGAATCGGGAGGCAGCATGCGTAGCGGCAGCAGGATGGGTGTCGTGATGGCGTGGGCCCTCGTCGCGGCGAGCGCGACGTTCGCCCGCGGCGGCGAGAACGGCACCGAGCCGGTGCGACCGGTCCCGCTCGGCGGGTCTTTGTCCAATCAGGAAGGGGTCCGCGCCTTCGGCGTGTATGTCCCGACCCGGTTCGGCGGCCAATTGACGATCACCACCTCCTCCGGCACGGTCCAGAACCTGGCCGGCCCCGACAAGCTCCCGCGCGAGAACGGCGGAGAGATCGGGGTCAATAAGCAAGGCTGGTACACATTCGTCGTGACCGGGGCCGAGGGCAAGTTCACGGTGACGTCGGACTTCACGCAGGTCGCCGAAAGCGCCCGCAAGGTATGGAACTTCTACTACTGGCCCACCAAGGGCGACTGCATCCACGAGCCCTGGGCTGGCGGCAACGCCCGCGTCGATACGATGCACGTCCAAGGTGACGACATCATGGTCGCCCGACCCGGCGCCTACATCGCTCCCGGCCAGGATATCGTCTTGCCCGGCCCCAACGGCATTCTGGAAACCCGCCCCGCCCCCGGCGACACCAGTACCTGGTTTCCCAACCAGTACGACGACCTCACCTTCATGGGCGCCGACGGCACGCTGTTCTCGACCCCCGCCCCGATGCTGAAGTATGACCAGCTCTTCGGCACATCGGCTCGCAACTGGGAGGCCGCCAACAGCCAGGGCAAGGACATTCAGCGGTGGCCAGGGCACTGCCTCGGCGGCGCCGTCGCATCGATCTCGCTCAATGAGCCCAATCCCGCACCCGGCTCCGGCATGACCGCCGACGAACTGAAGGCCCTCTGGGCCGAGCTGGGCGAGAACCATTACAACCACCAGATCGGCGACTACGCCAACGAAGTCCCCCCGGGCCCGCCCCGGCCCGGCCCCGACCCGACCGACGGCTACGTCGCCCGCGTGCACAACATGTACGAGCGGCACCTGCGCGGCAAGAAGCAGGCGCTGCTCTCGAACATGCGGGCCTTCCCCCCGCGCGGTACCAACACCGAAGTCTGGAACCACGGGGTCGGCCGATACGTGGCCAAGTATCACGCCGTGCCCGGACGGGGCGAGCTGGCCGTTCGCGTCGAGATGGAACTCCAGGCGAACTCCGGCTCGAACCTGAATAACGGCGACAACAAGCCCCGCGTCGTCAAGTACGAGTACATCGTCGTCTACGGCCGGAACGGCGAGGTCGATGAGACCAACCCCGGCGCCAATGACTGGATCTCGGTCGGCGGCGAGGCGATGTTCTGCCCCTTGAACGTGATGGAAGTGGTCAGTAGCCGATGGCAGGGCCACAACCCGATGATCTCCGAGGCCAACCTCCGCCAGATCGACCTGGCCAATGGCGGGGCCGGCAGCCGGTTCGCCCTGGCCGCCGCCCCCCAATTCCGGCCCGTCTCCAACTACGAGGCCGGCCGAGGGCCGATCTTCGCCCTGGGCAATGGCAATAATCCGCCCAACGCCAATAATGCCCCAAGCCCCCGTCGTGGCCTCTTCGGCGGCTTCTTCGGCGGAGGCAGCGGTCGCTGAAGTCGCGACACTCGCTCCCCCCAAAACGAGAGACGCCCGCGACCGGATCCGGTCGCGGGCGTCGTCGTTTTCGGTGCCCGATCTCGGGACAAACTCAGGCCCCGGACTTCTTGCCCGACCTGACATAGCCAAGTGCCAGCAACCCGTAAGCGGTGGACAGGTTGGCATCGCCTTCCATGAAGCGATCGTTCTTGTTGACCCAGCTCCCGTTCGGGTTCTGACGCCGAGCGAGGGCGCCCACGATGTCCGACCGCCAGTCGTGAGCCGTTCCCTTGTCGTCGACGAACCTGTCGGAACCGAGCGCGGCCAGGGTCTTGGCCATGGCCTGGTAGTAGTAGTAAAGCCCGACGTCGCCCAGGCCGGGGTTTTCGTCGACGCTGTAGTTTTTCGAAAGGAAATCGCGGGCCGCCTTGACTCGAGGATCTTCGGCCGTGAGGCCGGCGTAGATCAGGCTCCGGAGGCCGGCATAGGTCATGCTGGCATAAGACCGGAGGCCGCCCGTCGCCTCGTCCTTGCCGGCGACGCTTGTCCCGCCGTTCGCGGCCGTGTAGATGAAGCCGCCGTCGTTGATCTTGTCGGCCCAGGGCTGGTCGTTGAACTCGCTCTTGAGGTTCTGGCATCGGGAGATGAACACGACGGCCTTCTGGAAGGCCGGATCGCTGGGCGGGATGCCGGTATCGTGGAGGGCTTCGAGGAGGAACGAGGTGTTCGAAAGGTCGGGCCGGCTGTTCGCCGTACCAGCATAGCCAGCGCCACCATAGAAGGGATCGTCGCGATTCTTCCCCTCTCCCTCGTCCCACTGCTTGTCCTTCATGTAGTCGCGAGCCTGCTTGATGAGGGCGTCGTATCTGCCGCCCTGGTTGGCCTCATGGAAGGCCATCAGGCCGACCGACAGAGCATAATTGGCGTGGGCCACTTCAACCGAACCCGACCTGGGTGCGATCAGTGGCTCCAGGTACGACAGGCCCCTTGTGATCACCGGCTCCGTTGGGAGAACTTTCTTCGACCTCAAGAGCCCGGCCAAGATCAGGGCGGTGATGCCCGGCTCCTTGCGGTCGGCCGACCAATTGCCATCGGGACCCTGGCGTTCTTTGAGGAAGGCGATGGCCTTGTCGATCAGGGGATCCGCCTCGGCCGGGTCATCGCCAATGGCGAGGCGAGCGCTGGCGGCGACCGCCAGGGCACCGGCCGCCTGGACGCCGCGGCTCAGAAAGATGCGACGAGATTCCGACTTCATGGCTCTTTCCTCTTGCGTGGCTTCAATCCCGTAGCCGGATGACAACGCTGACGCCGGCTTGAGAAAATCCGACCCGCGGTACGCCCGCGGGCTATGGCAGGCTACTCGTCCGGATCGGCGCGGAGCACGGTTGCGGCGGGCTCGACCGCGATTTGATAGGCCGAATCGACCGTCCGGGTCCGGCCTCGTCGGTCCTTGATCTCCAGGCTGGCCGGTATCTCGACGATGTGGCCGAAGCTCCTGGCCGATTCGCCGAGCGAGTATGCCACAAGGGTCGATTTCGCTGCCATGTCCGGATCGTAGAATCGAATCGGAGGTTCCAGGCCCGCGAGCCCTTCGGCCTTACCTTGTTGCCAGGCTTCCAGGCAAGCGGTGGTCAACTCGCGGGCGACGGCCTCCGAAGGGGCCAAACTCGCTCCCGGCGACCCGGCCCCGCAACCGAGCCCGATCAGGCCGCCCAGACCGATCGTGATGATTGACAGCGATCTCAACGTCGCAATCTCGGATAGCTTTAACGAGGAGACGGGGCTCGTCCTCGGATCAGTAATGTCATCCTGCTGAGCAATCGACGTTCCCAGGACGCTCGGGCCGTCAGAAACCGCAATTTCCAGGGTATTCGTGCACCTGTCCGCCGATCGGATCGATAGGTCGGCGCGGCACAGCGGACAAAAATCCGCCGACCGCGACCAGAAAACTGCCGAATGCCCAGCTTTCGCACCGCCTCGGGAGCGGCATTACTTGCCGGTCAGGCTGGGGTCCGACATCGGGCTGTCGAGCGGGATGGCCTCGACGATGGGAGTAGGAGTTGTCCGCGAGGTGCCGCCGACGGCCAGGATGGTGTTCCCGAGGCCGGGAAGCAACCGGTGCGTAATCCGCGGGATGTCCCAGGAACCGATCGCCTCCCAGGAGTCGCCCGATTCCGAGAGGCGGAAGATCCGTCCCGACATTCCGCTCTCGTACAGTCGGCCATCGACCGAGAAGGCGGACACGCCGAAGCCGTCGTTGCGGCCAGCCTTGGGGATGTCGGGACCCCGAGTCCAGGCTTTTGTCTTGGGGTCGTACACATCGACGCGGCGATCGACCGACATGCCGCCGCCGACCAGGCCTCCCAGGACGTACAACTTGCCGCCATGCTCGGCCGCGGCCAGTGCACGTCGCATGAATGGCTGTTCAATCGACTTCCAACCCGCCTCGGGCCTGTCCAAATCGAGTGCGATGGAGTTGTCGAGGAATTCGGACTCTTCCGATTCGCCCTTCATCGTCCAGCCGCCGACCACGAACAGGCTGCGCCCAACGATCGCCGCGTCATGAGTCGACCGCGCGAGGGGCATTGCGGGCAGATCGGTCCACGCCATTAGCGCGGGGTCGAACCTGGCGCAACTGGCCGACGAGTGCAAGTCGGAGGGCTCACCGACCTCATTACGGGCCGACATGCCGCCGGTCCGGTAGAGGTACTTGCCATCGCTGACGAGCGCAACCCCCTGCAGGTCCGGGCCCATCGGCAGCTCCTCCCAGGTCGACCGGTCGGCCAGGTTGAGTCGACGGAAGTGCTTCGAGGTGGTGTTCCTGTCGTAGCTATGGGTCCGGCCGACATGCCCGCTGTAGACATACAACCAGTTACCCAGCACGGCACCGCCGAAGCTGTTCACGGCCGGCTCGGGCATGGTGGCGAAGGCGGCCGGCTGGGCATCGGAGGCCGAAGTGGACGGCTTGGCATAGGTGAAGGTGGCGTAGTATCGGGTCTCGCCGTATTCCTTGCCGTCGAGCGTGCCGGGTGTCGCGTCGGTGTGGTTGGCCCAGAGGGCGGCGGTGCCATCGGCCAGCCCTTCGACCACGGCGCGGCCCTGGTCATCGGCGCGCATTTCCTTCGGTTCGCCGCCGTCCGGATAGACCTTGATGCGGGCCTGGGGAACCGGCTTGCCGTCGAACAGGACTTCGAGCGCAGTCGGGGCGTCCTTTACCTGGACCAGCCGGACCCGCAGCTTGTCGCCGTTCTCGGGCGTTTCGGCCGCCACCGGCGTGGCCTGGGCACGGGCCGTGTAGAAGAGTCGGTATGCCTTGTCGCCCCGGGTGCTCACGCCCAGGTCGCGTTCGGCATCGACGACGGCGGGCAGCTTGCCGCCGAGCCAACGGGCCTCGCGGGCCTCGTCAACCATGTCGGAAGGGACGACCTGGCCATCGACTTTGAGCGGTATCTCGCGGACGTATTTGACGAAATCGGCATTCGGCAGCGGGTTCTCATTGAAGAAGGCGCGGATCCTGGCCGGCTTACCGCCCTCGGCCGGCTCGATGGCCAACCAGACGAAATGCGCCCGGGCGACGGCGGGGGCAACGAGGGCCGTTGTTACGAAGGCAAGCGGCAGGGCTCGGAGCAGGGGGAGATTCATGCGGGGTCTCATCTTCGATCCGGGGTGAGGAGGTGTGGTGATCGGTCCGGGGTCGTTCGTGTCACGATCGGTTCAATGTTCGACGGGCAGTCCGCGGACCCTGCTTTTCGTCCGCGACCTGGCTTCCTGTTGCTGGCGCTCACTGCGGAGGGCCTCGTCTTCGGCCCTGGCCTTCCGGGCGGCGTCGGATTCGGCCGACACTACGGGGCTTGCCGGGTCGATGGGGCAGGGGGTGTCGCAACCGGGAAACACCGCCAGGAGGATGGCCGCCACGAGCCCGTTTCGCGGAGCAGGGGGGAATGGGAACGTCAACATCGGCGATCAACTCGGGAGTTAGGGTCCGGGTGGGATGGTCAGTAGCTGTCGGCGGAGACGACCTCGCCGCCGCCCATCGTTGAGAGCGCCTGGTAGACGCCCTGGTCAATCGAGTCCTTGATGCCGCGGACGGTGCCGTCGCCGAACAGGAAGTTGGCGACGCCGGGGTGGGCCGACCGGAAATTCGGCAGCCGCTGTCCGGCGGCGGGGAAGGCGGGACCGGGGGCCGGCACGAAAACGTCCGTGATCGACTCCGAGCCGCAATCGTTCATCTTGTAGGGGTAACCGACGAGGTCGACCGTCCGGGCGACCAGGCCGCCGATGATCCGCCCGTTCGTTGTCCCCTGGGTCCAGGTCCGCGACCGCCCGTAAGCCATGAACATTAAGTTGTCGTAATAGGTCTGGCCCGAGGTGTTGTAGGAGGCCAGCGGCACGCAGACCCGGTTGGCCCCGTTGCCCGACGCGTAGAACCGATTCCGCCCGTTGCCGCCGATCGATTCGCCCACGAACATCGTGTTGCTCAGGCCATCGGTCACCTGCGACAGGCTCGTGGCGGTATCGAAACCGAACGGGCCCATCCGGTTCGCCTCGCCGTAGCCGTTCACCACGAACCGGCCGGCCCCGCCGTTGAACAGGTAGTCGGTCACCGCCGCCCTGGGCACGGACCAGCCGTCGCTGGCGGTGACACCCACCTCGCCGGCCGCCCGGTTCGTTGGGCAGAGGAACAGCCCGGCCTGGAACGTGAAGGCCGTGCTGTTGCCCCACTGCGACCACCCCTGGATCGGGATCGAGCCGCCCGAGTTCAGGCTGAAATTGAAGACCTGGTAGGCCGCACCCTGCTCGACAAATGGCAGCAGGAAACTGTAGCCGGTGTAATTCATGTAAACATGACCGTATCCGCCCTGCGCCGCTGGCGGCAGGGCGTTGGCCATGTCCAGGTAGCCGTGCAGGGCGATGCCGATCTGCTTGAGGTTGTTGGTGCACTGGATCCGCCGGGCGGCCTCGCGGGCCTGCTGGACTGCCGGTAACAGGAGCGCGATCAGCACGCCCGTGACCGCGATGACAACCAGGAGTTCGATCAAGGTGAAGCCGCGCTTTCCGCAGGATCTCATCGTTCATGACCTCAAGGGTGCCCGGGTCGCAATGGCCCGTCGGGTGCCGTGAAGTCGGTATCCGTCGGCCACTGCCTGCCGTCGAGAGAAATTGGACTTCCGGGGCTGGATATCTCGCGCCATTAAACGCAAAAAATCTAGCGGAAATTGGCAATCGTGGTGCCGATCTTGACGTAAGTCTTTCAAAATTATCCTGATAAAATTTTGAGAAAATTCGCCGTGTCGGTATTTGGCCGGCTGGTTGTACGGATTGGGGAGGATTTGCTGCAGTGGGAATGGAGCCCCGGCCGATCGAAGAACTGGTGCTTTGCGCCCGGGCAGGGCGAATCGGGTGCGGGGGGGCAGGATGCCCGGATCGATCGCAGTCGCAAGGTTGGTCGTCGGGATCCTTCTTGCGGCGCTGGTCTGTTTCCCGAGGAATTCCCGAGGACAGTTACCCGACGCCTTACCCCCGAGCCATCCATCGGCCGTCGAAGAACGGCTCCGCCTCCTGGAGGCGAATAACGCCAGACTCCTCGAACTTCTCGAGCGCGATCGCAACGATGCTGACCGGCGTTACCGCGAGTTGGAGGAGCGTTATCGTGATCTCCAACGACGGATCGAGGAGCCGAAGGGGGAGGCAGAAGTCGGGGGCGATGCCCCGATCGGTCGCAATTCCCACCTGGGCCGGCCGGGCGAACTGGGCCGGCGTTCCGCCGAAAACGACCGGAAACTCAAGGCGAGCCTGGGCGACGGCTTCGGCCTGAGCTCTACCGACGACGAATTCGAGTTACGGTTTCACGTCCTCGATCAAACCGACTTTAAAAATTTCGTACCCAATGATCGGACATACGGCAAGAGCGGGCTATATATTCCCCGGGTGCGCGTGTACCTGGAGGGCCGCTTGACACGGTACTGGGAGTATGAGGTCTCGCTCCAGAGGAGCCTGGAAGGTGCCTGGGACCTCCTCGACGGCAACGTCAATTTTCGGTACAGCGATGGCCTCCAGGTGAAGTTCGGCCGGATGCTGGTGCCTTACAGCTACGAGTGGTTCGATCACCTGGAGCAGTATTTCATCGCGCCTGAGCGGGCGCTCTTTCCGCTCAACTTCGGCCTCTCCCGCCAGGCGGGCTTGATGTTGTGGGGCAGGCAGCTCGATGGCCGGCTCGACTACGCGATCGGGGGATTCAACGGCCACCTGAGCGGCCTGGCCGACAACAACCCGAACCAGGAGGCGGTCGGCTACTTCAACGCGCGCCCTTTTTTGCAGTCCGAAGCGTTCCCGGCCCTGCGGCACCTGTACGTGGGGGCCTCCGGATCGATCGGTCAGGTTGCCCGGCCCGAGGCGACCTTGCCCCTGCGGACCTCGGTACAATCGGCCGAGAACGACGAGGCGGCCAACGACTCCACGGTCATCTTCCTCAAGTTCAACGATGCGGCGATCTACAGAGGGAACCGCCAATTCGGGGCCATCCACCTGGCCTATTATGCGGGCGGCCTGTCGATCGAATCCGAATACAACGCCGGCCAGTTCCAGATGTTCCGCCCCGGATTGCAGCGGCTGGCGAATATCCCGACGACCGGATTCCATGCAACCGTCGGCTACTTCGTGACGGGCGAGCAGGTTGAACGCCGAACCACGGTGATCCCGCTCCGCCCGTTCCAACCGTTGCAGGCGGGAGGTTGGGGTCCAGGCGCAATCGAGCCGTTCGCCCGATTTAGCCAATTGAGCCTGGGTAACTCGGTTTTCGACGAGGGCCTGGCCGAGGCCAACCTTTGGTCGAACCGTGCGAATCTGGTCGATGTCGGCCTGAACTGGTATCCCAACCGCTGGGTGAAGTTCTATTTCGACTGGCAGCATGCCAATTTCGGCTCGCCCGTCCTGATCAACGAGGGACGCCAGACGTTTGGAAGGGCGTCGGATATGTTCTGGATCCGATGCCAGGTTTATTTCTAGGGGTGGGCCCTGAGTGCATCGTCAGTCGATCGAACAAGCCGGGCTGCCCCGACTTGCCCCGGAGGATCCACGAATCGACGAGTCACCGTAAGCATGTGGCGGCGTAGTATCGACGCAATGCGGAAGTGACGGTCGGCTCGGTCGAGCTAATTAGGCAAGTGAACGGGATCAGGCCGCCGGATTCCCTGTGGAATGCCGGATAAGCGCGTGCGTTCCCAGATCAATGCATCGCCCGGGGCTCCCCCCGGGCGCGGCGAGGCCACCGACCGAGCAGAATCCAATCCATCCTTTTGACCGGAGTTTAGCATCATGATCTCCCGACAAGTTGCGGCGAAGCGGACCAAGCAGCGGTTCCGGCCCGGCATGGAGCGCATCGAAGAACGCATGGTACTCAGCGCCGCCCCAGTCGTGCCGATGATGGCACATGCTCAGGCGTCCTTGGTTCGAGCGCAAGCGGTTTCGCAAGCGGTCGTCCAGATTCAGAATACGAGCAGCCTGAACGTGGCGATGTCGTTCCGTTGGACCTCATCGGCGAGCTGGCAGAACTATACGATCCCCGCGGGCGGTAGCCGGATGTTCTGGATCAACGATTCGAGTTCGCTTCGGCCGCAAATCCAGTTCGACCAGAGTGTCCTTCCTGGCAATCAAAACAAGCTGTACAGCTTGAGCTACTTCACCTACAGCGGTGGCGGCACTCCGCCGGCGTCGGCGGCCCGCGTCTATCGGTTCCAGAACGTGGCCGGCGGCGTCGATCTCTATAGCATCACGACCCAGGCCGTTACCGGGTTCCAGAACGACAGCAACCTGACGGTGGCGTTCCAGTTCCGATGGAACGCGTCGTCGAACTACTCGAGCACGGTCTTCCTCGCCCCGGGCAAGACTTACTACTTCTGGGCAAGCCCCCCGACGGCCTCGGCCCCATCCGTCCAGTTCGACCAAAGTGTGCTCCCGGGATGGCAGTCGAAGACCTATTCCTTGAGCTTCAACGTGTATGCCAACAGCGGCACTCCGCCGTTCTCGTCGGCGAGGGTCTACAAGTTCCGCAACGTCGCCGGCGGTGTGGATCTTTTCAGCTAACCGGGTAGCGGCAGGCTGATCGCCCCGATGTTCGGATCGCCTCGGACCTCGGCATGGTGTTGGGCGAGGGATTTCGAACGGGGAGGGGGCGTCCTCGAACGCCTTCGGGCTGATGGCCGGTTCCGATGGCTCGCAACCTAATTTTAATCCTGAACGCGCCGGAATCCGCGGAATTTCACGGGCTCCGGCGCGTTCAGGACCGATTGAATGATGTTCGCCCGCCCAATCATGCAGCCGAGAGCCAATCTCGAATCCGGCCCAATTCGGCCGTCCATGTGCTGCCGCCGCGACGGCTGCCGAAGGCGTCGAACAGCAGGTCGAGCGATTCGACGAGGTGACGAAGCGAATCGACCCGGGCGACCTTGGCGTCGTGGCCCGAGGCCTCCTCGATCTTGGGCAGTGCAGCACCCGAGACCGCCAGGCTTTCGGCCTGCAGCGTCATTTCATACTGCATGCCGTGGCGGACCAAAATCAGGCCGGCCTTGCGGGGCAGCTTGCCCGCTTGGAGGGCGCGGATCGCCTCGGGCATCCTCGCCGGCCCTTCGTTGGTGAGGTTGTCTCGGCCGGTCTCGCCGCGGGGGCAATCGAGCATGAGGGTTTTGGCCAGCATCACGGTGGCTTCCGAGCCGTCGGCCAACTGGATCGTGTCGCCATCGGCCTGGAGCGTGTGCCAGAGCCAGATCAGGAACTCGTTCCCCCAAAGCTCTCGGCTGGACCCATCGGCACTCGACCATGCAACAGCCTGGATGCCGTCGTCCTCGCCGAAGAGGCCGAGCTTCGCGGACTGCTCCGAGTCGTCGGCCTCGCCCCGGGCGATCGCCTGGTCGTCGGCGAGCCTGCCGGCCGTCAGCGGTTCAAGCGTGCGGTCGAAGGTTTCCTTGAATAGCACATGCAGCCGATCGAGAGCCGAAGCGCTCGTCATTCCGGCGTAGAGGAGGCCCGACTGGCCGTCCCAGAGGATCGGGTAGTGTTTCATCCTTCGGAACCGGCCGTCGGCGGCTTCTGCCTCGGCTCGGGCCTTGGCGGCCTCCTTCGCCTCTTCCTTCTGGGCCTTGGTCGGCCGCCCGCTGGGGTTGAGCTGCGCCCGAGCTTCCGTCTCGATCTTGGTGTAGGCCCGAAGCAGGTCTCCGGGGATCTTATCGGTGTCGATCCGAAGGGCCAGGTGCATGGCGTCGTGGATCAGGTTCTTGAGCGGGTCGAACGACAAGTCGAGGACGTGATCGCCGCCGGCCCAGCCGAATGACACGCCGTCTTGCGCCTCGGTGCCGCCCCGCCGATCGATCGACAGGCGGCGGACCGCCTCCAGGTGGTCCTCGCCGAATGGGAGGGGACTGTCGCCGGACACCTTGTAGCGCACGAAAGTCACGCGGCCGTTCAAGAATCCCATCGGGGGGCCTCCCTGCCTCGGGGCGTTGGAAAACGCGATCCACCCGCGACCGCCCGATCGACGACGCGGCTCCACACCGGTAATTCGGCCTCCCCGCGGCCCGACACGATCGATTCCCCACGCCCTTCGCTTCCGGCCTTCCGGCCCGTGACCGTTCGCGAACCCCTGCCGATCACGCCAACTCTCCACCCGCGGGACGCCCTGGGCGTTATTTCGATGAAAATCGAATGGACTTCCCAAGGATGGCGGCTGTGAGTCGAACAGACTTCCGGCCCCCGCTTGACGACGGGGCGGGTAGCCTCGACGATTTGGACCGTTGCGAATCGCTTTCGTCGTGCATCAACTCTCGGAGACGAAGCTATCATGCGTGCGACGATGCTCGGACTTTCTGGCATTTGCTTGCTGGCGATGAGTATGCCGGCCCGGGCGGACGACCTCAAGAAGCTGGAAGGATCCTGGGAAGGCCTTCTGAAGGTGACCGAAGCCATCGAGCTACGGCTGGTCCTCCGAGTCGAGACGAGACCCGACGAGGCCCCGAAGGTGGTTATGGATAGCCCAGACCAGGGGGCCAAGGACATCCCTACCGATTCGGCCACCTACGACCCCAAGACCGAGGCGGTGGCGATCGAATTGAAGATTATCGGCGGCTCCTTCTCCGGGAAAAGGAACGACGCCGGCACCGAATTGGTTGGCGTTTGGAAACAGTCGGGGATGTCCTGGCCCATCACACTCAAGAAGACCGACATCAAGCCGCTGCCGACCGACGTCTGGGAAGGCACGTTGATGCTTCCCAACGACATCAAGCTCCGAGTCGTCTTCCGGGTGACGAACAATCCCGACGGGAGCATCAGGGCCACCATGGATAGCCCCGACCAGGGGGCGAACGGGATTAAGGTCGACGAGGCGATCCGAAAAGACGGTAAGATCCAATTCGTCTTGAAGGCGATCCAGGGCGAATATTCCGGCACGATCAACAAGGAGGCGACCGAAGCCTCGGGCGAATGGAAGCAGGGTGGCGCGAGCTTCCCGCTGAACCTGAAGAAGGTCCCCAACGCGACGGAAGCCCGAAGGCCCCAGGAACCCCGATTCCCCTACCCCTACAAGACCGAAGAGGTCGTGTACGAAAACAAGGAAGCGGGCATCAAGCTCGCGGCAACCTTGACGGTGCCCCAGGGTGACGGTCCCTTTCCCGCCGTGGTCCTCATTACGGGGTCGGGGCCGCAGGACCGCGACGAATCGCTGATGGGCCATCGGCCCTTCCTCGTACTGGCCGACGCGCTGACCCGGCGAGGCATCGCCGTGCTGAGGGCCGATGATCGGGGCGTGGGCAAGTCGACCGGCGAATTCGCCAGGGCCACGAGTATCGACTTTGCAGGTGATGTCGAGGCGGGCGTGGCCTACCTCAAAACACGCCATGAAATCCAACCGAAGGCGATTGGCCTGGTAGGACATAGTGAGGGGGGGCTCATCGCGCCGATCGTGGCCACGCGCACCTCGGATGTCGCCTACATCGTGTTGATGGCGGGCACCGGCCTCACGGGTGCCGAGATCCTGGAGATGCAGTCAGGCCTGATCTTGCAGGCGATGGGCGGCTCCGAATCCGCGGTCGAAGGCCAGAAGTTGGCGATTCGCAAGCTCGCCGCGATCGCCGTGAGCGAGCCCGATCCCGCCAGGTCTCGCGACGCGATGAAGCTGGCCGTCCAATCGATTCGCGATGCCTTGCCCGAGTCGGAGCGAAAACCGCTCGAAGTAGGCCAACTCGACTCCCGACTCGACCAGTTCACAAGCCCGTGGTTTCGGTACTTCCTGTCCTACGATCCCCGGTCGACCTTGAAGAAGGTCCGTTGTCCGGTGTTGGCCATCAACGGCGAGAAAGATCTCCAGGTCCCGCCGAAGGAGAACCTGGCCGAGATCGAGAAGGCCCTGAAGGCTGGCGGGAATACCTCTTACACGATCCGGGAGTTACCCGGCCTGAACCACCTCTTCCAGGCGTGCAAGACCGGGACCCCTTCGGAATATGGCTCGATCGAAGAAACCCTGAATCCTGCCGCACTCGTCTTGATGGGCGATTGGATCCTCGAGACGGCCAAGCGTACCGGGGAAGGGGGGCGATGACCGGACCGTCTTGGTCGATCGAAGGGACGGGAGAAATCCTGGTCCAGAATTGGTTGCTCCAACTTCGTCGTCAACGGTTCCGGTCGAAGGCGAGCTGTCGTTCCCACGATTACTTCGTGATCGACCTGGCCGACGCCGTCAGCGTGATCGCAATCACGCCCGACCAGGAGATCCTGCTCGTTCGGGTTTTCCGGGCCGGATCGGGACGCGACAGCCTGGAGACGCCGGGCGGCCTCGTCGAGCCGGGAGAAGACCCGGCAACGGCCGCCGCCCGAGAACTGCTTGAGGAGACCGGTTACTCGGGCCGTCCCGGCACCGTCCTCATGACAGCCTGGTCGAATCCATCGCTGACCACTTCGAGGACAACCACCGTCCTGATCGAAGACGCCCGGCCGGTCGCCCCTACGCGGATGGATCCGGGGGAGGAACTGGAATTGGTCCTCAAGCCCGCCCATTCGGTCCCGTCGATGATTGATGATGGGACAATCGACAACGCGCTGGTCCTGGTCGGGCTCCTGCGCTGGATGGCGTCGATGGCAGGAACTGGTTCCTAGTCCAGCGGCCTGGTCTGCCGGTAAGGCCGTCGCAGCGTTTCAAGCATCAATTCCACCAATCCGTAGCCAGCCCGCCCGTGACCTCGCGACTGGGCTGAACGGGTGAGGACGCCTCGTGATCATCCGAGGTATCCGGGTAAAGGGTCTGCTGGATCAACAACGAAGCGAAGTCGAACAGAATCTGGATGAGAAATGAGATCCAGGTATCGTCCTCCGCATCGTGCTCAGCATACCGATGGATGTGGCTTTCGGGCTGGTGACGCTTGTGCGATGAGGCGCAACCGGCGAGGCTGAGGCAGAGGGTGAGCCAGAGGGCGGCTCGCTTCATCGCGACGATTCCTCGGCTCCAGGCTAAGGGGTCGGGGCATTGGCGGGATGATACCCGTCGGCTCCCATCCGTCAAGGCTGATGCGTCGGCGCATTCAAACGCCCAGGACCTTTCGATCCCGGGCGTTTGAATGCCAACCCAGCCAGACTGAACAGGGCTAGCGACGGTCGGTCGACTTGGGTAGCGAGGCTGGGATAGCGGTCGGGCCCGCGGGCGACGGTTGAGCCTGGTCGGCGACGAGCTTGCCGGTCAAGATTTGCTCGAAGCCCTTCAGGTCGGTCCAGAACGTGCCGGGGCCGGCGTAGAAGATCCCCAGGCGGATGTCGGTGGGGAGATTCTCGGCGAACATGTAGCGGTTGAATGCCTCGGGCCCGCCCAGCATTTGCACCTGATTCTTGGAGAGCTCGGCCTTGGCCTGGCTGGCCAGTTCGACTTTCTTGGCCTCGGCCTCGCGGGTTGTCCGGGTGATCTGGGCCTGCACCTGGGCGGACTCGGCGTCGATCTTGGCGGTCAGCCGCTCGGTCTCGGCCGTGATCTCGGCGGCCTTCTTGGAGCCGCCGGCCAGGGCCTCGGCCACCATCTTCTCGGTCTCGACCTCGGTACGACGCTCCTCGTAGAGAACCTTCTTCTTGGCCTCGGCCAGGTCGGCCGCCGCCCTCTGCGTGAGTTGCTCCTGTTCCCGGGTCTTCTTGAGCTCCTCCGCGATCTTCCCCTGCTGGATCGGTTCGCGGACCTGCGCCGGCACGTAGATGTGCCGGGTCAGGCCGAACAGCAACTTCAGCCCCTTTGCGGTGAGCACCCGGTCGAGTTCCTCGGCGGTGTCGGTCTGGAACGCCTCGCGGGTATCGCCGACGAGCAGGTCGACGGCACCTCGGCGCGAGCCCTGGAGCCGGGAAATCGCCTTGATCTGGGGCAAGATCACGTTGTCCTCGACCGATTTCATCTCGCCGAAGTTGGCCACGACGGCGGGCGCCTGGTCGGGGAGGATCCCCCAGATCGCCGTGAAATCCATGTGGATTTCGAAGGCGTCGGCCGAGGGGAACTGGATCCCGTGGCCTTCCAGGTAGATCGGGTCGGGGTGGATCTTGGGCGCGAGCGCCTCGGTGCCCGGCGTCGGCGAGGGCCTCGGCGTGAACTTGACGCTCTTGTCCGGGTTCCGGGCCATTTCGACCTGGAGGGACGTTTCGTTATAGCCGATGCTGACCACATCCACCCGCTTCTCGGCCGGGTTGATGTAATAGATTCCCGGTTGCAAGACGTCCGGCTGGATCCCGGGCGATTCGCCCGGCCTGGGCTGCTTGATCGTCACCACGCCGACGTATCCCGGCGGGATCAGCGTGCTGGATCCTTCGGAGTACTTCACGCCGCCGCTGCTGCCGACGCAGGCCGACAGCGCCTTCGGTTCCACCTCATATCCATAGGGGTTGATCCGATATCGGCCCGGGGTTAGCAGCTTCCTCTGAATTCCCTTGTATCCTTCGTCCGCGACATACGTGCCGGACGGCAGGTCCTTGCCGACCTTGGCAGTCACCAACCCGATTTGTCCGGGCTTGATTGTAATGTCCTCGACTTCCTTCACCTCGTATTCCAGCGGTGAATAGAAGTGCCTCCCCGGGCCCGGCATCTCCTCGAGGATTCCGACCCGCTCGGGTCGGCCGTTCTTGTCGAGCTTGACCAGGATGCCGTCGGCCGCCTGGGCCACGCCGCCGAAAGGCCATGGCCCCTTGTATCGGACGAGCAGGCTCTTGCCGGCCGGGACCTCGATCCGGCAGACCGTCCATTTCCAGAACCCCAGGTACAGGACCACGGCCAACGAGGCGAGGACGCTCGCGGCAACTGCCAGGAATCCCTTGATATTCGGGCTCATCGCGAACCCTCGCTTTCGCTTGCATTCGCCGGGGCGGGAGGCCCGGATACGGGCGGAGGAGGCGGATCGAACACTCCGGCGGGGATCGCCACGCGGGGTTGTGCGATGGACATCGGCGCACCCATGCCCAGGGAATCGATCCCCGTGGTCATCTGCCGGAAGATGTCCATCAACGGTCCGTCCGAATTGGTCAGGATGGTCCGATATGCCGGCGCCAGCTTGGTGACGAGGAGGTTTTGGGCCAGTGCCCCGCCGTTGCCGTCGAAGGCTTCGACCTGTGTTTTGAGGCCGGCCAGCATCGCCTGATTATCGAATCGGATGCTCGCAGCCTCGGCCTCCGCTTCGGAGACGATCGCGGCCGCGAGATCCCTGGCCGCTTCCAGTTTCGTCCGGGAGACGGCCAGCTTCTGCTCGGCCTTGGTGACGGCGACGCTCTGTTCCTGCTCCGCCCGCGTGGTCTGCTCGATCACCTTGCGATCGGCCTCGACCAGATCCTCCTTGCGCTTGACCATCATCATCTCGACCTGCAACTGCTTCTCGACCTCCTGTTGATCCCGTTGCTGCTGGAACAGGGCGAGGTTCTGCTTGGCGACCTCGCGGAGGCGGACCGGATCGGCGATCTCCTGGGGGGGGTAGATCTGTGTGATCGAGACGCCGTCCGGGAGGATTTCGATCCCTTGGGTACGGCAATTGGTCGTGATCGTCCTCATCAACTGGTCGCGGAAGATCGTCCGGGTCTCGCCGCCGATGAACTCGGAGCCCGACAGCTTCGAGCCGTTGATCCGACAGATGGACCGGCTTTCCGGGGTAATGATCTTGCTGACGATCTCCTCATCGATCGCGTCGCCGTTGAAATCCTCGTTGTACAGCACGAACACCTCGGCCACACGATCCTCGATGACGCGATACTCGATCGTCAGGTCGAGTTTCACT
Organism: Isosphaeraceae bacterium; assembly: GCA_046350035.1. Taxonomy (GTDB): domain Bacteria; phylum Planctomycetota; class Planctomycetia; order Isosphaerales; family Isosphaeraceae; genus CALLYK01. Next base: position 33,060 of record JAXMBD010000035.1, on the reverse strand, counting down.
TCGAAGCCGTCGCTGGACAGGAACGTCATGTCATCGCCGGCACCCCCGGTCGCGTATCGACGGGATCGGCAATCCACGACGCCGATCCTCTGCTCATAGGGATTGATCGGGTAGGTCCCGGGGGGGAGGGTCTCCTTCTGAACGCCGCGTTCCCCCTTGCCGACGAGCGTGACGTTGGGATCCTTCGGCTCGGCTCCGGTCAGGAGGGTTACGACGCCCCGGTAGCCGGGCGGGATGACGACCGGTTCGTGTTCCTCGAAGTCCTCCGCGTATTTGTTGTAAGGGTAGCGGCCTGGCCCTTCGACTTTCCGGCGGATCCCTTTCTGCCCTTCCTCGGCCAGGATCTGCCCGGTGGGCAGTTCTTCGCCTACCATCGACAGCCGGACTGCGAGCTTGCCCGACGGGATCACTTTCTGCGGGTAGATTTCCCAGGCCCAGAAATACGGGTTATAGAAGTAACGCCCTTCTGTCAAGACGCCGGGTTGAATCCCTTTGAAGTAGGCCCCTGCCTTGGAGGCTGGGGCGATCACGTGCTCGTTGGGCAGGTTGGTGCCCACTTTGCGGATCAGGATCGCCTGATACCCGGTGGGTACCTCGATCTTGCATGCATTGTAGAGCGATAGTCCGAAGATCGCGGCTGCGACGACGGCGACCAGAGGCACCCAGGGCCGGCCCCGTGGGCCGCCGGTCCCACGCGCACCAACCCTCGATTGCAACGACATGGGATGCTCCAAACTCGCGGAGAGTGCGGCGTTGGCCGAAAAGCCCCGACATTCGAGGCCGAGGCCGGCCGCGCCAGGTTGTTCGACGGCCGCTCATGACTATTCTGCGCGCCGGATCGGATGGATGTCGAAATAAATCCGGTTGGGGAGAACTTGCGGATGGCGGTGGCTGTCCGTGCATTGCCGCGGGATCGATGCCGGATCATCGGCCCGAGGCCCGGACGGGGCGGTTCGCGGCGAAGGTTTGCGGAAGGGGGTGCCAATTTATGGAGAAGTGCCTGACCCGCAAAGTTAGGGTCCTGCGGCCGTTGGGCGAAGTACCCCGCTCCTAGCCTCGCCGAATTCAAGCAACGCGGCGTGGAGGCCAGGGAAAGAAGGCGCTGGTCCGGGCCATGTATTCCGCATAGCCTTCCTTATCTCGTTGCAAGCTACGCTCGAGCAGCGAAACCCCCGAAACACGGATTAGTAAAATTGACATTACAACAGGAGACACAATGGTCCACCATGAGCGCTCGCCCGATGCGACGAAGAAAATGCCCCACCAGACCAGGAAGTCGCCGAAATAGTTGGGGTGGCGGGTGTACCGCCAGAGGCCCCGATCCATGACCTTGCCCCGGTTCTCGGCCACGCCCTTGAATCGGGCGAGTTGATAGTCGCCGATGGCTTCAAAGAGAAGGCCCGTGATCCAGAGGGACACGCCCAGTATGGCGATGAAGCCGAGGGGTGAACGATCGAACTGGCCTGCCATGATGGGCAAAGCCACCACGTTCATGATCAAGCCCTGCAATCCGAAGACCACGAAGAGGCTCACCAACCAGAATCGCTGCCCGATCGCCCCGCGCATCGCCATGTATCGCGGATCTTCGGGTTTTCCGAGTTTCCTCCAGGCAAGGTAGAGCGTTAGTCGAAGGCCCCAGATCGACGTGAGCAGGATAAGGAGTACCTTCCTCGCGGTCGGTTCCCCCGTGAGGAAGAAACACAACCAGGCGATCTGCACGAAGCCTAGCCCCCAAACGATGTCCACGATGCTCACATCGCGCAGCTTGAGGCTCGCCAGCCACACGACCAGCATCAGGGCGGTTGTCACCGCCAGGCAGGCCCCGATTAACCCTGCGAGGGTCATTGCCCCAAAACTCCACGCTGAGGTGTCTCGCCCGAAGATGCTCCCACTGGGCACTCATCCGTGCGACCCTGGACCGTTGGAGCGGCGATGGGACGATGCTCGAAGAGGTAGTGGCCCACGAACCACTCGTTGCCGCCGTGATAGCCGAAGAGCTCGGCACAGGCCATGAAGAAAATCCTCCACCTCTGGAGCATGACGCGGGCCGATACGGCGTCTTGCACTTGGTCGAGAAGGGCGATCAACCGATCCCGGTTGGCATCCAGATTCTCCAGCCAATCTTCACACGTCCTGCAGTAGTGCCGACCGTCTACCTGCCAACGTTCCTCGATGACCAGATCGCGGTCAAAGTGGCCTAGGAGGTCGAACGAGGGCATCAGCCCATCGGTGAAGAAGTGCCGGGCCATCCAATCGCGGCCCCCGGAAGTGTCGAAAGTATAAGTCAGGTCTCGATGGCAGAAGATGTGGACAAAGAGCTTGCCATCGGGCCGCAGCCACCCTGCGATTCGACTCAAAAGGTCCTCGTAATTTCGCATATGCTCGAACATCTCGACCGATATAATCCGGTCATAGGTTTTGCTGGTCGTATAATCGGCCATATTGGCGGTGATGACCCGGACATTCCCAAGCCCTAGGGAAACTGCCCGGGCCTCGATGAACGAACGCTGGCCATTCGAATTGGAAAGGGCCGTCACGCGGCAGTTCGGGAACTGCTCGGCCATCCACAGAGAGAGCGAGCCCCATCCACATCCCAGGTCCAGGACATCCATTCCGTCTTCCAGCCCGGCCCGCTCGCAGGTCAGGCGGAGCATCGCGATTTCGGCCTCATCCAAAGTTGAGGCGGGCTCGTTGTAGAGGCAACAACTGTACTTCAGCCGAGGTCCGAGGACGGACTCGAAGAATGTCGCGGGTACTTCATAATGCTGGGCGTTGGCTTGCTCGGTGGCCAGCGCGACCGGACTGCCTTTGAGGTACTCCACCATCCTCGTTCGTTGGGGCGCCACCTCCCCTCGTCGCCGTTGATGGCGCAACCGGGCGGCGAGAAGCCGTCGAATGCCAACCCGAACCATCCAATCGGGCAGGTAGCCCTTCTCCGCGGCGCCGATAAGGTTCATCGCTTCCCTCGTTCTTGATGGCGGACGGAATCAGGGCTGGCGCCTCAGGAACAACTGCTCCCAAGAGTCGCCTCGTCGTTGCCGACAAAGCTGCAGCAACATGTAGGCGGCCATGGCGATGTTGCCCAGTCCCATGATGGCGAGGAACCAACCGGCTCGCGCCAGGCCGCTGCGCTCCTTGTATACGACCCATGCATAGAATGTCAGGAACCCGCAATATGCGTCGAGGAAGGTGGCGACGAACCAGGGCTCATCGAACAGATAGCCGGCTTCCCAGAGTGGCTGCAACCAAGATGCCCACGCCGTAACCGCCAGCATCAGCAACAGGATCGCCCCGAAGAGCCCCAGGAAGATTGCCTTCATCCGCAATCCTCCGTGTCGATGCCAGTGGCCTCGTCGTTCCCCCACAACAGTGGCTTCCGCATGCAACGCGGCTTGGCCAGCAGGATCTGCGCGACGCCGATCTGGTTCTCCCGGAAACCCGCCTCGCAGTAGCAGAGATAGTAATGCCACATGCGGACGAACCGCTCGTCGAAACCCATGGCCCGGACTTCGTCGATCCGCCGGCAGAATCCCTGCCGCCACCGCGAGAGCGTCTCGGCGTAGTGGCATCCGAAATCTTCCAGGTGGAAGAATCGAAGGTCCGTGGCCCGGCCCACAGCCTCGGCAATCGCGCCGATCGAGGGGAGGCACCCCCCCGGGAAGATGTACTTCTGAATAAATTCCATAGACTGGACATAACTGTAGAATCGATGATCCGGGATCGTGATCGCCTGGAGGAGCATCGAGCCGTCCGGTCGGAGTAGGCCGGAACACTGGCCGAAGTAGCGGTCCAGGTACTGGTGGCCTACCGCCTCGACCATCTCAACGGAGACGATATGGTCGTAGGATCCGGCTAGTTCCCGATAATCCTTGAATAAGACCTCGATCCGCCCGTCCAAGCCCTCCTCTCGCACCCGTCGATGGGCGTGCTCGTACTGGCGTGCCGAGATTGTCGTGGTCGTTACCCTGCAGCCGTAGTTCCTCGCCGCGTGCAGGGCAAATCCCCCCCATCCCGTGCCGATTTCGAGGAGATGATGTTCCGCGTTGAGCCGCAGCTTGCGGCAGATTCGGTCGTATTTCTCGCGCGATGCCTCCGCGAGGGTGCTCGCCTTCTGCAGGAAGACCCCTGCGGAATAGGTCATCGATTCGTCGAGGAATAACGCGTAGAAATCCTCGCCGAGGTCGTAGTGCGCGGCGATATTCCGCCGACTTCCCCGGGGCGTATTGCGCCGCATTGCATGGGCCCAGGCACCCATGCGCCTGGATAGACGGCCGACGGTCCCGTCCACGCTCCCCAGCATGTCCCCGTCGGCGGCCAGGAGGCGAAACAACTCGACGAGGTCTTCGCAGTTCCACCATCCATCCAGGTAAGCCTCGGCCGCGCCCAGGGTTCCTTTCATGGCCAGAGTACGATAGAAGCGAAAGTCCTCAACCCGGACCTCGGCTGACGGCACGCCGCCAGTATTGGGGCCGAAGTCCCACGAAGATTCGGGGTCGCGCAGGACAAGCCTTCCCTTCGAGAGCCCGCGCAGCCTACCCGTCAGCCGCCTTCGGCAGAATCGGGCGAACTTCCCAGGCCGTTCCGATTGGCCGGGGCCGGTTGGCATGCTGGCCCGGCGAGGCGTCCGGGGTGCGGATAGAACGGGCACTTCTTTCTCCATAGGCGGAAGGCCTGCAGGTAAATGGCCGTGGTGATCCGGGCCGTGATCAGCGGGTAGCGTCCGTGCAAGGCCCATTGGGCCCGTCGCGTCAGCGGGACTCGATCGAGGGCCATCGTGGCGCGGAAGAGCGGGACGTCGCCGCTCGTATTATCGATACCGACGCGTACCCGCTCGGCGGGGACGTTCAACCGCCATCGATAATCCACATCCATGGACATAAAAGGAGAAACATGAAAAGACTTTGGGTGACGATACTCGGCTTCCTCGCCCGTACCGACCCGGTTGCCCCGCCAGAGCACGTAGCAATGGCGTTCATGCCAGGGGGTATTCTGGACCTCGGCGACCACCGCCTGCAATCCACCCCGCCCTCGATCGTAGCAGAAGAAGAGGTTGAGCGGGCTGAAATAGTGGCCGAAATGACGCAACTGTGTCAGTACGCGGATCGGCCCTTCGGTGGCGAGGCCGGTTTCGTGACGTATCAGGTCGCGGACGCTCTCGCCCATCGGCTGATCCGGATCGCCGAAGTGGTCGGTGCGGAGGAACGCATTCGACGAGAACCGCCTACCCGACAGGAGGCCGGCGCTCATCAGGGACGGTACCTCGTCGAGGTCGATGAAGCTCATATAAAGGCGGTAGCGGAAGCGGTGTTGCACGGGCTTCAGGCGCTCGTGGTATACGACGCCTTCGTAGAGGCAGCTTTCCATTGGTCCAGCCCCAGTCCGAAGTGCCTTGCCACATCGAGAGCGCTCTTCACGCCATCTTCATGGAACCCGTATCCGAGATATGCCCCGCAATAGAAGGTGCGCCTCTGTCCATTGCGTCGCTTCAGCCGATCCTGGGCCTTCAGGGAATCCCCCGTATAACGCGGATGCTCGAACCGATGTCGATTCAGCACCAACGATGGATCAATCCGATCCTCCGCGTTGAGCGTCAGCAACAAGGGCGTCGGCGTCGCGAGTTTCTGCAGTCGGGAGAGATCATAAGTGACCGCAACGGGTTCGCCTTCGCCGGGGGGTATAGAGTAGTTCCAGCTCGCCCAGGCGCGTCGCCTCCGGGGCAGGATGGAAGTATCGGTATGAAGGGTCGCCGTGTTGGAATGATACGGCAGGGATTGCAGGATCTCCCGCTCCTCGACATCGGAGTCATGCAACAGGGCCAGGGCCTGATCCGAGTGGCAGGCCAGGACCACGCAATCGAAGACCTCGGGGGGCATTTTCCGCGTCTTCACGACGACGTGATCCTCGAATCTCCGAACCGCAAGGGCCGGGCAATCCGTGCGAATCCGGTCCCGGATGGGGCCAACCAGCAGATCCACATACTTGCGAGAGCTGCCAGTGATGGTCTGCCATCGCGGCCGATCGAGCATCTGCAGCAGCCCGTGATTTTGAAGGAAAGACAGGAGGAAATGTGCGGGAAAGTCCCAGACCCGGTCGGGGGGACAGGACCAGATCGCCGCCGTCATCGGCAAGAGATATTTCTCAGAAAACCAGCCCCGAAATCCGTGCTCGGAGACCAGGTCGCCGAGGGTTTTCTCCCCCAGATCGCACGCGAGCATCGACTTGGCCGCACGGTTGAACCTGACGATATCCGCGAGCATGCCCAGGAATTTGGGCCGAATCACGTTCCTGCGCTGTGCGAACAAGCCGTTAAGCGAGCTGCCCTGGAACTCCAGGTTCGACCCGGCGCAGGTGACGCTCAAACTCATCTCCGCCCTATCGCCGGAAACTCCCAGGAGTTTCAGCAGGCGACAAAAGTTTGGGTACGTACGATCGTTGAACACCATGAAGCCAGTGTCCACACGCCAGGACTTGCCGAATGCGTCGACATCGAGGGTACGCGCGTGGCCGCCTACGTTAGGGCTGGACTCGAAGACTTCAACATCGTGTTCCTGCGACAAGAGGCGAGCCGCGAGGTTGCCGCTGATCCCCGTACCGATGATCCCGATTTTCACAGCAACCTCGCTTGGTTGGGACTCGCCGAGCCCGCCCCTCCCCGGGTTTGCCCCGGAGGCGCCGCCGGCTCACCCTCTCGCAAGCCATAAGCACCAGCCCGGGAGGTTGGATAGGGCAGGGCTGGTTCGGGCGAATTCGGGGAGGCCGGCATGCTTCGTCCCGGGCGAGTCGTTTGGCGAGGCTTCAGCACCCACGCCACCTGGAAGTCGACCATCTTGGTGCGGGAGGATTCATCGCCACGCTGTTGCGGCGTCGCTTCGCGGGGATTCTTCCCCTCGCATCTTCCCACCCGGTCCTTCGTCGTGCCAGGGACTGAACAGGCTCAATCGTCTGGCTCAAGCCTGCTAACGTCCAAAACGTCCAGATTATCATACTCGGAGCGCTACCGTAGTCAAGGGTACGGCATCATATTGGGTGTCCGGTCCGGGCACACGACCCGTATTCCTGGTGGATCTTGTTCTCGGAGCTATCTGCCCCCTCGGGCGTACGGGACTCCGCCTCACGACGAATCCGTTCGACCCGGTGGGTCACACGGGAACCCCGGGGAGCAGCCGGCGGCAACTTGGACTTGGTCACGAAATGCCGGAATGACCGGCGTAAATCCGTCCGACCGGGCAATCCGGCTCGGATCGAGGCGCCATCGATTTCGTCAATCCGATCCGGCGTGGCTCAATCCGGCATCTCGGACGGTCGTGAACCTGATCGATTGAGCGCCTTCGACGACGAACGGCGTCGAACTGCCGGCGATGAGTTCAGCCCTGATGGCCGGGTCGGCCCCGTGCTTGCCGCTGGAAAGAACCGCCCGCGCACTCCCGGGCAGTGCCGGCATGGCCTGTCCTTCGACTGCCAGGCCGCGGTCCGGGAGGGGTAAGTGCAAGTAGAATTCAGATCGCTTGGTTGAGCTTTGCATGCGCAGATATCGGAAGAGTTCGGCAAGGTTCTTCGGCTCGGCCAACTCGGGGTTGCTGCGGATCCTTCGCCTGAGGCTGTTGCCCTGGTCGCACACCGACAATTCATAGGTGCCTTCGGGTAGGTCCACCGGCGTGGGAAGCTCGATCGATACGGTTTGTCGCTCTCCCTTGTAGGGCTTGAGGGTCACGATGGCGTGGAGCGTCTGTCCCGGCTCGATCCGATCAGAGTCCAGTCGGACCGATACAAGGTCGGCCGACGTACGGCCCATATCGATCTCGACCTTGCAGGTGATCGAAGTGATCTTTGACGGCGCGATCGGGTTCCGGGCCAGGATCTGGACGAGCCGGCCGACTTCCTGGAATAACGCCGCCGAGCCGGTTGCCCCCCCGTACCGACCTCCACTATATGTATCATCGATCAACAGGGGATCCTGGCCATCGCAGGAGATCCGGACCTGGATCCGCGCGGTTAGTTCCTCGGGCAGGTTCCCCTCGGTATCGATCGAGTTGTTGAGGACGGCCATGACGAGCGACGGCATCAGGGTCGGCTCTCGGACGATCCGCACTCGGTAGGTCGTCGGCTCGGCGTACCGCCCGACCCGCACGCGAACCTCCATCGGCAGGAGATCCGGCCCCTGGCCTAGCCGGCCGGCGATCCCGGTAGATACGTCGGCATCGAGCACCCCCACTATCTTCAATGGGGAGCCCATTTTCATGCTCACGCTGGCGCGAGGATACACCGTGTGGATGTAGCCCGACATCATCGGGAATTCGCACGAGCCCAGGCCGAACATGGGGTGGCCAAAGGCGTAAACCCGCTCGCCCTGGACATGGGTCACCGTGCCGATGCCGGAGAGGTTGAAGTCGCCCGTGACCATGGCCACGCTAATCGGCGAGCCCGGGACCAGCGGCTTGTCCCCCTCGCGCTCGACGATGTCCTCGGAGGCCGAACCGCCCGGTGCCGCTGCCATCCCCATCGGGTGAAGGCGATCCGAAAGCCAGGCCAGTGTCCGTGGGCCAAAACCGGAGGCGGCTATCGGCGTGGAGATGGCGCGCATGCCGCCGAAGAGCGAGGCCGCTTGCTGGGGCGGCTCATCAGATTCGATCAGCAAGGGGATCCGGGTGCCGCCCGACGTCCTGATCCGGCCGACCCCATCGAGCCCTTCGGCAGCCACCCGTCGCTCGGTCGAGCGGACGTATTTGACCATCTGCTCGAATGGCGTGATGCCTGCTATCGGATCCTTGGCGAACTCCCAGGCATACGCGACGGCGCCCAGCAACTTCCCTTCGACATAAATCGGGCTACCGCTCATCCCCTGAATGATGCCGGCATGCTCGAGGTTGCATCCGGTCAGTCGGCAGAGGATCATGTCCCGCCCGGGACTGACATCCCTCATGACGCCAAGTACCTCGGCGCCGAACTCCTCAAGTTGCGTACCGACCATGACTGTTCGGCCGGTTCCCTTCATGCCTACGCGAATGTCCGAAACCTTCCAGTAGGTATCGGCCGCCGGTTCTTCCGCTGCCCCCCCCTCCGTCGCTGAGAGTAGAGACCAGAGTCCCATGGCAACCCAGACACGACAACGCATGGTACGCAGCATCGACGACCCCCGGTCCTGAATTTTGGCCCGAGTCAACCGGTCGATAAAAGCAACCTGGCGCGGAACAGGATCAGCCGGGCCGCCGCGAGGAGAGGTGCGAATCGGCGGCCGGTATCCAGGAAGGGCTTCGCGCCTTCACCTAGCGGATCCTAATCCACGCTTAACATTATGTCAATCGATATGGTCGGATGGTTGACTATAAGCGGATTCGATGGAATTGGCCCCTAATCTCAGGCGGGGTGGCCGTCGTTGCCCGGGGGTGGCCGGCGGTTTACCCGGCGGTTGTAAGCTTCGACGAGGGCCTGGCGTTCCTCGGCAAGTCGCTGGCGATGCCTTCGGGCGAATGATGCAAGGTAGATCCAGTCGATTCCGGCCAGGGCGACCAGGATGAAGAGTAGAGTACCGATCACGACCCAGGCCGCGAAAACGAACCGCGCCTGGTCGCGGCCGGCGGTGGGGTTGACCCAATACCCCGTCGAGGCGACAAGGCCGATCAATGCCATCAAGATGATCCCGCGCCACCGACGGACATCCTGGCTGGCATAGTGATGAAGATCTTCCTCGCTGGCTCCCTCATCGAACCGATTATCTCGATCGAACCACTGGCGGACGGCCAGGAAAGCAGCCGCTGCCAGGACGAAGCCGGAGAGAGCCAGACTGGGCGTTGCCAGGGGATTGGCCGGGGTCATCTGTACTCCGGAAATCGTTGGCCGTTTCATCCTTGGGTGTCGTAATATCCGCAAGGGATTGTAGCGAGTGCGAACAAAGACCGCGCCCTTCTCGTCCCTACGTGTTCTGGCAAGTGGCCAAAACCGATCGGAGGAGGAAATAGGATGATCGGTCGTCGTCGCTCGATCCGGGGGATTTTGGCCAGCACGGCGGTCATCCTGATGGCGTCACTGGGTGCCGAGGATCCCCACCTTCCGAAGCAGCCGCTAGAGCAGTCCAGCCCTCGGAAATCCAGTGTGGCCTCGAAATCTAGATTCCAAGAACCGGATTCGGGTATCCCCGAATGCCCATGGCACGGGGGCCAGGTCCGCGGTAAGGCCGCTCCAATCCGTAAGAAACCGGCGAGGGCGGTCCCGGTCATGCCGGGTACGTTCCCGCCCGGGCAGGGGATACCGGGGATTCCGTCAGGCATGCCGGAAATGTTTGCTAGGATGGGCGAGGCATTCGCGCGGGATCCAGCGACCGGATTTCAGACGTTCATCCAGGGGCTTGGGGATATGGAAGGCCCCGCGTTGGAAAGCGTTACACTGACACCCGCCGAGGAACGACAGGCCGGGAGGAAAGCGCGCGACGAATACATGCGGCGAGCTGCCCAGCAGGGCTATGGTGAATCCCGTGATCGGGAGAAATTGGCCAAGGTACGAAGGTTGGTCGATCAATTCGCGGCCCGAATGAAGCATCGGGATCGTTACCCAAAAATCGAGGTTTCGTTGATCGATGCCCCGATCTCGGACGGCCAGTCCTTCCCGGGTGGATACCTGATCTTCACGACGGCCCTGGTCGATGAGCCCGATGAAAACACCCTGGCAGGCGTAGTCGCCCATGAGCTGGCGCACCTGGATCTCGGCCATCTCTACGGTTATGCCAGGCGAAGCAAACTGGCCGAGGCCACCTATTCGAGGCCGCCCGGGGGCGGGGCCAATTTCGATCAGTTCTTCACCCGCCAGATGGCCCTCCTGGGCCTGCTGATGAACCCTTATCGGCCCGAGCACGAATTGGAGGCCGATTGCACGTCCGTTACGTGGCTCCACCAGGAAGGAATGGACGGGGCCGGCCTGGTCGGCTTCTTCGAGAGGCTCCACGAGCGAATCCAGGACCAGCCGGCGAACCCGTTCTTCTCGTTCGGTCGTTCTCACCCCTCTTCGCTGGAGCGAAAAAACCACGTCCAGAGGCGAATGGCGCAACTCAATGCCGCTCGCGACCTCGAGAAGTGAAAGTCAACCGGGCCCCGATCAGGCGGGTTGCTCGAGCATCTTCAAGGTCTCGGCAATCCGCCGACGGCAATCGTCCCGCCCGAGGATCACGAGGCAGTCATATAGCCCAGGTCCGACACCCTGGCCGGTAATCGCTACGCGAACGGCGTTAACAATGTCGCCCATCTTGCGGCCTGATTTCTCGCCGTAAGCGTGCAGGGAGGACTCGAGGGCGGGCGCATCGTACGGCTCGGCCTCGGTCAGTAATGCGGTGACATCGGCCAGGATTTCTGGCACCGCAGCCGGCTTCCGTAGCCTCTTTTTGACGGCCTCGGGGTCGAAATTTAGGGCATCGGTGAAGAAGAAGCGACCCTGCTTGAGGATGTCGGAGAAGACCTTAAGGCGGTCGCCCAAGGCATTGATTACGGAGACGATCCGGTCCCGGGTTGCCTCGTCGATCGGCCTGCTGACGAGCCCTTCACCGACCAGATAAGGCAAAACACCCTCCAACTTCCGGTCGATCGGCTGCTTCCGCATCCATTCGCCTTCGAGCCAGAACAACTTGTCCTGATCATGGCTTGCGGGTGAGCTGTTTACCCGGTCGAGCGTGAACTTGGAGATCAACTCCTTACGATCGAAGATCTCCTGGGTATCGTCGTAGCTCCAGCCGAGGCGGGCAAAGTAGTTGAGCAGAGCTTCGGGCAGATATCCCCGCTCCACGTACTGGTGGAGCATGATCAGCACGCCCTTCTTCTCGTACTCGTCCGTCTTCCGCTTTGAGATCTTCGACTTCGATCCGGGTTCGGCCACGTATGGGACGTGGGCAAACCCGGGCAGGGGGGCGCCCAGGGCCTCGAACATCAACAATTGGGGGAAGGTATTCGACAGGTGTTCTTCGGCGCGGATCACGTGGGTGATCTTCATCGCCACATCATCGACAACGGTGGCAAAGTTATACAGGGGCGAGCCGTCGGGCCGGACGATCACGAAGTCGCCGATCTCGTCGGTCGAAAATTCCACAGGCCCCTTAATCTCGTCCGCCAGGACGAGGGTCCGGCCGGTGGGAACCCGGAAGCGCAGGGCGTAAGGCCGGCCTTCGGCCTCGAATGCGCGTTTCTGTTCCTCGGTGTAGGGGATCTCGCGGAATCGAAATGGCTTCTTGGCCCGATCGGCCAGTGCCTTGCCTTCGGCACGTTCCGGTTCGGTCGAATAATCCCGATAGAGGAACCCGCCTCCGATCAGGTCCTGCACCGCCGCACTGTAGAGATCGGCGCGCCCCGACTGGTAGTAGGGGCCGTATGGTCCGCCGACTTCGGGGCCCTCATCCCAGTCGATGCCGATCCAGCGGAAGCCGTCGAGGATCTTGGCGACCGCCTCCTCGACATGCCGCTGCTGGTCGGTATCGTCGATCCGCAGGATGAACTGGCCGCCGTGATGCCGGGCGAAGAGCCAGTTGAACAGGGCGGTTCGGACGCCCCCGATGTGGAGGTATCCGGTGGGGCTGGGCGCGAAACGGGTGCGGACGGTCATGATGCGGCGTCAGGTCGATGGGGCCGGGCTTCCATGGGGCCACGATAGGCGTCGCGGCTCCGCCTTGTCAACCGGCCCCGATCACTGCCGCGCGGGTCAGGAAGCCGGTCCGTCGGACTTTTCGTACCCGAGGCTTCGGAGGACTTCCAGAACTTCGCTCCAGGTGGGGAACATCCGGCCGCTGCGGTGCTTGTAGGATTGCATCGCCTGCATGAATTCGATTTCTTGCGGGCTGTACTCGCGGTCGCAGGTTGTGGGATCGACGAACCTCCGCCGCCCGCTTACCTGTCGGGCCTGGCTGGCTCGCGCCGCCTGGGCGCTGGCTCGTCGGTTGATCCACCCCGGCGTCTCTTCGGTCGAGAGCCGTTCCGCCGACGGCGACTCGAGGGATGGGTGCGCCATATCCATGGGGATGCCTCCTGGATGTGCCGTTCGCCGCGAACGGGGGAATCAATTTCGCTTGGGGAGGGAAAGCCGGTCGTGTTCCCGCGTTGCCGGCACACGGTTGCAGTCGGGGCCACGAGGTATTGGCCCCGAAGCGGGTGGCCCGGGGCCTCGTCCCGCATCTAATCGTAAGCTAAGCCATGGTCGGCGCGTTGTCGCCTAAGGCGAGCAAAAAAAAGCGAATCATCACGACCTCCCTGGCACGGATGGACGGCTTGGAACGCCACCCAGGGCCTCAGAGGCCGCTTGCCCACGGACTGTTGAGTCCCGATAATTGTCCGAGAGCGGCGGCAAGCAACGATCAGGGGAGGATGCGCCATGAGCTTAAGCCCGGGGGAGAAACCGAGGAGGCCAGCGACACCCCCTCCGCCCGGGTCGAAACCTCCCGCCACTCCTCCGCAGCGTCCCGACCATCCCAGGCGGCAACCTGAGCCGCCCATCGACGTTTATGGGCTCGACGAAAACGACTCGGAGACCGCCGAAAGACCCCTCGAGGCACCCCCGCCGACCCGTGCTCGCCCCGCTTCGAGTGGTCGCTCCAAGGCGCGTTCGATCGATCGCGAGCCGATCCCGGCCGCCGGCGGACCGTCCATTCTGGAGCGGTTTTTCCTCGGTTCGGTGTCGACGACGCATCTTGCCCAGTTTTGCCGTCAACTAGCCCAGTACACAAACGCCGGCATCCCCCTCCTCAAGAGCCTCTCGAACCTCGAACGCCAGTTCGAAAAGACGGCGCTGGGGCCGGTCCTGGGAAGGATTCAACAGGGGGTGAAGCAGGGCGACTCCCTCCATGAAGCGATGGGCCGCGAGCCCGCCGTTTTCGACAAGCTATTCCTGGGCACGATGAAGGTAGCCGAGGCACGCGGCGGCGTGCCCGAGGCACTCCGCCGCCTGGCCGACCACTACGAGGCCCGCCAAAGTCTGATGCGGCAGGCCCGATCGGCGATGATCTATCCGGTGATCGTCCTGACGATCGCGGGCGGTGTGATCGCGCTGATCACCGTGTTCGTCCTGCCGGCCATGATGGCCAGCCTGGAGATGAAGCAGGCCAACTTGCCGGGCCCGACCCGGCTCCTCATGGGATTCAGCAAGTTCATGCAGTCTCACGGCTGGTGGGCGATCCCGACGGTCCTGGTCGGTTCGATCGTGGGCCTTCGCCAGGCGTACAGGACGACGCCCGGCAAGGCGGCACTCGACGAATTGTTGCTCTGGATCCCCGTGTTCGGCCCGTTGGTGAAGATGATCGACACGGCTCAGATCGCGCGGACGTTGAGCGTCTTGCTCGACGCCGGGATTGACGCACCCTCCGCCCTGAACCTGACCTCTGACGTCGTCCACCTGGCGCCGTACCGCAAGGCCGCCCTGTCGATGGAGCAATCGATCCGGGAGGGTTCCGACCTGCTGGAGGCGATGAACGATACGCGCCGGTTTTCGGCCGATGTAATCGCTCGTGTCGAGGCGGGTGAGGAGACCGGCAAACTGCCCGAAAGTCTCGACAAATTGGCGGATGATTACGATGAACAGATCGCCCTGACGGTCAAGAACCTGGGGGTGCTGGTCCAACCCTTGTTAATGCTCATCCTGGGCGGAATCGTTTTCTTTATCGCCCTGGCCTTCATCATGGCCTATGTCAGCGCCCTGCAATCTGCCTCAACCCTCTAATTCGCGAGGGCCCACGCGCGTTATGCTCGGCGACGGGCCTGCCGTGGCGAACGGAGGCCCGGGGGGCCGCGAGGATGAATGTAAGCAATTGGCAAATCAGCGTTTTCATTGGAATTTGGGCAATCTTTGGAGGGCCCACTCGGGCCCAGGACCCACCCTGGAAAGCCGGAATCGCTCGCGCCAAGATCACGCCCAACGGGCCGATCTGGATGGCCGGATATGCCGCCAGGACGGCCCCGTCCCAGGGTGTTCTGCAGGACCTCTGGGCGAAGGCGCTCGTCCTGGAAGATCCAGCCGGCAAACGGGTCGCGCTCATCACGCTCGACCTCTGCGGGATCTCGAAGCCGTTCTCGGACGAGATCCGCAACGACCTGGCCAAGCGATGCGGGCTGGATCGAGGTCAGGTCGCCCTGGCCTGCTCCCATACCCATAGCGCCCCGGTGACCCGTGATAACCTGATCACGATGTACAAGCTCGATGACGAGCAGGCGAGGTTGATCGCCGAATACTCAAAATCCCTCCAATCGACAATCCTGGACATCGCGGGAAAGGCGATCACCGACCTGCAGCCCTCCTTACTCTCCTGGGGTACCGGCCGGGCTGATTTCGCAGTGAATCGTCGCGAGAACAAGGAGGGCGACGTACCCAAGCTCCGGCAATCGCTGTCGCTGAAGGGGCCGAACGACTTTGACGTACCCGTCCTGGTCATCCGGAGCGCCGACGATTCGACCCTACGAGGTATCGTCTGCGGGTACGCCTGCCATTGTACGACCTTGAGTGGACAGGAGCTTTCGAACGATTATGCCGGATTCGCCTTGTCGGACCTGGAAAGCCGACATCCCGGTGTCACGGCCATGTTCGTCGCCGGTTGCGGGGCGGATCAGAACCCCATACCTCGCCGCGAAACCGTCCTCGCCCGGGAGTACGGGGCATCCCTGGCGGCCTCCGTCACCAGGGCGCTGGAGGGCCCCCTGCGGCGAATCTCCGGCAGGCTCTCGGCTAACTACCTAGAACTCGACCTGAAGTTCGATCGGCTGCCGACCCGTGAAGAATGGCAACGCGAAGCCGAGTCGCCGACAATCATGGTTTCGCAGAGGGCCAAGGCATTCCTTGCCCGTCTAGATTCCGGCGATCCAACCCCAGCGTCCTATCCCTACCCTGTGCAAGCCTGGAGACTGGGTGACGATTTGACCTGGATCTTGCTCGGCGGCGAGGTCGTGGTCGACTACTCGCTCCGACTCAAACGAAACCTTGGCCCTTCAAACCTCTGGGTTTCGGCGTATTGTAACGACGTTATGGCCTACATCCCCAGCGAGCGGGTCCTGGCCGAGGGGGGCTACGAAGGGGACACCTCGATGGTGCCCTATGGCCAGCCTTCGAAGTGGGCCCCCGGCCTCGAAGACCAGATTATCGGGGCGGTCCGATCGCTTGTGTCCGCGCCGGGAACTCAGCCCCGCGGTGCCCGATGACCCGGACCGCCTGGTGGGTCATCGGTTTAGCAACTCTCGTCCTGTTCGGCGCCAGCACGATCGGCTTGTTGGCCATCCTGGGTGCTTCGGGGACGCGGATTTTCGTGACGAACGAGGGTCCGATTCGCCTGGCACACCTGGTCGTCCATGCCAACGGGAAGGCGTTGCCGATTGGCCCGCTTTCGCCCGGGGAGACCAAATCGGTCCTGGCACGGCCCGGCGATGCCTCCGACGTGTCGCTGGAATTCACCACGATGGACGGCGTCGGCCATATCCGGGAGACCGGTCGATCGGTTGGCCCCTGGGTCAAGTCGGGTCGCATTGACCTGACGATCCGCGACCTTTCTGTCGTCAATCAGGCCCCGGTCCCCGGTTCGGGGGAGACGGATTCCCCCCAACGCCAGGCCCAGTAAAGGCCCAGGGCGAGCGCCGTCGCCACAATCGCCGACGATTCCCAGTACGGCGCTGAAGGGTTCCTTCCCAGCAATTTGTTGGCAACCACGTAGTTGACCATCCGGCAAAATGTCTGGGCCGAGACATAGGCCCCGAAGACCGCGCCTCGCTCTCGGGCCTCGGTCCCCTTCGAGAGCAGGCTCTGGATCGCCGGGTTGGCCGCCGCCTGCCCGGCGCTGGCGAAAAAGACCGAAACCAGCAGGAACGGCCAAGCCCCCTGCGGGACCACTGCCATCATGGCCAATCCCAGGGCCACCATGGCCAGTCCGACCAACCATACGAGGATTTCGCCGAACCTCGGCACCAACGCTCGGATCAATCCCCCCTGTACAACCGCGATGATCGTACCGACGTAGGCATAACCGAGAACTTGCCTCTCCGGACCCCAGCCGATCCGGTCCTGCAAATAGAGGCTGAAGGTCCCCTCAAGGGCCGAGAAACCCAATGCCGTCAACGATCCCACGACGACCAGCAAGGTAATCCTCGGGTCGTGGAGGAGGTCGGCAATCCCCCGCCAACTGAGGACCGATGCGGTTTCCTTGGGGCCTCCGGGCGGCAATGACTCGGGGAGTCGGAACAGGACCAGGAGCCAGGCGAGCGAAGAAAAAGCGGCCGCTACCAGGAACGGCAGTTGAAGCCGCCAGGTGGACTCTTCGGGCAAGATTGACAGCAAGCCTGCACCCAGGATCGGACCCAACACGAAGCCAATTCCGAACGCCGCACCCAGCAGGCCATAGCCCTTGGCCCGCTCCTCGGGTGGTGTGACGTCGGCGACGTAGGCCTGTGCGACCAAGAAATTGCCGCCGGAAGCCCCGTCCAATCCACGGGCCAGGAACATGACCCAGTAGTTGGACGAGAGGCCCAGGATCAGGAAGGAAAGGGCTGTTCCCGCCTGGCTGAGGACCAGGACGGGCCGTCGGCCATAGCGGTCGCTGAGTCGCCCCAGGATGGGACCGGCTATCAACTGACAGAGCGGATAGGCCGCAAGCAGCCAGCCGATCTGACCGGCACTGAATCCATAGTGCCTCGCATAGGGGGGCAGCAGTGGTACGACCAGCGAGAATCCCATCAAGTCGGCCAGGATGATCGGCAGCAATATGAGCAGGGGGGACCTCATGGACGTTTCCCCTGCAGGACCCTTTGCCTGGCGACCAACGAAGCCCAGGCAACGACCATCGCGACCAGGCCAAAACCCGTCGCCAGGCCGCCGAGTAGGCCGTGAAACCATCCCATGGGCCCATTCATCGCACCCGACCAACCGGTCCAGGCGGTCAGGCCCAGTAGGATCGCTTGCCAGGCCACGAATGGGACGAGGCGCGCGCGGATCTTTCGAGGCAGGACCGCTTCGCCCCCACGGCCATTCCCAGCGGAGATTGCCCAGACCAGGAGCGGTATCCCTGACCCCAGAGCGGCCGCAAAGGTGCCAATCCATCGGTGGTAAGGCGTCGTGGCCAGGCCGGTTCCCATTGCCGTCAGGAGCAGCAGGGCCGCCATCAAACCGAGTACCAGCAGCCCCCGAACCATCAACCGTCCCCGCGACCCCGGCCTTCGCCGAAAAACCCGACCTCACCTTACGGCAAGGCCGCCGACGTCCGCAACATCCGGGGACCGAACGATTGGCTCAGGCCATGATGCCAGGTTCGTCGAATTCGCCCTCTTCCTCGTCACTACCTGTTACAGGCAAGTCGATCGCCGGGAGCCGGACCGGTGGTACCGACGGGCGGGGTGCCGGCTCGATCGGGGCTTTGTGGATCGGCTCGGATGGCGGTTTGATCGTCGATCGTCTTGCTGGCGTGATGATCGGCGAGGGGACAGCCGGCTGCCTCGCGGCGGGCTTCGCGTTCGCCGGGGCGGTGTGCGACGCGGCCGTTGAGGGCGGTATCTCCGGGGTGGGGAGCGGACTTGGCACGGGAGAATTTAAAGCTTCGGGCGAAGTGGACTGGGGCTGGACCGCCGGCAGTCGATGATGAGGCGGTTGGTCAAGCATGTGGCCAGGATCGAATCGATCGCCCAGGTAGAACCTCCGGGCGTCGGAGTTGTTCAGGATTTGCTGGCGATCGCCAGAGGCAACCACCCGCCCCTCGTGAATCAGGTAGCTCCGATTGGTCACCTCGAGCGTCTCGCGGACGTTGTGGTCGGTGATCAGGATCCCGAGGTTGTGGACCTCGGCGAGTGCCCGGATCTGGAGCTGGATTTCTCCGACCGTCTTGGGGTCGATGCCGGCGAATGGTTCGTCGAGCATGATCAGCTTGGGATCGGTGATCAGGCTCCGGGCGATCTCCAGGCGGCGGCGTTCGCCGCCGGAGACTCGGTTTGCCTTCGTCTTGCGGATGTGCGTCAGCCCGAATTGTCGGAGCAGTTCTTCCTGCCGATCACGCCGCTGCTGACGGTTCAGGTTGGGGCGGGTTTCGAGGATTGCCATCAGGTTGTCCTCGACCGACAGCAACTTGAATACGCTGGAATCCTGGGCGAGGTAGCCCATGCCGGCGCGGGCTCGCTGGTACATCGGCAGTCGAGTCACCTCGCGGCCGTCGAATGTAACCGAGCCGCCATCGGCGTCGATCATGCCGATCGTCATGCGAAAGCTGGTGGTCTTGCCCGCCCCGTTGGGCCCCAAGAGGCCGACGACCTCGCCCCGATCGACGTCGAAATCGACGCCGTTGACGACCTGTCGGCGGCCGTACCACTTCTGGAGCCCACGGACTTCAAGCAGCGCCATCCGGCTGTCCTCCCTGACAGAAGCCCGCGACATCCTGCCCGGGGTGGAGCCAAGCGTCAATATCAAGGGCCGGCGCGGCGGAACGTCTGCAGGGTGAGGCCGCTTCCTGCCTCGCCCGACACGAACTCGCGGGGTCGGGGCTTGTCGGCATCGGCCATGCAGATCATAAGTTCGTCCCCCGACAATTGATAGATCCCCAACACTCGCTTTGCAAACGCGGGACCTCCCTCGGGTATCACGTCGATCGTCGGCGGATCGGCCTTCGGGTCGAGCACGATCTTCGTGCCGGCGAAGCTCTTGCCATCCCGTTTCCAGACCACGCGATTCCCCTCAACGATTCGGACAATGCTCTGCGCGATCGCCCTGTCAATCGCCTTCCCCTCGCGTACCGACGCAACCACGTTCCAGATGCCCTGGTGGCGATCCAGTTCGGTCGAAGTCGGATCGTCGGCGGAGATGAGGGAAAGGAGTAAGGCAGTACATTGGAACATCGCATGTCTCCAGGCGGGAGCACCAGTACGATAAGGTCTGCGGTATCCTAGAGGTGAGTGTATGGATCCGTCCAGAATCCGGGGCGTCTTGTTCGCATGGCTGGTACCCCCAAGACCAACGCGGTCCGGTTGCTTGAAAGCCGTGGTATCCCGTTCGATTTAAGGGCCTACGACGTTGACCCCGACGATTTGACCGCAGGTACGGTGGCCCGCAAGATCGGGCTGCCGCTCTGCCAGGTTTTCAAGACCCTGGTTGCCCGAGGCGACCGGCAAGGGGTCTGTCTGGCTGTCATCCCGGGCGATGCCGAACTTGACCCCAAAGCCCTG
Source organism: Isosphaeraceae bacterium (assembly GCA_046350035.1). Lineage (GTDB taxonomy): Bacteria > Planctomycetota > Planctomycetia > Isosphaerales > Isosphaeraceae > CALLYK01. The sequence continues at coordinate 12,922 of JAXMBD010000035.1, read as the reverse complement.
GCCAGGGCCTCCGGCGACAAGGCGGCTGATACCGTCGCATTGAAGGAAGTCGAGCCCCTGACTGGCTACGTGCGGGGCGGCGTGACCGCTCTCGGGGGCAAGAAGGATTACCCGGTTTTCCTCGACGAATTGGCCCAGTTGTACGAGGTCATTTCGATCTCGGCCGGCACCCGTGGGTTGCAAGTCTTGATCGCGCCCGACGATTACATCCGGGCCACAGGCGCCCGCCTTGCCCCCATCTGCCGTCTCAAGTAGCACGGTTGGACTTCAGCGATCCGATCCAGGAACGGACCGAACCGGCACCGATCGCCGTACCTAGCCCCTGGACCAGCCGGCCGGATACACCCGGATCCGCGAAGGTGGCGGTCCCAACCTGGACCGCTGAGGCACCCGCCACCAGGAACTCCAGGACGTCATCGAGGCACATGATCCCGCCAACTCCGATGATTGGGAGATCCGGCAAGGCTCGGTGGACGTTCCAAACCATCGCGAGGGCGACCGGCTTGATCGCCGGCCCACTCAAGCCGCCTAGGTCATTGGCCAGGACGGGCCGCCTCCGTCTCCAATCGACCACGAGGCCTCGAATCGTATTGATTAGGGTGACGGCATCGGCGCCGGCCTCGGCTGCCTCCCTCGCGATCGGGACGATATCGGTGACGTTGGGGGTAAGCTTGGCCAGGATCGCCTGCGGACACGCGGCGCGGCAACGCCCGACGACCCGACCCACCGCCGCCGGGTCGACCCCCAGGTCGAGGCCGTGGCTCACGTTGGGGCATGACAGGTTCAATTCGATCGCGGCCAGGCCCGGCTCGTCGGCTAGCATCTCGGTCATCGCAACGAACTGGTCTTCGTCCTCACCCGCGATGTTGGCGATCACGGGGATTCCCAACGCACGCAGGTATGGCAGGTGGTGGGCCCGGAAGTGGTCGATGCCGTCGTTATCGAGCCCAATTGGTGTTCAGCAAGCCCGAGGTTGCCCCGGCGGTCCGGGGGTGGGATTGCCCGCGCGGGGGCGGAACGTGACCGTCTTGGGCACGACGCCGCCAAGGCTGCTGATCGGCACGAATGGCTCCATCTCACGGACGTAGCCGAAGGTTCCGGAGGCGACGAGGATCGGATTGGGGAGGGCTAGGCGGCCCAGGGAAACGGTCGTGTCGGCTAAGGTTCCTCCGGGGTTTGCACCTGAATCCCGTAACGGCTCTGCCTGTTTCCTCAAGGATAGCGGCTCGACGATCCCTTGCCCAGACCAGCAGAAGGGATACGATCCGTCGCGAATGGCTGCAGTTGCCCCGGTAGAATCGATGAACGAGGCGGTGGGTATCACCGATCGGATTGGCTGGCGGATTCTTCAAGCCTCGATGGCCCGGACGGGGTGGCAAGACCACCCAGGTAGCCCTCCTCGTCGAGGCATTGCGGTCCCACGGCCATGATGTAGTCGCATGCCAGGATCCCGGCGGAACCCCGTTGGGTCAGCGATCCGCAGGATTGTGCTCGACCGCTCCGAAGCCGAGTCGGCCCCCGGCCTACGCGTTCGAAATGTTGCTGTTCATGCGGCCAGCCGGCGCGCTCAGTTGAGTCGAGGACAGGATCGTACCTGCCCGTGAAGCTGGTAAGATAGTCGTTTCGGACCGATTCTTGCTGGCCAACGTGGCCTGGCCAGGGTTGCGCGCAGGCGGCCTTCCGGTGGAGGATCTGTGGCGGGTCGGGCGGACTTCGACCCATGGGCTCCTCCTCGGATCGACCCTACTGCTCGACCTGGCGCCCGCCGTTGCCGAGGCCCGAGTCGGTAGCCCGAGGGATCGGATCGAGGACCGCCCTCTCGCATTTCGCGAACGGGTTCGAAGGGGCTTCCTCGAAGCAGCTCGCGCCTACCTGGCCCCGATCGTTGTCGTCGATGCCACGGACGAAGGCGAGGTCGCCGACCGGATATTGAACGAGGTGGAACGTGCCCTGGGGTCCCGTACGAGGTCATGACCGTGTACTCGACACCCTGCGTAAGGCGGTCGAGGAGCATCGTCTGCCCCACGCATTCCTCTTTGTCGGCCCCGAGGGGATCGGCAAGCGAACGTTCTCGCTTCGATCGCCCAGCTCATATGCGAGTCGCTAGGAGGAATTCCCCTCGAACCATGTGGAAGCGCATGGGTTGCGCCTGCAAGCGGCGGCCGGCACACACCCCGATTTGATCACGGTGGGGCGCCTGCCCGACAAGCAGGCAGGACTTGCCAATCGCAGTGATCCGGCAACTCTGCCACGATCTCAGCCTGAGACCGGCCCGGGGTGGCCGGAAGGTCGCGATCGTGGACGATGGTGATGATCTCAACGATGAGGCCGCCAACGCATTCCTCAAGACCCTGGAAGAACCACCTCCCGGGTCCGTCCTGATCCTCATCGCCAGCGCCGCCGAACTCATGCTTGAGACGATCGTCTCGCGATGCCGCGTGCTTCGGTTCGACCCGCTCAGCAAGGATGATCTGAAGCAGATCTTGCTCGACCTCAAGGTTGCCGGGACCGCCCCTGACGCCGAGAAGCTGGCAAGTCTGGGTGAAGGCAGCGTTTCTCGGGCTAAGGGCCTGGCTGACCCGGCCTTTATCGCATTCCGGCGGCCTTTGATCGATTCTCTCTCGCGGCCTGAGCCCTTCGACGCGCCCCACTGGGCCCGCCAGATCGAGGCCTTCGTGAAGGAGGCCGGGAAGGAGGGCATCCTTCAAAGGCGCCGTGCCTCGCTTCTCGCCGTGGAACTCGCAAGCTTCTTCCGGGCGGTCCTTTGGCAGACCGCAGGATTGAGCCCATCGTCCCCCGATGGCGCCGACCAATTGGCTGGGCAGGACCTCGCTCAGCGGCTTGAGCCCGAAGACCTATTGCTCCTGGCGGATCGCTGCATGGAGGCCGATTATCAGGTGCAGCGAAATGCCGGAATGGGCCTGTTGCTCGATGCGTGGATGCTAGACCTCGGCAAGCTTATCCAGAAGCGCCGATAATCCCCAGGTTGAAACAGACTCCGCTTCGTGGCTCCGGTCAAAACTCGACAGGTACCCCACACTTCCGTATCCGGGTGTCTGTGCCGAAAATGAACCGAAGAGTCGCCCCAAGTTCAGGTTTAGTCGCACCTTAGGTCCCTATCCTGTTGGTCGGGATGGATGTCTTTTCGGCGACGTGGTATAATCCATCCGAACGAACACGAGGGGACGCCGCGGACGACATGCGGTCGACCGGGGCGTCCTTTTTGTTTCGTCGGATCGGGCCGAGCGCTCGGGGAGGTTCCCGGGCATGATCGGCCCCGGTTGCTTGAGGTTTGAACTCGGATGAGTCAGTTAATCCGGCAAGCTATGAGCGGCGACGTGCTGGCGAGGAACGTCCGCGTCGTGGCGAGGCTTGCCCATGAACTGGTCCGCGAAGCCCGCCTGACTCAGGCCGTGGATGCGGCCCGGGTGGACGAACTGGTCAGCAGAATTGATCGCCTTCGGGGCGAGGCGCGTGGCACTCGCCAGGCAGAAATCCGTGGGTGGCTCGTCGGCCTGGCCGATCGCCTCCATGAGATCCGGGAGCCGTCCGGGGAACGCACGTTCGCCTGCCGCTGACCGGTCGCGTCCCGCCCTCATTCACGGTACGATCGGACGATACCTGTGGCCCCTGTTGGCGCGAGGTATCGCCGATGACCGTGCCCGCCTTCCTGCTCGCCGCCCTCCCCTTGCTGGCCGCTTGTCACGCCCCGGATCTGAAGGTCGGGGCGTCGGCGGTCATTATCACACCACCTGCCGGCACCCCGATGGCCGGCTATTACAATGAACGGGCCGCTGAAGCGGTCCATGACGACCTGTATGCCAAGGCCCTCGTCCTGGAGTGCGGTGGCTCGAAAGCCGCGTTGGTCGTACTCGACCTCATCAGCACCCCCCGGACGATGGTGGAGGAGGCCCGGAAGCGGATCGACACCCGGACAGGAATTCCCGGTGACCGGGTCATGATCTCTGCTACCCACTCGCATACCGGCCCGGTCCTTCGCGGTCGGGGGGCGCGCGAGAAGGATTTCGGCGGCGAGAACCCCCTGGCCATCGCTTACGCCGAAGACCTCCCCGGCAAGATCGCTCAGGCAGTCGATGAGGCCAACTCACAGCTTCAACCGGCGTCGGCCTCGGTCGCACACGGTCAGGAGGCGTCTATTGCCTTTAATCGTCGCTTTCATATGACCGATGGAACGGTCGGCTGGAACCCCGGCAAGCTCAACCCGAAGATCCTCAAGCCAGCAGGGGGAATCGACACGGACGTCCCGATCGTCGCATTCTCTACTCCGGAGAAGAAACCGTTTGCTGCTTATACGAATTATGCTGTCCACCTCGACAATATCGGCGGGCTGAGAATCTCGGCTGACATGCCCGGGGTCGTGGCCGCGCGGCTGTCGGAAGTCTTCGGTCCCGAGTTCGTGGCCCTGTGGTCGGCCGGGTGTTGCGGCGATATCAACCACATCAACGTGAAGTCGGCCCTACCCCAGGGTGGATTCGGCAATGCCTCCCGGATGGGCACGATCTTGGCCGCCGAGATCCTGCGAAAATGGCCCGGTTTGGAGCCATTCCAACCCAATACCTTGAAGGTCCGGTCCGAAATAGTCCCCCTGGCTGCGGCCCCGCACGATGAGGCCGACTTGGTGATCGCACGCGATGTTATCGCGCGCCGGCAGGATAAAAACGCCAAGCAGCCGACCTTCCTGGAGCAGGTGAAGGCGTACCGGGTACTCGACAACGCCGCTCGTGATGGCAAGCCATGGCCTGTGGAAGTCCAGGTGATCTCACTGGGCCGGGATGTCGCCTGGGTTTCGCTTCCGGGCGAGATCTTCGTGGAACTGGGCCTGGCGATCAAGCAAGACTCGCCATTTCCCCATACGATCGTCGCCGAACTGGCCAACGGAGCGATCGGATACATCCCTTCCCGTCGGGCCTACCCGCAGGGGAACTACGAGGTGGTGAGTGCCCGATGCGATGAAGGCTCGGGCGAGAAAATTGTGGCATCGGCCTTGAGGATGCTTCAAGAATCCTACGCCGAATCGGCCCCAAGCGAGGTGAAGTGAGATGCATCGATACTGCGACGGATGGCCATCCTGGCGCTTCCTGGTCGCCCCGATGGCATCGGCCCAGACGATGACGCGGTGTCCGCATCGAGACGGCCCCGATCGAGTTTCAACAGCCTGAACGCTATCAGACCCCGATCGTCCTGGAACCGACTCGGCACGTTCGCCTGATGTCGACCGAAGACGCCACGGTTCGCCTGATCGAGCCGGCCCTGGGCGCGATGGTCAAGCAGCGACAGGAAGTCGTCCGGCTCGACAGCGACGACGCCGACGCGGCGCTCAAAGTGGCCGAGGCCCGAGTGAAGGCGCGGGATACCGCTTCCAAGGCCTCAAAGGATCCGCTGGCGGCCGCCGAACTGGCCGTGGCCCAGGCGGAGGCCGGCCTCGCCAAGCTTAAGGCCGACCGCAGGACTTTGAGGGCACCGTTCGATGGTATCCTGCTGGCCGTTTCCGCCGATGTGGGCCAGTTCGTGGCGAAGGGGGAACCGATCGTCGAGTTGGGCGACATCTCGCGCTTGAGGGCGCTCGTCCCGGCCGATCGCAACTCCGTGCAGCCAGGCGGGACGATTGCACTGACCGTGGAAGGGAAACCGGTCAACGCGCGGGTACGCGCCGTGGTCCCATTGCCCGAGACTTTCTCGCCCCTCCGTGAACTGGCCACGCCATTCGCGGGGGCCTGGGTCGAACTCGACAACCCCCGAGGCGAATTGCAGCCTGGGATGCGCGTGAGGCCGCCAGGCTTGCCGGTCGGGCCTATCGCCTCGGTCGCGGCTTCGGCCATCCGCGAGATCCCGGGCCGTCCGGGGGCCACGGTCCAGGTGATCCGGGCCGATTACGTCCAGGACTTGCCTGCCGTGGTAATGGGCGAGGTCGGACCCGATCGCATCCAGGTTTCCGGCCCGTTCCGCGGCGGTGACGCCGTGATCGTTTCTTCGTCGATCCCATTGGCGGCCAGGACCTATGTCCGTTTTGGCGGCGAATCGGCAGGGAATACCGAGTCGAGGACTCCGAACCCCGAACAAGGCGGTTCCGTCGCCCAGGTCAGCGTCCCAGGAGTACAGCCGGGCGCGGCGATCGTGCCTGGAAACCCGGCAGTCGCACCGATCGGGGCCCCTGGCAGTGCTGCGCCCGGAGTCGCGAAGGGAGCATCGGCGGCGCCACCCCCCGCGAAAGGCGCGAGCCCAACGCCCGGCAAGCCGGCCTCCAAGGGAAATACGCCGTTCTGATCCGACTGCCACCCCGATCTTGTCACGGCCGATCGCCCGTTGAGTAAGCCTGGGGTGTGAACCCTCGTGGGCCCGCTGGGTCGGGATGGGGAATCCCGTCATGATCGATCGCCAGCTCTTCGGCACCGCCCGGGTTCCAGGCCCGATTGGCCGAAAAGCGCTCCCACCTTTCCAGGGCGCCTCGCGCGTCGTCCAACGTCAGAGAGCGATAGTGCCCTTGTTTAGGCCCGTCCAAAGGTGGGGACCTAACCCGAAAAAAGACGGCGAGGTGAATACCTACGACGTTTCGCGTTATGAAGTCTTTTGGCTACCAACTTCGGTCGCCTCGGGCATCCAGGGAGGGCATCGGGCTCCTCAAGGAGCCCGGTCCCGGGCTCCCCGCCAGGGGCAGTATCGGGTCATCTACGTCAACGGCCAGTTGGGCAACCCCGACAAGCATCGTTCCAATGCCTGTGCCCTGGCCGTCGTCACGGGCGGGCCTGTCATCGGAGTCTATAACGCCAGTTCCGGCCTGCTCGGAGATACGTGGAAATCGGCCGATTTGAAGACGACCTCGTTCTTCTTAATGAAACAGCACGTCTCGAGCATGCGTGAACGAAGTGCATCTCAGATCGAGATCGAACGATCGATGCTGGCTCGGATGAAGAACGATTGCCCCGCCAGCGAATCGCTCCTGAAACTCCTGCTAAAGCCCGAGTTCGGCGACGCCCGGATCGTCGGTCATAGCCAGGGAAACCTCATCATTTGCAACGTGCTGAATGCCCTGATCGCGAGCCGTGGCGCCCAGTCCATTTCGCGAATGAAGGTGTACGCCATCGCATCGCCGACAACATTCTGGGAGGAAGGGGTCTCCGTGACGCGATTCAATATGAAAAACGACTTCGTCGGCTGGTTGTCACTCGACCGCCCGACGATGGAGTCCGCCTTTGCTGGGTTGTCGAGCGTGACGAGCGATACGAGTCAGGATAGGTCGGGCTTGATCGTGGGCTTTAATCCTTCCGTTTTCAATCGCCTGACGCACGATTTTTATTTGTATCTGGCTAAAATTTGGGATGATCTCTGCCCCATGTTCCCGTGATTGATTCGAATCAGGCTTCGATTAGGGCCATCCGGGCCAATCTCTCCAACGAAGCCGGCAATTCATCGGCTGCGATCGCTTCCAGGCGGTTAATGTCGCGGATCGGCCCGTCGGCATCCGAAAGGGTGAAGTCACCCCGAAAGATCGCACTGGCCATGGCGCGAGCGATGTCCTCGAGCCCTCGCTTGCCGTCGAGCTGCGCGAGTGTCAGGCGATCGAAGTCTTCCACGACCACGGTCCGACGGCGGAGGTTGGTAATCCTGGCATCTCGCTCGGCCTGGGCGACCGCGAGGGGATATCCCCGCGGATAGCCGCCGGGGCTTTCGGCGAATCGGGGCGGCCGGAGCGACAGTTCGACGAGGTTCGACTGGAAGCAACGAAGGAGGGCCTCCCGGAGCATGGATGGCCCGTCCTCTTCACCCAGGAGGATCCCAAGGCGCTCGCCCAACCGGCAGCGAACGCGTTCCCAGAGATCCCCGAACTTCAGGCTGTTGGGTCGGACCCCGGCGAGCGAGACCAACGCCGCCTTCAGAAGGGGATTGTTTGTGGTCAGGTTCGCAAGGCCGGCGGGTCGGCCGAACTCCTCGGCTGCGTCGGACGCCACATCGGGTTCATCGGAAATGGGCATTACATCCGTGCCAATAAACATGCGTTCGATCGAATCGGCCGAGAGAGGCCGGAATCGGCGGCAACCGGCGTGGCTGAGGAGGGATCGGCGGAAGGTCCGGTTCGTGAGGAAATCGATGTACTGCTCGCGGGCGAGCGGGTCGGGACTCCAGTGCTCGACGGTCGCCTGAGAATGGTGCGGCAGGCCATCGAACAGGTTGGCCACCTTCGCCTCATCCAGGAATTGGAGGCCGTGTGCGCGGGCCAGATCCATGAACTGGTGGAAATACAGTGGATTATTGCTTTCCTCTAAATGTTCATGATAAAGGTAAGTTTCGGATACATCCTCCAGGAACTCGGCTTCGATCCGCACGATGGTTCCGAAGGCACTCTCGGGCAACGGGAGAGCGGCAACGATCTCTTGCAGAAATGCCCTGGCTCGGGCGACCCGCTCCCTGGGACCTCCGTCCGCGAGTCGGACGTGATAGGCCAGCATGTCGCGGATTAATCCCCGGGCATGCCACCCGGGGTAGGTGTTGTAGCTGATGTAGGCGATCCCGCCGGGTGCCAGATTCTGGGAGCAGATCCGCAGGATATGGTCGCGGATGGGTGCCGGCACCCAGGAGAAGACCCCGTGACAAACAATATAGTCGTACATACCGAAGTCAGGACCGATATCCGCTATGCTCATCGCCAGAAGGTCCAGGTTGCGTATGCCCAGGCGATTGGCAAGGGCCTTGCCTTCACCGACCTGGCGAGGAGAAAGGTCGATCCCCACGAACCGGGAATCCGGCAACTCTAGGGCCATCGGCATCAGGTTGCCGCCCATTGCGCAACCCAACTCCAGCACTCGGCAAGATTCCAGGGCCGGTTCGTTCATCCCATGGAGCGCGGCAATCGTGGCCAGGTAGTCGGGATGGGTATAGGGAAAGCAGTTGTCGGCATAGGGAAGTTGGTCATAACTGGTCTCATCTTTGCTGTTCATAAGGAAACCCTCCCTGAACGCTTGGAAGCCGGGTCGAACCGCTTAACCCAGGGATGACCGCCGAACAGGCCGATCCCCTAGGATCGGAGAGGGATACGGCCGGCCGCCAGAAATCGGACAGTCCCTGATCGGCCCTTCCAGGATGACGGATCCAAACGAAACGGGCCCGATCCTCCAGCTGGGAATGGATCAGGCCCGTTTGGCGAACAGGTTGGTCTGGGATCGCCAGGCACGATCAGGCCGCGAGCCGCGCAGCGATACTCGGGCGGACGATCACGACGAGGGCAGCCAGGCCGATCCCAAGCATCACGAAGCCTGCCGGCTCCGGGACCGCTCGAGGCCGGCCCGAGATCGTGATCGGCTGGAACGTGGCGCCGCCGTCCGGGCTGTAATCGCCGACGCGGAACGTACCGGCCGTGCCGATCGGACTGCCGTTGGCGGCCGTGTTGTTCGCCGCACGCAGGATGATGGCGAAAGACGAGCTGACCGCCACGCTAGGCAGCGTCAGGGCGGCGTCGAGGAACAGGGCGTTGGGCTGAGTCAGTGTGGTGAGTAGCGTCTCGGCGCCGCCATCGACCGAGTACAGCACGTTCATGAGCCCGGGCCCTGTGGCCGACGAGCGGGTCGCGATCACAAGGTCGGTGATCGTAAATCCCGCGCCCGAGGTTACCGTGAAGCCGAAGCGGATGTAGTCGTCGGCGGCTGTGCTCCAGCCCGCCGTATTCATCGAATTGGCGCCGGCGTTGCCGGTCAGCCCAGGGCCCCGCACGAGGTCGGCCCCGGTGATGCCCGCCGCGGCGAAAGTCGCAGGGTTGGAGGCCTGGGTGCCCGGTTGCCCGGCCAATTCGTACTGGACTAGCACGTCGGCACCTGCCAGGGTGGGCAACGCGATGAGTATGGTAGCCGTCGTGAAGGCCCGGAAGATGGTCATTAATCGCATGCGAGAATCCCCGAATATGCAGATGCCAAGATGCTGCGGATGCTCCATTGCCTTGGCTACGCGGGGATGATACCCAGATAAAACGTCATCGCGAAGCAAAATCGGGCGATTCACAGGACTTTCACGAACCTTTCGCGACTTTCCGCGGCACGGGCCGAGGCCGATGGCCCGCACCGCGAGCCGGAATTCAGGGCTTTTCGGCCTTGGGCTGACTCCCCATTTGTTCCCATTTCAGCTTCTTGAAGGCCTCGTCCGCGGCCGACAGGAACGGCTGGCCGCTCCTATCGACTTCCTGTGCGATGGCGGCGCGGGCCTCGGCGCTGGCGACCTGGTCGGATGCCTGGAAGAGGATCGGTGCCAGTTCCCGATAGATTTGCCGCTGGCGGGGGGTGGTCGCCGGGCCGAACCGGAGGTTGAAGGCATGCATGAAGACGATCAGGTCGCCGATGTTGCCGCCCTTGTAGTTCTCGAGCTGGGCGACCGCCTTCTGGAATTGCGGGTTGTGGATCATCCGGGCCAAGCCGGCGAGCGTCCTGAGGTAGTCCTCAGCCTTGTTAAAGCCGGGATCGAGTTCGGAAGTGATCGCGATGAACCGGTCGTGGAGGGCGTTGATGGCCTTTTCAACCCTCTCGCCGGCCTCGTCGCTGACCTCGCCCTTGACGTCCTCGGCGAGGGCCGCCTCGATGGCGTCGCGGACCTGCGCACGGAGGGCCGTCAGTCGGGAGTCGCGAAGTGCGGCCGGCCAGTTGTCCTCGCGGGCGGTCGCCTGGTTGATGCTCAGCGAGATCGCCTCGGTCTGGCTCTGGAACGGGATGTCGCGGATCACGCTGGCCGACATCGGCAGCCGGAGAGCCGCCGACTTGCTGGCCAGGGAGTCGGCCCCGAGGATCCGGTCGAGCGTAAAGTTCAGGGTCGAGCCCCGCTCGATCGCGGCGACCCGGGCTTCCTCACTGTACTGGGCGATCTTGCGGGCCTCCTCCTCGGCCAGGTCCTGTTGTATGGCCCGTTGCCGGGCGCGCAGGGCCTTGTTCCAGCGCTCGGCGGTCTGCTGGTTGATCTGGTCGGCCTTGGCCTGGTCGAGTACGTACTCACCCTTACCCTTGGCGAACGAGCCCAGCCCGGCCATGTAGCCGGCGGCGGGATCGGCGCCCCACTGGCTCCAGCCCATGTTCCCGTAGCCGAACGGATACATGAACTGGGCCCGCGCCGGCGTGGCCGAAATCGCCATGCACAAGGCCCCGAACACGACCCCACCCGACGCGAATGTCCTCATCGCGGAGACCTCTTCAGACAAGGAAACGTGTGTAGTATCCCGAGGGTAGCACACGGCCCGAACCGGTCGCCAGATGGCGACCTCCCAGCTTACTCCGGTAGCGGCTTCCCCTTGGTCTCGGGGGCCCATATCAGGGCGACGAGGCCCAACAGGAACGTGGCGCACATCGTCACCCCAGCATACCGGAGGGGTTGCGAAGTCCCCTGGAAGACCGAACTCTCCAACTTGCCGAGCAACAACGGGCCGCTCGCGGCGACCAGCCGACCGACGTTGTAGCAGAAGGAGGTTCCCGTGCTCCGCAGTCGGGTTGGGTACAGTTCCGGGAAGTAGATCGCGTAGCCGCCGAAAAGTGCGATTTGGCAGAATCCCATGATGGGGATCATCCAGAAGATTTGCGAGAAATCGTTCAGGAACCAGAAGACCGAGATCGTGCTCGCCATCGCCAACACGAAGAAGATCGCGAATGTGGATTTTCGCCCGAGGAAACGGGTGGTGATGATGCTGAACGCGTAGACCCCCCAGAAGGCTCCGAAGTTCTGCAGGAGCGAATTGATCCCGGTCCACAAAACCTTGCGGTTCTCGACATATTTCTTCAAGGCGTCACCGGTATACCCGGCTTGCTCGCCCCAGGCTCGAAACGTCCCTTCGAATACGCCCCGGACCAGCCTGGGCGAGAAGAAGCCGATCCCCCAAAGCCCCACGACCCCGGCGAATGCCAGCAGCATGCCCGCCAGGGTGTTCCTGCGCCAACGGGGGTCACCGAACAGCTCCGAGATGGAGCCGATTCGGACGGGTTTCTTGTCGGTTGGCGACGCGTCGTGCATCCGTGTCCAGGCTTCGGGCTCTTTGAGCCGGCGGAAGATCGGCACGGTCAAGAGCGCCGGCAACGCTCCGACGAGGAACATGACCCTCCAAGCACCCTCCACCTGTAAGGTGCCCAGGATGATCCCCACAATCGCGGCGATCATGTTGCCGATCGCCGACATGGCCTGGACCCAGCCGAGAGCCCTGGGCCTGGCATAATCGGGCATCACCTCGGCGACCAAGGCTACACCCACGGCGAACTCGCCGCCGACACCCAGGCCGGTCAAGAACCGATAGAAGGCGAAGTCCCAAAGCCCCCTCGAGAGGGCGCTGAGGCCGGTGAACATCGAGTAGAGGAGGATGGTGAGCATCATCGTCCTAGCCCGGCCGATGCGGTCGCCGAGGATGCCGAAGATCACGCCGCCTACTGCCCAACCGATCATGAAGACGGTCGTGGCGATCCCCTCAGCGTCCGCGACCCGCTTGTCGCCGTTCGGTACGTTCAGGAGCTGGCTCAACGCCGGCGTCCTCGCCAGCGTGAAGAGTTGCTGATCCATCGTGTCGAACGCCCACCCGAGCGAGGCCACGACCAGCACGAACCAGTGGTAGCGCGTGAGGCCGTCGTACCAGGGGCGCCCGGTGGCGGGCGTCGCCGCGGGCGGGTCGTTGAAATGCATCGGGCTTACTCCGGACCGTGCGATGCCGTGGGCGGGGATATTCGATCTGCGAGTACGGATCGCGACGAACTTACCACGAAGGCCGCCGTCCCGCTACCCCCCGGGCCGTCGACCGGCTAAGATCCTCGAATGCACCCCCGACCCTGGATACCCCCGGTAATTGCGACCGCCCTCCTCCTGGCATTGGGGATGAGCGTCCGCGCGGGTATCATGCCCCGGGGGGTTGTCGGCGAATGGGAATGGCCTTCCCTGCCCGCCGATGTCGCAAGGGCTC
>JAXMBD010000034.1:0-75944 GCA_046350035.1 Isosphaeraceae bacterium | reverse complement strand
ATCACCAGGTCGGAGCCGGTGCCGGTCGTGCGGAAGACCGGCGCCACCCAGGCCACGCCCGCCTGGCCGGCCGCCGCATCCATCTTCCGGGTTAGCGCCTCGAAGGCCTTGCCGGCGTCATCCGACTTGATGCCCGCGTCCACGACCAGGATCTGCGGGCTGAGGCTCCGATTCAGGGCCACATTGGACAGGACCCCGACCTGCGACTTCACGCCACGGACCCAGTCCGCGGCCCCGATCCCGCCCGAGTTGAGGCCGATCACGAACTGGTCGGTCCGCCGGCTCAGCGCGATTCGCCCGGAGTCGGGGCCGCCCCAGTACGAATCGCCCAGGTTGATCGCGGGGGCCGACAGGTTCGAGTCGATCCGGGTCGTGGCCGTGTCGGTCGAAGTCGGGGTGACGGCGGGCGGGGCCGCCGTGATCGCGGCGGGGGCGGCCGCGACCGGGCCGACGATCGACGGCGCGACCCCCGCCAGGAGGCGGCGATCTTCCAGGCTCGCGACGAGGGGGAGGAGGCGGCGGCGCGTGGCCCTGCGACTGCGCGGGGGATGGAGACTCATGGCAGTCCGATTCCTGGGGTGCGATGACGCGGGGGGTACGTGGAATCAGCGGGCCCCGGCCGCTCGGGCCGATCGGGGCAGGATTATCGGATCGCGCACGTTCTCCGCCCCGTGATTGCGGGTCGGGCCCTCATCCAACGGCGACCTCTCCGGGGCGCCGATTCAGTCGGGGGGAGCGGCGAAATCCTCGGAAAACGGAGGGTGACGGACCTCGACTGGCTCGCGGGGGATCGGGAGAGGGCCGCGGGCCCGGGGATCGCTTCCATTGCGATGGATTACGACGATCGAACCCGATTTCTACTCGGCCTCCCAACCGGTCGCAAGCAAAAAACCAAAAAAAACGTCACAGCCCGAATCCGGCCGGGAGGTTCGCAAATCATCGGGTCGATTCGGGGTTCGGCCCGATTCGGTGTCCTGGGCTAACGGACCCGAACCTCGGGGGCGAGCTGGGCGAATCGGGACGCCCCCAGGCCCCGGACCCGCCGCAGTTCCTCGACGCTCTCGTAAGGCCGCCCATCGACGATCCGGCGGGCGATCTCCGGGGTGACCCCGGGCAGGGATTCCAGCTCCTCCTGGGAGGCCCGGTTCACGTCGATCCGGTCGGAACCCCGGGCGTCGGTCGGCGACCACCGGGGTCGGGAAGCCGTCCGCGTCGCTTCCTTCGGGCCATCCTGGGGCCGGCCCGCTCCGCCTTTCTGGCGCGCCAGGGATTCGCCGCCGGGCGGGGCGCGGCCCGAGGAGTGCTCCCGCGTCACCTGCCAGTTCCGGCCGTCGCTGGTGACGGTGATCGTGCCGTCGAGGTTGGTCTGCAGCAGCGGGATTCCGTGCGACTTCAGCAGGTTGACGGTTTCGATGTGGGGGTGGCCGTAGCTATTGCCGGTCGCCAGGCTGGCCACCGCGGCCCGCGGCTTGACCAGGCCCAACCAGGTCGAATCGGTCCCGTTGCGGCTGCCGTGGTGGGCCAGCTTCAGGATGGCGCAATCGCGCAGCATGTCCGAATGGCGATCGACCCACCACTGCCGCTCGGTTTCCTCGCTGTCGCCCGTCATCAGGACGCTCAGCTTGCCGTGGTCGACCCGCACGCCGATCGAGTTGCAATTCTCCTCGTCGCGGTCCTCCGGCGGCTGCGGGAACATCGTGATGGTCACCGACCCCAGTTCGATCCGCCGCATCTTGGCGGTCGGCTGCACCATCGTCATCTTCTCGTCGCGGACGAGCTGGAGCAGCCGGGTATAGGAGGAGGTGGCGTGCCCCGAGTTGGTGGCGACGAAATACTTGGGATGGAACTTGCGGATCACCTCGCCCATGCCGCCATAGTGGTCGGAGTGGTGGTGCGAGACCATCACCAGGTCGATCGATTTCAGGCCGCGATCTTCCAGGTGCTTGACCACGTCCTTGCTCGGGCCGGCGTCGATCAGGGCCGTCCGGCCCTCGGGCGACCGGATCAGGATCGAATCCCCCTGGCCCACGTCGAGGAACTCGACCGTCGCCACGTTCGACCGCGCGCCCAGCAACTGGGCGATGGCGATCGACGGGACGGCGATGGCCGCCGCCAGGAGGCCGGCCAGGAACGCCCGTCGTCGGAGCGCCCTCATAGGGAAATGTCCCCGCCCGGGTCGGTCGCGCCGAGCTCGTCCTGCAGGCGCTTCGCCTCGTCGGCGACCCGCTTCGTGGCTTGCTCGTCCTTCTCCAGGGTCATCGAGATCACGTCGCCCGCCCGGCAGCCCTTCGGCAGCAGGTCGCGCGGGAAATCGATCGTCCGATCCCGGTCATCGACCAGGATGGCGACCTGCCTGGCATCGCCTTCGAAGCGATCGATCGCGAGCGAGATCTTCATCGTCGGCGCGCTCCGGGATCGGGGGCCCTGGGGCGGCCCCCCTAGGGCAACCTGGTTCTCAGCGGGTCGTCCGGGAGCGATCCTTCTCCCGTCCCGCGATCCGTCCCGTCGTCGACGTTTCGGATTCGCCACCGATGCGCTTCGACTCGAACACGATCTTGCTGGCCGACGACGCTCCCGGCTTCTTCCGGCCCGCGACCTGTTCGAGCCGGTACGATCCCGATCGAAGCGGGAACCGGTCGTCGGCGTCGGGCGGTTCCATCTCGAACCACTGACGGGCGATGAAACCCTTGCGGTCCCAGACCTCGACCGCGATCCGGTCGCCCGGCTGCCAGTCGACCTCGAACGGCCGATCCGGCCACGACGCGCTCAGGGGATCCTTGCCGACGACCGCCAGCCGCTGGCCGAAATGCGAGCTATCCCACAGGACGGCGCCCTTATCGCGGTCGTCGTACCGGACCACCTTCACCTGGATGTCCACCTTCTGGCCGTCCGAGAACGGGGCCTCGTCGAGCTCGACCTCGGAGACCTTCACCTCGTAGACACCCGGCTTCTGATCGCCGTCGGCCGCGTCGACCAAAGTGGCGAGCCCTTCGCGGATCGCCGCGGCCTTCCCCTCGGCGTTGCCCTCCTGGAAACTCGCCAGCAGCTTCTGGAGCACCGGGTAGTCCTTGAGCAGCCAGGATCCGCCCCCCGCCCCGCCGCTGGTCAGCAACACGGTGGCGGCCAGGACCAGGCGCTTCTTCCAGACCGATTCTTGCTTCCTTGCCATCGACCAGGTTCCTCGGCGCGGCGGGCCGGACTCCGGGCCGCCCGGTTCCTTCCGGTGGGCTCGGGACTCGCTCCTCGCGGTTTCGATAGGACTCGATTCGATCGGGGAAAATCGAAAGACGTGGCGCGGGATTTGTAGCAGATTCGCGGGGGGCGTCAACCCGAGCCGCCGATGCCAATTCCGGTTGCCAACCGGGCGGCTGCCGGCGTCAACTAGGATGGACATCCGGAATGACGAGGACCCCGGAGGATCGATCCGATGAGCGCCGAGCCCGACCGACTGGACCCCTCGACGCCGGTGCGCGACGCCGTCCTACCCCGGATCTTCCTGAAGGAGCCCGGCTGGAGGATCGCCGTAAAAGGCGACAGCCAGCGCGAGTTCTGCTACACGACCGCCCCCGGACAGGACCATTACCACCGCCTCGGGGCGGGCGAGATCTACTTCTTCCGCGGCGACGAGAAGATCTGCCTCCCCTGCGCCGACCGCTACGGCCTGCTCGAATTCCAGCCCAGGCCCCTCCGCGAATCGATCGCCCAACCCCGTCTCGAAGCCGGCGAGGTCGACACCATCGACCTGGCCTGAACCGATCCGATGCGGCCCCTGGATTCCCCCAGACCGTTAGGCATAATTCCCGAGGGTGGCTTTCGGGCCTGCCAGATCCTTGGCAATCGGGATTCCTTGATTTCATGCACGCGTGCGTTCGGGTCGGCCGCGACGCGTCTCCGAAAGGCAGCGAAACGAAATCCCGGGGTTCGGGCCCGGACGACCCTCGGCGCCGAACGAACCCGAGGCCCTCGTGCAACCCGTAGTCCGGGGAAGAAGTTGCGGCTTTCGGAGTCCTGAGCGAGCGGGATTTTGCATCGATTTCGGGCCATCCCGGCCGGATTGATGGCCCCCAGGCCGGGCCGGTCCAACCGACTGCCGCCCGCAACGACGAAACGAAACCCCCACATCCGACGGTATGCCGCCACCGGCGCCGAACGAACCCGAGAAGTCCCTCCGATCTCAACCTGGAGGAGGACTTGGGGATTCGCGGCTCCCGGGCCATCCCGCCTTCACCGGGCCCGCATCGAACTCGGCTGGGCTTGCGGCCGAGCCAGCGGTTAAGCTGCTAGGCTGGCCCGCGTCCCGGGTCGCATGCCCCCACCCCCCGCCTGGTCGGACCGAACCCATGGACAGCAGCGGCCCACCCCTCGAATCGATCCGCAACATCGGCATCATCGCGCACATCGATGCCGGCAAGACCACCACCACTGAGCGGATCCTCTACTACACGGGCGAAATCCACCGGATGGGCGACGTGGACAAGGGGAACACGGTCACCGACTACCTGGAGGAGGAGCGGGAGCGCGGCATCACCATCGTCGCCGCCGCGATCACCTGCCATTGGAAGGACGCGGCCGGCAAGCCGATCACGATCAATATTATTGATACCCCGGGGCACGTCGATTTCACCGCCGAGGTCGAGCGGTCGCTCCGCGTCCTCGACGGTGCCGTCGTGGTCTTCTCGGCGGTCGAGGGCGTCGAGGCGCAGAGCGAAACGGTCTGGCGGCAGGCGGCCAAGTACCAGGTGCCGCGGCTCTGCTTCATCAACAAGATGGACCGGATCGGGGCCGAGTTCGAGCGTGTGTTCGACGAGATCACCGAACGACTCGAAGGCACGCCCATCCCGGTCATGATCCCGATCGGCGCCGGGCCCGAGGGGACGATGGGGGCCTTCCAGGGCCTGATCGACCTGATCAATCAGCGGGCGCTCTTTTACAAGACCGAGGACCTGGGTTCGACCATCACCGAGGTCCCGATCCCGGACGACCTGGCGCCCGACGCCGATCTCTGGCGCGAGCGTTTGCTGAACTCGCTCAGCGACCTCGACGGCGCGTTCGCCGAGCAGTACATGGCGGCCCTCGAAGGCGAGGATCTCACCCCCGGGATGATCCACGGGGCGCTCCGCCGGGTGACGCTGACGGGCCGGGGCCAGCCGGTGCTCTGCGGTTCGAGTTTCAAGTACGTGGGGGTCCAGCGCCTGCTCGACGCGGTGGCCGCCTACCTGCCCAGCCCGCTGGACCGCCCGCCGGTCGTCGGCCACCACCCCAAGAAGGGGACCGAGATCACCCGGGAGCCCGACCCCTCGGCCCCGTTCTGCGGCCTGGTCTTCAAGATCACCAACGACGCCCACGGCGACCTGTCGTTCGTGCGGATCTACTCCGGGACCTTGAAGGCCAACAGCCGGCCGTACAACCCGGGCAAGGACAAGAAGGAGAACTGCTCGCGGCTCTACCACATCCGGGCCGACGATCGCGAGCAGATCGGCCACGCCGAGGCCGGCGACATCGTCGGCGTCGTCGGCCTGAAGGACTCGGTCACCGGCGACACCCTCTGCGACCAGGCCCAGCCGGTCCTGCTGGAGCGGATCGAAGTCCCCGAGACGGTCATCAGCATGTCGATCGAGCCGATCAGCTCGGCCGACAAGGGGAAGCTGGCCCACACCCTGGCGGCATTAGCAAGAGAAGATCCGACTTTCTCGTACAAGGTAAACGAGGAGACCGGCCAGACGCTCATCTCGGGCATGGGGGAACTCCACCTGGAGATCCTCAAGAACCGGATGATCCGCGACTACAAGCTGGGCGTGCATGTCGGCAAGCCGCGGGTGAGCTACCGGGAGACGATCAAGAAGGCGGTGAAGAACGTGCAGGGCCAGTGCATCCGCCAGACCGGCGGCACCGGCCTGTACGCGAAGGTGACCCTCGACGTCGCCCCCGAGGCCCAGCCCAAGGGCGCCGCGCCGGTCAAGTTCGTCAACAACCTGAAGGGCGGCGTGATCCCCAACGAGTACATCCCGGCGATCGAACAGGCGATCCGGGAGACGGCCAAGTCGGGCGGGATGACGGGGTATCCGCTGGTCGACCTCAAGGTCACGCTGGTCGACGGCCAGGCGCACGACGTCGATTCCAACGAGCTGGCCTTCCGGTTCGCCGCCTCGGACGCCCTGGAGAAGGCCCTGGCCGAGGCCGGCCCGGTGCTGCTGGAGCCGATCATGAAGCTGGAGGTGGTCACGCCCGACGATTACCTTGGCGACATCATGAGCGACCTGCTCGCCCGACGTTCCGAGATCACGCATACGTCGAATCGCGGCCGCCTGATGGTGATCGACGCCCGGGCCCCGCTGGAGAAGATGTTCGGCTACAGCACGGCGGTGCGGAGCCTCAGCCAGGGCCGCGCCGGCTACAGCATGGAACCGCTCGAATACGCCGCGGCGCCGGAGAGCATGCTGGAGACGCTGGGATTGGGATGATGCATCGTTCGGGGCGGCGGATCAGAGCACATCCGCCGCCCCCACGATCTCCCCGCCTGCCTTCGTCGCCAACGCTTGGAAGACTTGAGGCGTAACGCCCGCCTTCACGAACCGGATTGAGCCATCGCCGAACAGGAACTGGCAGCCGCCGGGGTGGAAACTCCAGAAGCCATCGGCCCCGGCCGACGGATGGTTCGGGGTGTTGCCACCGGGGATGCTCCCGTCGAGGGTATCCGTGGCCGGGCCGGTCCTGCCCATGAGCAGGAACATCAGCCCGACACACGAACGGATTGGCCAGGTTCCTTTGGTGCAGAGCGGGGCCGGCGCAGAGCGGTTCCCGAAGGCCCCGGGCCAGGCCGTATCGGCGAGGTTCCTGGATCGCTCGCCGATCATCAAGGTGAACCCGGCCCCGTCTCGAATATCGGCCAGGCCGATCCGGCTGTTCGGATAGAAGACGCCGGTCCCTTGGATCGGCGCGCGGGAGGAATCCAGCCAACCCGCCGAAGCAACATATTGGCCCGGGGCCGTCGAGACCCTGAATGAGCCGACACCCAGGTCGAGAGGCTGTTCCCCGCCCCCACCGCTGGGGCAAAGGTAGATTGAAAGGCCGCTTCGTCTCACGGTCGCATTCTCGAAGAGGCCCAAGAGAGATGGCGACGAGGTTTCGCCGAATCCCAAGTCGAAATTCGCCGCATCGTACAGCGGCCTTTGCTCCAGGTAGGGCAGGATCAACACGCCCCACGCCCAGCCCGGGCCCAGCTCCAGGCCGGCGCCCGCCCTCGAGAGATAAGCCGGCGGAAAGCACCGCCAGGCGTCGTGATAACCGTGGAGGGCCAACCCGATCTGTTTCAAGTTGTTGGCGCAATGGACTCGCCTCGCCGCTTCCCGCGCGACTTGAACGGCGGGCAGCAGGAGCGCGACCAGAAGGCCGATAATCGAGATCACCGCGAGGAGCTCGATCAGAGTGAATCCGCCTCTCGTCGGCCTCCGGCACGGATCGTCGAGGCTGGGATTCATCGGGTGTCTCCTTGCAGGGGTTGGCGGTAACTGGATGATCGATCAGTACGATCCGCCCCGGGGATCACGCGTCGGTATTCCATCACATCGAGCAGCCGCCGGCCGACCTCCCGAGCCCACAAGCGGCTGCCTTCGGGGGAGAAGTGGCCGTCGCCCTTGTCGACGTTGAACAGCGGACTCCGGCGGTTTGCCGTCCCTCGTCGTCGGATCTCCAGGCGTAGCCGGATCGATTCCTCGACGAACGCCGGGAGCGGGTCGAGGTATTCGAGCGAGTTCTCGCGAAGCGACCGCGATAGGCGCCCCTGGTAATGCGACGAACCTAAAACCCCCGTCACCTGCGGATCCTCGGGGGCCGGTACGACCAGGAATGGCCACTGGCGGGCCCGGCATTCGTCGGTGATCCTCGAAATCCAGTCGAGGGATTCCGACCAGTCATCGGCCCCGAAATCGTTGCTGCAAAGGCTGATGACCACAAAATGAGGCCGGAATCGATCCGCATATTCCTTCAAGGTGAAGAAGTACTGTTCCGGCGAATAGCCCAGGTGGCCGGTGTTCAGGACCGAGACCGGGCCGACGAGGCGCTCGCGGAGGTATTCTTCCAAACGGACGGGCGGCGTTTCATCGTCGCCTACCATCATCCCCTGCATGAACGAGTCGCCCAGCACCAGGCCCCGCCATCGGGCTTCGGTATCCGGCTCCGGGCCCCGGCAGCCCCAGGAGTTGGTGGACTGCCCCGCCCCTTCGACCTCCTGGATCAACCCTTCCCGCCGGAGTCGTTCCAACCGGGGCGTCTCGGGGACCAGGAACATCGCCTGGACCCCCTGCTCCAGCGTTAGGCCTCGGAGCCAGGCCGATCGTCGATTCGGTCGGAAGCGGTAGGATCGGCCCGAGTCGTCCGCCTCGAAGACGGCCGGCGAGAGGAGTAGCGTCCAGTCGTAGTTCCCCCATCGCAGCAGGGCATGATCGGGATCCATGCCGGCGTCGTCCAGCAGGGCCCGCATGTCCGGATCGGACTTCGCGTAGACCCGTTCATAACGGGCCCGGGTCTCCTCGATGCCGAACCGGCGTCGGGCCCGCCATTCGGCCTCGATCTGGTCGCGGCCCGTCACCCCGCCGATCGCCCGGATCGCCACGTCGCGGGCCTTGAGCCGGGCCGAGGCCGCGAGGAATCTCCCTGCGGGGGTACCGGCCAGGATGATGGCCAGGGCACCCGCCGTCAGCAGGAGGATGGCCCGCCTGAACCGGCGATCGAGCCCATCGGCCCGCTCGGCAAACGGCAGCTTCCGCTGCGTCCAACGGGGTGGTCGGGTCGTTCGGAGGCGGAGCCATGGCATCGGGGTCGTCGCCCGATCGGGGTCAAAGATCCCAGGCGCGGGCCCCGTCGAGGTACGACGTGATGATGCCGTCCTCGCTGACCTTCAGGGCCGGCCCGAAAGTGCTGGCCACGAGCGCGGCGGTGGTCCGGGCGCCCTCGGCGTGGGCCAGCGAGGGGAGGCCCGGTGTGACGTGCCGCAGGATGGCCCCGAACGCGACCAACCGGCCGGTCCGATCGACCACCAGGGCGCCGTCGAGGCTGGCCAGGGCCTCGAGCACCTCGGGGTCGAGGTGTTGCACCTGCCGTCCCCGGGCGAGGTAGTGGAGCGATCGCCGCAGGGAGGCATCGGGCGAGTTGGCGTCGGCCGCCTCATCGACCGGCGCGTCGAGCAGGTCGTGGGAGGCGATCAATCGACCTAGAGCCAGCGCGGGATCGTCGAGCACCACGAAGAGGGCTCCCCGCCGGTCCTCGGCCAAGTTGACGGCCGCCTGGAACAGGGCCGTGGCCAGTTCGGGATTGCGGATGACCGACTTCCACGCGGCGAACTTCCGCTCGGGGTCGAGCATCCGCCAACGGCCGTGGGCGAACGAGAAGACCTGCGTCCCCTCGGCAAAGACCTTGATTTCCTGGTTCCGGCTCAAAGTCAGGCAAACATGGCCCCCCTCGGCCGTGGCCCGGGCGTGCGGGGCGTACATCGACGGCCCCGGCACGCGGGGGGGGCAGCAGCGCTCGGCCCATCGGTCGATCGCGATGACGTCGGCCAGTCGGCCGTCGCGATCGACCAGGAACAGCGTCCGTTCGCCGTCGCAGAGCCGATGCATGCTCTTGAGCCGGGGCAGGTCGGTGCCGTAATTCAGGGCATCGGGCGGGGTCGGCCGGTCCGGGCGGGCGCCCGGGCCTACCAACAGGGCGCCGGTGGTAACCCGGTGGTTCTCATAGGTGGTCAGCGCGGCCGTTCGCAAGGTCTGGAGCGTCAAGGCGATCCGGCTGGCGCGGTCGGCCCGGGGCGTGTAGGCGTCGGGCTCGATGAATGCGGCGATGTAATGGTCTTCCGACCCGCTTCGATAGAGGTCGAGCCTCGCCAGGCCGTTGACGTGGAAGAGCAGATGGAATCGGAGGTCGAGCACCGAACCGATCGCCGCCGCCAGCCGGCGGTCCTGCGGCGACAGCCAGCGGCCGGCGGGCGCGACCAGTCGGTAGCGGTTCTGGAACAGCACCACCTCCGGGTCGTGCTCGTCGGCATCGGGCCCGAGCCAACGGAAGACCGAGGACCCCAGGATCGGCGCGGCGGCCCCATCGACCGGCGTGGCCCGTTCTGGGACCGTCTCCAGGACGACGCCGGGCAGGAACTGGCGGAGGTCGCGGCGGAACCCGCTGAGGAACAACTCGGTCAGGACGGCGGTGGAAGGCAAGGGACCGGCCCCCGGCTGGCTCACGAGGCCGGTCGCCTGGGCCGGGTCGTTCCTGATCCGCATGCCGTTGCCCCTATTGAATCGGCGCCGATCGTCCTGAACCGACGCCTTGCCCCATCCTCTGGTCGCGAACGCCACCGACATGCCGACATCGGTCCGCCCCGAACCCCACCGGACGCTCATACCTGGGTGTGGCCCCGATCCGGCCCGAGAAACCCGCCTGGCATCCGCCGGCGTACCATTGTAGAACGAAAGTCCAGGCGACCCCCGGATCCCACCCTCCGCCCCGTCGGCCAGGCCCAATCCGCCATGAAAGACCCCCTCGTCCGGTTCAGCGTGGCGATCGGCGGCGAACTGCTCCAGCGGTTCGACGAATACCGGGAGCACCACCAGTATCCCAACCGCAGCGAGGCGGTCCGCGGCCTGATGCGCGATGCCCTGATCAAGCAGGAGATCGCCCGCGACGACGCCCCGGCGATGGGGGTCGTCACGCTGATCTACGACCACCACGCCGGCCGGGTCGCCGAACGGCTCACCGAGATCCAGCACCAGCACCTGGAACGGGTGTTGACCACCACGCACGTCCACCTCGACGCCCGGCGGTGCCTCGAAGTGATCCTTCTCCGAGGGACGGTCCGAGAAGTTCGCGACCTGGCCGATGGCCTGATCGGCACCAAGGGGGTCGAGACCGGTCGGTTGGTGCTCACCGCCGCCGAGCCTGTTGAGGGCCATTCGCATGGGCACGGGCCGGGCGAGCATCCCCATCACCATCACCACCACGGTTGATCGATCGGGGACCCTTGGTCAACGCCCGCCGGGGGCCACGGGCTCGCCGATGGCCGCGGGCCGATGTCGCAGCACCTTGGACCGGAAATCGCCCAGGCTGGGCCAACGGGTGGGCGCGTTCAGGTCGACCTCGGCGACGGCCGTGGTGCCCCAGAGGGTCGCGTGCGCGATCGGCTCGCCGGTGTGGTCGTAGACGGCCGAGATCATCCAGCGGCTACTGATGTCCTCGTAGGTGCTGCTCACCAGGTAGACGTGATTCTCCGAGGCCCTCGCCCGGGCTAGCTCGGGATTGCAGCCCCAGACCGGCCAGGCGATCACCTCGGCCCCCCGGGTGGTCAGGGCCCGGGCCACCTCCGGGAAGAACCCATCGTAGCAGACCATCATGCCGACCTTGCCGAAGCGGGTTTCGAAGACCGGGTAGTCGTTCCCCGGCGCCAGGCCCGCCTCGACCTCGCCCGTCGGCAGGCAGACCTTGCGATACTTGCCGGCGATCTGGCCGTCGGGGCCGATCAGGACGGCGACGTTGTAGATCAGGTGGTCGGCCCGCTCGACCAGGCCGGCGACGATGTAGAGGTTGTATCGCCGGGCCAGCTCGCCGAAGTACTCGGTGGACGGCCCGGGAATGGGCTCGGCGACATCGGCCATGCTCTTGCCCGCGTTGTAGTACGTTAGGGTCTCGGGGAGGACAACCAGGTCGGCCTTCTGGCGGGCCACGTCGGCGATCAGGGGTTCGAACTGTTCCCGCTTCTCCGCGGCGGTCGTGCCCGATTTCGGCCGGTAGTGGACGGTCGCCAGGCGGACGATCCTCGGTTCGATCCCGGCGACCTCGTCAAACGCCACATCGCTCCAGGCGACTCGGCCTTTCGGCGGGGCCCAGAGCAGGCAGAGTTCGACCCGGACCCGCGTGGCCCCCTCCGGCGCCGGGTAGGCTTCGGAAACCTCGGTCCAGCCCCGAGCATCGGTCGCCCCGTCGCCGGGGAATTCGGACTCGGCCTGCGCCGAGAACCCCTTGAGGAAGTTGCGGACCACGCCCCGGCTCTCGGGCCGCTTGCGGCCCTGGTCGTCGAGCCAGGTGAGCTTGAGGAACGCCGACCGCCGGGGCGTTGCGACCCCCTCGGTCTTGCGGTAGGCCCGGACGGCGTAGGTCCGGCCGCCTTCGACCGGGAAGGTCCGCGACCAGGAACCGTGCAATCCTTCGCGGTCGTCGGCCTCGATCACGAAGGATCCATGTCCTTCCCGGCCACCCTCGGGCTCGTAACGGAACGTCGGCTTGACTTCGTCGCGGGGGGCGGCGGTCGTCCATCCATCGGACGGGTCGTCGGCGGACGGCAGGACGTATGTCGTGGCCGTCAGGATGATCCAGGCGAAGGCGGTCGAGGGCATGGCTCCTCCCGGGGGTTCAACGCCGATTGGCCCAGAAGGGGCCCGGTTCGTTCCGATAGGGGTCGGGCGCCCAGCCGAACTGCGTGAACTGCTGGCCCGCGGCGCGGGCGTCGTCGCGGAAGACGAAGCCGAAGACCAGGCCGGCGAGGGCGCCGCCGATGTGGGCCATGTAGGCGACGCCCCCTTGCTGGCCGATGTTCCGCAACTCGCCCATGCCCAGGAAGATCTGCATGACGATCCAGAGGCCGATCACCAGGAGGGCGGGCATCAGCGTGATCACGCGGAAGACCAGCACGCGTACCTGGTTGTGCGGGAACCAGTAGACGTACATACCCATCACCCCGGCGAGGGCGCCCCCGGGGCCCCCCGGGGGGAATGACCGAGTTGGGGGCCACGGCGATGTGGGCCGCCGGGGCCACCAGGCCGCATGTCAGGTAGACGAGCAAGTACTTGAAGTGGCCCAGCACTTCTTCGACATTGTCGCCGAAGATCCACAAATAGAGCATGTTGCCGGCGAGGTGGGCGAACCCGCCGTGCATGAACATGGCCGTGAAGATCGTGAACCAGACCGGGATCGGCACGGCGGCCTGGTCCAGGACCTGCTCGTCGCGGCGGATCCGATACCGCCCCAGGTCGTCGAGCTCGTGCGTATCGCGGGGGATCGCCAGCGGGCGATCGATGTCGATGTTGTGGGTGATTTCGTAGGGCGTGGCCGCGTAGGCGATCGTGAACGATTCGGGCTTCGCCTGCTGGATCAGGAAGACCGCGACGTTGATCGCGATCAGGGCGTAATTGACCCAGGGGACGATCCGAGTCGGGTGCTCGTCGCCGAGCGGCATGACCATGGCGCGATTCCTGGCAAATTCCGGTCGGGGCGAAACGAAGCCGGGGGGACGAATCCCCCCGGTATAACCGATCGCAACGGCCGTCGGCCAGGAGATGCCGGCAACAGTCGCCGGCACAGGCGGTCAGGAGCTGGCGCCGACGAGCGGCTCGCTCAGGACGTGGCCCGATTCGCCGGGGATCGCGACCTTGGCCCCGTTGAAGATGTCGCCCGACAACGCCGATTCGCCGTGCTGGCTGAGGTCCAGGCCTTCCGACTCCTGCTCGGCGGGCACGCGGAGCTTGATGATCAGGTCGGTCAGCTTGTACAGGATCAGCGAGCCGAAGAACGCGAAGACCGAGACGATGACCAGGGCCTTGCCGTGGGCGATCAGGAGGTCCGTCCGGGTGACGCTGCCGTCGTCGGGGAGCTTGGCGAAGATCGCCGTGAAGACCATGCCCGAGATGCCGCCCAGGCCGTGGCAGGGGAAGACGTCGAGCGTATCGTCGAGCGTGCTCTTGGTCCGGAAGTGCACCGCGATGTTGCTGATGACCGCGGCGACCGTGCCGATGAACATCGCCTCGGCGACCGTCACGAAGCCTGCGGCCGGTGTGATCGCCACCAGGCCGACCACGGCCCCGATGCAGGCGCCCATCGCCGACGGCTTCTTGCCCAGGGCCCAATCGAAGAAGATCCAGGCCAGCATCGCCGCGGCGCTGGCGGTGTTGGTGGTGGCGAACGCGATGCCGGCGTCGCTGTTGGCCTTCAGGGCACTGCCGGCGTTGAAGCCGAACCAGCCGAACCAGAGCAGGCCGGTGCCCAGCAGCACGAACGGCACGTTGGCGGGGGCGTGCGAGTTGCCGTCCGCGTGGACCTTCCGCCGGCCCAGGATCATCGCCCCGGCGAGGGCGGCCCAGCCGGCCGACATGTGGACCACCGTGCCGCCGGCGAAGTCCTTGACGCCCCACTTGAAGAAGATGCCGTCCGGGTGCCACGTCATGTGGGCCAGGGGGCAGTAGATGAAGGCGCTGAACAGGGTGATGAACAGGAGGTACGACGAGAACCGGACACGCTCCGCGAAGCTCCCGGTGATCAGGGCCGGCGTGATGATGGCGAACTTGAGCTGGAACATCGCGAACAGCGTCAGCGGGATCGTCAGCTTCAGCCCGGCGTCGGGCACCGAGCCCAGCGTGACCGGCTCGCCGTTGAGGCCCTTGAAGAACAGGAAGCTCAGCGGGTCGCCGACGATGCCCAGGCCGCCGACATCGGTGCCGAACGCCATGCCGAAGCCGAACGTCACCCAGAAGATGCTGATGACCCCCAGCGCGATCACGCTCTGGAGCATCGTGGAGACCACGTTGCGGAAGCCGACCATGCCGCCGTAGAAGAACGACAGGCCCGGCGTCATCAAAAGCACCAGCGCCGAGGCCGTGAGCATCCAGGCCGTGTCCGCGGCGCTCATCGGGTCGCCCGCGGCCAGCGAGGGGGCCGTGCCCGGCCGGAACAGGGCCAGCACGCTGAGGCCGGCAAGCAAGAGGAACGGGAGCGGGGCTCGTTTCATGGCGGTCACCGGTTCGTTCGGGACGGGGGAGAGTAAGCAGGAGGGATGGATTCGGACACGGGATTCAGATGGCTTCGGGGCCGCGTTCGCCGGTACGGATACGGATGCAATCTTCCAGGGGCAGGACGAAGATCTTGCCGTCGCCGATCTTCCCTTCCGGGCCGGTCTTGGCGGCCCTGACGATCGCCTGCACGGTCGGCTCGACAAAGTCCTCATTGACCGCGATCTGCAACTCGACTTTGCGGAGCAAGTTCACGGTGAACTCATGCCCCCGGTAGATCTCGGTATAGCCCTTCTGGCGTCCGAAGCCCTGCACCTCGGTTACCGTCAGGCGGTACACCTCGACCTGCGACAACGACTCCTTCACGGCCTCGAGTTTGGTGGGCTGGATCACGGCGATGATCAACTTCATGGGGCGTGCGGTCGGGGTTGCGGCGGGGGTGTCAGTTGCGGTCGGGGGTTGCCTTGCCGGCGGCCGGGGCCCGGGGAGATGTTGCGCCGGGGACCTGGGACCGCAGGTATTCGAGGCCGGCGGCTTGCATGGCCACCGGCTCCTCGGCCATGTAGGCGTGCGCGCCCACCTCGAACAGGTCGAGGCCCTCGACCTCGGCGCGGGCGGTCGCCCGATTCCCGAAGGTCCACCCAAGCAGCCGGAAGGCTAGCCAGGACGCCGGGAAGGCCCAGAGCACGGCCGCGGCCACGCCGATGACCTGGGCGGTTAACTGCCCGACGCCGCCGTCG
Organism: Isosphaeraceae bacterium; assembly: GCA_046350035.1. GTDB lineage: Bacteria > Planctomycetota > Planctomycetia > Isosphaerales > Isosphaeraceae > CALLYK01. The sequence continues at coordinate 60,445 of JAXMBD010000034.1, read as the reverse complement.
GAGAACAGGCCCAGGGGGGCCGATGGCGCCCCGCCGCCGGCGAACAGGCCGACGCACAGGCAACCGAACGCGCCGCAGGCCCCGTGGACGCCGATCGCGTTCGCCGGGTCGTCTACCCGGAGGACCCGCTCGACGAAAAGGGCCGACCAGAACGAAAGGAGGCCGGCCGACGCCCCGACCAGGACCGCGGCGAAAGGCTCGGCCCATCCGCCCAGCCCGCTGATCGCCACCAGGCCGCCCAGGAGGCCGTTGCAGGCGAATGTCGGGTCGGGTTTGCCGTAGCTGATCCGGCTGGCCACCGCGGCCGAGACGCAGCCGGCCGATCCGGCCAGCAGCAGGGCGATGGCGGTTAGGGGCGGCGATACCCCGGCGATCGCCGAGGCCCTCGTCAAGGCAAGCAAGCACCATCCGGCCGCGATCAGCAGCGTCCCGGCGATGACATAGGTCAGGTCATGGCCGGGGATCACCCGGGGCCGACCCTCGCCCGAGAACTTGCCGATCCGCGGCCCGATCGCCAGGGCACCCGACAACGCCGTCAAGCCGCCGATCAGGTGGACCACCCCCGCGCCGGCGAAGTCGCGGAAACCGAGGTCCGGCCGGGGGACCCTGGCCAGCCAGCCTCCGCCCCAGGCCCAACAGACATAAACCGGGAAAATGAGGCCAGAAGCCAGGATCGTGGCGGCCGCCAGCGAGCCGAACCGCCAACGTTCGGCCAGGGCGCCCGTCGGGATCGTCGCCGAAACCGCGGCGAAGGCCGCCAGGATCAGGAATGTACCCGCATGTTCGGGGTGCCTGGGCAGTTCGCGGAGCCAGAAGCCCTGCGTCCCGATCAGGCCAAACGGCCGACCGAGGAGGTTAATCGACGCCGGCGGCGAGCCGTACCCGCCCGACAGCGCATAACCGCAGGCGCCGAACGTCAACACGGCAATGCAGAGGGCGCCCAGGCTCATCAGCATCGCATGGGCGGCGTTTTTCGCCCGGCAATGGCCGGATGCCATGAGGGCAAACCCCCCCTGCAACAACAGCACCATCAGGACCCCGGCCGGAAGGCCCAGATCCCCGTCATCTCGGGGAATAACCGCCGTCGCGGCCGTGCCGGATCTGGGCGGGGTCGCGAACGAAGGGGAGAGCGGCTCAGGTCGTTCGATCGGGTGACTTTCCGGACCAGGATCCTGGATCGCTGATCCGCAGGCCGATATCGGCGAGTAGGACGCGGCGAAGGCCACCAGAAAGCCGAGGGTGTGCATGAGCCCGCGGGGAATCCCCCGGTGCTTTCGGGGGATGTGGATACAGATGGTTTCCACCATCCCTAGTCCCGATCACGCCGGAGGAGTTGCGGGATCGCCCGGGTCGTGAATGGCCCGGTTGCCAGGCACGATACCGGCTACTGTCCCAATTCTGTGCATTCGAGCAAGTGCTGTGCCCATTCGCGGGCTATTGCCATGGTAAGACCTTAATGAACTGCACTGTTTTTGCAGAAACTCTTTCAGAATAAACAATAAGAATTTTTTTCGGGACGCAATTGGTAGCCCGGGCTCCGATGGTTTATCCTCAGTTTATCCGCCTTGGCGAATGAAGCGTGCCTCATAAAGCGGCAGGAACTGCCGGCTCCGGGCCCTGCTGTCGATCTGGACAACCCACGCATGGATCAGGCAGGGTGAGACTTCGGAGCCGTAGGCCATCCCAGTCCGGTGATCTCAGGATTGATCAATGGCTGGGAGACGTGGAGTCCAGCCGACGGCCCAGGTCCTCGACCTGGGCCCGGAGATCGTCCAGCCTTTGCAGCAATTCGGCCTGCCGACGTTCTTCGTCGCTCGGCACGTTGGGGACGACGGACATCGTCCCGCCCGGCTCCAGGGTGACCCGGCGGACCTCACCGAGGTGGTCGAACCCTTGCCGACGGATGACGGACAACAACTCGGGCATCGTGATGAGCGTCCGTCGGAGGGCCCGTTTGTCCACGATACCCTCGTGGACCAGGACGGCCGGCTTGCCCTGGAGGATCTGCTCCAACCGCCGATGGCGGAACATCACCCGGACGATGACCGCGTGGAAGGCGCAGAGCGAGAAGACTCCGATCAGGCCCCCCGACACCGAATCATCCGCGCCGATGATGGCGTTCTGGACGGTGTTCGAGAGCATCACCAAGATGATGAAGTCGTACGGGTTGAGCTGCGCCATCTCCCGCTTGCCGAACATCCGCAGCAAGCCCATCAGGAACATGTAAACCACGATTGGCCGGATGATCTTCTCGGCCACCGGGATACCCGGGTGGAACATCGCATCCAGGGACTGGGCATCCCAGATCGTGAACCAGGACATGAGCAAAACCTCAAGTTAGCGTGCACCCGTTCCCCACGCCGCGGGATATGCCGGGCGCGGACGATCATCCCTCGGGCCACGCGGGTGCTCCAGGTGGACAAGGTCCCCCTCTCGGAGAGCTTACCCTCGCCGTCGCGGTCGAGCGTTATCTGCGATGCGACCGCCTTCGCGATCTCATTGGCTTAGAGGATACCGTGGTTGCCATCGCGGTCGAAGGCACTCATGAGAGGGGGTGAAGGGGGCGGCCCGCCTTGAGATCGTTCGCGGTCCTTTTCCCGCCCTTCCATTACGAAAGTCCCGTGGCGCCCGGGGAATAAAGGGCGGTCGAGGTGGCTAGGCTGGGGCACGACCCAGTGCTGGGCGATCGTTATCTCTGGACTGTGCCTCGAACGGATTCTCGGGCGAATCGGGCGGATCGTCGAGCCCGGCCGCCATCAGCAGCATGAAGTCGGCGAATGGCATGATCGCGGTTCGCCCGATCGTCGGGCGGGAATGCGACCGATTTTGCGGCGGGAAGTCGCCTCGCCTACGGCCGGGCTGGCCAGGTCGGATAGAATCCCGCCAGGAATCGGCCGTTCCGAGCCCGGAAGGACGCATCGACCATGGACGCGACGCAGATCAAACCCGGCTGCTGGAGCATCTCGCTCGGCTTCGTGAACGCTTTCCTCCTCGACACGGGGGATGGCCTGAGCCTCATCGACACGGGCGTTGCGGGCAGCGGCCCCCGGATTGCCGAGGCCTTGCGGTCGATCGGCAAGCAGCCGGCCGATGTCCGGCGGATCCTGGTTACGCACTGCCATAGCGATCACGCCGGCTCCCTCGCCGAACTGAAGCGGCTCACCGGTGCAACGGCGACCATGTATTCGATCGATGCCGCGATGGTCCGCGAGGGTCGGGCGATCCGGCCGCTCACGCCGGCCCCCGGTCTGTTCAACGCCTTCGTCTGCCGCTTCCTGGTCGTGAAGGCGCCGACCGAGGTCGAGCCGGCGGAGATCGAGTCGGAGGCCCAGGATGGGGAAATCCTGCCGGGCGGGATTCGGGCCATCCACATCCCGGGCCACTGCGCGGGGCAACTGGCGTTCCTCTGGCCCGAGCACGGCGGCGTGCTGATCGCGGCCGACGCCGCTGCGAACGTCTTCGGGTTGCAAATGAGCCCGTTATACGAGGATCTGGAGGAGGGGCGGCGGAGCCTCGCGAAGCTCGCCGCGCTCGATTTCGAGGTCGCCTGCTTCGGCCACGGCAAGCCGATCCTCTCGGGCGCGCCGGGCGGTTCCGCCGAACTGGCTGGCCGATCCGGCGGCCCGCGATCAGGCCGCCGCGAGCCTTCGGAATGCCGTCCGGTAGGCCCGTACGGATCAGGGTGAGGGCCAGCACCGCGACCGCCCCGCGACCGGATCCATTGCAAGGCCAGCTTCAGGACCACCATCGGAGTCGGAGCCCCACTTCATCGCCAGGGCGTGGCCATGCGGCATGGCAGCGGAACGGGGCGACGATCGCCAGCCGGTAGAGCATCACCGCCGGGATGATCCCAAGGAACGGGATCAATCCCAGCACGGTGCAGGCCGGCACCACCCAGAACGCCCGGCGGTCCACGAAGCCCACGTAGGCCCGGACGAAAGCCGGGTCGCCCGGGAGTTCCCGCCCGCAGGAGGCGCAGGTTTGGTGAATCGAGGGCCCGGTCAATCGGGCCGCGCACGACGGGCACCGCTTCACCGAGATCAAGGCGAACGGCTGTCGGGCCGGATTGGCGGGCCGCGTCAGGATCCCCCCGAGCGGGCCGATCGCCGCGACCGACGCGGCCGTCGCATGGCAATGCGGGCACTCGAGCGCCCGGGGGTCCATCGGCCGGCCGCAAGCCTGGCAGGCGATCGGCTGCACCCGGCCGCCCAGGTTGAGCCGGCGCTCGATCAGGACCAGCACGCCGAGCGTCATCAGGAACGCCAGGACCGTGAGCAACGGCATCAGGATCAAGGCGATCGGCCCGGCGAACGCCCAGAAATCCTCAACCGGCCGCAGCAGGCCGCGGATTCCCAGGTCGTCGTCCTGATCGATGTCGTCGAACGGCTCCAGGACGGCCCGGCGGACGCCCCCCGTCAGGAGCGTCCCCCCACCGACCGCCAGGGCCGAGAGGATATCGACGGCCGCATGTTCCCCAAGGATCCCATGGAAGGCCGAACGATCGGTGGCCCCCAGGACGCCCAGGAATGTCATGCCGGCCATCGCCGCCTTTAGGTAGCCGTGGACCTCGTCGAAGGCCGCCTTCACTTCGGGCACGCGCTCGGCCATGAGCTCGGCGATCGACAGCACGCCCAGCGCGAGCAAGCATGGGTCCGACGTGAACCAGGTGGGCACATCCTGGACGTATCGCAGCAGCCCCGAATCGGCAATCCAGGAGACCTGCGGCCCGTATCGCAGCAGCAAGGCCGTCGCGAACGCCGGCAGGAACGCCCTCGACGTGAAGATGCCGATCGAGCCCAGCGCATGAATCCAGAGTGCCAGCGTCATTCCAGGTGAGCCCTCGCGAAATCGTCCCGAAAACTATACGCAGGGGATCGGTTCGGAGTGCGGGATTTCGCCGACTGTCGGGGTTCAACGGCCTAGCCACCGCCTCAAGGTTCGGACATATCCCGGCGTTGGCCGGTCCGTCGTCGAGGCGACGCTCAGCGAATCGGGGTAATCCCGCAGGACGATCCGGGCTTCGGGGGCGTACCTGTCGGGCCGGAAGTACAAGCGGAGGTGGAAGGCGCTTGTCCCGTCCGGGTCGTCGACGCGCACCTCGAGCGGGCAATCGATGGCATCGCCTATCCGATCGGTTTCGTTCGGCCAGATCCGCCCCCGGAACGACTCGCCCGGATGGAGGTCACGGGCCTCGATTGATCCTCCCGGGTAACGGATCGACAGGACTCCGATCGCCCGATCGGAAGCATTCACGAACTCGAACCGGATGCTATCGCCCCCCAGGAAATCGCTGGCGCCCTGCAGGTATCGGGAGGCCATCGACAAGGCCAGGGCCAGCAAGGCGACGCCGATCAGGGCACCCCGCAGGCCGATGCGAATTCGTCGCGATCCCAGTCCGACCGCCATGGTGCCGGTCCTCCGCCGCGAATCCCGATCGGGCCTGCCTCACCAGGGGATCGGGGCCGATCCTTCGATCGTTTCGCCCGATTCGAAGCAATCAGGATGGACCCAAACACCGAGCCCGACGGGGACGCCTCCCGGCAAGGTCGCGTGCAAGGTGGCCGGCAACCCGCCGACATAGGCATCGGCCCCGCAGATCGGGCAACGGGGCGATTCCCGATAAGCCCGATCGGCGTATTGGGGCGGGTCGAGCGAGATCGTGTCGGGGCGTCCGGCGACCCGACGATGGGGCATCGCGGCCCAGGTCCGTTCCCATTCGGTTCGATCCTCGGATCGGTCAATCATGTGGGGGCCCGCGAATTCACCGAAATGCTGCTCCGAAACCTGATGCAATCCGGCCCGCGGCAACTTGCTCGGGCGGGATTAGTGATCCATCCATTGCTGTAGAGCGAAGATGTAATCGGGAGCCAGTCGATAGGTACCTGTTTCCACGTAGGTGGAAATCGAGCCGTTCGCCCCATCCAGGAGGGTGAAGCCAATCAGTGGAGGGCCCAGAGAGGGGTGAAAATAGCTCCCTCCCCCGAAGCTTCGAGGTCCCCCGTGGCCGGAAGTCTCGACCGCGAAGTTGCAGTAGTAAGGATCGCCGAGGCGTTTCACCTGCGCCGGCCAGACCCGCCTGCGAATCGTCTGGCCAGGCCGGACGCCCCTCGCATGGAACGATCCACCTTTATGGACGATCGTCACCAATTCGATGGATGTGCTGGACTGATTGGTGAACTCGACGAGAACGCTATCGCCGCCGAAGAAGTCGCCACCGCCCAGGACAAATCGCCTGGCCGCCATGAGCAGGAGGGCCACGATCACGATCGCGATCATGGCGGTGCCCAGGCTGATCCGGAACCGACGTTTCCCGGGCTCCTTGGTGGCCGCCGAGGTCGTAGTCGCGGGCTCAAAATCCATCCTGACCCCCTCCCGGCTTGCCATGTCCTTTCGGGGCCTCTTGATCGCCCGTCCGATTCAGCGGCCAGGCCGAAACCTCATCAGGCGGACCTCGCCATCATACGAGACGGGGTGCAACGCGTCCTCCATGATATTCAGCACTTCCGACGGCTTCCCCCCACCCGATCCGGCGCCGATCAAGGGGAACGCCACCGACCGATAGCCCTTCGCCGAGACGATCGCCATGGCATTCCGCACCGAATCGCGGATCGACCGTTCGGACGATCGCCACAGGAGGTTGATCCCAGCCACATGGATGATGGCCCGGAAGGGCAATCGCCCCGGTCCGGTTTCCACGGCGCCGCCCAGCGGGATCGGCCCCATCCGGCCCAGTTCCCGGAACGGTGCCGTGCCCCCCTGACGCTTGATCGCCCCCGAAACCCCCTGCGGTAGGAGCAGCCACCAGGGGATGACGTTGCGATTCCAGGCGTTGACGATCACCTCGACATCCTGCGAGAGCAGGTCGCCCTCGACGATACGCGGTTCCATTCCCCCTCCTTCCAGCCGTCAAGGCCGTCGGATCGGGACAAGGGCCCGGATGCGAGGGTCGCGGAGGTACAGCCCACCCCAGATCAAGGCGCCGAAGATGGCCGGGAAGACGATCGGGAAGGCCCCTTCGCCCATCCGTACATGCGACGCGACCGCACCGCCGAGGTATCCGGTCAGCAGGATCGCCCCCAGCACGGCCGTCCGGGGGATGGCCGCCAGCAGGACGCATGCCAGCAGGGTGATCCCCATCGGCAGGATCGTCCCCTCGGGGAATCCCAGTTTCGTGGTCGCCTCGATCACCGGAGCCGGCGGCGGTTGCATCAATTTGGCGGCGGCATCGGCCACCAGGAAGAGCAAGGGCAAAGCCGAAAGGACCCGGCCGGCCCATTTCGCGACCTTCGAGACGGGCGGGGTTTGTGCTTCCATCGACATCGGCGAGTCCTCCAGGCGAAACGGTGGGGCAGGATACTCCATGGCCGTGCCGAAAACGAGGCGATCTTGCCCCGGCCCCTGGCCCCGGGAGGCCCGAACGGGCCTTGCCGTGGCTCGGGCGCGATCCTTGCGGCGGGCCCCATCCGCGGACAAAATGCCTGGGAATCCGTCCGGCGCAAGCCCGAGGTATCCCGATGACGAAGATCGCCAAAGCCCTCGCCCTGGCCGTCCTGACGATCGGCCCAATCGCGACGTCGCACGCCCAGGTGGCGACCCTAACGCCCTACGCGGCCGCCCGCGACTACTCGAAATGGGAGAAGGAAATCGCCGCCTATGAAGCGGCCGACCGCGAGAACCCGCCGCCCAAGGGGGGCATCGTCTTCACCGGTTCGTCGACCATCCGAATGTGGAAGACGCTCGCGACCGACTACCCCGATCGGAAGGTGATCAACCGCGGCTTTGGCGGATCGGAGATCGTCGACGCGACCCACTTCGCCGATCGGATCATCTTCCCCCACGAGCCGAAGCAAATCATCCTCCGTGCCGGCGGGAACGATATCCACGCCGGCCGGGTCCCCGAGGAAGTCGCCAACGATTTCGCCGCGTTCGTCTGGACCGTCCGCAAGAAGCTACCGAAGGCCGAGATCCTCTACCTCGCCGTCAGCCCGGCCGAATCGCGTTGGGGCGAGACCGACAAATACCGCGACCTGAACGACCGTATCCGCAAGATGGCCCTGGGCATGCCCAGGGTGGGCTTCATCGACGCGTTCGACGTTCCCCTCGGCCCCAACGGCCTGCCCCGACCCGAGTTGTTCCTCGAGGATCGCCTGCATTTCTCCGCCGATGGATACAAGCTCCTTACAGAGCGAGTCCGGCCGTTCCTCCAACCTTGACGCCCAGCAAACGGGGGAGAGCTGGTCGTGAAAATCCGGGCGAGGTGGGTGTGGGGATTGGTCGCGGCCATGGCCTTGATCTTGGTGGCCTGGATCGTGAAGGCCCGGCAGGATCCGCCGCCCGCGAATGTCGAGTTCACCCCGAACATTGTGTACCGCGAAGTCGGCGGTGAAACCCTTCACCTCGACCTCGCCCGCCCCCGATACGCCGAGGGGCCGGCCCCGTGTGTCGTTTTCATCCACGGAGGGGGGTGGCGCGCGGGCAGTCGACGGGAGTATCGCGAGGGCCTCTTCGGTTCCGCGTCCCAGGGGATTGCTGCGGTTTCGATCCAGTATCGGTTCGCCCCCAGAAACACTTTCCCTTCGCAGCTCGACGACGTAAAGTCGGCCGTGAGATTCGTCCGCGAACACGCCGGGAAGTGGAAGATCGATCCCGACCGGATCGCCGTAATGGGCGGCTCCGCCGGCGCCCACCTGGCCCTCCTGCTGGCGACCACCGCCGATGAGGACCCGGTGGACTCCCCCGGTTCGACCACCGTCAAGGCGGCCGTCTCGTTCGCCGGGCCGACCGACTTGACCCGAACCTTCCCGGATGCCTCGCGGTTCATGGTCGAGGACTTGTTGGGGCCGGGGGGCAAGGCCGACGTGGCTGCGCGCCGTTCGGCCAGCCCGATCCATCACCTGAATGCCGGAGACCCGCCGGTCCTCTTGATCCACGGCACGAAGGACGAACTGGTCCCTTACGACCAGGCGACCGAATTCGCACGGGCCTGCAAGGAGGCGGGCGTCGAGGCCGAGCTACTCACGATCGAAGGGGGCGGCCACGGCGGAGGCGATCCCGAAGCCTGGAAGCAGGCGATCCTCCGATCTTTCGGATTCCTGCGAGAGCACCTGGGGATGGCCCCGATCCCCGGCACGGGGCCTCATAATGCACCCTGAATCGCCGCGACGCGCGCGGGGCGTTCTTCTGCCATCCGCCCCCCCCCAGAATCGCCCTATCCGAGGAAGTCGGTCGGATTGTCGTAGAGGGTGGAATAGATGTAGGACCGATACTGTAAACCTGGCATATTCATTTTTTGCACGTATAGCTTGGATCCGTCCGGACGCACGACGATCGTCTGCTGAGCGAACCCGGAATTGAAGGCCAGGCTCCCGTCGGGGAGCCTTTGCGAACTCCCCACGGCGGGCGCGTAGTTGCCCATGTCGGCGTTGAGGGTCAAGGTCGCCAGCATGTTCCGCTCGTCGAGGGCCAGCACCTGGCCACGGCTGTTCGACCCCGGTAGGGTCGCTTGGCGCGTGTTGCCGTTGTCGAAGAGGGCCAGGGTCGTGTCGTCGATGTACCTGGCGTCATGCTGGTGCGTGAACCAGGGCGATCGGACCGACGACTGAATGGCGAAATCGCCGCCCTCACCCAGCCGCCAGACGACGTGGCCGTCGCCGGCCCCCCGATCGTAATTGATCTTGAGGACCCAGTCCTGGGAGCGCATCGATACGATCAGGTTACCATCCGTCGGCGACCAGGCGATCGAATTCCCATGGGTCCAGTCAGTGGTCTTCTCGCCGCCTGTCGGCAGCCGGTTGGTGTCGAGCCATCGGAACGGATCCCACGCCCAGGCCACCCGGAAATCCTGGTCGAGGACCAGGATCATGTCCCCCTTGTACAGCGTCGGCTTGCCGTTGACGACGATCGTCCGGGCGGATGTGGACAGGACCGCAGTCCGGCCGTCGGGCAGGCGTCGTGCCTCGTGGTTGAAGTCGTCGATCGAGGGGAGCCCCATCGCAGCCAGTTGGGAGTTGACGGCGCGGATGTTCGTCTCGCGCAAGCCGTTACCGGCCAGGTCGATTTCGCGAAGCGTGTCCGCGCCCCCGACGCCGTCCTGCTTGCCGCCCAGCATCAGCACCGTGCCGCCGTTTACCAGCGTCGGTGCGTATCCCGGGAAACCGTTCGTGACCGGGTCGTAATACCAGACGATGTTGCCCGAGAGGTTCGTCGCCACCGTGTTGACGGTCCCTGGCGGCGGATTGACCCCGATGTGCAAAACCAACTGGCGGTCCAGGCCCGATCGGGCGGCCTCGGGCTTTTGAACCGCGAAGGTCGGGAACGACAGGTATCCCGGCAGGGTCCCGGTGCGGAACTGCCGGGCCGGCGAAACCAGGCCGCCGGCTGAGACGTGCCGCATCAGGTAATTCGTGTTGGGGAGTAGGCCCGCAACGATGACGTTGGTGCTCCGGCCCGCCATGACCTCCTGGGCTGAGGTCGATGTCCAGGGGCGGGCGGTTCCCGCCGGCTTGAATTCGACCCGGAGTGAACCGTCGGAGGATGAAGCCGGGGCGCTGTAGAGGGCGACCAACGGGTTCGAGAGCCGGTTGACGACGGCCTGGACGGAGCGGGCCCGAGGCCTTGCCCGATGGGCCACGCTCGCCGATTCACCATCGGTGGCACTATAGCCATCCTTCGCGATCACCCGGACGACATAGTTCCCCTCGCCCATCGGTGACCAGGTGAAGCTCCGATCGGAGCTGAAGTCGCGGACCATGCTGGAACGGCCGTCGGGCGAATCGACGACGAATTGATAGACGGGCGAGGCACCATGACCCCGTGCCTTCGCGGTCCAGGTAATCGGTGCGCCCACGGGGGAAACGGTCGGCTTGCTGGCTCGGAGGGCCACCGACAGCAGCACTCGCTCTTCCAGCGGGGCGCAGATCGGTCGGATCGAGCGGGTATGTCGGGCCGGCCTGGCCACCGCGAAGGTCGGGGGGTGCTGCCGCATAAAGCCAGTTCCTGGATGCAAGGGCGATGAAAAGGTCAGGGTAAAACCTGGCCGTGCCCATGCATAACCCATGCCGCCCCGGGGATGGAATCCACTCATCCCCGCGGGCAGGACGCGGTTTACCGGACGCGGATGTAGCGGGTACCGACGATCGAGTTGGCCCTGGGATCGCGGACCCGGAGCAAGGCCCGGCCCGGGCGGATCAGGACCAGCGACACGTCCGCGATGCCATCCCTGGCGGTCGTCGTCGCGACGAGGCGGTCATCGCGGTAGATCTCCAGCAGGCCCGAGAACTCGGCATTCCGCAGGCCGCCCGGCTTCCGGGAGGTGATCTGGAATGCGGTGGCCCGGCCCGCGTCGACCCTGGCCGGGCCGGCGATGGTGAATCGCTTGACGGTCGTGACCCGGATCAGGCCCGAGAGGATCGAACTCCACGGGGCCTTGGCCCGCAGCCGGAAGTCGCCCGCGCGATCCGTCGGCAGGCGGAAGATCGCCGCTCCTTCCTTGAAGAACGCCTTGAGGCGTCCCAACTGCCCTTCCAGGGTGACAGGCCCATTCACGTCGGTCGCTACGTTCCCGAAGGCATCCTGCGCCTCGACGACCACGTCCGTCTTGGTGCCGGTGAGGCCGACGAGCGAGCTCGAGAGGAACGAGAGCTTGCTGGCCGCGGCCGCCCGGACGGTGACCGCCTTCGAGCCCGAGAGGCCGTTCGTGGCGTCCGCGACCGTGATCGTGATCGTGCCGGCCGTCTTCAAGATGATGGCGAAGGTATGGGATCCCTTGTCGCCGGAATTGAACGTGTAATCGCCCGGCAGGACGGCCTGCGGGTCGTCGCTGGTGAAATGCACGGTGCCGCGATAGGAGGTGTCGGTGTCGCCGGTAGCATTCCTGGCCGTCAACACATATTGCACGGTCTGCCCGGCCGCGACGCTCGTCGGGCCGGCGATGGCCAGCGCGCCGGCGTTGGCCCAGGGGAGCAGGCTGATCGTCACCCCCTGGGGCGTCCGCATCTGGATGTTCGTCGAGAAGCCGCCCTGGTCGTCGTACGGATAGCCGTAAGCCAGGCCATTGATGCTGATGCCGGGCTGGTGCAGGAAAGCCGCGTAGTAGTTGGCCGTCGAGCCCTTGGCGTAGAATTGGATCGGCGGCGCGATCGATTGGGCAGGGGCGGCGCCGTTGTTATCGACGTACATGATCGCGTTCGGGGTGCCGTTGGGCACGTTGGCGATCAAGACAAGTTTGTCGGGCGAGGTACCCCGGTAGATGTTGATCGAATCGGCGGTGCTCGCCCCGATATTCCCGTAGACGGTGCCCGAGGTCGGGAACGTGCCGCCGCCGATGACCGCGACTTTCTGGAAGGTATTGGTCCCCGTGTCGATGTCTCCGTAACTCAACAGCGTCGGCGTCCCGCCGTTATTGATCAGCAGCTGGCCGGAGGCGGGGAAGTGGGCCACGCTATCCACGGTGATCGTCTGCTTGTCCGGCAAGCTCGACTGGATCACCCCCTTCGCCGTGGTGTTGATCGCCTTCCATTGCAGGAGTACCGAATTCTGCGACCCAGTGAGGACCACCTTGACCAGGTTGCTGGGCGTCGTCTCGCCGGCCGGGGTGTCCGAGGCGTTCAGATTCACCGCCGTGATCGCGTAGTAGTAGGTGCCCGAAAGCGGCTGTTTCCCGGAAGGGATCGTCGTGCTCACGCCCGAGGCGATCAGGGGGTTGGGATCATTGGCCCAGTAGGTCGGCGGGATCACGTTCGAGAACGTGCCGCCCGCTTCCTGGCGGGGCGTCAGGCCCCGGTTGAAGGCGCTGTCGATCGCGTTCTGGATGTCCTTCTGGAGTCCGGCCGGGATGCCCGGCTCGGGCGTGCCGAACACGCCCGCGGCGCCGAAGATCATCGCGGCCGGCGAGTCGGCCGGGTCGGTGATCCACGACGGTGGCGCCGGGAGGCCGGGCAGGTTCGTGTTCGTCGAGAACAGGGGCGAGTAGATGTGGACGTGGGTGCCGGCGTACTGGTTGCCGTACTGGCCGGCCTGTGCCACCAGGTCGAGCACCGTGTAGCCGGGGACGGCGGTGGTCGAAGTCCTCCCCACGAGCCTGGTGGTGTCGGCCAGGAGGTCGAGCACGAAGTCGTTGTTGGTGTAGTACTGGAAGAAATCCAGGACCGCCTGGGTGTAGTACTGGTTCAGCGGGTCATAAGTGTAGTTGTTGGTCGGCGGGGAAGCCGAAGTGGGGGTGCCCGAGCCGTCGTCGTTGTACGACAGCGTCTGGCCGCCCGAGAGCGTGGCCACCAGCACCGGGTTCGTCAGCGACTGGCCGTTAATCGAGAGCGACCGATAGACCTTGTATCCCGTCGCGTAGGGGAACGCGCTCCAGCTCAGGGCGGCGGTCTGCTGCGGAACGTCCTTGCCTTCCACCGACTTGTTATAGGTGTACACCATGACCGGGATACTGGCCTTCGCCTCGCCCGAGGCGCTCGTGGCCGTGACGGCGTAGTAATAGTTGGTGTTGAGCGTCAGGCTGCCACCGGTAGTGGCCGAGCCGTTCAAGATGGGCGGGTTCGCCTGGAGGTTGACCACCACGTCCTGCGGCGCCGTGATCCGGGTATTGGGCGGGAACGGGGCGTTACTATTCTCGGCGCCCCCCTGGAGGAAGACCTGCGCGTTCGAGGTGGGGTTCTCCTTCTGGACCGCCGCGATGTAATCGTCGAACGCCTGGAACAGGACCGTCCGGGTCGGGATCAGGCCCATGCCGTCCTGCGCGGGCGCGGGCATGCCCAGGGTCACGGTCCCGCCGCTGGAGTAGGTGCCCAGGGTCACCGGCAGGTTGATCTGGAAATGCGTCGAATCGGCCGGCGCGTTGGCCACGAACGTCGTGCCGTTGACGTTCAGGGGTCCCGAGGCGCCGTTGAGGGTACCCGTCACGCCGGCGATCTTCACGGTATCGCCCGCCTGGAGGCCGTGCGGCGTCGCCGTGGTGATCGTGACCAGGCCGTTGCCGGCGTCGGCCACGCCGGTGATCGCCACCGCCGGGGTCGTGATCGAGGCCTGGAACGGGATGCCGACCTGATCGACCTCCGAGATGTCGATATCGAGTGCCCCATCGGGTTGGGCGCCGCCGTGGCTATCCCAACCCCACTCGAACAGGCCGAAGTGGTCATTGGGGTTGCTCGCCGCGTTGGGGGCGGCGATGCTGCCGTTGTTGTTCACCGGCAGCTTCATCGCCGAGCCGACGCTCATCACCACCTGGCCCGACGTGATCGGCGCCGATAGGAAGGATGGCACGTTGACCGTCGCCGTGACGGTCGCGTTCGTGTTCGGGTAGCTGCCAGCGTTGGGGAAGAGGTTCAGGAGCGGCAGGTACTGGCCCGTCAGGAAGACCGACGACCCGGCCGGATACGTCGTCGGCCCGGACCCGTCCGTCTGGAGGACGCCGTTGAACGACGTACTCGGCGTCAAGCCCGTGTAGGAAAGCAAGGTATTCACCGGGTTCGCGCCCGATGTCCAGACCGAGAGATTGCCGCCGCTCGCCGGGAAGTTGAGCGTGGTATCCACACTCATGGTAGCGGGGGTGGTCTTGCTGGGCGCGAAGGCCTGAGTGAGCTTGCTGAACGGCGTCGCCGGGGCATAATCGGCGTTGGCAAGCGAATCGCCCGGGTTCGTGGCCAGGACGACCCACATGCCGCTGGCCAGTTGCACCCCGGCGTAGGGCCCATGAGTCGGCGTATAGGCCGCCTCGAGCTGCCCCAGGATCCCCGCGTAAACCCCCCGATTGGCGAGCACACCGGGCACCGCGAAGGAGAGCGGGAGCGAAGCCATCAGGGCCCGGCGTTCCACTTCCTCGAACCCGATCGGGAGGGGACGTCGTCGTCGATGGCGGGGCGAGAGGGGCTGCATCGGCCGGGTACGCAACGGGATCATGGCGGCTTTCCCGGGGGGAGGATCGGCTGGGTTGAATCCGCGACAGGCGGGGTCGCTGGATGCTTGATGGAATGTAGAACACCTTGTTGCTTGCGCAAAGCCCCTGGTTCCAAAAAACGACATCAAGGTCCGGGGCCTGACGCCGGGGAATGCGGCGAACAGGTAAGATTTTTCGCCAGGATTCAATCCCACTGCGTGGCCGATCTTTGCCCCTCTCAAGGGGGTTATGGCCGTCAGACTGGTCTACCGCCCCAAGAGGAGGGGAAGGAGTTCCCGGAGAATGCGGTCGAGTCGCTTCAACAGCCCGTTCGGGAGGAATTTGCAGGAGGCTAGGTGGGCATCGCCGCCCGAATTGAAGGCTCGCGACCCGGCCTGCGTTCCATGCCGCGGCTGGTCTCTGAGTCCCGCCCGACTTCGGAGTTGCGGCGGGATCTGCTACAATCGGCTTTCCCGTTCTTCCCGGGGTTTGAGGGAGTCGCGATCGTCATGGACGTGCTGGGGATCGATCTGGAATTCGTGCTGGGGGTGGCCCGCGAGGCGGCCGCCCTTGCGATGCGGAGGTCGCTGTCGGTGACCCCCGAGGAGAAGGCGAACAAGAGCTATGTGACCGACCTCGATCGGGACATGGAGTGCTTCATCCGCGACCGGCTGGCGGCAAGGTTCCCGGACGACCAGCTCACGGGCGAGGAATTCGCCGATTCGGGCGGCAAGGGCCGCCGTCGTTGGAGCATCGACCCGATCGATGGGACCGGCAATCTCGTCCATCAACTGCCGCTCTGGTGCATCTCGATCGGCCTCATCGACGACGGCGAGCCGGTCCTGGGTGTGATCGCCGCGCCGCCCTTGAACGAACTGTACTGGGCCACGAAGGGCGGCGGCGCGTGGCGCGACGGCCAGCGCCTGATCGCCCGAGATGCCGATACGTTGCACGACCAGGATAATGTTTGTTTGGGGACCAACGCCTTCCGCGTGGTCGATCCGCGAAGCCTCCCCGGCCGCCTTCGCGACCTGGGCAGCGCCTGCATCGAACTGGCTTTCGTCTCGGCCGGCCGCTTGCAATGTACCGCGTCGCTGGGCGAGCAGGCGCATGACATCGCCGCGGGCGTGGTGATCGCCTCCGAGGCGGGCTGCACGTTCGCGACCCTGGATGGCCGATACCTGGCGCCTCGCGAGTTCGTCGGCGAGGCCCCCGTCGGGAAGGTCACGTTCACATCGACGCCGAGGCGGATGAAGGCGATCCTGTCGCACGCCCGCCGCTTGCCGCCGAGGGAGGCCACGTCATGACGCCGGGGCGAAGGGAACTGGCCTTCCGATCGCTCGACGAGATCATGCCCGAGGCCGAGCGCTTGCTCGAAGGGTATCGCTTCGTCGGCAACTGGTCGCTGTCGCAGGTTTGCCGTCACCTGGCCAACACCTTCCGGGCCACGGCGGTCACGCCGCCCGGCACCGAATCACCGCCACCGCCCACGCCCGAACAACTCGCGGCCCGCGCGGTACTCGAACGCGGTCGGATTCCCGAAGGGATTCCCATGCGGAATCCCCAGGGCTATCCGCCCGAGGGGCTCGACGATCGGGCCGAGATCGACGGGCTCCGCGAGGCGATGGCCGTCTTCGTCGCGTCCCCGGGGCCGGGACCGG
Source organism: Isosphaeraceae bacterium (assembly GCA_046350035.1). Lineage (GTDB taxonomy): Bacteria > Planctomycetota > Planctomycetia > Isosphaerales > Isosphaeraceae > CALLYK01. The sequence continues at coordinate 43,906 of JAXMBD010000034.1, read as the reverse complement.
TCCACCCCCGGCTGGGGCCGATGACGAAGGAGGAGTGGATTCAATTCCATTGTGTCCATTCGGCCCATCACCTCAGCTTCCTGATCCCCGATCGGGGCGGCGTGCGATGAACCGGCTTCGCCGACCCCTGGACTTCGCGAGGATCGAGGATGTGATCCCCGACGTCGATCGGCTGATGCTGGGCCATCGGACCGTGGGCCGCTGGACGCTCGGCCAGATCCTGGGGCATCTCGCCTCGGCGATCGACTATTCGATGGGCGGGTATCCCCAGCCGCCCCTGCCTTTGCCGGCCCGTGCCGTGCTGGGGCCGATCGCGAAATGGTCGATCCTGTCGCGCGGGAAGATCATGGAAGGTGCCCCACTGCCCCTCGCCTATCGGCCATCGCCCGACCTGCACGCGACGGCCGAGTCCGGCCGGCTTCGCGAGGCGATCGGCCGCCTCGTCGCCTTCGGCGGGCCGTTCGCCCTCCACCCGATCGCCGGCACGATGTCACCCGAACAGTGGCTGCGTTTCCACCGGGTCCATTGCGCCCACCACCTCAGCTTCGCCTTGCCCGAGGCCCAATCATGAGCGCAACGCGGCGATCGTTGGCCTTTGCGTCGCTGGACGAGGTCATGCCCGAGGTGGCACGGCTGGCGGAAGGCCACGTGACCGTGGGCAAATGGACCCTGGGGGAAATCTGCAATCACCTGGCCACGACCCTGAACTACGCGGTCGACGGTTTCCCGAGGCCGATGCCGTGGATCGTCCGGCGGACCATCGGGCCGTACTTCCTGCGGAAGGTCCTCAAGGAAGGGCGGATGCCCGACGGCATCAAGGCGCCCGGGGTGCTGCAACCGAAGCCCGGGGTCGAGGCGGCCGAGGCGATCGAGTCGCTCCGGGCCGCGATCCGGCGCGTCCAGGATGGTCGCGAACCGTTCCCCGAGAACGGCTTCTTCGGCCCCATGACGAAGGAGCAAATCCAACGCCTGCAGTGCATCCACTGCGCCCACCACCTGAGCTATGCCGTGCCGGCCTGATCGGGCATCACGGGATGTTGCGTACCTCCAGCGGCTCGGGCGCGATCCGGTCGGCCAGGGCCAGGGCGATCTCGGACCGGTGGCAGCGCGCCGCGTCCCCGCAGGCGCACAGGATTGCGACCGAGAGTCCGGGCGTCCGCAACCGGGCGGCGAGCCGCTCGAGGCCTCGGTGTACCGGCCAATCGCCGTGGGGATCGGCGATGTGGGACCGAAACACGCTCATCGAGGGGTCCTGCCGCTGGGGGTTGCCCAGTTCGGCGAACCACTCGTAGGCGATGCCGGCTTCGGCAAGCAACTCGGCGATCCCGCCCCCGGCCTGGAGATGCCAGGGCCTGGGCCCGTAGGGGGCCCCGGGATCGGGGTTGGCGGCACAGGGGTTGAGGCGGACGTCGATCAGGCGGTTGATCCCCGCGCCCAGCAGGGCCTTCACCATGCCCTGGGCCCGGCGATCGGCCGGCCAGGCCCCATATCCGATCGTGGCCAGTTTCATCGCATGTTCTCATGACGGGCCTGTTCCGGCCGGGGCTTCTGCCCTATCATGACGTTCCGGTCGCGCGACCCCGCGTCGGCCCCCGGCAGTTCGTCCCCAGGCGAGGGCCTCCCCGATGCCGACCCGGTCGATCCGTCTCGGACTGCTCGCGGCCCTCGCCGCGGTCTCGGCCCCGTCCTGGGCCCAGGATACCAGGCCGTCGGCGGAACCCGAAAGCAAGCCCCAGGCCAAATCGAAAGCCGCGAGCAAGGCAACCCGGCCGAGGCGCGACCCCCCGGGGACTTACATGGGCCGGCCGATCGCGCCGGTGATGTCGTACCTCGGGGCCGAATGGCTGATCCGCGAGACCCGAGTCGATGAAGAGCAACCCGACCGGATGCTCGACGCCCTGAAGTTGAAGCCGGGGGATGTCGTGGCCGACGTGGGAGCGGGGGTCGGCTACACGAGCGAGCGGATCGCCCGGCGGGTGGGGCAAGACGGCAAGGTCCTGGCGACCGACGTCCAGCCCCAGATGCTGGAGATGCTCGCCGAGCGGATGAAGGCGGCGGGCGTCAAGAATGTCGAGCCGAAGCTCTGCACGCAGGACGATACCAAACTGCCCGAGGGTTCCGTGGACCTGGCGATCCTGGTGGACGTCTACCACGAGGCATCGCGGCCCGACCTGCTGCTGCAAGGGATCTTCAAGGCCCTCAAACCGGGCGGTCGCCTGGTGCTGGTCGAATTCCGGGGCGAAGACCCCGAGGTGCCGATCCGCCCCGAGCACAAGATGACTCTCGACCAGGTGAAGAAGGAGGTCGCCCCGCAGGGATTCGCCTTCGTCGAATCGCAGGAGTTCCTCCCTTGGCAACACCTGATCATCTTCCGGAAGCCGGCGACGGTCGCCGGTGCGGAAGGCAAGACGGAACCCTGAACGCCCCGGGCCACGGGGAGGGCCGATGACCATCCTGGCGGGCGAGACCCCGGGCGTCGCCGATTCCCCCCAGCCGGCCGGCTGGCGGTCATCCGATTCGCCCACGCTCATCGCCCCGTCGCCCAGGCCGGTGCTGATCGCCGAGACCCCGCCGTCCCTCGAAGATGAGACGGCCCGCCTGCTCCGGCGGCGCTTGCGGTCGACCATCCTGCTGCTTCTGCTGGCCCTGTCGCTCTATTTCGTCCGCAACCTTTTCCTACCGACGCTCTCGATTTCACTCCGCGAGGCCCATTTCGCACTGATCGCGGTGCTGGGCCTGTCGTTCCTCAATCTGTCCCGCCCCGGCCCCTGGACGCTGCGCGGGCTCCGCCGCTGGGAATGGCTGCTCTTCGGCCTGCTCGGGCTGTACTGCTGGGCGAACCTGCACGTCGCGCTGGTCGAACACCTCGACCCCCGGTACCCGGAGGCCGACGGGACTCCGTTCCGGGACTCGGTCCGCGGCTTGATGCTGATCGTCGTCCTTTACGGCACGTTCATCCCCAACTCCTGGCTGGGCGCCGCCCGCGTCGTCCTGCCGATGGCGATGACGCCGTTCCTGGCCTGGTTGTCGGTCGCCCTGACCCGTCCCCACCTGATCGTGCCCATGAACCGCATCTACGGCTTCGAGCAGTGGAGCGGCCTCCTGATTGCCTGGATCCTCGGCATCGTCTTTGCACTCTACGGGGCCTACACGATCCATGACCTGCGGGTCCGCGAGTTCCGCATGCGTCAATTCGGCCAGTACCGCCTGATCCGGCCGCTGGGCCGGGGGGGGATGGGTCACGTTTACCTCGCCGAACACGCCCTGATCAAGCGGCCGGTCGCCTTGAAGGTGATCCGCCCGGAAGCCTCCGATCATCCCGACGCGCACAAGCGATTCGAGCTGGAGGTCCAGGCGATGGCCCGGCTGAACCACCCGAACGCGGTCGAGGTGTTCGACTACGGCCGGGCCGCCGACGGGGCCTTCTACTGCGTCATGGAATACCTCCGCGGCCTGACGCTCGACCAGATCGTCGTCGACTTCGGGCCGATGCCGCCAGGCCGGGCGATCCACCTGCTCCGGCCGATCGCCGAGGCCCTCGGGCAGGCGCATATCCGGGGCCTGGTCCATCGCGACGTCAAGCCGGCCAACATCGTAGCGGCCGAGGTCGGCGGCCATCACGACGTCGCCAAGTTGCTCGACTTCGGCCTCGTGAAGGTGACCGCCATGAGCCCCGGGCTGACCCGCGACGGCGGGATCCGAGGGACGCCTTTGTTCATGTCGCCCGAGCAGGCCGCCGGCCTGCCGATCGACGGACGGAGCGACATCTACGCGGTGGGGGGCGTGGCCTACTACCTGCTGACCGGCCGGCCCCCGTTCGATGCCGCGAACTCGGTATCGGCCGTCGCGGCCCACCGGTTCCAGCCGGTCGAGCCGCCCACCCGGCACCGGCCCGAGATCCCCGACGACCTGGAACGGATCGTACTCCGTTGCCTGGCGAAGGACCCGGGCCAACGCTATCAGGCCGCGGCCGACCTCGTCCGCGACCTCGACGAGGCTTCGGCCCGCTACCCGTGGTCGATCGACGACGCCGAGCGTTGGTGGCACAGCTATCAACAGGCCGCCAAGGTCGGCCCGCACGCGCCCACGGAGCGGAAGGTCCCCGTGCCGGAGGCCAATCCATGAGCCTCCTCCCCGGGTTCGATCCCGAGCGGCCTGCCTTCGCTTCCCGGCTCGGCCCCCGGTTGCTCGACCTGGCCCAGCGGGGCGTTTCCCTTGGCACCAGCTCCTGGAAGTACGAGGGATGGCTGGGCACCATTTACAACCCCGAGCGATACGAGACCCGCGGCAAATTCTCGCTGAAGAAGTTCCAGGACGAATGCCTGGCCGAATATGCCGGCACGTTCCCCGTCGTCGGCGGGGATTTCAGCTTCTACCAGTTCCCCAAGCCCGACTCCTGGGAACGCCTGTTCGCAAGCGCGCCCGAAACGCTCCAGTTCGCCCTGAAGGTGCCGGAGGAGATCACCGTACCCACCTGGCCGGGGCACGCCCGATACGGCAAGCGGGCCGGGCAGCCGAACCCGTCGTTCCTCGACGCGAGGCTCTTCGAACTGGCTTTCCTGCGCCCCCTGGCCCGCTATTCCGGGCGTGTAGCCGTGCTCATGTTCGAGTTCGGCACGCTCCCGAAGAAGACATTCCCCACGCCGACGGCCTTCCGGGAACGCCTGGCCCCGTTCCTGGACGCTTTGCCGCCCGGGCCGCGATACTCGGTCGAGGTTCGCAACGCGGAGTACCTCGAACCGGCCTACCTCGACCTGCTCCGAGACCGGAACGTGGCCCACGTCTACAACGCCTGGACGCGGATGCCGCATCTGGCCGACCAGATCGACATGCCCGGGTCGGAGACGGCCGATTTCCTGGTCGCCCGGGCGCTGCTCAAGAGGGGCCAGGGGTACGAACAGGCAACTGCCGACCTCGAACCCTACAGCGAGGTGAAGGCCCCCTGCCCGCCCGTACGTGAGGCCCTGGCGGCGATCGCCGGGCGGGCGATCGTCCGCCGGAAGCCGGCGTTCGTACTGGTCAACAACCACCTCGAAGGGTTCGCGCCGGGGACGATCGAGGCGGTCGTCGATGGGCTGGAGTCTCGGCCGGAGGGTTAACCGGCCGAGGTCAATGGGCCTGGGCCGGCTCCGATTCGGCGTCGGCCCCATCCGGGGCCGGGATCAGGCCCGGATCGAACCAGGCATACATGGCCGGAAGGACGACCAGCTTGAGCAACATGCTGGTCAGCAGGCCGCCGATGACGACCGTGGCCAGCGGCCGCTGCACCTCGGCCCCGGCGCCGTGCGAGAAGGCCATCGGCACGAACCCCAGGCTGGCGACCAGGCCGGTCATCAGGATCGGCCGGAGCCGCGACAGCGACGCCTCGTACACGGCCTTCTTCACCGGCTCCCCCTGCTCGATCAGGGTGCGGATGGCCGAGACGAGCACGAGGCCGTCGAGTACCGCGACGCCCGACAGGGCGATGAAACCGACGCCCGCGGTGATGCTGAAGTTCAACCCCCGGACCCAGAGCGCCAGGATGCCCCCGATTGCGCCCAGGGGAACGGACAGGAAGATCAGGAGCCCGAGCCGGACCGATTGGAAGGTCGAATACAGGAGCAGGAAGATCATCGCCAGGGCCACCGGCACGACGATGGTGAGCCGCTTCGTGGCCGACTGGAGGTTCTCGAACGTCCCGCCCCATTCGAGCCGGTAGCCGCGGGGCAGCTCGACATCGGCCTTGACCCGTTGCTGGGCCTCGGCGACGAAGCTCGCCAGGTCGCGGCCCCGGACGTTCGATTGAACGAGGATCCGACGCTCGCGGTCCTTCCGCCAGATCTCGTAGGTATCATCCTCCAGGGTGATCTCGGCCACGTCTTCCAGGGGGATCATCCGGCCCCGAGGGTCGGAGATCTTCAGGGTCCGGATCGCCTCGATATCGTTCCGATAGCGGTCCGCGAACCGGACCTGGAGTGCAAACCGGCGTTGGCCCTCCACGACCTGGCCGACCGTCTTGCCGCCGAGGGCCGTCACGGCATCGAGCACATCGGCGGCATCGATCCCGTATCGGGCCATCCGGTCGCGATCGACCTGGATCCGCAGGAACGGCAGGCCGCCGAGGACCTGGGCCTTCACCCCGGTCGATCCCGGGATCGACTTGAGCACCTCGGCTACCTTGTCGGCCTTCTCCTGCAGGACTTTCAGGTCGTCGCCGTAAATGCCAATTCCCAGGTCCGCCCGGACGCCCGACAGCAGCTCGTTGAACCGAAGTTCGATCGGTTGGCTAAAAGCGTAGAAGGTGCCGGGGAGCACCGCCTGACAGAGTTCGTCGATCTTCTCGGTCAATTCGGCCTTGTCATGGGCCTTGGTCCAGGTGTCGGGCTCGTTGAGAAGGACCCAGGTATCGGTCGAATTCACGCCCGCCGGCTCCAGGCCGATCTCGGGGCGGCCGATCCGGCTGATCACCGTCTTGATCTCGTCCGGGAAGGCCTTCAGGAGGGCCTGTTCCAGGCGGTCGGCGTCGGCCAGGGCCTCTCGGAGCGATGAGCTGGGGGGCCGGGCCTGGACGATCACCATATCCCCCTCGTTAAGCTGCGGGATGAACTCGCCGCCCAGCGCGAGCATCACCGGCACGCACGCGGCGGTCCCCGCGATCGAGGTGAGCGTAACGATCCAGGGGTGGGCCAGGCACCAGCGGAGTGTCGGCTCGTAGGCCATCTTCGCCAGGCGGACCGGCAGCATTTCCTTCTCGGAAAGCCCCGGCCTAAGGAAGAAGGAGGCCAGCACCGGCGTGGCCGTCAAGGACAGCAGGAGCGAGCCCACGATGGCGAAGATCACGGTCAGGGCCATCGGCCGGAACATCTTGCCCTCGACGCCCTCCAGGGCGAGGATCGGCAGGTGGACCATCGCGATGATCGCGACCCCGAAGACGACCGGGCGGCGTACCTCCAGCGTCGCCTTGCGGATGATCTCCGGGCCGTTCGACCCGGGCGCGGCGTGGCCGAGCCGGCTCACGCAGTTCTCGATCACGATCACGGCGCTATCGACCACCAGGCCAAAGTCGAGCGCGCCCAGGCTCATCAGGCTGCCGGCGATGCCGAAGTAGAGCATCAGGTTGCCAGCGAAGAGCATCGAGAACGGGATCGCCAGGGCCACGATCAGGCCGGCCCGGATGTTCCCCAGCATGAACAGCAGCACGGCGATGACCAGGATGCCCCCCTCGGCCAGGTTCCTGGCGACGGTGGCAATCGTCTTGGCGATCAGGGCGCTGCGGTCGTAGTACGGGGAGATTTCCACGCCCTCGGGGAGCTGCTTCTGGATCTGTTCGATCATGGCCTTGACGCGATCAACCACGACGCGGCCGTTCTCGCCGGCGAGCAGGTAGACGGTGGCGGTGACGGCTTCGCCCTTGCCGTCGCGGGTGGCGGCCCCCTGGCGGATCATCGGCGCGAACCTGACGGTCCCCACGTCCCGTACGTAGATCGGCGTGCCGTCGGGCGTGGTGGCGAGGACGACCTGCTCCAACTCCGACAGCTTGTCGATCAGGCCGACGCCGCGGATCACGCGGAGCTCGCCGTTGCGCTGGATGTAGCCGCCTCCGGCGTTCATGTTGTTCCGCCGGATCGCCAGGAAAACCTGATTGATCGAGATATTGCGGGCCTGGAGTCGGTTCGGGTCAAGCTCGACCTCGTAGGTCTTCAGGAAGCCGCCCAGGGCATTGACCTCGACCACCCCCGGCACCGCCTTAAGTCGGCGGGCGACCTCCCAGTCGAGGATGGTCCTCAGCTCCATCGGCGTGTAGCGGTTCGGGTAATCCGGGGAATTGCGGACTTCGAACTGGTAGACTTCCCCCAGGCCGGTGGCGATCGGGCCCATCTCGGGCTCGCCGAACTCCTCGGGGATCTCCGATTCCACCTGGCTGAGCCGCTCGCCGACCTGCTGGCGGGCCCAGTAGATGTCGGTGCCGTCCTCGAAGATGATCGTCACCCCCGAGATGCCGAACTGCGAGAACGACCGGACCTCCTTTACCCTGGGGATCCCGTTCATCGCGTTCTCGACCGGGATCGTGATGAACTGCTCGACCTCCGCCGGCCCCAGCGCCGGGGCGCTGGTGAGGGCCATCACCTGGACATTGGTGATGTCCGGGACGGCGTCGATGGGCAAGTTCAGGAGCGAATAGACGCCCGAAATCGCCAGGGCGACCAGGACGAGGATGACGAGGCTCCGGCTTCGGAGCGAGGTATTGATCAGAGCATCGAACACGGTTCGGCCTCCCCGGGGCACCGGCCAGTTAGCTTCCGGCGCCGGCGGCCTGGGCCGCGATCGCTTTCAACTTCGATCCACCCTCGGCCACCACTTCCTCGCCGGGTTCGAGGCCGTCCCTCACGACGGCCATCCCGTCCTTCGGCTCGTCGACCTTGACGGTCTTCGGGACGAAATGCTCGGGACCGGCCTTCACGAAGACGAACGTCCGTCCTCCCTGCGTCAGCAGGGCCGAGGCCGGCACCCGCACCGATGGGGTGGCCCGGGGGCTGAGCACCTCGACCTCCACGAACATCCCCGGCTTGATCATCCGCCCGGGGTTGTCGGCCGAAGCGAGCAGCTTGACCGTGCGGCTCTGCTCATCGACCAGGTCGCCCGAATAGACGACGCGCCCCTCGAACACGCGGCCGGGGTAGGCACGCGTCTGGAACCGGATCATGCCGTCGCGGCTCCGGGAGAGCATGTCGAAGTCGCTTTCATGGACGTTGGCCTCGACCCAGACGGTGGACAGGTTAGCCAGGGTGAAGATCCGGTGCGTCGTATCGACGGCCACGCCGGGCACGATCATCTCTCGGTCGAGGATCGTGCCGTCGAAGGGGGCCCAGATCGCGTAGGTGCTGACCGTCGTGTCGCCGGACCTCGCCGGGATCTCGGCAGGCCCGTCGGCCTTCGGCTCGCCCCCGGGGAGGATCGCTTCGGCACCCGACTCGCTCATCGAGGAGACGACCTTGCCCGACTCGATCCTGGGCTCGGTCCCGTCGGGGTTGACGCCCAGGATCCGGAGCCGCTCCCGGGTCGAGCGGACCATCGACTCGGCCTGTTTCAAGGCCTGCCCGGCCCGGGTGTAGGCCAGACGGTTCTCGAAGCCGGTCTGGTCCATCAGCCCCTGGTAAGCCGAGCGGGCCACCTCATATTCGGCCGTGACCTGGAGGAATTGCTTCTCCGTGATCAGTTCCTGGGCGTAAAGGTCCTTGTTCCGCGACATCGTGGCGGCGGCCAGTCGGTACTGCGCGTACGCCGTGATCAGCCGCTCGCGATTCTCGCCCACCGCACGCTTCGTGAGGGCGTTATGGATCGTCTCCGGCGATTCCCCCTTTTGGATGCGTTCGAGCAGATCCGTGGTGCTGCTGTAGATCTGATCCTGCCAATCGAACTGCGTGCGGGCGACGTCCAAAGCCTGAAGTCGCGTGTACAGATCGAGCCTGGCCTGCCCGATTTCCGGGCTGTCGATCGTCGCAAGTAGGTCGCCGGCCTTCACGTCCTGGCCGATGTGGGCCGCGACCGACCGCACAACCCCCGGAGCCCTCGGCGTGATGAACGCATATTGCGTCTCGTTCGGCACGACGCGGCCGGGGGCCGCATGCACGTCGAAGGCATCACCGGTGTCGACCCGAACGGTCTTCAGGCCGATCGCCCGCTGGAGGTCCAGGCCGACCCGCACACCGCCATCTTCGGCCGAGTGGGGGGCGATCGCCGGCCCATTCTCGGGCACGACATGCCCTGAGGATTCGGCGGGCTGGCGGGGAGAAGAGAAATACCCCTGCGACCAGAACGCCACGGCGAGCAGGCCGCATGCCGCCGCGACGGCGAGGCCCGCCGCCTTTCGGCCGAAGCGAGGCCGCGCCTTCGTCGGCCCGGCCGAGGGAGCCGCGGGATCCGTGGCCACGGTCGAATCGCTCATAAGGGCACCTTCGGGGGGATTAGACTGCTCGGTCGGACGCGGAGGGCGTCCATGAAGCATGCTTGCATCACCACGCGTGTTGCCGGGGTGTGGACGGAAGTCGGTTGGCGCCAGGGATGAGGGCTGGTATGGAGAGGGTGAGCCAGCCAGTTGCAATCCCGGAAATTATATACAGGAAGTCGAGTTCTGCTATAAAGCGCCCCGTTTGGAGGGAACTCTACGCCGCCGATCTGGTAACGGATAGGGTACGGTCGTACCCTGCGATTCGTCGGGCCGCTCGGCCACCGCGTGGAAGCGCAAATTGGCCACGATCCGCCCCAGGGGTCGGCCCTTGGAGAGGGCGCGGGGGCGGGATATATTGCGCTGGGACGGGGATAACCGCCCCGCACGTCCTGCCAGGAGACACCGGGTGCGCGACATCAATATCGCCCTGATTGGCGAAGGGTTCATGGGCCGGACCCACTCGAATGCATGGGCCCAGGTTCCGAAGTTCTTCAAGGCCCCCGCGCGCGCCTTGATGCACACCAGTTGCGGTCGGTCCGAGGAGCGGCCCAAGACCTTCGCCAATCACTGGGGATGGCAGCACGCCACGTCGAACTGGCGGACCCTGGTGCATTCGCCCGAGATCGACCTGGTCGACATCGTCACGCCCAACAAGCTGCACGCCGAGATGGCGATGGCCGCCATCGAGGCGGGAAAGCACGTCGCCTGCGAGAAGCCGATCGCCAGCACCCTCGACGAGGCACGGGCGATGGTCGGGGCGGCCCGCAAGGCTCGCGTGAAGACGTTCGTCTGGTACAATTACCGGCGGGTCCCGGCCGTCGCCCTGGCCCATCGGATGGTCAAGGACGGCCTGATCGGCGAGATCCGCCACGTTCGCGCCTTCTACCTGCAGGACTGGGCCGACGAATCGATCCCCCTGGTCTGGCGGTTCCAGAAGGAACACTCCGGCAGCGGCGCCCACGGCGACCTGAATGCCCATATCATCGACATGACCCGGTTCGTCACCGGCGAGGAAATTACCGAGATCTCGGGCGCCATCGCCGAGACGTTCATCAAGCAACGGAAGCTCCAGACCGGCGGCGCGGCCGGGGGAATCGCCTCGGGCGTGCAGACCGCCGACGCCGGGACCGGGCCGGTTACGGTCGACGATACCGTCCTGTTCCTCGCCCGGTTCACCGGCGGTGCCGTCGCCAGCTTCGAGGCCGCCCGACAGGCTACCGGCAACCAGAACCGCAACGGCTTCGAGATCAACGGCGCCAAAGGCTCGCTCCGGTTCAATTTCGAGCGGATGAACGAGCTCGGGTACTACGATCGGACCCGCCCGAGGGCCTACCAGGGGTGGACCACCATCATGTGCACCCACGGCGGCGACCATCCCTACGCCGATGCCTGGTGGCCCGACGCCCACATCATCGGCTATGAGCATGGTTTCACCAACCAGGCGTACGACATCCTCCAGGTGCTCACCGGCCACGAACCGACCGTGCCGATTCCCGACTTCGAGGACGCCTACAAGACCCAGCGCGTCCTGGAAGCCGTCATGATTTCGGCCGCCGAACGCCGGCCGGTGCCGCTCGACGAGGTCCAGTAACCGGACCGGAATCGCCGGGGACGCTTGGCCCCGGCGCCGATCAAAGCCATGCCTTCGCCAGCGCCTCGAACATCGGCGAGACGTCCACGTTGCCGCCGCTCAAGATCAGGCCGATCCGCTTCCCCCGGGCCTCGTCGAGTTGGCCGTGAAGCAAGGGGGCTGCGGGGACCGACGAGGACGGTTCGACCAGGATCTTGAGCCGCTCCCACAGGAACCGCATCGTCGCGACGATCTCGGCCTCGGTCGCCGTGACGATCCGATCGACCTTTTCGCGGATCACGGCGAAATCCCGCTGCCCGAGCGACGTGCGCAAGCCATCCGCGACGGTCTTCGGGTCCTCCGACGGGACGATCTGGCCCGAATGGAGCGATCGGCGGGCATCGTCGGCACGGGCCGGCTCGGCCCCAATCACGAGGGTCGATGGGGATCGATCCTTGACGGCGACGGCCGTACCCGAAAGCAGCCCGCCGCCGCCGCATGGGACGATCACGACGTCGAGCGGGCCGGCCTGGTCGAGCAGTTCCAGGGCGGCTGTCCCCTGCCCGGCCATGACCCGCCAGTCGTCGTAAGGGTGGATCAGCGAATACCCATGTTCGGCGACCAGTCGGGCGACGGTCGCCTCGCGGTCGGCCAGCGTCGGCTCGCAGGGGACGACGCGGGCGCCGTACCCCTCGGTGGCAGCCTTCTTCACCGCAGGGGCCGTCCGGGGCATCACGACGCAGGCGGGGATCCCCAGCAACTGACCGGCCAAGGCCAGTGCCTGGGCATGGTTGCCCGACGAGTGGGTGACGACGCCGCGGGCCTTCTCGTCCGCGTCGAGTTGGAGCAGGGCGTTCATCGCCCCGCGGAACTTGAAGGCGCCGACGCGCTGCAGGTTCTCGCACTTGAAGTAGACCTTCGCCCCGGCGCGCTCGTCGAACGCCCGGGAGGTGAGCACGGGGGTCCTGTGGGCCCAGGGCGCGAGCCGTTCGGCCGCCTGGCGGACGTCGTCGGGGCCGATCATCGCGATTGCTCCATCCGATCGCATCAGTCGAGGAACAGGAACTCGTTGAGGTTGAACAGCAATCGGCAGGCGTTGGCCAGGCCGAACCGTTGGGCGAATGCGGCGATCGATTCCCGCTCGCTCGTCGACGGATCCCGCCCGATCGCCAGGCGGAATGCCTCTCGGATCCGGGCCTTCGGATCGTCCGAAGCGGACTCGACCCGCTCGGCGAAGTGCCGCGACAGGACCAGCGTCAGGTCGTCGTTCAGCAGGGCCAGGGCCTGCAACGCCGATTGGGTCTCGTTCCGCCGATCGACCTGCATCGACGGGTCGGCGCAATCGAGCGCCGACATGAAGGGTTCGGGCTGCGAACGGACCAGGAACCGGTAGATTGCCCGCCGATGCGAGGCCGGATCGTCGGCGTCGTGGCGGTCGTATTCGTAGTGGGGCGAGTGCTCGGGTTTGTCGATGCGGAAGTCCTGGAAGGCCGGGCCGAACATCCGCCGATCGAGCCGGCCGCTGATCGCCAGCATCCCGTCCCGGAGCGATTCGGCGTCGAGCTTGCGCCGGTTCGCGTGCGAGAACAGGGCATTCTCGGCGTCGCGGGCAAGCGCCTCCTCGCTGGCGATCGACGCTTGCCGATAAGTCGCACTGGTGACGATTCGCCGGTGGAGTGCCTTGAGTGACCCGCCCGAGTCCCGAAATTCAGCCGCCAACCAGTCGAGCAATTGCGGGTGGCTCGGGAGTTGGCCCATCCTGCCGAAATCGCTCGGGGTATCGACGAGCCCACGGCCGAAGTGGTAACGCCAGGCCCGATTGACGATCGATCGCCAGGTCAGTGGGTTGTCGTTCGAGGTAATCCAGAGGGCCAGCGCGGCCCGCCGATCCCCCTCGGGCCGCGCGGGGTCGATCGCAAACCGGGCGACCCCGCCGACGCTCTTGATCGCGCCGGGACCAACTTCACGGCCCGGCCTGCGGACGTCGCCTCGCGTGAGGATTGATATCGGCCGGGGCATGCCCCCTGTCCCCGAAAAGGCGCCGGTCCCGCGGAAGGCCGTCCCGGCATAGACGAGCCCAGGGCGAGGCATCGCCGCCTGCTCGTCGGCGATCCGGCGGAGTCCGGCGTTGGCCGCGTCGAGAGCCGCACGGGCCGCCCCGTCGGTGGTCGCGGCGATCAGCCGGCTGCGGCGGCTGGCGAGGACGGCCAGGCTGTCCCCCGGGTATCCCGGCGCATACCCATCGACGAGGTTCTGCTTCCGCCAGCGGGGCGGGATCTCGATCGAGTCGGTCGCGGTGACGAGGGCATTCCGGGCGAGATCCCGGCCGGCCGGGTCGGTCGCCGAGATCTCGGCGAGGGCAAAGATGTAATCGTTCGACCGGGGCGCGAGCAGCGTGGCGGTCACTCGGATGTATCGGGCAACCCGCCCGCCCGCGTCCACCTCGACCGGGCGGAGCCCCGGGTTCTGCTGGTTGTAGGCGGTCTTGTCGAGCAGGTTGATCACGCCGCCCCGGAACTCGGGGTCGTCGGACATCTCGATGCGGAATCGGGGCGGGAAGCCGAAGCCATCGCCGATCCCGTTGAAATCGTCGTGGCACGGGGCGACCGTGACCAGGCCGATCGATTTCGGCGCGCCCAGGTCGATCTGGACCCACTTCGTCTTGTCGGCGACCGGCTCGATGGCGCTGTGATAGCCGAACTCGGGCCGGAACCCGGCCTTCTCCGCCTCGCGGGCCTCGGCCATGGCCCGGTCGAGGTCGCGCAGGGCTTGCCCGCCTTGTTGGGCCAGCAGGGCTTCAAGGCGGGCCTTCTCGTCCTTGAGTCGGGCCTCCTCGTCCGCAAGTTTCTCCGAACCGTCGGCGAGTCGGGGGTCGTCGTAAACCGGCTTATCGGCCCGATCGATCGCGGCGAAGACGGCCTGCAAGCTGTAGTAATCTTCCTGGGTGATCGGATCGAACTTGTGGTCGTGGCACTGGGCGCACTGGGCCGTCAGGCTCAGGAAGGTGTTGGTCGTGTTGGCGACCATGTCGTCGCGATCGAGGTGTCGGGCGATCTTGCCGTCGATCTTCGACTCCGGGACCTCGGCATGGCCGATGAAGTCCCAGGGGCCGGCCGAGATGAAGCCGAGCGCCCGGATGGCGTCTCCCGAGCCGGGGTAGAGGATATCGCCGGCGAGTTGTTCCTGCACGAAGCGGGCATAGGGCGTGTCGGAGTTGAGGGCCCGGATGACGTAGTCGCGATAGGGCCAGGCGTTGGGCCTGGGCTTGTCCTTGTCGTAGCCGTGCGTGTCGCCGTAGTGGACCACGTCGAGCCAGTGCCGGGCCCATCGCTCGCCGTGGTGGGGCGAGGCGAGCAGGCGATCGACCAGTCGTTCGTAGGCGTCGGGCGATCCATCGGCCTGGAAGGCTTCAATCTCCCCCGGCGTCGGCGGCAGGCCGATCAGGTCGAAGCTGAGGCGGCGGATCAGCGTCCGGCGGTCGGCCTCGGGGGCCGGTTTGAGGCCCTTCGCGGCATGTTCGGATGCGATGAAGTGGTCGATCGGGTTGTTGGCCCAATCGTTGGGGATGGACGGTACGGCCGGCTTCACGATGGGACGCAGCGACCACCAGTCGCGGGGATCGGGGCCCTGGGCATCGTCGGGCCATTCGGCCCCTCGGTCGATCCAGGCGCGGAGGATGCCGACCTCGTCACGGGTCAACGCTGGTCCCTTCGGGGGCATCCGCAGATCAGGCTCCACCCCCGCGACGTACTGGATCAGCGGGCTGGCGGCCGAGTCGCGCGGCAAAATCGCCGGGCCGAGGCCCCCCCCTTTCAAAGCCGACCCCTTGCGATCGAGCCGGAATCCGCCCCGCTGCTTGTCGGGACCGTGGCAAGAGAGGCAGGCCCTCTCAAAAATCGGGCGGACTTCACCCCGGAACGTTACGACGCGTTCGACGGGCGGCGGAAGGTCGTCGTGAGCCGAAGCCGTCAGGACGAACAGGATCGACCCGATCCAACCGGTCATGGTCATGAAGGGGTTTCTTTGGGTGTGGGCCTGGGGCGTGGGTGAGTCCCTCCAATTGTGGCGCGAGTCGAGGGGCGTCTGTCAATCGCCCGGGTCGCGCGGAATCTACCCCGCCCGGCCATTCTCCGATACGCTGGACCCTGGAGGGTGGCATCATGGCCGAATCGCCGGATCGGATGGATGACCTGGAACGCACCCGGGAAGCATTGGAGTCGGCCGAGGCGCTCGTCATCGGAGCCGGGGCCGGCATGGGCGTAGATAGCGGCCTACCGGACTTCCGAGGCGTGGAGGGATTCTGGGAGGCCTATCCTCCATTCGCCCGGCTCGGTTTGAGGTTCGAGGAACTGGCCAACCCACGGTGGTTCGCGAGCGATCCGGCACTCGCCTGGGGGTTCTACGGCCATCGACGCAACCTTTACCGGGCTACTCAGCCCCACGAAGGGTTCTCCATCCTGCGCCGTTGGGCCGAACGAATGCCCCGTGGCTATTTCGTCGTAACTTCGAACGTCGATGGCCACTTCCAGAAGGCCGGATTCCGCTCCGAACGTGTGGTCGAAGTCCACGGGGCGATCGACTGGTGTCAGTGCCTGAATCGTTGCGGCATCGGCATTTACAAGGCCACGAAGGACGACGTGGCGATCGACCCGGAGACTTTCCGGGCCGCGGGCCCGCTGCCGAGTTGCCCGACCTGCGAGGCCCTTGCCAGGCCCAATATCTTGATGTTCGGCGATGGCGGCTGGGATGCCGAACGGACGTCCGCACAGTATGCCCGCCTGTCCCGATGGCTCGGGGGCCTCGATCGCGCCCGGGTGGTCGTGGTGGAGTGCGGCGCCGGACGGTCCATCCCCACGATCCGACTGGCGTGCGAGGATATTGCCGGCCAGTTCGGCGGCCTTTTGGTGCGGATCAACCCCAGGGAGCCGCAGGTCCCCCGGGGGCATATCGGCATCGCTTCGGCGGCCCTGGAGGCACTCCGGACGCTCGATCGTCGGCAGGCCGGCGCCGGATAGGTGGGGTGTTGCCCGTTCTCGACATGCGAGTGGCCGCCCTTGTTCGTTGTGTCCTTCGGCGGCAATGGTGGCGTAGAATGGGTTGAAAGCGGTCTTGCTTTATTTTGCGAAGGTACACCCCGGGGCACGACCCAAGTGGCAGCTAACGAGAAGAAAACCCGGCCGGGCGACGGCCAGTCGCCTCGCGAGAACCGTCAGGTCCGCCGCCAGTTGAACTGGAAGGCCGCGCTGATCGCGATGGGTGCGGTCGTGCTCTTGGCGGGAGGCGGGTGGTTGCTCTACCACCTGCAGGAAAGCCGGCAAGCCCGCGCGAATCTCGAACTCGCCACGAATCTGGAAGCGGAAGGAAAGCCGATCGAAGCGATCCAGCACCTCCGCCGATTGCTCGACCAGAGTCCCCGGAGTGAGCCGGAGATCCTTCCGGAGCTGACTCGCTTGATGGACCTGCCCGAGTTGCGGGGTGCCTTCCAATTCCCCGAGGTCACCCGCCTAAATGAACGCCTACTGGCCCTCAACCCGACCGGCCCGCAGCAGCTCCTGGCCCTCAGGCGCCTGGCCCGCGCCAACCTCGCTGCGGCCCTTGAAGTCCGGAGCGACAGGTATGAGAAACGCGGCGCCGAGGCCCGCGGCCGGGATGACAGGCTGCAATTGGCCGAGAAGCTCCTGGGCCAGCTGAAGGCCGCGGAGGAGGCGGCTCGCGAGGATGGTCGATCCTGCCCCGCGGTCGACCGGTCGGAGACCTATGTCCTGGAAGGGATCGCTCAGACTCTCAACTCACCCGACAATTCGGGCAAGACGGTCGAATTCGCGAAGGCACTTGAATCCTACAACAAAGCCTTGGAAATCTCGCCTACGAATGTCGAGGCCGCGGGCCTCGCCTTGGAGCTCAACCTCAAAAAGCTGGAAGACCCGGAGGGGGCGAACCGGATCATCGATCGCCTGGCATCTGCCCTACCGAATGACTTCAACATCCCGTTGTTCCGCGCCATCGTGGCCGAACACGAACACCGCGAAGAGGATTACCGCGCCCGGCTCCTCGAGGCCCAGGCGCTCGCCCCGGACAACATCAAAATTCGCATCAACCTCGTCGAGGACGCCATCAAACGGGCCGACCTCCCCGAGGCCCGCCGCCAGTTTGCCGCGATCCCCGAGGCCCTCCGAAATACCCCGGAAATCTTGACACAAGAGGTGAAGATCCTCCTGGCCGAGCACCAGGTCGAGAAGGCCCAAGAACTGCTCCGAGGCGTGAACCTGGCCTCGGGCGGCACCGATATCAGGACGATGCTGCAATTGGTTGAACTGTATATTACGACCAACCAGACGGCCAAGGCCCGCCCGCTCATCGCGAACCTTCAACGGCAGGTCGCCAGCGACGTGCAGAAGGATGAGCTCAAGTTCCTCGAGGCCGAACAACTCGCGAAGACGGGCCGCTTCGGCGAGGCCCGAGAAATCCTGATGGAGCTTCAGGATGGCGGGTTCACCGCCAGCAAGGATGCCGAGCTGAAGAAATACGAAATTCAATTCCCCCTGATCCTGGGCCAATGCCACGAAGGCCTGGGAGAATCGGACAAGGCGGGCGAGGTCTACCGGACCGCGCTGGTGAAGCACCCCAACAACCCCGGCCTGGAACAGGCCTACGGGGTATGGCTCCGATTGAGGGACCCCGAGAAGGCCATCGCCCTCCTGGAGAAGAGCGGCAAGACCATCGAGAGATCGCCGCAGTACCGGGCGGAACTGGCCGAATCGAAGCTTCAAAAGCAGTTAAACCTGCCCGAGTCGCAGCGTTCCTGGGCCGAGTTTGACGGCGAAATCGACGCGCTGCTCAAGCAGGATCCGGACTACTATCCCGCTCGATTGCTCAAGGCCAGGCGCCAGTATGCCACCTCCGATCTCGAGGCGGCGCTGGCGACCCTGGAAGATCTGACGACCCGCGACCCGAAGCTCGCCCAGGCTTGGTCCCTCCGGGCCGATGTCCTCACGACGATGGGCAAGGGGGATGAGGCCCTCGAGGTGCTCGAAAGGGCGGCCGAACCCGACGCGCTGAACAACAACATCGAGTCCCGCGTTCTGAAGGCCCGCCAACTCTTCAAACTCAACCGGGCTCGGGACGCGCGGGCCCTGATGCTCCGCGATCTCAGGGACAAGTCCGAGGTGGCGCAGCTCGAGATCTGGCAAGGCCTCTACCGGCTCGATGCCGAACGCGGCAACCAGGCCGAACTCCGCGAGGATCTCAAGAACTGGAGCCGGCTGGAAGCGTCGGACCCGAGGCCGACTCGGCTCGCACTGGAAAACGCCATCATGGTCGATGACGGCCCCGCGGCCGACAGCCTGCTCGACCGACTGGAATCGATCCTGGCCGAAGGGCCCGAGCCGGAGTCGTCCTCGGCCAGTGCCCCGGCACGGAGGGACGGATCGGCCCGCAAGGATCCGATCTACCGATTGGCCAGGGCCGCCGCCCTCGTCGGACTGAGCCCCAAGTCGGGCACCCGGCTCGAGGAGTTCCGGCGGACCGAATCGCAGCGATACCAGGCGGCCAAGGACGAGGTTCGCGAGGTCCTGAAGCAATATCCCTCAATGCCCGCGGCCCTGCAACTGGACGGCGAGATCGCCTCCCGACTGCTCGCGTACGACCGACGCAACGGGCCCGTCGGTCCGGAACGCGAGCAGGCGGTGATCGACGCGTACCGCAAGGCGATCGACGCGGGTTCAGCCTTGGCCCTGCAGCGGCTCATCGATTTCCTCGCCTCGTCGGGGCGGATCGCCGAAATCGACAGCCCCAAGCTCAAGCTGCCCGCCCGCCTGGGCACCCTCAATCGCGACCGGATTGCCGCCGAGGCTTGCACCCGGGCGGGCGCCAAGGACGACGCCATCCGGTTCGCCGAGCGGTACGTCGCCGCCAATCAATCCAGCCCGGATGCCGTGGCCTGGAAGGCCCAACTCATGGCCATGCTCGGCAAGGGCGAACTCTATGAGGCGGACGTCCAGCGGCTGATCGAGCAGCGGCCGACCGAACTCCTCCCCTGGCTCGCCCTGATCCAGCTCCGGGCCCAGAAGGGCCGCGCCGCCGATATCGACGCCTTGATCCAGAAGGCCCAGGCGAAGGTCACCGGGATGACCCCCGAGATGATCGAAATTGCCTGCCGCTCGTCGGTCCGCGATTTCAACAGGCTCGACCAGGCTTACCAGAGGGCCCTCGACCGCTACCCCGAAGACAACGCCATCGCCACCCAGGCCGCCGCCTATTACCAGGACTCGGGCCGCCCGATCCTGGCCGAGAGTAAACTGCGCGAAGTGCTCCGGCGCGACCCGCGGAACCGGGGCGCCATCCGGATGCTGGCCGTCCTGATCACGGAGCGGGGACAGCCGGAGGATCGCTGGCAGGAGGCGTGGAACAGCCTCGGCACGGAGGCCGAGGGCCAACCCGAAGTCGCCGAGGAGCGCTATGCCCGGGCCGTGCTCCAACTCCGGGCGCCGGACAGCGAGAATCGGCGGCTCGGCATCTCCCGGATGAAGGACGTCCTGGCCGATATCCCGTCCAATACGAATGCCGCGGTCGTCGGCCGGACCGAGTTGATCAACGGCTACCTGCGCGAGCAGGAATTCGGCCCGGCGATCGAGGTCGCGGCCGACCTGGCGGCGAAATTGCCGTCGGCCCAGACCTTCGCCATGCACGCCGAGACCCTGCTGAAGGGCGGCCGTCGCGACGAGGCCCTGGCCCGGCTCGACGAAATCGCCAGGCTTGCCCCGGGCGACGCCCGCGAGGCCCAGCTGCGGATCCAACTCCTCTGGGATCCGAAGCAGCCCGAATCCTCGGCCGAGGCCCTGGAGGCATGCTATGCCGCCCGGGCGCAGAGCGACCCCCGCGCCGCCGAGCCGCTGGGCCTGGGAATCGTCTCGGTCCTGGATGCGGCGGGCAAGCTCGACGCGGCCGAGGGCCGGGTCGCCGCCCGCATGGTCGAGCAGAACCCTGGCCTGTCCTGGATCGCCGCGAAGCTGTCCGCACGCGCCGGCGACAAGGCACGGGCCCTGACTCTCTGCGAAACCGCCGTGAACAAGGGGACGGCCGGGGACCGGAACGAGGCCTGCAATGTCGCGGTTGGGCTCGCGTACGACAATCCCGACCCCGCCCTCCGCAAGCAGGCCGTTGCGGTCGTGGATGCCGCGGTCAAGGCCGATCGCAACTCGTCGACAGCCCGATCCGCCCGGGCCATGATGTACCATATCCAGGGACGTTACGACGACGAGATCAAAGTCTATCGGGAACTCCTGGGTGAGCGACTCGAGACCCCGCAGGTGCTCAACAACCTGGCCTGGGCGCTCTGCGAGTTCCAGGACAAGCCCGAGGAGGCCCTGAAGTTCGCCAACCTGGCGATCGAGCGCTACGGCGAACTCCCGAGCCTGCTCGACACGCGGGGCGTGATCTACACCCGGTTGAAGGACCGTGAACGGGCCCTGGCCGACCTTGGCGTCGTGGTCGAGCGCCAGGCAACCCCCTCCCGCCGGTTCCATCTGGCCCGGGCACTCGCCCTCGGGGGCGATTCGGCCAATGAGCAGGTTCGCAAGGAACGCGACCAGGCGCTCCGCGACGGCCTGAAGGCGGACACGATGGAGCCCCGCGAGAAGGCCGACCTTGAGGCCCTTCGCAAACTTTGATCACGGCCCACTTACGACAGTTGCCGGGCCTTTTTCTTGCATCACCCTAGTGTAAAGCGCGGCGGTGCCGCACGCCGCTTTCGGGCAAGGATTTGTCGTTTTCTGTGACGAAAGGCGTTTATTTTGTATTGGGAGTGTCGTGGTTTGGCAACCTTGTGTCCCGCGTCGCCAACTTAAGGCTAGTGTCCTCTTCAGAAGGAGTGGCAACCGGGGGATCCGCGACGGACGAGGAGACCCGCTGGTCCAGCCCTACCTCGGTGAGGATACCTCGATGGACACCCGATCGGTTCGTCGCGTGCGCGGCACCCCCCGGCGGGCGATTCGCCCCGACCTGGACGCCCTCGAAGGCCGCCGGCTGCTTAGCTACAACCTCCTCGGGGCCCAGTGGGCCATGCCGATACGGGTGACTTATAGCATCATGCCCGATGGCACCTCCCTGGGTGGCGTCTCGAGCAACCTCCAGGCGGCGATGAACGGCAACCCGAACACCGCCTCCAAGTGGATCTCCGCGATCCAGAAAGCGGCTGCCGCCTGGGAGAATTTCGCGAATGTCAATCTGGTGATGGTCGGCGATTCGGGCGCGGCGCTGGGCGTCCCGGGCAAACAGCAGAACGACCCCAGGTTCGGCGATATCCGCATCGGCGGCTACGTCCAGCCGTCCGGACAACTTGCGTTCGCGTTCGCCCCGCCCCCGTTCAACGGCGGCACCGACGCCGGCGATATCCTGTTCAACACCAACATCGGTTGGAACACCAATGGCACCTCGAATTACGACCTCTACACGGTCGCCCTTCACGAGTTCGGCCACGCGCTAGGCCTGGGGCATGACGCCGAACAGACCTCCTCGGTGATGTTCCCCTACTACAACGCCATCAAGACCACGCTCTCCTCGGACGACCAGGCCGGCGACCTGGCCCTGTACGGGCCCATCCCGAAGGATATGTTCAGCTCCGTCGCTTCGAACGGCACGCCAGCCACCGCGTCGAATATCACCCCCTACCTCAACTCCACCAACCAGGTCGCACTCGGCGGCCTGACCCTGACCAAGTCCTACGAGCAGCATTTCTTCCAGATCACCGCGCCCGCGAATAC
The DNA here is from genome assembly GCA_046350035.1 of Isosphaeraceae bacterium. Taxonomy (GTDB): domain Bacteria; phylum Planctomycetota; class Planctomycetia; order Isosphaerales; family Isosphaeraceae; genus CALLYK01. The sequence goes on along the minus strand of JAXMBD010000034.1, from coordinate 21,648 downwards.
TTCCGGCACGATGACGGTCCAGATCCAGGCGACGAACCTCAGCTCGGTCATCCCGACGGTCAAGGTCCTCGACGCGTCCAACAAGATCCTGGCAACCGACGTCGAGTCGGCCTACTCGAGTACGGCCTCGGTCACGATCGGCGGCGTGAGCCCGGGCCAGGTCTACCGGATCCAGGTCGGCGCCGGCACCTCCGGTCCCGGGTCCAATGGCACTTACGGCCTACTGGTGAATCTGGGTACCGGCGCCCAGGGCCCGATCGCGCCGCCCGACACCACGGTACCCGAGCAGCCTGACCAGAACCCGATCACGCTCGCCCAGATCGGGGGGTGGGTCGTCGGGGGCCGGTTCGTGCCGTATAACGGCGATTTCGGCTGGCTGGGGCGCGAGGGCAGGAACAATCGCTGGCAGGGGATCGGCCGAGGCCGTGCCAGCGATGATGACGGCCTGGTCGCCATCCATTACGGGTACGGGAACGTCGGCTACGGCGACGCCCTGACCGTGAGCCCCGACATGCAAGTCCGCCAGAACGCCGGATTCGCCTGGTCAGGGGGCCGCGCCTATGCGCCCGTTGTCGCGGCGACCCCGGGCGACCTCTTCGTCCTCCCGTCCATTACGATCGATGTCTCTCCGGCGCAATCCCCGGCCGATTCGGGCAATTCGACCGCCTCCGTCGGCGCGAGCTGGCTTTCCTGGCTCGACCAGATCCTGTCGTTGCTCGGTTGAAATGTTGCTTCAAGGCAACGTGCGTGGGGTGCTCGATGCCCAGGCTTTTCAGGCCCGCGCAACCCCCCGGCCATGACCTAGCTTACTCCTGGGAAACTTCCCTAACCGGCCATTTCCCGTTCCGGGCGAGACCCGTCCCGCCTGGATCGGGCCAGGGATGCCAGCCATGAATCTGCGACGACGATCCCCGAGGCGGTCCCGTCCCGGGATGGACTGGCTCGAAACGCGGAACCTGCTCTCCGGCTCCGCGAGTGGCCTACCGGACCTGCCCGGCCCGGCCTCCCTGCCCCCGAGCAACCTGGCCGACCCGGCCGACGGGTTCGGCATTACCGACGTTTCGCCGTCCCTCTCCGTGGCCGGCGGGGATACCGGGACCGGCCTCGCCGGATCGCCCCCGGAAATCTCGATCACGCTCAGCCAGCCGATCGACCCCTCCATCCTCCCGACCTGGGCCTCGCCGGTTGCGCTTTATCGGGTGGTCGATGGTCAGACGTCCGACGCCATCTTCGACGGTACGCCCCCGGTTTCCGTCACCGTCGAGGACGGAGACACCCGGATCGTCATCGTGCTCGATCCATCCCAGCCGCTGACGCCCGGCACTTATCGACTGGTCATCCCGGCCGGGATGCCGATCCTCTCGACCGATTACACCCCCCTGCCCGGCTCGGACAACGACATCGTTCTGGGCGACTTCTCGATCGCGCAGCCCGAGGCCGGGATCGGCCGATCGGGGGCGACGGACCTGGGCACGATCCTGCCCGATCCGGTCCAGGTCCCCGGCAACCTCGACCTGTCCGCACGGCCGCATGACGTCGCCCTCTACAGGATCCAGATCCCCAACAACATCGAGATGTCCGCCTGGCGCCTCGGGCTCGAGGCCCGCGCCGCCGACGGCTCGACGCTCCATGCCGGCCTGACCCTGTTCGACTCGCAGGGAAGGCCGATCGCGACCAGCACCATCGGCCGGCCGTCCAGCCCGGACAATCCCTATCTATTCGCCGGTGTCGAGCCCGGGGGCACGTACTACGTCGGCGTCTCATCGTACGCCAACATGCCGGGCCAGCCCGGCGGTTACGAGATCGAGTCGGAACGAGGGACGCCCGGAACCAATGCCGAGGCCCAAACCGGCGGCGGTTTCGTGATCGGCCTGGTCGCCGACCCGATCGACGCCCCCACGAAGGTCCTCACTTTCACCCTGGACCAGGCCGATCCGTCCGACACCACGCCGTCCGGCTTCACGATCGACTTCAATGGCGCCGTCGAGCCGGGCGCGGGGATCGACCCGGTCACGGGCGAGCCGACTAGCAGCCTGAAGCTGGTCGATTCCCAGGGGCGAACGTATGACCTCACGCTGTCCTCTTTCGACGAGACGCACGCCCGCCTGTCGTTCCTCTTCCCGTCGCGGCTCCTGGCCGGTTCGTATTCGGTGGTCGTCCTCGGATCGGGCGGGTTGGCCGACCTGATCGGCCGATCGCCGCAGGCGGACGGGCTGCCCGAGGGGATCCTGGCTCGCTTCGATGTCGTCGAAAGCCCCCCCCCGAACGGCCTCGACCTCGGGGTCATCTACCCGGGCGACAACTCGAGGGCCGGCACGCCGACGATCGCGATCGAGCCGGGGGCGACCGCGGATTTCCGGTTCGTGGCGGCGACGCCGGGGGCCTTCCGGATCGCGACGCCGGCCACCGGAACGGGCCTTTCGGTGGGGCTGGTGTCGCCCGACGGGACCTCCCGGGTGCTCGACCCGTCGGTGCTTTCCGGGGGTGGCGGGATCACGCTCGTCCTGACCTCGCCCGGCGTCTACCACCTGCGCATTACATCGGCCGAGGTGGGGGTAATCGGGGTCGGCGTGTTGATCACGGGCCAGAAGACCGACGCCGATTCCTTGATCCGGAGCGGGATCGGCCAGGGCCCGGCCCTGGAACTCCGCCTGATCAGCCCCCAGGCCCCTCCGGGCGGCTCGAAGACGACGGTCGTCGATCCTCCCGCGATCGTCACACCGCCGAATCCCGCCGCTCCGACGCCCTCGTCGCCGCCCCTCGGCGATCCGGCCGGGCCCGACCCGGCGCCGTTCGCGGCCGGCGAGCCCGCACGGGCCGAGCGGTTGCCGGCCGGGTCGCCGATGGGCGAGTCCCTGACAGCCTCATCCAATTCGATCCCCGTGGTCGACCTCGGCGGGCAACTCGTCGGCCGCCCCGATTCGCGGGCCGATCGCGTGGCGACGGTATCCAGCGCGATCCAGGCCGGCTCGAACGGCCTGGCGGCGAACCAGGGGCTCCTGCCCCTGGGTTTAATCCTCGACCCGTCCCGGGGCCGGCCCGCGCCGCCGCCGGAATGGGCCCAGCCCGACGATCCGGACGGGTTCAAGAACGGGGCGATGGTCGATCGCCGGGGCATCCGCAAGGCCGCCGAACCTGCCGAGGAAACCGCTGCCGAGGCCGCGGCGCCGGGCACCGACTGGGTCGATCGGGCCCTGGCGGCGATCGGCAAACTCATCGCCCCCGAACGGGCGGCCGAAGTCCCATCGGAGGTCGACGAACGCCTGATCGCTTCGATCGACCGGCCGGCCGCCAGCGAGGGCGAGGCCGGCGGGCCTAAGGCCCGCCACCAGATCGGCCTGGCCGAGCCGGTGGGCCTGACCCTGCTGATCGCAGCCTTGACGCAGCAGGGCCGGCGGGCCCTCCGACGGCGCGAGGCCGAGCAGGGCCGCAAATCGTCGAGGCCGACGCCGCCATCGAGGCCGCACGGTGGCCGATTGACCGCCGGTCGTCGCCCGATCCTGCCGCTGTACCCGACGCGGCACCCCTGAGAAAGGTCGGCCCCGGCCCATGGAAGCCTGGCCCCGGGCGTTGTATAGAGGCCGAGGCCCCGCATTCGTCGGGGGCCCTGGCCTCGAACACGCGAGGGGGTGGATGCCATGTTGGGCTCGGTGTACCTTCAGGCGATCCGGGCGACCTTCGTGGTCGCCTTGCTGTCGATGCCCGCGGGAGCCCTGGTGATGATCCGGGGGGGCGAAGGGAACGAACCCCTGAGGGATCCGGGCTGGCCGGCCGGCACAGCGGCCCTGTTCAACCACCGCGCGAGGGTGGCCTGGTGGGAGGGGCCGCCATTCGGCGGCGGCGAATGGCACTCGGAATGCCGGGGCGACGCGAAGGACCTCCAGGCCCTCATCGAGGAACTCGGCCGCCTCAAGCTGAAGAACACCCAGATCATCGTCCACGAAGGGGTGGGCCGCAGCTTCTGGCTCAATCCCAACCGGGAGCCGGGCAAGAAGGAGATCGCCCGGATCGATTGGGCCCTGACGGTCTGGGAGCCTGCCCGCTGGGACTTCCAGCGCAACCTGCCGGTCGGCATGCGATCGATCGACCCCAACGACGTCGAGAAGGGGGCCCCGACCCGGCTGGACGTCTACGCCGGCGGCAAGATCCGATGGCCCGAGATCAAGGTCCCCGACGGCCTGCCCGTGCTCGACCTCCGGCTCGAAGCAAACGGCTTCGCGATGGAGGATGGGTCCGTATTCAAGGGGAAGGTTCGCGACCTCGAATCGGGCAAGCCGATCGCAGCGAGGGCCCGGTTCCGTCGGGTCGAATCCCAGCCCACCGGCGGATACAAGTACACCGATACTGCCGAGGCGAAGGCCGACGCCCAGGGGAACTGGGTGCTGCGCAACGCACCCCAGGGCTGGTTCCAACTGGTGATCGATGCTGACGGATTCGTCCCGCACGTGATCGGCTACGCCCAGCCCGATGGCGAGCCGAACCTGGACATCCGGGACGGTGGCCTGATCCGCGGCGGGAGCGTCTCGGGGATCGTCCGCGATGAACTGGGCCGGCCCCTTGCCGGGGTGGATGTCCGGCTCGATAACGTCTCGACGGCAAGCGATGAGCGATACGAGGTGGCCAACGAGGCCAAGGCAACCACGGGCGACGACGGCCGATTCCGGATCGAAGGTGTGCCCGTCGGCAAGGCGACGGCCTGGATCCACAAGGAGGGCTATTGCCGGCCAGGGTTGGGGGCGCCCCTGGCGATCCCCACCGCCGACCTGTCGCTGTCGATGCTGAAGGCGGCTCAGGCCCGAATTCTCGTCGATTTCGGTGGCCGCGACCGCCCCGGCGCGTATATCGTGCAGATCGTACCCGAAGGGGGCGAGGCGGTCGGCAAGTGGAGCGGCTCGGCGACGATTGACCCCGAGGGCCGGGCTAGCTTCCAGGATGTGCCGCCGGGGAAATACCTGATCACGGGCCGCCCCAACCCGGGCGGCGACGACGAACAGGCCGGCCCGATCGCCGTGGACCTCAAAGGAGGCGAGACCGCCGAAATCAAGCTCAAGGCCCGTTGAGTCGAATCCGTGGAGGCAGGCGATGCGCCGGATCCGAATCCGAACCGTGCTGTTGGCGGTCGTGTTCCTGGGGATGCTGCTGACGATCGCGATCCAACAGGTACGCATCGCCCGCCTCGGGTCCGAACTTCAAGTCAGCCGGGCGGAGGCCGAAGTTCGGACCGTGATGCTTGTAGAGGTGCAGGAGCAGTTCCGGCAGTCGATGGCCCAGGCCACGGCGAGCGGCGCGGCCTCGAACACCCCCCAGGAATGAAGCCGCCGGCCCCCCGGAGCTGCCCGCCATGTCCGGCCAAGTCGATGTCCCCCGCCCCGGTTTTCGCCTGATCGAACTGCTGGTGCTGATCGGCGTGATCGCCGTGGTGCTGGCGCTGCTGATTCCCTGGATCGTCCAGAGCCGTCGCGAGAGCGAGCGGCTGGCCTGCACCACGAACCTGAGGCAACTCGCGCTGGCGGCCCTCAATTATGAGTCGGCCTGGGGCGTGTATCCATCCGCCGGATTCGGCGACCTCGATCCGGCGAGCGGCGCGCGGACCTGGGGACAGGGCATCTTCACCAGGCTCAGCCCGTACCTGGAACAGGCCGCCCTCTACAACACGATCAACTTCGACTTCCCGCCGATCGCGCCGGCCAATATCACGGCGTCGGCTACCGGGCTGGCGGTCCTGTGGTGCCCGTCCGATCAATCGGTCGGGCTGAATCAGAGGGTCACCTCCACGATCCCCTACGCCAACCCCGGCGGTTGGATGCAGGGCTACAGCAGCTACGGCGGCAGCATGGGTACCTGGAACCTGGAGGTCCACCCCAGCGACCCCACCTACGCGGCCCGCCACGCGGCCCTGAACGGCGTGATCTTCGGGGATTCCGCGATCCCCCTGAGGGCGATCACCGACGGCACCTCGAATACCCTGGCCTTCGGCGAGCACGCCCACGGGGCCCTGCCCTCGAACGGCCCGGCCAGCGGCCGGTCGCAGTACCACTGGTGGAATTCGGCGCACTCTTACGACACCCTCATCACCACCTTCTATCCGATCAACGCGCCCAAGCAGATGGCGCTGGGATGGAATGACCAGGCTACGAACCTGGCTAGCGGCCACCCGGGCGGGGCCAATGCGATCTTCGTGGACGGCTCGGCCCGTTTCCTCAAGGAGTCGATCGACTCCTGGCCGATCACCCCGTCGACCGGGATGCCCGCCGGGGTCAGTTACGATCCGGCGCGGCGGATCTATGTCGTCGCGCCGGGGAAGGGCCTGGGGATCCTCCAGAAGCTCTCGACCCGGGCCGGCGGCGAGGCGACCCCATGAAATCGGGCCGGATCGTCCCGAGTCGTGGACTGTCCCACGGGCCAGGGTGTTACTCCTAGGCGTGAAGAACGACCCAACCCGTCGAACCTTCTTCTTGGGCCCGTCGAATCGGATGGCCGGAAGGGTCGCGGCCAACTTCCGCCGGCGCCACAGGGGCGTTACCCTCGGAGACCTGTCGATATCGAGGTCGATGCGAGGGTGCCGCGATGCCCTGGTGGGATCGGTTGCAAAGGGCCCTGTTCGCGGCCCTGGCGGTGGGCCTGGCCTGGGGAATTCGCGGCGATTTCGGCCACGTCATCGGGGCGATGTACCCGGGCGCGGTGCTCGCCCTGGCCCTGGCCTATACCAGCGGCCGGGCGTCGTTGTTCGTCCGGATGCCGGTACTGGCGGCGCTCTCGGCCGGGGCGATCGGTGCCGGCGGGACGATGAGCTATGGCATCCTGCATGGCTATGCGCAGTCGGACACGGTCCTCAATTATGGGTATGGCTTCCTCACCCTCTTCTTGCAGGGAGGGGCCTGGGGGACGTTTGCCGGCGGCCTGATCGGCCTGATGCTCGATCGTCGGCCGATGGCCACGGGCGACTGGCTGGGCTTGCTCGGGAGCGTTTTCGTCGGCGGCTGGATGATCGCGTTCGCCGTCATCAGCCTATTGGGTTTCCACATCAACCCGCCCCGGAATGATACGTCGATCGCCTTCATCGCCGCCGCGCTCTGCCAGTTCGCCTGGCTGGCTTCGCACAGGCGAACGACCGGACTCCGGGGCGCCTTGCTCGGCTTCCTCGGCTTCGGCCTGGGGATGGCGGCCGGCCGGATGCTGGGGAACCTGGCGAATGTCCTGCAGGAAGCCGGGCATTTCGCGATCAACCACTGGAACGTGATGGAGGTCTCCTGCGGATTCATCGGCGGCGGGATCTTCTGCGCGGGGATGGTCGATGCGGCCGACCCGGAGCTTTCCGAGGAGGAGCCGGCGGATACGAAACTGGCCTCATCCCTCGGGATCGTCATGGTCCTGGCGATGATCCCGCTCTGGCACCGCCTCGCGAGGATCGAGCGGCCCTCGGCGAAGCTGGCCGAATGGTCCGAGGCCCTGGCCGGATACGGCTACGAGAATCCCGAGGCCCTGGCCGGGCGGATCCTGGGCGGGATCCATGGCGTTTGTGCGCTGGGGTTCGTCGGCGCCGCGATTTGGCTGCTGATCCACTTCCGCCGATGGCGATGGGCGTCGGCTTTCCCGGTGATCTGGTCGTCCCTGACGATGCTGCTCTATCAGAATTTCAACGCCTTGTATTTCCTGTATCCGAGCGAATCCGGCAGGATCAACATGCACAGCGTCTTCTGGGGAATGTTCGGCCTGATGTCGGCCCACGTCGCGTTCGTGAGGCATCGCCCCGCGGATTCGGCCGCCCATGGTCGCGCCCCCTGGTTGAGATGGACGCTGGCGGCGGCGATCGGCCTGAGCCTGTTGATCCTGCTGAGCGGCCTGATCAACGGCGAGCAGACGATGCGGTCGGCCAACACGCGGTGGCCCGCATGGAGCTGGAAGGACGGCCCGTTTCCGGGTCGCTGAACACGGGTCGGATGCCGCGTGTGGGCCGCTCGGCTAGAATCGCGCCCGGTACTCCCTTGCCATCTTCGCCCCGAGGACCGGCCCATGCCCCGCCCGTGGATCGCCGCCGTCGCAGTCCTGCTGCCGTGCACCACATTGGCCCAGGAACCCCCCAAGGGGAAGTCCAGAAGTTCCGGTTCGAGAACTCCAGGGTCTTCCCGGGCACGGTCCGCGACTACTGGATTTATGTCCCGAAGCAATACGACCCGGCGAAACCGGCCTGCTGTGGGTCAATCAGGACGGCATCCAGTACAAGGCGCCCGAGGTCTTCGACCGCCTGATCGCCTCGGGCGAGATGCCCGTCACCATCGGCGTCTTCATCACGCCGGGGCGGGTGCCGGCCCTTTCCGGCGAGGCGCTCGATCGGTTCAACCGCAGCTATGAGTATGACGGCCTGGGCGATGCCTACGCCCGATTCCTGATCGACGAGTTGCTGCCCGAGGTCGAGAGCAAGGCGACGGCCGACGGCCGGGCGATCCGCCTCTCGAAGGACCCCAACGACCGCGCCATCGCCGGCGCCAGCAGCGGGGCGATCTGCGCGTTCAACGTCGCCTGGGAGCGGCCCGATGCGTTCCGCCGGGTCTTCAGCGCCATCGGCACCTACGTCGGGCTCCGTGGCGCCAACGCCTTCCCGACGCTGATCCGCAAGTTCGAGCCCAAACCGATCCGCATCTTCCTGGAGGACGGCTCGAAGGACCTGAACATCTACGGCGGCGACTGGTGGATGGCCAACCAGGAGATGGAACGGGCCTTCTTGTTCGCCGGCTACGAGGTCAACCACGAGTGGGGCGAGGGCGGCCATAGCGGCGAGCACGCCACCGCGATCTTCGCCGACGCCTTGAAATGGCTCTGGAAGGACCATCCCGAACCGATCGCCGCCGGGAAGGGGTCGCCACAACTCCAGGAAATCCTGATCCCGGGGGAGGACTGGAAGCTGGTCGCCGAAGGCTACAAGTTCACCGAGGGGCCCGCCTCCAATGCGGCCGGCGAGGTCTTCTTCACCGACGTGCCCGAGAGCAAGTCGTACAAGATCGGCCTCGACGGTAAGGTCACCCCGTTCGTCGCCGATACGAGCCGGGGGAACGGCCAGGCGTTCGGCCCCGACGGCCGGCTCTATGCCGTCGCGGGCGGCACGCAGCAGATCGTCGCTTATGATGCGCAGGGGAAGAAGTCGGTCGTCGACGAAGGGATTGCCGGCAATGACCTGGTCGTCCGGCATGACGGCTCGATCTACGTGACCCAGCCGGGCAGCCCCAGCGTCGTCTGGCTCGTGAAGCCGGATGGCGGCAAGGTCGAGGTCGATCGCGGCCTGAAGTACTCGAATGGGATCACCCTGTCCCCCGACCAGAGCCTGCTCTACGTCGCCGATTTCGGCTCGCACTGGGCCTACAGCTACCAGATCAAGCCCGACGGCACCCTGGCGAACAAGCAGAAGTACTACCATCTGCACTCGCCGGACACGGCCGACGATGCCGGCGCCGACGGCATGCCACCGACCTCGCCGGGCGGCTCTACGTGGCGACGCGGATGGGGATCCAGGTGTGCGACCAGGCCGGCCGAGTGAACGCGATCATCCCGACGCCCAACGGCCGCGTCGCGAACCTGACGTTCGGTGGCCCCGATTTCAACATCCTTTATACCACTTCGGCGGATAAGGTCTACGCCAGGAAGGTGAAGGTGGCCGGGGCGAATCCGTTCCAGGCCCCGATCAAGCCGGCGCCGCCTCGGCTTTGATCGCCGGCCCGTTGCCGCGGGCGTCGGCGAGGGTGACCGTCGTCGACGCCTGGGGGCGGGCCAGGCTGATGCCCAACTCATCGGCGAGTTGGAGGATGCCCACGATCAATCGCTCGCGGGCATCGTCCTCGGCCTCGCGGCCGGTGACGTCGAACTCGGCCTTCACGGCGATGTCGATCGAGTCGGGGCAGACATCCTTCACGGCCACTTGATGGCCGCCCTTGCGGCCAGCGGGGTGGTCGAGGATCAGTTTGCGGATCCCATCCCGGAAGGCGAGCAGTCGGTCGGTCGGGGTGCCGTGGCCGATCGTCAAGGTGGTCTTGTACTGTCGGAATCGCCTCCGGCCCGGGTTGGCGATCATCATGGTGGTCAGGTTGGAGTTGGGGATGGTGATCAGGGTGTCGTCGGCCCCCCGGATCCGCGTGCTCCGCAGGCCGACCATCTCGACGGTCCCCTCCTCGGTGCCGCCGATCTTCACCTTGTCCCCCACAACGAACGGCCGGTCGGCGATCAGCGTGATCGAGCCGAACAGGTTCTTGAGCGAGTCCTGGGCCCCGAGGGCGAACGCCAGGCCGCTGATCCCCAGGCCGGTCAGGATTGCGCTCAGGTCCCAGTTGAAGATGGTCATCAGCCGGAAGAGGATCGCCACCAGGATCACCAGCTTGGCGGCGAGCGAGGCCACCGGCCAGATCATCAGGGCCACCTCCGAGCCGCGGTTGGCCCGGATCATGCTGACGTCGATCACATCGCCGATCAGGTCGATCAACCGGTAGAGGGCCCAGGCGGCCAGGATCCAGATCAGGGGGTTCAGGAGCGACAGGCAGAGAATCAGCACGGGCGTATCCAGGCAGAGCAACAGGGCCACCCAACGGAAGGTTAACGCCGCCGCCAGGAAGCCGATCGGCCGGATCCGCGCGTCGATCGCCTCGCGGACCAGGGCGATCCCCTTGCGTCGCATCCAGAGGGAAATCAGCCGGCCCAGCACCCGGCGGGCCCCAAGGCCCATCAACCAGGCGGCCGCGACGCCGAGGATCGCCGCGGGCATCTGGTAGACCTCGAAGTTCAGGGCCCGCAGGGCCAGGATGTGGCGGCGCATCGACGGTGGCAACTTGGCGCGGAGCCAGAGTTCGGTCGCCCCCATCGGGTCGGCCTCGATCCGGTAGGACGACAGCCCGAGCAGGGCCGCGTCGAACGGCCGCTCCTCGGATTCGTCGAACAACCGGTCGATCGAGGCGACGGTCTCGGCCGAGAACAGCCACTCCCCCTTGCGCGGGCCGTCGAACTCTCGGGCCAGTTCGATCACGCCGGCCGTCTCCGACAGCCAGACGTACGGGTCGGCGTAGTTCGTGTCGGGGATATCGGCCAGGCCCGCGACCCGCTCGCGGTCGATCACCTGCTTGAGCCGCACGACCAATTGCCGGCCGACCTCGCGGCGGCAGACGGTGGGGATGTCGTCGAGGTCGAGGCATCGGCTGGCCCGATCGAGGTCCGAACGGGTCAACGCCAGCAGGAACGTGCGGAAGGTCGATCGCGGCGTGGCGAACTCGGGGGAGACATTGATGGCGGCCAGCTCCCGATTGTGGTCGCGGACGAGTTGCTGGACCTGCATCCACATCTCGGGGATGGCGGCCACGGTCGCTCGGTCGAATCGGAATAAACCATCGGTCCCCTTGCGGAGCGCGATCGTGTGCCCCTGGAACGCCGGTAGCTCGAAGGACCCAAGGGTCGGGTCGTCCGGTACGAGTGACGGGGCGATCTCCCGGGCGCGGAGCACAGTGTCGAGCTTCGTCGCCAGCAGGCCGGCGGTGGGCGCGCCGGGCGGCAGGTCGCCGGTGTCGAGGCACGCGGTCGCGCCGGCGATCTGCTTCGGGTCGAGTCGGGCCAGCTCAAGGAACCCGTGGAGTGACCGGACCGTCGCCCGGGGGGTGCCGTAGCGGCGGGCCATCGTCGGATCATCGGCCCGGGGCACTTCCTGGGCGACCGACAGGGTCGCGATCAGGAAGGCGATCGGGGCCAGGACGGTCATCGCCATCAACGCGTCCCTCTCATGCCGTCCGGGACCTCGGGATGCCGGCGATCAGCGCCGAAGCGAGGAGGCATGCCCCCGAGGCCGCCCAGAACGCCCCGCCGTACGAGCCGAACCAGTCCCAGAGGCCGCCGGCCAGCAGCGGGCCGACGATCCCCCCGACCCCGTACGCGGTGAACATCAAACCATAGTTCCCGCCCAGGTGGCGGACCCCGAATCGCTCGGCCGTCAGGAGCGGGAAGGTCGCCAGGCAGCCGCCGAACTGGAAACCGACCCAGCAACCGCCGAGGGCCAAACCGGTCACGTTCGAGCCCAGGCTCGGCAGCGCGGCCAGCATCGCCATCTGCAGGCCCATCAGGGCGATCATCACCGTCCGGACGCCCCACCGCTGGGCCAGGGACCCCCAGGTGATCCGCCCCAGGCCGTTGAACAGGGCGAGCAGGCCCAGCGCCTGCTCGGATCGGCCCGAACTCAGGCCCCCTTCGTTCACGGCGAAGTCCTTCAGGGCCCCGATCACCATCAGGCCGGCGCCCGAGGCCAGCACGAAGGCCATCCAGGCCAGCCAGAAGGTCGTCGAGCCTAGCACACCCCGGGGCTCGAGATCGGGTCCTGAGCCCGCCAGATCCCCCCCCGAGGCGCCGGCGGCCGTCCACGACGGCGGGTTGGCCAGCAAGGATGCCCCCAGGCCGCCGACCAGCAGGAAGATCCAGCCCATCGTGCGGAACGCCATCGGCAAGCCGCCGTGCTGGAGCCATCCCGCCCACGAGCCGGCCAGGTTCACGAACAGGTACGCCCCGGCGCCGAACCCGGCGACCGCCAGGCCGGTGATCGGCCCCTTCGAACCGGGGAACCATTTGATGCAGGCGGCGATCGGGCAGACGTACGCGCAACCGATCCCGGCGCCGCCGACCACGCCGATCCAGCCGAGCACCCAGGGGAAGCTCGATACGTTCAGCGAGGCCATCCCATAACCGATCGCCAGCAGGGCGCACCCCGCCATCGCCACCGGCCTGGGCCCGACCCGGTCCTGGACCCGCCCGCTGAAGATCATCACGAGGGCGAAGACCGCCAGCGCCGTGGAGAAGATCGCCTTGGCCTGGACCCCGCTGAAACCGGGCTGGTAACGCGCCCAGAGCTCGGGTTCGACTTGCAGGTCGGGAGCGACCTCATCCTTGAGGTAGGACGACCACGACTGCTGGGCGCCCGATCGTGCCGATCCGGTCGCCTCGGCGATGACCTTCTTCGACGCCTTCGACATCGCCATCCAGTTGGCGTGCAGCTGCGGGTCGATCCCCAGAAGATCGGGCTCGACCATCAGGGCCAACTCGGCCCGGCTCGCCTTGAGCATCGGCACGAATGTACCCCAGGCATAGATGGCACCCAGGCATACCTGGACCAGCAACGCCCCCAGGACGACCAGCCATCGCTGCATCGAGCGCGCCCCTTCGCCGGCCCTCGGCCGACCGTCGCGATTACTTCGTGGCTTCCACGTGATGCCGAATCAGGGCGGCGGCCGCCTCGTCGCAGGCCGCCGCCATCCTGTCGCCGCCCTCGTTGGTGGCCACCAGCACGGCGAAGTCCTTCAGGGGCGCCGCCCAGACGACCGCGTAGTTCATCGTGTTGCTGCCCGAATGGCTCAACACCCGGCCGCCGCCCCAGGGCCGGTCGAGCATGCCCCAGCCGAACGCGTAACCCTGCCCGCCTTCCGACGGCTTCTGCATCTTCTGGAAGGCCGAGGCCGGGAGGATACCGTCCTGCCCCGCGGCCCCCCGGAGGTGTGCCGCCACGAACTTGGCCCAGTCGGGAAGCGACGCGTGGACCGTGCCGGCCGGGCCCAGCAGGGGCGGGTTGTCGGCCAGCGGGCCGGGCTCGATCGGCGAGGGCTTGCCGTCCTTCTCGATGTGCGGCAGAGGCTGATCGATCCGCCCCTTGCGCCCGGGCGCGCCGAAGCCGGCCGAGGTCATGCGCAACGGCTTGAACAAACGGGCGGTGATCAGCGACTCCCAGTCCTGGTCGGCGGCCCGTTCGGCGATCGCGCCGGCGACGATGTAGTTCCGGTTCGAATAGACGAACTTCTGGCCGACGGGGGCATCGGGCGGCTCGGCCAGGATCTTCTCCAGGTACTTGCGCCGGTTTTCGCGCTGGGACCCCTTCATCGCATGCATTTGCATGAGGTTGAGGTTGCGAGCGGCGGTCTCGGCCGAGAATCCGGTCCGCTGGGCCAGTAATTGCTCGATGGTGATCCCGCGATAGGCCGGGTTCATCGTGCGGGCGTATTCGGGGAGCGCCTCTTCCAGCGTGGTCTCCCATTTCAGCTTGCCGTCCTCGACGAGCAGGGCCAGCAAGGTTGCGGTCATCGCCTTGGTGTCGGAGCCCAGGTGGAACTGGTCCTGGAGGGTGGCCTTCGTGGGGTTGCCCGCCTTGCGGACGCCGACCACGGCGGCGCCCAGGAGCTTATCCCCCGAGAGGATCGCCCCCCCAAGGGCCGGCATCCCGTGGCGTTCGCGGATCGGTTCGAGCAGGGCGGCGATGGCCGGATCGGGCCGCGCCTGCTCGCCCTTGGCGATCGGGACCGACGTCATCTCGTCCTGCCCCTGAGCGATGGACGCCTGGATCGTCATCGACACGACGGCCCATCCAGCAACCCACGCACGGCTTCGCATCGGAGATGCCCCCGTTGGACCGGCGGCCACCCCGGCCCCGGGGTGCTCTTGCCTGGCATGGAAGCCGGTGTCCGCGTAGGATAGCAGCGGGCCCCGGCACGATGAAGCCCCGCCCCCCGACGGTGCCGGGATTTTCCGACGGCCCGGTCGGTCCATCCGTTCGCATGGGAGCAGCCGAGCCGATGTTCGTGAGCCATGAATTCGCCAATCGCGAGACCCTCAAACGCGTCGAAGAATGGCTCCTGAGGCTCGGCTTCCCGCGCGAGGATGTCCAGGTCGATGAAGGGGACGAACCCAGGATCGCCGTGAACACCCGCCTGGCCGACGCCGCCCGGGTCCAGCTCATCATCGACGCGATCGAATCGGCCGACCCGCAAGGGAACCCCAGCCTCTGGGACCTGGCCCTCAAGCCCCACCCGCACCACGAACCGGCCAATACCCCCGCCCCGGAAGCCACCAGGGCCGATCCGATCGGCTGGCACCCCGCCCCCGACGACGCCAGCAACGACCCCGAGGCCCGCAAGGTGGCCGAGGCGATGGAACGGTTGGATCCGGAGGACTAAGGCGATTCGCCTGCGGTAATCGGCAGGTCCAGGGGACTCCCGCCCGGGCCTCGGGCCTACCGCCACAGTCGCCTTGACACCCCGCCCATCCCTCCCTACACTCCCCCCTCGCCATCGCATCGCCAGCGGGAGGGATCCCGTTCGCGAGGCGACCCCCGGCGCAAGTGCCACGAATCACCGCGCGGAAAGGACTCCGCCCGTGAACCGACGGTCGATGCTGGCGGCCACCGCTTCGGCTGCCCTGGCGGGCTGTACCCTCAATAAGACGGCACTCCGGCAGACACTCCTGAAGGCCCCGGCGGGGCCTGAAGGGGTCCTGTTCCTGCCCAAGCGGTGCGAGTTCACCGTTCGCACCGTAAAAGGGGCGGTCGGCGAGCCCGGCGTCGATTCGGCCGTCTGGGAGGTCGCCGATTCCCAGGAGGTGGGCGACGAGGAGACCCGCCGGCTGCTCGAAGCCAACGGCCTCCGCATCGGCGTCATCACCGGGCCGATGCCGCCCGAGTTGGAGAAACTGCTCCACGCCCCGCCGCCCAACGCGGTCGATACCGTCGAGATCGTCCGCGGCGAGGGGGATAGCACGCTCATCCGCCTCACCGCCGAGGTCGAAGGGACAACCGAGACCAGCCTCCTGATGAACCGCCAGGGACGCGTCGGCGGCAAGGTCTACCAGGACCTGTCCGGCTTCGTGAGGATCTCGGGCACCCACGTCGGCAACGACATGGTCCAGCTCCGATTGATCCCCGAATTGCACCACGGCCCGGTCCAGCGGCGATTCACCGGCGATTCCGGCGCCGGGCCGTATGCGCCCCAGCAGTTGATGATGAAGGACGGCCAGGAGGAGGAAGCCCTGCGCGACCTGGCCGTATCGATCAATCTGCGGCCCGGCCAGGTGGCGGTGCTCGGGCCTCGCACCGACCGGCCTTCCAGCCTCGGCCCGGTCCTCCTGATCGACCCCGGCAAGGGCGGCGAGCGCGACCAGCAGCGGCTGATCCTCCTCACCGTCCGGCGCAACATCGCCTTTGAGCAGGCCAGGACCAAGCTGCCCACGCCCACCGCGCTGCAACCGGTCGAGCCCGACGCGGACCGGGCCCGCTGATCCGACCCGGTCCGAACCCGTACCCCCCCTCGGAGTCTCCATCATGGACGGATCCCCCGCCGGCGCGGCATATCGCGCCCCGAAGCAATGGATCTGGCACGGCAGGCACGCCGGCCGGCCGATCGGGACGCACGCCGCGGTGGATCGTCGCCCAACGGGATCGGGGGCCAGGCAGATGTCTTCGGACCGGCTCATCACCATCGACGGCTCGCAGGGCGAGGGCGGCGGCCAGATCCTTCGGACCGCGTTGACGCTCTCGCTGCTCACCGGGCGGCCGTTCCGGATCGTCAAGCTCCGGGCCAACCGCGACAAGCCGGGCCTCCGCCCGCAGCACCTGACGGCCGTCGAATCGGCCGCGCGGCTGGGCGGCGAGGCCGAAGGAGCCCGAGTCGGCTCGCGCGACCTGACCTTCCGGCCGCAGCCTTATTCGCCCCGGGACATGCTCCTGGACATCGGCACGGCCGGCTCGACCGCGCTGGTGCTGCACACGCTCCACTTGCCGATCGCCCTGAAAGCCGAATCGCCGATCCGCCTGACGCTCGAAGGCGGCACATTCAACTACCGGGCCCCTTCGTACCCGTTCCTCGCCGAAACCTGGCGATGGCACATGGCCCGGATGGGACTGCCGATCGGCCTCAAGATGCCGTCGGCCGGCTATTACCCCAGGGGCGGCGGCAAGCTGGAAGCCTGGATCGAGCCGGGCCAGCCCTCGGCGATCGTCGAGGTCGAGAAGGCCCCGTTGTCGAGGATCCGGGTCACCGCCGGGACGACCAACCTGGCCGGCCGCGGCATCGCTGAACGGATGAACGAACGCGTCCGGGAACGCCGGGAAGAGGCCGGGATCGAGGCCGAAATCGAATTCGTCGAGGCCGAATGGCCCGGGAACGGCGCCGGCGCCGCGGTCGCGATCGTGGCCGAGCACGGCGACCGGGCCTCGACGTTCGTCGGCCTCGGCGAACGCGGCAAGGCGGCCGAGCAGGTCGCCGATGAGGCCGTGGAGGAACTGCTCGCGTTCGAGGCGAGCGAGGGGGCGATCGATCCCCACTCGGCCGACCAGGTGCTCCTGCCGATGGCGATGGCCCAGGGGCGGAGTATTTTCACGGTCAGCGAGGTGACCGATCACCTCCGGACCCAGGCCCAGGTGATTCCGATGTTCCTCGACCGATCGATCCGCATTGAGGAAGTCGGCACGCCGAGGGTGATCGTCGGTTGAGGCCATCAGGTGATCCTCATCCCGGCAGGAAGGCTGATGGGAAATGTCTCCGCACGGGCGGGGTCATTTCCCATCCATGCTTCGATCTCGCATCAAATCGGAACAAGTTGGCGACGCCCCTCCTCAGTCGCGCAGGAACGATGCCGGCCCATCTCCGACAACGCTTAGAGCGGTTCACGCCTGGATTGCCTTCGATTTCGTGGCCTGGTAGGTCCCCCAGGGGCGGCCGGCCTAGTCAGGGTCGCCAGCCCTTCGACTCGGCCAGCACCAACTGGACGGCACGACGCCGGAAGCCCTGTTTCGGGCTTCCGGCGTCGTGCCGGCGAGAACTCGGAGATTACGCGGCTCCCAGGGCAGCGCGCCACTGGCCATTAACGGCCGCCCCTGAGGGCGCTGAGGATCGCCCAATCCGCGGCAAATTCACCGTGGACCGGCCTTCGTAGGAGCGGCCGATCACCGCCTCGTCTTGATTCTTCCTTCGCCGCCAACGAAGGAGCCGCTCAGCATGCACGGCAGTTCGATCGGCTTCGGCTGGCCTTCCGCGACGGTCTTCAGGGCGATGCCCCGGCGGTAGGTCCTCGGCGGCAGCCGGGCTCCTTGATCGTGATCGAGAAGGGCGTAATCGCGATCGGCGTGCGGAGGAGCAGTCGAGCGGGATCGCGTCCAGCTTGATCGCCGTTGTTGGCCGGCGGCGCGGGCAGCTTCTTGCGACCGGGGTGAACTTGCAGTCGCCGTGGCCGGGCCGGATTTCCAGCGTGGCCCCTTCCGAGGCGACCCCGAGATCTGAAGTTGCAGATTGACCCGATTGGTGACGGGCGGGTCTTCGGCCCGGCCGGGCCCGTCGCCATCGCCATGAACGAGGTCATCGCCAACACGGCCATCCATGACCGATTCGGTATCTGTCTGGCTCCACGGGGAAGGGGCGACGAAGCGCGCGAGCGGCCTGAATCCCACGCGACGCGGAAAGGGCACCGTCCCTGGTGCGACGATCCGGCCGGGTCCGTACGGGACTCGTCCGGAACGCGGGCAAGCGGCGGCGTGGCCGTCGGGCGCGAGGAAGATAACGCGACCGCCCGGGACCGATGCGTCGTCGGCCCGGGTGATTCCTGCAACCTTATCGGCATCGGCCGATCGGCGTTCCATCCGCCCCCGGCCCGCCCGCGATCAGGTGTTCGGATCTGCATCGCCAGGTTGCGGTGCTTGGCCCGGATCCTCGCGTAGTGATTCCTCGGCTGGTTGGCCGCCGCATAGTAGAGGTTCGGGTTGAACACCGGGTACACGTTGTTGGTGGTTACCGGGCCGTACGGGGGCGTCGGGAACAGGTTCGCCGTGAGGGAGGCCGGCGCCTGGACGACGCCCGCCTGGGGCAGGCCGTTGGCGCTCGGGGCCACCTGGCGGATTTGCTCCAGGTACGGGCTCCTCGGCCCCCTCAGGTCGGAGATCTGCTGGATCTGCTCGTTGGGATCGACCCTCAGGCCGATGTAGTACGATTTCGCCGCGTAGGGCAGCTGCACGGCGTTAGGCAGGTCGACCTTGCGGACGTTCGCCGGGATGTCGAGGTTGGCGTCGCCCAGGACCAGGTTCTGGGTGGGCGCCTGCGAGACCGGCAGGATATTGTCGATTGTGAACGTGGCGATCGGCGGGTTGCCGTCGAAGAACGTGCCGTCGGACGAATAGACCAGCTCCACGGTGACCGGCGCCTGGTTGGCGGTTTGCGTCGTCCCGTAGTTGGCGATCAGGATGCTCGGCTTGATCCAGTCGCCCGGCTTCATCGTCGTCGGCACGTCGAGGCCGATCGCCTGGAGCTGCGGCAGCCCCGGCGCCATCTTCACCGGGACGGAGGTGGAGACGTTATTGCTCTTGTCCTGCTCGCGGACCTGCTGCTCGGAGTCGGCGACGAGCGTGATGTAAATATCCTTCCCCGCGGCGGGGAAGCCGGCCGGCCGGTTGGGCAGGGCCGGGATGGTGACCGACTTGGTCGCCAGGTCGTTCTGGTCGAGGCCCTGGTCGAACGCGATCGTGCCGATGCGGATCGCGCTCTTGTTGAACTTCGGGCCCTTCGACATGTAGACGCCGACGTTGAACGGCCCGGCGTCGGCCGAGCTGGTCGCGCCCGGCGCCAGGTTCAGCGGCTCGACGAACGAGCTGGCCCCGATGTTCCGCACTTGCGCGGTGACGGTCAGCGGCCCGCCGTACGCGGCGCCGGGGCCGGCGTAGCCCGACACGAGCAGGTCGGGCAGCGAGAAGCCGAGGCCCGTGTAGGCCATCAGGTTCCGGGATTCGAGCGATTCGAGGGCCTGGAACCGGGCGCCTCGCCGGGCGCGTCGGTCCGACCGGGGCCGTCCGAGATTGGGCAACACTGGCCACCTCCCTGAAGCGAAGCCGAGATCGACTGCCCCCGCTCCTCCGGCGAGCCAGCCCCTCCCCCGCTTGAAACCTCGACCCGTGTCGACCCCGCCGTTCCGCCGCCTCCGTGCGCGGTCCCGGACACGTCCTTCGGCGCGAGTCGTTCGTCAATCCTCTCTTCGACCGGCACCGCGGGCGGATTCCCGCCGATTTGACGCGAAAACCCGCGCCGAAGTCCGGGCACAACGGGCGTATCGCGGAAGCCGGACATCCGGCCGGCGACCATTGTAGCGAACGATCCAACCATGCGGCTCGGCGCGATGGGTGGGTTCCCGGGTGGCCCGAACCTCAGCGGATCCCGATCAACTCGACCTCGAAGCCCAGCGTGGCGTTCGGCGGGATCGTCCCGGGGATGCCCTTCTCGCCGTAGGCCTGCGAGGCCGGGATCTCCAGTCGACGGACTCCGCCCGGCCGCATGCCGACGATCCCGGTGTCCATTCCGCGGATCAACATCCCCTGCCCCACCGGGAAGTCGATCGGCTGGCCCCCCTTCTTCGAGCTGTCGAACTCCGTACCGTCCCGCAGCTTGCCGACGTAGTGGACCGTCACGGTATCACCCTTCTTCACCGCGGGGCCCGTGCCCACCTTGACGTCGGTGATCCGCGTGATCGCCGGCAACGTCCAGTAGAGGCCCAGGGCGATCAGGGCGGTCAGGATCAGCAGGCCGCCGATCGTCAGGCGGAGCTTGGGGCGCTTGAGCTTGAACATGGGGCGATCTCCAGGGATGAGGATCACGGCGAATGAAGCGGCCGCCCATTGTAGCTCCCGGGTGCCCCGATAAGCCCGTCGTTGCGAGCGGCGTCAGGCCCATTTTGAGCGAGAGAAGACCGCCACCGGGAAGGCGGCCCGGCGGCCGGGCCTCGACCACTCGCCGGAAGGCCTCCGCCCCGGCCCGCCCGGATCGAATTGGGGAACCATCGCGAAAGCAGGTCCTCGACCCTCACCAGGTACTCGTAGGTGGGGCCGCACCGGCCCGATCGGCTCATCCCCCGACCCGCCGGCTACCGCCGAAGGCCGCCGAGGCTCTCCCCCACGACGGATATTCGCCCCGGATGGCGAGGTAGCCGGACGGCAGGCCCCACAAGCAGAATCCGCGGAGGGCACGGAGCACGGTCAGTTCCTCAAGGCTGTCGATGAAATACGCGACGTATGTTAAGAAGACGACCAGTCCGATGATGCGGAGCGTCACCGCGCGACTGGCCGGGGAGAGGCACGCGACGGCGATCGCGACGCAGAAGGCCGCGAGGCCATAGAAGGGCCAGGGCCCGACCGGGAAGAGGTTTCCGGCGTACAGGCCGAGCCCGGCGAAGGATACGGCGAACACGAAGGCAACGGTTGCAATCGTGAGCTGGGCTCCTCGGCTCAAGTGGACCTCCGCGCAAATCAAACCTGGGGCATGTTCCCGAGGATAGCGATCGCCCCGTTACCGGGCAACGATGGGGCGTGATGAACCGGCCTCACCCCGGGCGGGTCCTTTGTGGTAGATTGGGCCCCTTTCCGCCCGATCCCGACGGGCGAGGCGCGACCCGCCGAGGGCGGCGGGAGCCCGCGTTTCCTTCCTTCCCTCCATCGAGGAGCCTGGCCGTGCGCTGGTCGCAGTTCTTGATCCCGACTCAGAAGGAAACGCCCGCCGACGCCGTCGCTCCCAGCCACGTGCTGCTGCTCCGGGCCGGGATGATCCGGCCGCTGGGCGCCGGGGCCTATACCTACATGCCCCTGGGCTTCCGCGTGCTGCAGAAGGCGGCCCGGATCGTCCGCGAGGAGATGGAACGCGCCGGAGCCGTCGAACTGCTGATGCCGGCCGTCCAGCCGATCGAGATCTGGGACGAGACCGGCCGCTCGACCACGATGAAGGACGTCCTGATGCGGTTCCGCATCAGCGGCGACAAGGAGGTGACCCTCGGCCCGACGCACGAGGAGCCGATCACCGACATGGCGCGGGACGTCCTGCGCTCCTACAAGCAACTGCCCATCACCCT